>JBHIXF010000001.1:0-200657 GCA_041984925.1 Comamonas sp.
GCATGCGCTGGCGTTGCGCACGGGGCTGGGCCGCAGCTGGGGCCAGGTGGGCGTGGGCTTCACGGGGGCGCTGGGCCCGCGCGCGAGCCTGTCGGGCTCGGTGGACTACAGCCGGGGCTTCGAGATGGGCCGCGACAAGGCCGTCACGGGGCGCGTGCTGCTGACCGTCAAGTGGTAGGCGCCGCGCCGGCGCGGGCCAGCCAATCGGCCACGGCCTGCGTGCGCGCCGCCTGCACGGCCTCGCCAATGGCCTTGCCCTGCTTGCCGCGGGCCGTGGCCTGCGCCGCGGCCTCTGCGGTGGAGATCGACAGCGCCGCGGCCAGTGCGCCGCGCAGCCGGGAGCGCTGGGGGTAGGCGTGGTCGCCGAACCCCAGGCGCCCGCGCGCATCGCATTCACAGGCCATCAGGGCCTGCTCGAAGCGCGCGGGCTTGCGGATGGCGTCGCAGCGTTCCAGCAGCCGCACCAGGGCGGCCGCGCCCAGTTCGCCGCTGCGGTGGATGTTGCCGTGCTCGCGGGCCACCACGTCGCCCAGTTCGCGGCAATCGCTGGGCACGCGCCAGCGTTCGCCGACCTGCTGTGCCAGCCGGGCGCTGCGTTGCTCGTGGCCGATGTGGCGCGGCAGCACATCGGCCGGTGTCGTGCCCTTGCCCAGGTCGTGGACCAGGCAGGCATAGCGCACGGCCAGCGGCGCGCCGAGCTGCGCGGCCATGTCCAGCACCATCATGGCGTGCACGCCGGTATCGACCTCGGGGTGGTACTCGGCGCGCTGGGGAACGCCCCACAGGCGATCGAGCTCGGGCAGCAGCACGGCCAGCGCGCCGCACGCGCGCAGCAGCTCGAACATGCGCGAAGGGCGGCCCTCCATCAGGCCCCGGCTGATTTCCTGCCACACGCGCTCGGGCACCAGCGCATCGACCTCGCCGGCAGCGACCATGCCGCGCATCAGCGCCAGGGTCTGCGGCGCCACACGGAAATCGTCGAAGCGCGCCGCAAAGCGCGCCACGCGCAGGATGCGCACGGGGTCTTCGCGGAAGGCCTCGGTCACATGGCGCAGCAGCTTTTCCTGCAGATCGGCCTGGCCGCCATAGGGGTCGACCACGGCGCCGCTGTCGCCATCCCAGCCGGCGGGCGCCGCCATGGCATTGATGGTCAGGTCGCGCCGCGCCAGGTCCTGCTCCAGCGTGACATCGGGGGAGGCCTGCACGACGAAGCCGCGGTAGCCCTGGCCGCTCTTGCGCTCGGTGCGCGCCAGCGCGTATTCCTCGTGCGTTTCAGGATGCAGGAAGACCGGGAAATCGCGCCCCACCGGCGTGAAGCCGCGCGCCGCCATCTGCCCGGGCGTGGCCCCGACCACGACCCAGTCGCGGTCGTTCACGGGCCGGCCCAGAAGGCGGTCGCGCACCGCGCCGCCCACCATGTACACCTCGAATTCGTTCATGGGTCGATGTTAAGCGCGTGCATCGGGCAGTGCCATGATGGCGGGCAGTGCCGGCGATCGTGCCGGCCTCACTTGATTCAGGAGACTTTTGCATGCCCCGGACCTTCACATTGCCTGTCGCCGCCCTGGCGCTGGGCCTGGCCGCTGCCGGCCTCATCGGCCCGGCGTCTGCCGCGCCGCTCGACGATGCCGCGCGCCAGGCCGCCCGCGCCAGCCTGCGCGAATGGGTCGAGGTGCTGGCCTTGCCCAACGATGCCACCGTGCCGGCCGATATCCAGAAGAACGTGGCTTGGTTCGCCAAGGCGTTCGCGCAGCGCGGCTTCGAAGTGCGCGAACTGGCCAATGGCGACAAGCCCATGCTGCTGGCCGCGCTGCCGCCGCAGCCGGGCGAGCGCAAGACCGTGCTGTTCTACGCCCATCTGGATGGCCAGGCCGTCAAGCCTGCCGAATGGCAGCAGGCCAGTCCCTGGCAGGCCGTGCTCAAGCGGCGCAGCCCCGACGGCGGCTGGTCCGACCTGCCGTTGGAGCAGCTGTATGGCGAGCGTGCCGATCCCGAATGGCGGCTGTTCGCGCGCTCCTCGTCGGATGACAAGGCGCCCATCGTGATGCTGCTGGCGGCGCTGGATGCGCTCAAGGCCGAGGGCCGGCAGCCCGGTGTGGACATCAAGGTGCTGCTCGATTCGGAGGAGGAAAAGGGCTCGCCCACGCTGGGCCGCGTGATCGGCGAGAACCTGGCGGCGCTGCGCGCCGATGCGATGCTGGTGCTGGACGGCCCCATGCATGCCAGCAACCAGCCCACGCTGGTGTTCGGCAACCGGGGCGTCGCCCAGGCCACGCTGACCGTCTACGGCGCCGGCCAGGAGTTGCACAGCGGCCACTACGGCAACTATGCGGCCAACCCTGCCCAGACGCTGGCGCGCCTGCTGGCCAGCATGAAGGACGACGAGGGCCGGGTCCTGGTCAAGGGCTACTACGACGGCATCGCATTCGACGCCCAGGCCCGCGAGGTCATGCAGGCCGTGCCCGACGACGAGGCGGCGCTGCGCAAGCGCCTGGGCATCGCGAAGGCCGAGTCCGTGGGCGGCAGCTACCAGGAGGCCATGCAGTACCCGTCGCTCAACGTGCGCGGCCTGCAAAGCGCCGAGGTCGGCGCCAAGGCGCGCACCGTGGTGCCGTCGGTGGCCGTGGCCGAGATCGACATGCGCACCGTGCCCGAAACGCCGCCCGAGCGGCTCGAACAACTGCTGCGCGCGCACATCGAGGCCCAGGGCTTTCACCTGACCGATGCGCCCCCGACCGCAGAGCAGCGCGCCCGCTACCCCAAGCTGGCCACGCTCAAGCTGGGCGGCGTCTCGGCCTCGGGATCGGCCGTGCGCACGCCGCTGGACGCGCCCGTGGGCCAGTGGCTGCGCGCCAGCATGCGCCAGGCCTGGGGCAGGGACCCCGTGCAGATCCGCATGATGGGCGGCACCGTGCCGACCGGCGCGGCCGTGCAGGCGCTGAAGATTCCCTTCGTCATCGTGCCGCTGGTCAATGCCGACAACAACCAGCACAGCTTCAACGAGAACATGCGGCTGGGCAACTACTTCGACGGCGTGCGCAGCCTCGTGCACATACTGACGCAGCCGTTCTGAGTGCTGCGCCCCGCACGCGTGGGCGGTCAGCCCCCGGGCCCCGTCCGGTAAGGCTCCTCGAACGGCAGGAAATCCTGCTCCGCGAGCGCGCCCTGCACCCAGTCCTGCACGCCGGGCAGGGTGCGCACGCGGCGCACGTAGGCATCGACGGCGGGCGTCATGGGCAGGGCGTAGGTGGTCAGGCGCATGCACACGGGGGCGAAGAAGGCATCGACGATGCTGAACTGGTCGAACAGCATGGGGCCGCTGGCCGTGGACAGCAGCGGCTGCCAGAGATCGGTCAGGTGCTGGATTTCCTCGCGCAGCGCGGCGTGCTCGCTCCACAGGCGCGCGCCGACCTCGGGCAACTGCGCTTCGATGTTCATGGGGCACAGCGTGCGCAGGGTGCTGAAGCCGCTGTGCATCTCGGCGCACAGGCTGCGGGCGCGGGCGCGGTTCAGGGCCAGCGTGGGCCACAGGTGTTTTTCGGGGAATTTCTCCGCCAGATATTCACAGATGGCCAGGCTGTCCCAGATGGCCAGGCCTTCGTCCATGAGCACGGGCACGCGCCCCGAGGGAGACAGTGCCCGTGCGCGCTGCTTGAAGGCGGATTGGGGGTCGAAGCTGTCAAAGCGCAGCACCACTTCCTCGAAGGGGATGCCCGCCTGGCGCATCAGCACCCATGGCCGCATGGACCATGACGAATAGTTCTTGTTGCCGATATAGAGTGTGAGCATGACTGCCTCCTCCGCGATAGAGCCACTAGCTTAGCAAGCCCGGTGCAAAAACCCGTGTAGGAGCCGGACGCTCCCTGAGCCTGTCTAATCTGCAAACTATGCAACACAGTATTTCAACCGAGCAGGCGCCGGCCGCACGCCACACGGCGGCCCTGGTGCTTTTTTCCGGCGGCCAGGATTCGGCCACCTGCCTGGCGCAGGCGCTGTCGCGCTACCAGCGCGTCGAGACCCTGGGCTTCGACTATGGCCAGCGCCATCGCGTGGAAATGCAGGTGCGCCAGCAGGTGCGTGATGGCCTGGCCCGTGAATTTCCCGAATGGGCGCCGCGCCTGGGCGAGGACCATGTGCTGTCGCTGGACGTGCTGCAGCAGATCGGCGGCTCCTCGCTGACCGAGGACGTGGCCTTCGCCATGCAGGCCGACGGCCTGCCCAACACCTTCGTGCCGGGGCGCAATCTGCTGTTCCTGACGCTGGCCGGCGCGCTGGCCTACCGGCGCGGCCTGTCGGTGATTGTCACCGGCGTTTGCGAAACCGACTACTCGGGCTACCCCGACTGCCGCGACGACACCATGAAGGCCATGCAGCTGGCGCTGAACCTGGGCCTGGAGCGGCGCCTGCGCATCGACACGCCGCTGATGTGGATCGACAAGGCCCAGACCTGGCAGATGGCCCACGACCTGGGCGGCGACAAGCTGGTCGAACTCATCCGCCGCGACACCCACACCTGCTACCAGGGCACGCGCGAGACATTGCACGACTGGGGCTACGGCTGCGCGGCCTGCCCCGCCTGCGAGCTGCGGTCGCGCGGCTGGAGTCAGTGGCAGGCAGGCCGCACCCCCTGAGCGGCTGACGCCGCTTCCCCCGTTGCACGGCGCCTCTCTACCCGCTTCGCGGGGGCGGCGCGGCCGGCGTAGGCCCTTCCTCGGTGTCCCTGGTTTGGGTTGCGCCAGTTTTGTCCGCCGCTGTTAAATCGGCCAGACGACCCCATGGTCATTGAGGATGGCGTCCAGCGGCAGGTCATGCGGCTCGGGCTCGAACTCGTCCACGTAGCCGCAGGCATAGCCCAGGCCCACGGTGAAGGGCTTGGGCTGCAGCTCGGCCAGCGTGCGGTCGTAGAAGCCCCCGCCGTAGCCCAGGCGGTAGCCTCCCGCCGCGTAGCCCACGCAGGGCACGAACAGCAGGGTGGGCGTGAGGATCTCGGTGTCCTTGGGCTTGGGAATGCCATAGGCATCCTCCTCCATGGGGCAGCCGGGGTACCAGGCATGAAAGCTCAGTGTCTTACGCTGCTTGTCGATCACCGGCAGGCCGATGCGGCGCCGTTGTGGGGTACCCTGTAGCTCGCCATCTTCCTTCCAGCGGTGAAGGGCGGGCAGCGGATCGAATTCCCCCTTGATCGGCCAGTAGGCGCCGATCACGGTGTCGGGCCGCTGTATCAGCCAAAAGCGCATGACCTGCTGCAGTGCGTCGGCGCGCTGCAATCGGTCGGGAAGGTTCAGGCGCTGGTCTATCAAGCTGCGGCGCAGGGCTGCTTTGTCCATCAGATAATTTCCTCCATGCACTGGCTGAAGATTTTGACACCGCTTCTGGCGGCTTCCCTCTGGACCACCGCAGCCACGCCTGCGCTGGCGCAAAACCGTGGCGACCAGGTACTGCTGGACATGCAGCAGGCCTTCCGCAAGAACGACAAGGCCCGGCTGACCCAGCTGCTGCCGTCGGCGCGCGGGCATGTGCTCGAACCTTGGGCCGCCTACTGGGAACTCAAGGCCCGGCTGGACGAGGCCAGCGCCGACGAAATCCAGTCCTTTCTCAAGCGCTGGGCCGGCTCCTACCAGGAGGACCGCTTGCGCAATGACTGGCTCTTGCTGCTGGGCCAGCGCCGAGACTGGGGTATGTTCGACCAGATCCACGGGGCTTTCCGCATGCGCGACGACCGCTCGGTCAGTTGCTATGCCTTGCTGGTGGACAGCCTCAAGGGCCAGCCGGCCGCGAATCTGGGCCAGCAGGTGCGCGATCTGTGGTGGGCCCAGCGCGATGCCGATGACGGCTGCACGCTGGCGGCCGGCGAACTGTATTCGGCCCGGCAGATCACCGAGGCCGATGTCTGGCGCAAGGCGCGGCTGTCGGCCGAGGCCAATCGCCAGAAGGCCACGCGCGATGCCGTGGCCATCGTGGCGCCCGATGCGCTGCCCCAGGTGGCGCAGGTCTTCGCATCGCCGGCCAAGTACCTGGCGGGCCAGTCGCGCGTGCGCGGCGCCGTGCCCAAGGAGTTGGCGCTGCTGGCGCTGATCCGCATGGCCTCCAGCGATCCGGGCGCCGCCGCAGCGCAGCTCGAAGGCGGCTGGGCTGCGCGGCTGACCGCCGAGGAGAACAACTGGGCCTGGGGCGTGATCGGCAAGCAGGCGGCGCTGCGGCTGCAGGCCGAGGCCACGGGCTATTTCGCCAAGGTGCGCAAGGACGCCGATCTCAGCGATGAGCTGCTGGGCTGGAAGGTGCGCACGGCCCTGCGCGCGGGCGACTGGAAGACCGTGCGCCGCAGCATCGACGCCATGGGCGCGGAGCGCACCGATGCCACCTGGACTTACTGGAAGGCCAGGTCGCTGCTGGCGGGCCGCCCCAGCGAGCAGGAGCGCAACGAGGCGCGCCAGCTGCTGGAGGACATGGCCGGACCGGGCAGCTTCTACGAGCAGCTGGCGCTGGAGGACATCGGCCAGCGCGTGACCGTGCCGCCCGCGCCCGCGCCGCTGACGCCCCAGGAGAAGGCGGCGGCCCGGGCCAATCCCTCGCTGCTGCGCGGCATCTATGCCATCCAGGCCGGCCTGCGCAGCGAAGGGGTGCGCGAGTGGAATTACGCCACCAACCTGCACCAGCCTGGCGGCATGAGCGACCGCGAGCTGCTGGCGGCGGCCGACTATGCCTGCCAGCAGCAGGTCTGGGACCGCTGCATCAACACCAGCGAGCGCACGCGCAGCTTTGCCGACTGGAGCCAGCGGTTTCCCATGCCTTTCCATGACACGGTGCTGGCGCGCTCGCGCGCCATCGGGCTGGACCCGGCCTATGTCTATGGCCTGATCCGCCAGGAAAGCCGCTTCATCATGGATGCGCGCTCGGGCGTGGGCGCCTCGGGGCTGATGCAGGTCATGCCGGCCACGGCGCGCTGGACGGCACGCAAGATCGGCATGGCGGATTTTTCGCCCGCCATGATCAACGACCGCGACGTGAACATCACCATCGGCACGGCCTATCTGAAGCTGGCTCTCGATGATTTCGACGGCTCCATGGCCCTGGCCGCCGCCGGCTACAACGCCGGCCCGGGCCGGCCGCGCAACTGGCGCAACGGCCCGGTGCTCGATGCCGCGATCTGGGCCGAGAACATTCCGTTTTCCGAGACGCGCGACTATGTGAAGAAGGTGCTGTCCAACACCACGAACTATGCGGCCCTGATCACGGGCCAGCCCCAGTCGCTCAGGAGCCGCCTGGGCACGGTGGGCCCGCGCGATGCGTCCACGCCCGATCCCAGCAAGGATCTTCCCTGAAGGGGCCTGGCCGGCCTTGCGCTGCGGCAGCAAAAGGCCGTTTCCCGCTGTTCTTGGCGGCGCCGCGCCACTACACTGGCCCCCGCCAAGAAGGGCCCGCATGGCGCGGGCCCGAGGGCTGGAGAGGGACATGAGGATGTCGACACATTGCGGCCGCATGGCGTGGGCCGTGCTGGGACTGGCCTGGGCCGTTGCCGCCGCGGCGCAGCCGGTCTACAAATGGGTGGATGGGGAGGGGCGCACCCACTATGGCTCGCAAAGGCCGCTCGACCAGGGCGACGCCGCGCAGCTCAAGGTGTCGCCCAACGGCAGCTCGGGCGCCGGCGCCGGCCGCTTCGGGGAGGAGCGCAATCCCGATGGCACGAAGAAGCTGCCCAGGCAAGCGCGCGAGATGGCCGATGGCCTGGCCCAGGGTCTGCGCAAGGTCGATCCCAAGGAGGTGCCCCTGGACTGCGCCGTGGCCGTGGACAACATCCGCAGCCAGATCGACACCATGGTCGAAAACGGGCAGAAGAATCTCAAGGGCGGCTACATCACCCAGGCGCAGTTCGACAGCACGGCCGGCAAGGTGAGCCAGATCAAGGCCCAGGCCACGGTGGGCGACTGCCAGTCTTCCTCGGGCCGTTCGCGGGCCATGTACCAGTGCATGACCAGCCGCTACAACCACCTGATCGGCTGCGCCGAAAAGCACAGGCCCTGAGCCCGGCGGCGCTGCGGCGCCGGCGCCTCACATATCCGCCCACATGCGCAGCAGGTTGTGGTACTGGCCCGTGAGGGCCACGGTCTCCTCGGTTTCCCCCAGCCGCGCGCGCAGGCGCTGGATGGTCTGGTCCATCTCGAACAGCATGGCGCGCCGGGCATCGTCGCGCACCATGCTTTGCGCCCAGAAGAAGGAGCACACGCGCTCGCCGCGCGTGACGGGCTCCACGCGGTGCAGGCTGGTGGCAGGGTAGAGGATCAGGTCGCCGGCCGGCAGCTTGACCTCGTGCGTGCCATAGGTGTCCACCACCACCAGCTCGCCGCCGTCATAGTCGCCGGG
The DNA here is from genome assembly GCA_041984925.1 of Comamonas sp. Classification (GTDB taxonomy): domain Bacteria; phylum Pseudomonadota; class Gammaproteobacteria; order Burkholderiales; family Burkholderiaceae_C; genus Comamonas. The sequence continues at coordinate 8,362 of JBHIXF010000001.1, forward strand.
ATCGCTCAGGAACAGGGTGCTGGACACGTCGGTGCGCATCCATTGCCGCGTGCCGGGCAGCAGGCGCGCGGCCCCGTCGACATGCAGGCCATAGGTTTCGTTGTCGGCATAGCGGTTGAACAGCGGCGCCATGGTGCGCGCGGGCAGGGCGGCGCTGAAATACAGCGCGCTGGCCGCCAGCGCCTGCTCGATGATGCGGCCCTGGGCCAGCGCCACGGGCGAATGCTCGGGCAGCTGGCGGTTGCGCTTGACGCGTGCGCCCTGGCTGCCGGCCGTGGCCCGGCCGTCCGTCCATTCGGCGGCGTCGATGGCTGTGCGGATGGTGCTGACCTGCTCGCGCGTGAGCACGCCGGGAATGTGCAGCATCATGGTGGACTCTCCTGCCGGAGCGGTGCGCGCGGCGCAGCCGTTCAGAAATTCAGCGTGGCAAGCAGGCGTGCAGAGCGGGCGGGACCCGGTATGTAGCGCCCGCCGCCGCTGTTCAGGCTGGCCACGTATTTCCTGTCCGCCAGGTTGTAGATGTTCAGCTGCAGGCGCAGCTTGCTGTTGACCTCATAGGCGATGAAGCCGTCGTAGACCCAGTAGGCCCGGGTGTTGAGCATGCTGCTGGTGGCCGCCTGGGCCGCGTTGCTGACCGAGCGGGTGACCGCGTCCATGTAGCGGGCGCCGCCGCCGATGCTCAGGCCATTGCCGAAGCTGTACGTGGTCCAGCTCGTGAAGCTGAGCTTGGGCGACCAGTTGAGGATGGCGCCGGTCTGGGTGGACGTGCCTTCCTTCACGCGGGTGCTCATGCGCGCCAGGCCGGCGCTGATCTTCCAGGCCGGCGTGATCTGGCCGACGGCGCCCAGCTCGATGCCCTTGACCTGCTTTCTGCCGTACTGGACGACCGCGCCCGTCACCTTGTCGACGGTGCCGAGGTCATTGCGCACCGTGGTCTGGAACAGGGCGCCGGTCAGCAGCAGGCGGCGGTCCAGGATGTCCCATTTGGTGCCGATTTCGAGATTGGTCGCCTTGGACGGATCCATGGCGGGGTTGTTGATGCTGCCCTGGGTGGTGCTCAGCGAGAAGCTGCTGCCGCCCGGCGGTTGCTGCGAGGTCGAGATGCTGGCGTAGATGCTGCCGTGCTCCACGGGCTTGTAGTTCAAACCGAGCTTGGTGCTGAGCAGGGTGCCGGAGGCCTTGAGGTCCTCGGCGCTGGGCACGATGGTGCCGTCCGGCAGACTGCCGCAGGCCGGCGCGCCGCGTCCGCCGCAGGCCGCGGTGGCGTCGTACCGGCTCCGGTAGCGGTCCAGGCGCATGCCGGCGGTGAGCTGCCACTGGGGGTGCCACTCTATGCTGTCAAAGGCATAGAGCGCCAGCGTCCTGGTGCGGCCATCGCTGTTGGCGCCCGTGAAACCTATGTTCTGTCCGGTCACCGGATCGTTGGCGTTGGGGGCGTACAGATCGGCTTCGGGCAGATCGCCGGCACCCGTGCGGCCGCGGATCGCCTGTTTTTCCTGGATCAGTTCCAGCCCCGCATTCATTGCGTGTCGCAGGCCGCCGGTATCGAAGCGCGCCGAAACGCTGGTCTGGTGGGTCAGCAGCGTGTTTTCCTGCCAGCGCAACTGGCGCGAGCGGGAAGCGGCCCAGGCCGCAGGGGGGCGCGCGACGGCCGCGTCTCCCCTGCCGTCGCTGACGATGGCGCCTGCGCCGGTGAGCAGCTGGTCTATCTTGCTGCGGCCTATGCGCGTGATGCTGCGCACGGTGGCGTTCGGCGACAGCTCATGCTCCACGCGCAGCGTGGCCTGGTCGAGGGTGGTCTTGCTGAAGTCGCCGAGGCTGCCGTAGAAGTTGGCCGGGTCCACTGCCGGGATGCGGGTGATGCCCGCTGCGGCCAGCGGCGCGCTGTAGTAGCCAGGCAGTCCCACCGTGGGCACGCCGCCGTCGGGGCGGTTGTCATAGCGCAGCACCTGCATGTCGGCCAGCACGCGCGTGGGCGTGCCCAGGCCGAAGGCCAGCGAGGGGGCGATGCCCAGGCCTTTGTTGCGCACGAAGTCGCGCCCTGCCACGCCGCTGCTCTGGGCGATGGCGTTCAGGCGCAGCGCCGTGCTTGCATCGAGCTGGCGGTTCATGTCGATGGTGGCCCGGTGGTCGTCGGCCGTGCCCGAGGACAGTCTGGCCTGCGACAGGTTGCCGGCGAAAGGCAGCTTGGTGGACATGTTGATGCTGCCCGAGGGCGCGCCGCGCCCGTATTCGGAGCCCGAGGCACCCTTGACGATCTCGATCTGCTCGATGTTGAAGGTGTCGCGCACCGAGCTGCCCAGGTTGCGCACGCCGTCGATGAAGATGTTGCCCGTGGTGTCGAAGCCCCGCATGAACACGTTGTCCTTGCCGTTGGAGTTGCCGCCTTCGCCCAGCAGCAGCGTCACGCCCGGCGTGTTGCGCAATGCCTCCTGCAAGGTGGTGGCCTGCTGTTCCTCCAGCACCTCGCGGCGGATGACCGACAGGGTCTGGGGCGTGTCCAGCAGGGGGCGCGTGAATTTGGGCGAGGCGGCGGCATCGGCCTTGTAGCCGGCTTCGTGGCGTTCGCGCACCTGGACTTCGCTCAGCGATTTTTCCAGCGGCGCCTGGGGCGCGGTCTGCGCCTGCGCGGGCAGGCCCAGCGCCATCAGCGCCGCCGCGATGCCCGCGGCATGCGGCCGCGTCGCTGCCGCGCCATGCTTGCGGCCTGTGATGGGAGTGATGTGGTGAGCCATGCCCGCCTCCGTCTGTGGTTCCGTTGGGATGCTGGCTGGCGGGATGGCTGCAGGGCATGACGCGCTGCAATGGCGTCAGGGGCCGGGCCGGGAGCTCGCTCTGATCAGGCGCCTGCCCTGTCCATGGCCGGATGGGAGGGATTGCCCGATGGGTGGATGCTAATGATTCTCATTGGCAAAATCCATCTAGGAACAATCTGATTTTTGCTGCCCGGACTCGGACAACCCCCTTCAGGCGTTGAGGATCCAGCCGTCCTGGCGCAGCGCGGCACCGGACTGCACCAACTGGTCCAGCAGGCTGGCGGCCCAGGCTGCGGGCGGCTGTGCGCTGAAGTAGCGGGCATGCAGGATGCCGAAGTAGGGAGTGGCGTCCAGCCATTGCAGCAGCTCGGACAGCCGCACCTTCTGCCAGTCCAGCAGCCGGTATTTGAGCAACACCTTGGCCGCATACAGGGCGTGGCGTTCGGGGGCGCGCACGAAGCCGTCCAGGCGCCGGCGCGCCGTGGCCAGTGCGGCATCCACGTCGGTGAAGACGCCGCCGTGGCCTGGCACGACGGTGCGTGGCGCCAGGCCCTCGATCACGTCCAGCGTGGCGGCCACCTCGTCGAAGGCGCTCAGTCCCTCGATCTCGGGGAACACCACGCCGAAGCCGTTTTCCCACAGCGCGTCGGCCGAGACCAGGGTGCGGCTGTCCGGCTCGAACAGGATGATGGAATGCGGGTCATGGCCGGGCGCCGCATGGATCTGCCAGTCGCGGCCGCTCAGGCGCACGCTGCTGCCGGGCGGCAGCACGCCGGCCAGGGCAAAGCGCGGGCATTCCTGCCCGGTGCGGGTGTAGCTCAGCGCATCGGGGTCCCAGCGCCGCACCAGCTCGGCCTGCCCGGGCGCGGTGAAGGCCTGCGCCTGCGGCCAGCGCGCCTGCAGCGCGGCATTGCCGCCGCAGTGGTCGCTGTGCAGATGGGTGTTGAGGATGCGCGCCAGCGGCCGGCCTTCCAGCGCATGTTCGATCAGCATCACGGTCTGCGCGGCATGGCTGACATAGCCGGTGTCGACCACGGCCGCGCCCTGCGCGTCGCCGGGCGCCGGCAGGAAGACGATGCTGTTGGCCGAAAGCCAGCCGCGCTCGAGCACGGCCATGCCGGGCGGCAGCGGCGCGCCGGCAAAGGGGGCAGGGGTGGGTGTCATCGGGGCAGCGGGGCCTGGCAGGGCGCGGCCAGGGGCGCTTCAGGCAGGGTCGCGCAGCGCGCGGCGCAGGATCTTGCCGACGTTGGTCTTGGGCAGTTCGTCGCGGAATTCCACATGGCGCGGACGCTTGTAGCCGGTCAACTGGTCCTGGCAGTAGCGCAGCACCTGCTCCTCGGTCAGCGACGGGTCGCTGCGCACCACGTAGACCTTGATGGCTTCCCCCTGCCGCTCGTCGGCCACGCCGACGGCCGCGCATTCCAGCACGCCGGGGCACATGGAGATCACGTTCTCCAGCTCGTTCGGGTAGACGTTGAAGCCGCTGACCACCATCATGTCCTTCTTGCGGTCGATGATGCGCGTGTAGCCATCGGCGTCCATGACGCCGATGTCGCCCGTGCGCATGTAGCCGTCGGCCGTGAAGGCCTTGGCCGTCTCCGCAGGCTGGTTGTAGTAGCCGCGCATGACGTTGGGGCCCTTGATGCACAGCTCGCCGGGCTCTCCCAGGGGCAGGTCGCGGCCTTCGTCGTCCTTGATGGCGATGGAAATGCCGGGCAGCGGCAGGCCGATGCTGCCGCTGAAGTGGTCGGCGATGACGGGGTTGTTGGTGCCGATGGCGCAGGTCTCGCTCATGCCCCAGCCTTCGATCATCACGCAGCCCGTCACCTGCTGCCACTGGCGCGCCGTGCCTTCGCTGGCGGCCATGCCGCCCGCCTGCGAGACGCGCAGCCGGGAGAAGTCCAGTTCGCGGAACTGCGGGTTGTTCAGGAGGGCGTTGAACAGGGTGTTGACGGCCGGCAGGATGTGGAAGGGCCGCTTTTGCAGCACCTTGACGAACCTGGCGATGTCGCGCGGGTTGGGAATCAGGCTCAGGCTGGCGCCCATGCGCATGGCGAACAGGGACACGGTGAGCGCGAAGATGTGGTACAGCGGCAGCGCCGCGATGATGTGCGTGTCCTGTGCGTCGACCTTGCCCTGCAGGGCGGGCGTAAACCATGCCTGGGCCTGCAGCGTGGCGGCGACGATGTTGCCGTGGGTCAGCACGGCGCCCTTGGACAGGCCCGTGGTGCCGCCGGTGTACTGCAGGAAGGCCACGGAGTCGAGCGTGGCCTGGCTGGCCGCCAGCTGGCGCCGGGCTCCCTGCGACAGCGCCTGCCTGAACGCCGTGACCTCGCGTGCGCTGCTGCCTTGGCCCAGCGGCAGGCTGTAGGCCGGCACCATCTTGGCCAGGTGGCGCACCGCGAAGGTGATCCATCGGCCATAGGCGCCGCCCAGCAGGTCCCCCATGGCCGTGATGCAGATCTGGCGCACGGCTGTGCGCTCGATCACCTCGGCCAGCGTGTGCGCGAAATTCTCGAGAATGATGATGGCGGTGGCGCCGGAGTCCTTGAGCTGGTGCTCCAGCTCGCGGGGCGTGTACAGCGGATTGACGTTGACGCAGACGAATCCCGCGCGCAGCACCGCGGCCATGGCGACGGCGAACTGCGGCACGTTGGGCAGCATGATGGCCACGCGCGCTTCGGCCTCCAGCCCCAGCCCCTGCAGCCAGGCGCCCAGGCGCGCCGACAGCTGGTCCACCTCGCGGTAGCTCATCCAGCGGTCCATGCAGACGGAGAACGGGCGGTCCGCATGCCGGGAGAACGCTTCCTCCAGCAGATGCGTGAGAGAACGGTATTGCCCGGGATGCACCTCATGGGGCACGTCGGCGGGATAGTTCTTGAGCCAGGGCGCAGCGTCCATGCAGGGATACCTTGGTTGGTCGGAGGAAAGAAGCCAGGCCGCCGCGCGGGCGCCGGCCTCCTGCGTCCGATTCTGGTCAGCCGGGCGCCCCGCGGTCTACGGGGGTTGTCCTAGGACCGGCCTGCGCTGTGCTACTTTGGCCGGGCTTGTCCCTTTGGAAGGTCAGAAAGACATGAACGCGCGCATTCTGCGGAGGGTGGTGCTGGGCACGCTGGCCTTGGCCCTGGCATGGCTGCTGGCCTGGTGGCCGCGCTCGCCTGGCGTGGCCGCTGGCGGCGCCTTGCTGGTCCTGTGCTGGCCCGGGCTGCAGCTGGCGCTGCAGATGGTGCTGATGCGGCATGTGGCGCGCAGGCGCGGTGCGCCCGTGCCGCCCTGGCGCGTGGTGGCGCGGGCCTGGGCGGCGGAATGGAGGCTGGCGCTGCAGGTCTTCGGCTGGCGCCTGCCCTTTCGCGTCCATGCCGAGGCGGACGGCTGCAGCGGCGCCGGCACGGCCGGCCAGGTCGGCGTGCTGCTGGTGCACGGCTTCTTTTGCAACCGTGCGGTCTGGGCGCCGTGGCTGGCGCGGCTCAAGGCCGGGGGCATCGCCTGCGCGGCCGTGACGCTCGAGCCCGCGCATGGCGCATCGGTGGACGCCATGGTGGCCGACCTCGATGCCGGCGTGCGCCGCCTGGCCGCAGCGACGGGGCGCGCTCCGCTCATCGTGGCCCACAGCATGGGCGGACTGGTGGTGCGGGCCTGGCTGCGCGATCTGGCGCCCGGGGAGCGGGCGCGGCTGGCGGCCCATGTCGTGACCCTCGCCACGCCGCACCGCGGCACCTGGATGGCGCGCTTTGCGCAGGGCCTGCCGGCGCTGGACATGCGCGAGGAGGGCGAGTGGCTGCGCAGGCTCGGGCCCCCGCCCGAGGACGTTCCGTTCAGCTGCTGGTGGAGCGCCTGCGACAACATCGTCTTTCCCGCGCCCGTGGCCACGCTGCCCGGGTGCGAAGCCCTCGGCCTGGATGACGTGGCCCATGTGCAGCTGGTGTTCGACGAGCGCGTCTGGAGGCATTGCATCGGCTTGCGCGAGCAGCTGCAGGCGGCACCGGCACGACGCACCGGCTGAGCGCCGGGCTCAGAGCTGGCGGATGCGCGCGGCCTGCACCAGCAGGCCGTACTTGCTGTGCTCGGAGCGCACGAAGCGCGCGAATTCCTGCATCTGCAGGTCTTCCGGCAGCACGCCCATGGCGGTCAGCGTTTCCTGCACCGGGCTGCGCCGCATGGCCTGGGAGAAGGCTGCCGCATGGTGCCGGGCCTGCTCGGCAGGCCAGGCGGCGGGGGCGAACAGTCCGAACCAGTTGGCCAGGTTGAAGCCGTGCACGGTGTCGTTGAGGGCCGGGACATCGGGCAGCAAAGGCACGCGCTCCAGCGTCGTCACGGCGATGGCCTGCAGCCGGCCTGCCCGGATATGGGGCAGCGAGGAGGGCAGGCTGTCGAACAGCAGCTCGGCCGAGCCGTCGAGCAGCGCCGACAGCGCGGGCTGCGTGCCGCCGAAGGGCAGGTGCTGCAGCGGCAGGCGCGTCAGCATCTGGTACATCTCCCCCGACAGATGGCCGCTGCTGCCCGGCCCGCCCGAGGCATAGCGCACAGGCTGGCGGTGGCGGGCCAGAAAGCGCTGCAGGTCGATGGGGCTGCGGATGCGCCACTGGCGCGCCAGATCGCTGCGCATCACCAGCACATTGGGCAGGCGCGCCACCAGCACCAGCGGCTGGAAATCGCGCAGCGGGTCGTAGCCCAGCTGCGGCTGAAGCCAGGGCAGCACGGCCAGCGTGGCCGCCGCGCCCATGAGCAGCACGCGGTCCTGGGCCGAGGCCTGGGCCACCATGTTGGAGCCTTTGGTGCCGCCGTCGCCCGGCACGTTGAGGATGTTGATGGGCCCCAGCCGGGGAACGCTGGCTTGTGCCAGCGGGCGCGCCGTGCGGTCCAGCGCGCCACCGGCCGCATAGGGAACGACCAGGGTCAGCGGCAGGGAGGCCGCGGGCGCCGCAGGCGCATCGCGCCCCCCCTGGGGCTGGGCCGGAGCCGGCAGCCAGGGCAGGCCGGCCATCGCGGCCAGCAGGCTGCGCCGCGCCAGTGCGCCGGCGGCCGACGTGCGGTCCGCGCCGGAAAGGCGTGGCTGGGCGCGGGCTGCGTCGTGGCGGGGCTGCATGGCGGGAGCGAAGAATGGACGACCCTCGCAGTATAGGCAGCGTGGGCCGCGCAAAACCGCTGCGCCGTCGCAGTGCGCGAAGACCGGTCGCGCGGGTGACGCCCCCTGGGAGCCGCGCTGGCGGCAGGCCCTGCAGGCCGCGCGGCCGCAGGCATTGTTCCCGCAAGCGGTGAGGACATGTGCAATGCATGAAAATTGCGGGATGTTTATATTTTTCGCAATTTAAATGGGTTACAAGGGTTAACCCTGAAGAAAATTTGCGAAATCCCAGTTTCCAGGAATTCCATCGCCATGAGCCCCACCCACACCATCGACAAGCTGGACCGTGCGATTTTGCGCCGCCTGCAGGCCAATGGCCGCGAAACCTATGACGTCATCGGCGAGCAGGTCGGGCTCTCGCCCAGTGCCGTGCTGCGCCGGGTCAAGCGCCTGGAGGATGGCGGCGTCATCGACCGCTATGTGGCCCTGGTCCAGCCCGAAACCGTGGGCCTGGGCCTGACGGCGTATCTGAACGTGCGGCTGGAAAAATACACCGAGACCAGCAAACGCAACCCCATGGACGTGTTCCGCGCCAGCGTGCAGACTTGGCCCGAGGTCGTGGAATGCGTGTCGCTGACCGGCGAGATGGACTATCTGATGCGGGTGGTGGTGGCCGACATGCAGCACTACACGCGCTTCGTCATGGACACCCTGCTCAAGCATCCCAGCGTGCAGGACTGCAAGACCAGCTTCGTGATGGACCGCGTCAAGGTCACCACGGCCGTGCCGCTGTAGCCGCCAACTGGTTTGCATGCTAAGACCTTACGGTTTTGTTGCATTGCAATATCCCGATTGCCGGACTTCGGGTTTTTACCTATATTTGAGCCATGAATGCATCCAAAGACTGGTTGAAGGCGTCCTGGCAGGCTGGCAGGGACATGTTGCGTGCGAGCGCCGGCCAGCCGCACCGTCCCGATGGGCGCTCCGCGTCCATGGTGCCCATCCGCTCGCTGGGCCCGGCCCACCGCGAGCGTGTGGTGGCGCATTTGCTCAAGCTCGACGAAGGCGACCGCTACCTGCGCTTCGGCTATGCGGCCAGCGACGAACAGGTGCGCCGCTACGCCATGCAGCTCGATTTCGAGCGCGATGACATCTTCGGCATCTACAACCGCCGCCTGGAGCTGATCGCCATGGCGCACCTGGCTTTCGCCCCCCATCCCGAGCACAAGAGCTGCGCCGAGTTCGGCGTCTCCGTGCTCAAGCAGGCGCGTGGCCGTGGCTACGGCGGGCGGCTGTTCAACCGGGCGGTGATCCATGCGCGCACCAAGGGCGTGTCCATGGTGTTCATCCATGCGCTGTCCGAGAACACGGCCATGCTCAAGATCGCGCGCAAGGCGGGTGCCACCATCAAGCGCGACGGCTCGGAGTCCGAGGCCTATCTGCAGCTGCCTCCGGCCAGCCTGGACACGCACATGGCCTCGCTGATGACCGAGCACATCGGCGAAGTCGACTACCAGTTCAAGAAGCAGGCCAAGCAGTTCTGGGATTTCCTGGCCGATGTGCAGGAGATCCGCCGCGGCGTCCAGGAAGGCCGCCACCAGGCCGCCGAGTGACCGTCTGGCGCAGGGTATTGGGTGAGCGCCGCAAGGGGTGACGGCGCAATCCGCTATCCTTGCAGCTTGTTCCACTACCGCACGTCCTGCACTCCAAGCAGTGTCCGACCCCCACTCTCCGCGCCCTTCCGAGAAGGAAGGCAAGCGAAGCTTCCTGCAAAAGGTGGCCGAATTCATCCATCCGACGCCCGAGTCCCCGGATGAGCTGATCGAAACCCTGGCCGACGCCGAGGACAAGCAGGTCATCGGCCCTGAGTCCCGCGTCATGCTCGAACGCGTGATCCGCATGGCCGACATGACGGCCGGCGACGTCATGGTCGCCGCGCCCCGCATGGACCTGATCAACATCGATGCGCCGTTCGACGAGATCCTGCACCAGGTCATCACCACCGCGCATTCCCGCTTCCCCGTCTACCAGGGCGAGCGCGAGAACATCATCGGCATCCTGCTGGCCAAGGACCTGCTCAAGCTGCAGCGCTCGCCCGAGCTGAATCTGCGTGCCCTGCTGCGCCCGGCCGCCTTCGTGCCCGAGAGCAAGGGACTCAACGACCTGCTGCGCGAGTTCCGGGGCAACCGCAACCACCTGGCCGTGGTCATCGACGAGTTCGGCCGCGTGGCGGGCCTGGTGACCATCGAGGACGTGCTCGAAGAGATCGTGGGCGAGATCGAGGACGAATTCGACATTCCCGAGGACGAGGGCGACATCTTCGCGCTGGCCGACAACAGCTACCGCGTGGCCGGCGACTCCAGCCTCGAACATGTGGCCGAGGCCTTCGATGTGGTGCTGCATGCCAGCGACCCCGACGAGGAGTTCGAGACCATCGGCGGCCTGATCGCCCACGAGATCGGCCACGTGCCGCGCCGTGGCGAGCAGGTGCATCTGGCCGGACTGGAGTTCACCGTGCTGCACACCAAGGGCGGCGCCGTGCGCTGGTTCAAGGTGGTGCGCGACCCCTCGGCCGACGGCCTGCTTCGCAGCTGAGCCAGGGCTGCGGCTGGGAAAAGTGCGCCCCGTGATCCTGTCCAACCGCCCCCTGCACGCCAATGGCCGTGCCGTGGCGCAGGGCGGCTGGGCCTGCCGGGCGCTGCTGTCGCTGGCCGGCGCCGCGCAGGCGCTGTCGCTGGCCTGGCCCTGGGCACGCGGCCAGGGCGACGGATGGCTGAGCCTGCCCGGCGGCTACGGCCGGCCGCTGTGGTGGCTGCAAATCGCTTCGCTGGCCGTGCTGGCATGGCTGCTGCAGACGGCGCAGCGGCCCGCGCAGGCGGCGGGCCGTGCCCTGCTGTTCGCCACGGGCTGGCTGGTGGCCACGTTCTGGTGGCTGTTCATTTCCATGCATGTCTATGGCGGCCTGCCCGCGCCGCTGGCCGTGCTGGCCGTGCTCGCGCTCGCGGCCTTCCTGGGCAGCTACTACGCGATCGCGGCCTGGGGCTTTCACCGGCTGCGGCCTGCGGGCGCGGCGGGCGCGGCGCTGGTGTTCGCCGCGGCCTGGACGCTGGCCGAGATGGCGCGCGGCTGGCTGTGGACCGGCTTTCCCTGGGGCAGCGGCGGCTATGCCCATGTCGAAGGCCCCTTGTCGGTGCTGCCGCGCTGGATCGGCGTCTACGGGACCGGCGCCGTGGCGGCATGGCTGGCCTGCTGGCTGGCTGCGCTGTGCGCCCGGCCGGCCGGCATCCGGTGGGGACGGCTCATGGCTGCCCTGGCCGCCCTGGGCCTGGCCTGGGCCGGCCTGTGGTGGCTGCGCGATGCGGCCGTCAACGATGTGTCGGCCCGGCGGCCCGAACTGGACGTGGCCCTGCTGCAGGGCAATATTCCGCAGGACGAGAAGTTCGAAGCGGGCAGCGGCATCCCGCTGGCGCTGGGCTGGTACGGGCGCGCGCTGCTGCAGACGCCCGCGCGCCTGGTCGTGGCGCCCGAGACAGCGATCCCGCTGCTGCCCCAGCAATTGCCCGAGGACTATCTGGCACTGGTGAGCGCTCCCTACGTCAAGCAGGGCGGCTCGCATGCCGCCCTGGTGGGCATCCCGCTGGGCTCCGAGGAGCTGGGCTACACCAACTCCGTGGTCGGCTGGACGCCGGGCCAGATCCAGGGCTACCAGTACGACAAGCACCATCTGGTGCCGTTCGGCGAATTCATACCGCCGCTGTTTCGCTGGTTCACCGAGATGATGAACATCCCGCTGGGCGACTTCAACCGCGGCGCGCTGGGCCAGCCGAGCATGGCCTGGGCCGGCGAGCGGCTGGCGCCCAACATCTGCTACGAGGATTTGTTCGGCGAGGAGCTGGGCGCGCATTTCGGCGATGCGGCCACGGCGCCCACGGTGCTGGTGAACTTCAGCAATATCGGCTGGTTCGGCGACAGCGTGGCCATAGACCAGCACCTGGCGATCAGCCGCATGCGCGCGCTCGAATTCGAGCGCCCCATGCTGCGCGCCACGAATACCGGCGCCACCGTCGCCATCGATCACCGCGGCATCGTCACGCACGCGCTCGCGCCCTATGAGCGCGCCGTGCTGCAGGCCCGCGTACAGGGGCGCGAAGCCCTGACGCCATTCGCGCGCTGGGTGCACGCGGCAGGCCTGGCGCCGCTGGGCCTGGCCTGTCTGGCCGTGCTGGCAGGGGGCTGGGCCCGGCGGCGCGCGGCAGGGGACAAAGCTCGACGCCGCTGAACGGACTCGGCATTTGTGGCAGAGTTTTGACCCGCCACCGGGGTTTTGTTGCCATGCCGCAACGTTCACCACCGATAATGCGCGGCTGCATGGTCCGCAGCGGAGCGGGCCGCACCCATTCAGAGATACAGGTGGCAAGCATGCCGCCGTGGAGCAAGTTAGACAATGGCCGATTCTTTTTCGTATGAACAACTGATCGCTTCGGGCGAAGGCAAGCTGTTTTCCGCCGACAGCGGACGGCTGCCGCTGCCGCCCATGCTGATGTTCGACCGCATCACGCATATCGACAGCGACGGGGGTGCCCACGGCCTGGGCAAGATCGTGGCCGAGCTCGACATCAAGCCCGATCTCTGGTTCTTCGACTGCCATTTCCGTGGTGATCCCGTCATGCCCGGCTGCCTGGGCCTGGACGCCATGTGGCAGCTGATCGGCTTTTACCTGACCTGGCTGCGCCTGCCGGGCCGTGGCCGCGCGCTGGGCGCCGGCGAGGTCAAGTTCACGGGCGAAGTGGGTCCTGACGTCAAGCTCGTGACCTATGAGATCGACATCAAGCGCGTGATCAAGCGCAAGCTCAACATGGCCATCGGCGATGCGCGCCTGCTGGCCGATGGCAAGGAAATCTACGTCGCCAATGACCTGCGCGTGGGCCTGTTCCTGCGCGAGGGTGAAGGCCAGGGAACGGCAGCATGACCAAACGTCGCGTAGTCATCACCGGCGCGGGCATCGTCTCGTGCATCGGCAACGACCTGGATACCGTGGAGGCCTCGCTGCGCGAGGGCCGCTCGGGCATCAAGGCCGTGCCGAAGTTCACTGAACTGGGCATGCGAAGCCAGGTGGGTGGCGTGCCGGAGATCGACATCGAGGCGCGCATAGACCGCAAGCAGTTGCGCTTCATGGGCGATGCCGCCGCCTATGCGCAGATCGCGCTGGAGGACGCCATCGCCCAGTCGGGGCTGACACCGGGGCAGATCAGCCATCCGCGCACCGGCCTCATCATGGGCTCGGGCGGCGGCTCGCCAGCCAACCAGATCGAGGCGGCCGACACGCTGCGCGAAAAAGGCATCCGCCGCGTGGGCCCCTACCAGGTCACGCGCTGCATGAGCTCCACCGTCTCGGCCTGCCTTGCGACCAACTTCAAGGTCAAGGGCATCAACTACTCCATCACCTCGGCCTGCTCCACCTCCGCGCACTGCATCGGCGCGGCGGCCCAGCAGATCGCATGGGGCATGCAGGACGTGATGTTCGCGGGCGGCGGCGAGGAACTGTCCTGGGGCATGGCCCTGCTGTTCGACGGCATGGGCGCCATGTCCAGCAAGTACAACGACCAGCCCGAGAAGGCCTCGCGCGCCTATGACGCCCACCGCGACGGCTTCGTGATCGCGGGCGGCGGCGGCGCCGTGGTGCTGGAAAGCCTGGAGCACGCCCAGGCCCGTGGCGCGAACATCCTGGCCGAGGTCGTGGGCTTCGGCGCCACCAGCGACGGCGAGGACATGGTCGCGCCATCGGGCGATGGCGCCATCGCCTGCATGCAGCAGGCCATGGAAGGCCTGGACGGCGGCGTGGACTACATCAACACCCATGGCACATCGACGCCCGTGGGCGACATGCAGGAAGTGCGTGCCATGCGGGCGCTGTTCGGCGACAAGGTGCCGCCGTTCTCCTCCACGAAGTCGTTGACGGGACATTCGCTGGGCGCGACGGGCGTGCAGGAGGCCATCTACTGCCTGATCATGCTCAACAAGGGATTCGTCGCCGGCTCGGCCAATGTCGAGACGCCCGATCCTGCCCTGGCCGACATGCCGCTGGTCACCCGTACCCGCGATGCCGCGCTGACCACGGTGCTGTCCAACAGCTTCGGCTTTGGCGGCACCAACGCTTGCCTGGTGCTGCGCCGCTGGCAGGGCCGGTGACCGGCGTTCTTGTGTAAGAGACGTGTCCCGAAGGCAAAAGCCCGCCTCGCCGCGGGCTTTTTTCCTGCCGGGCGCCGACAATGCGGCGCATCCCACGTGCTGGCCGGGCCGGCACGTGGCCGCATCGAACTGAAAAAATGCAAGGTTGATCCATGATTCTCGTCACTGGCGGCGCCGGCTTCATCGGCGCCAATTTCGTGCTGGACTGGCTGGCTGCCGGCGATGAGCCCGTGCTCAACGTCGACAAGCTCACCTACGCGGGCAATCTCAAGAGCCTGCAAAGCCTGGACGGCGACGCCCGCCATGTCTTCGTGCAGGCCGACATCGGCGACGGCCAGACCCTGGCCCGGCTGCTGGCCGAACACCGGCCGCGCGCCGTGGTCAACTTCGCGGCCGAAAGCCATGTGGACCGCTCCATCCACGGTCCCGAGGATTTCATCCAGACGAACGTGGTGGGCACCTTCCGGCTGCTCGAAGCCGTGCGCGGCTACTGGAGCGCGCTGGATGCCGAGGCCAGGCCGGCCTTCCGCTTCCTGCATGTGTCCACCGACGAGGTCTACGGCAGCCTGGCCCCCGACGCCGCCGCCTTCACGGAAGACCACAACTACGAGCCCAACAGCCCGTATTCGGCCAGCAAGGCCGCCAGCGACCACCTGGTGCGCGCCTGGCACCACACCTACGGCCTGCCCGTGCTGACCACCAATTGCAGCAACAACTACGGACCGCTGCATTTCCCCGAGAAGCTGATCCCGCTGATGATCGTCAACGCCCTGGCCGGCAAGCCGCTGCCCATCTATGGCGACGGCATGCAGGTGCGCGACTGGCTCTACGTGCGCGACCACTGCAGCGCCATCCGCCGCGTGCTGCAGGCCGGCACCGTGGGCGAGACCTACAACGTGGGCGGCTGGAACGAGAAGCCCAACGTCGAGATCGTGGACACGGTCTGCGCGCTGCTCGACGAACTGCGACCCAAGGCCGATGGCACGAGCTACCGCACGCAGATCACCTATGTGAAGGACCGCCCCGGCCACGACCGGCGCTATGCGATCGATGCGCGCAAGCTCGAACGCGAACTGGGCTGGAAGCCGGCCGAGACCTTCGAGACCGGCATCCGCAAGACCGTGCAGTGGTACCTGGACAACCCCGAATGGGTGGCCGACGTGCAGTCGGGCGCCTACCGCGAATGGGTCAGCCGCCAGTACTCGGATGGAGCCGGCGCATGAAGCTGCTGCTGCTGGGCAAGAACGGCCAGGTGGGCTGGGAGCTGCAGCGCAGCCTGGCGCCGCTGGGCGAGCTGACCGCGCTGGACCGCGAAGGAGCTGCCGGCCTGTGCGGCGACCTGTCCCGCCCCGAGGAACTGGCGCGGACCGTGCGTGCGCTGCGGCCCGACGTCATCGTCAACGCGGCGGCCCACACGGCCGTGGACAAGGCCGAGGGCGAGCCCGGGCAGGCCCGCCTGCTCAACGCGCTGGCGCCCCAGGCGCTGGCGCGCGAGGCGGCGGCCCTGGGCGCCCTGCTGGTGCACTACAGCACCGACTATGTCTTCGACGGCAGCGGCAGCACCGCGCGCGGGGAAGACGAGGCCACGGCCCCGCTGTCGGTCTACGGCAGCAGCAAGCGCGAGGGCGAGCAGCTGATCCAGGCCTCGGGCTGCCGCCACCTGATCCTGCGCACCAGCTGGGTCTATGCGGCGCGCGGCGGCAACTTCGCCAGGACCATGCTGCGGCTGGCCCAGGAGCGCGAGACGCTGAGCGTGATCGACGACCAGTGGGGCGCGCCGACCGGCGCGGACCTGATCGCCGACGTGACGGCCCATGCCATCCGCCAGGTGCAGCGGCAACGCGGCGATGAAGGCCTGTACCACCTGGTCGCGGCAGGGGAGACCACCTGGCATGCCTATGCCAGCCACGTCATCGCCACGGCCCGGCAGATGGCGCCCGACCGTCCATGGAAGGTCCGGCAGATCCAGTCCGTGCCGACCACGGCCTTCCCCACCCCGGCGCGGCGCCCGCTCAATTCGCGCCTGGATACCGAGCGCCTGCAACAGGTCTTCGGCCTGCGCCTGCCGCACTGGCAAGCCGGCGTGGACCGCATGCTGCAGGAAATCATCTGAGCGCGGCCTCGCGCTCCGAGAGGAATGACATGACCCACGACATGAACCCGCAACGCAAAGGCATCATCCTGGCCGGCGGCTCCGGCACGCGCCTGCATCCGGCCACGCTGGCCATCAGCAAGCAGCTGCTGCCGGTCTACGACAAGCCCATGATCTACTACCCGCTGAGCGCACTCATGCTCGCGGGCATCCGCGAGATCCTCGTGATCAGCACGCCCCAGGACACGCCGCGCTTCGAGCAGCTGCTGGGCGATGGCTCGCAATGGGGGCTGAAGCTCGAATACGCGGTGCAGCCCAGCCCGGACGGCCTGGCCCAGGCCTTCCTGATCGCCGAGGACTTCCTGGCCGGCGCGCCCAGCGCCCTGGTGCTGGGCGACAACATCTTCTACGGCCACGACTTCGCCAGGCTGCTGGAACGCGCCCATGACCGCAGCGATGGCGCCACGGTGTTCGCCTACCACGTGCAGGACCCGGAGCGCTATGGCGTGGCCGAGTTCGATGGCCAGGGGCGCGTGCTGTCCCTGGAGGAAAAGCCTGCCCAGCCCAAGAGCAACTATGCCGTGACGGGGCTGTACTTCTATGACAGCCAGGTCGTGGAGCTGGCCAAGTCCATCCAGCCCTCGGCGCGCGGCGAACTGGAGATCACCGACCTCAACCGCCTGTACCTCGACAAGGGCCAGCTCAACGTGGAGCTCATGGGCCGCGGCTACGCCTGGCTGGACACCGGCACGCACGACAGCCTGCTCGAAGCCGGACAGTTCATCGCCACGCTGCAGCAGCGCCAGGGCCTGAAGGTGGCCTGCCCCGAGGAAATCGCCTTCCGCCAGGGCTGGATCGACCGCGCCCGTCTCGAAACCCTGGGCCAGGCGCTGGCCAAGAACGGCTATGGCCAGTACCTGCTGCAGATCCTCAAGGAAAAGGTGCCCGCATGAAGGTGACTCCCCTGGCCATCCCCGAGGTGATGCTGATCGAGCCCAAGGTCTTCGGCGACGACCGCGGCTTCTTCCTCGAAAGCTTCAACCAGCAGGCCTTCAACGCGGCCACGGGCACCCGCTTCGAGTTCGTGCAGGACAACCACAGCCGCAGCAGGAAGGGTGTGCTGCGCGGCCTGCACTACCAGCTGCCTCCCCATGCCCAGGGCAAGCTCGTGCGCGTGGTGCGCGGCGCCGTGTTCGACGTGGCCGTGGACATCCGCAAGGGCTCGCCGACCTTCGGCCGATGGGTGGGCGCCGAGCTGACCGAGGACAACCACCGCCAGCTGTGGCTGCCGCCGGGCTTTGCCCATGGCTTCCTGGTGCTCAGCGACACGGCCGACTTCCTCTACAAGGCCACCTCCTACTACGCGCCCCAGGCCGACCGGGGCATCGCCTGGGACGACCCGGCCATCGCCGTGCAATGGCCGCAGCTCGGCGTGGAGCTGTCGCTGTCGGACAAGGACCGCAGGCAGCCGCTGCTGGCGGATGCCGAGCTGTAGGGTCGATTGCTGCGGCCCCGTGGATGGCTTCACGGCCATCCACGGGGAGGCGGCCCTGGCGCAGGAAGTTTCAGATCTGCTGGAAACGTCCGCTGATGCTCCAGGGAACTTCCATGGCAGCTTTTTCGGTGGCGCATGCCTGAGCGACGATACGAGGCCACCAGTGGACGAATTGCGCTGACAGTTCCCAATACGGCCTGCTTGCCCAGGACTTCTGCAACACGAAAACGGAAAGCCCATACTGGCGCAGAACCTGGCGCTCGGCGCCCTTTTGCTTGCGAAATCCATCTCGGGAAATGATGGTCCATCGTGCTCCCCGGTCCTGTCCCAGAGTGGTCAACCATGTGATGTCCTGGGTATCTGCGGGAAACAACTCCGTGAGATGGACAACCTTATCGATATGCCCCGGCTCAAAGCGGTCTGCCCCCAAGCACGCAATGGCTGCCGCCAGGCTCGGCGGCATGTTCGCATCAAACAGAAAATTCAATGCTCGCTCCGCTTGAGTTCAAGCTCAAAGCGGATGGCTGCCTCCACCGCTCGTGGAGGCACTTTGTAGACGCGTGCTGTGATGGCCGCGGCTTGTGCGTCGCCGCCTTCGGCGAGATAGGAGGCCAACAGGATGCTGGTCGGCGTTCCGGTGGTTTCGATGATGGGGGCACCGAACTGGCGGCCTGGGTCGATGACGATGGGTGCCTTCTTTCCAGCGGGGTACCAGCGACTGGCCTGCTTCTCGCTTGCGTCATAGACGATGCCCTCGTACAGGGAGGGCTTGATGATGTCCTTGAAGACCGACTGCCTGCTTTTGAGATCCACCAGCGAGTTTTCGTGTGCTTCCTCGGACAGCGCTTCCGCGTAGATGGTCCTGCCATCTGTCCTGAAGCGCGGAATGGTCATGGGATGGGTGACCCCATAAAGCTCGCCGGCTGTCGTCAGGCAGCGGCGGATGACGCTCAACGGAACGCCATGGCGCCTGAACTCCCGGATGAAACGCAACTCCAGCAGATCCCGGAAGCCAATGACCTTTTCATCAAAGTCCTCGTTGAACAGTTCGTGCGTCCACAGCGGCTGGCTGTACGTGCGCGACTCCGCCTCGCCTGGCTTCTTGCGGTAGTGGTAACCGAAGAGCCAGCGATGGATGTCCCGCGTCGGCACGTCAATGAGGCGCGATGCTTCCGGGACAGAATAGATGCCGGTTCCCTTGTACATGGCCGCACAAGTCTACTACGGATGCCATCGGGAACTGCTGCCTGTGGTCGCCTGAAAAACGTTGTGCCACAACGATTTACGCTCTTTCAAGAGAGTCTTGCACCTAGTCCGGCAACACCCCGCCCGGCACGGCCTCGGCCAGGAAACCCGCGATCAGCCGTGCCTGGCGGCGCTCGCGCAGGCAGTACAGGTACTCGGGCAGGCGCGGCACGGGGCCTGCGAAGGGCAGGACCACGATGTCGGGGTGGGCCGAAGCCTCATGCCGGGCAAAGACGCTGATGCCCATGCCGCGGATCACGGCCTCGCGTATGCCTTCCCGGTTGGCGATCTCCATCACGTGGCGTGGCGCCAGGCCGGCGGCGGCCAGCATCCGTTCGGTGAGCTGGCGTGTCATCGAGCCGCGCTCGCGCAGGATCAGCGTGTCCTGCACCAGATCCGACGCCTGCACCTGGCCGCGCTGCGCCAGCCGGTGGCTGCGGTGCACCACCAGGGCAAGCGGGTCCTGGCCCAGCTCCACGCGCAGCAGGCGCGGGTCGCTCTCCAGGTGGGAGGAGGTCGCCAGGTCGACCTGGTAGTCCGCCAGCGCCTGCACCATCTGGCGTGAATTGCCGGCGACGATGGCGATTTCCACGCGCTCGAAGCGCTGCTGGTAGCGCTTGACGATGTCCAGCACGTAATAGGGCGCCGTCGCGCCGATGCGCAACTGGCCCGGGCTGGCATTGCCCGAGTGGCGCAGGGCCGATTCCAGCTGCACGGTCTGCAGCAGCAGCTGCTCGACCTGCGGCAGCAGGCGCAGCCCCGCGTCGGTGATGGACAGGCGCCCGCCCTGGCGGTGGAACAGTTCGACGCCGTAGTGTTCCTCCAGCGTGCGGATCTGCGTGGTGACCGTGGGCTGGCTCAGCCGCAGCTGGCGTGCGGCCTGCGTGATGCTGCCCAGGCGGGCGACCCAGAAAAAGGACTTGAGCTGTGTGACGAACATGGCGTGCGGGGCAGGGGTGCGCGGCCCCATTTCACCATGGCGCGCCGCTTCGCGGGAGCGGGGCGGGTGCTCGGGTAACTCCCGTGAAAGGTGGCTGACAGGTCAAGGCACACTTCTTGCATACCAGTTTGCGTGCCAATTTGTGTGCCAGCCGGTCCGGGGGCTTGGGCCGGTCCTGTGTCAGTCATCCGCTTGAGCAAGGAGCGCAGCATGGAAATCCGCAACCCGTCGCCGGACCTCTACAACGAGGACCTGGCTCCCACCAAGGACCGCCGCTGGGGTGCCTTCAGCATTTTCAACGTCTGGACTTCGGACGTGCACAGCCTCTGGGGCTACTACCTTGCGGCCAGCCTGTTCCTGCTGTGCGGCAGCTTCGTCAACTTCCTGATCGCCATCGGCATCAGCTCTCTGGTCATCTTCTTCCTGATGAACCTGATGGGCTATGCGGGCGAGAAGACGGGCGTGCCCTATCCGGTGCTGGCGCGGGCTTCCTTCGGCGTCTGGGGCGCCAATCTGGCGGCCCTGGTGCGTGCCATCGTGGCCTGCTTCTGGTATGGCGCGCAGACGGCGGCGGCCTCGGGCGCCATGGTGGCGCTGCTGGTGCGCAATGAATCGCTGCTGTCCTTCCACCAGACCACGCACTGGCTGGGCCATTCGGGGCTGGAGGTGGTCTGCTACGTGGTGATCTGGGGCCTGCAGCTGCTCATCATCCAGAAGGGCATGGAGACCGTGCGGCGCTTCCAGGACTGGGCCGGGCCGGCCGTGTGGATCGCCATGCTGGTGCTGGCCATCGGCCTGTGCGTGAAGGCCGGAGGCTTCAGTTTCGACCATGGCATTCCCATGGACGTGCTGCTGGACAAGACCCGGGATGCGGGCGTCAGCGGCCAGCCGGGCAGCTTCTGGGCCCTGATGGCCGTGGGCGCGACATGGATCACCTACTTCGCCGCGCTGTACCTGAACTTCTGCGACTTCTCGCGCTATGCGAAGAACCGGGAAGCGGTCGCCCGGGGCAACCTGTGGGGCCTGCCCGTGAACCTGATCGCGTTCTCGCTGGTGGCCGGCATCACCACCATCGCGGCCTTCAAGGTCTATGGCGAGGTGCTGCTGCACCCCGAGCAGATCTCGGCCAAGTTCGACAGCTGGGTGCTGGCCCTGCTGGCCGCCGTCACCTTCGCCGTGGCCACGCTGGGCATCAACGTGGTGGCCAACTTCGTCTCGGCCGCGTTCGACATCTCCAACGTCTTTCCCCGGCGCATCGACTTCAGGCGCGGCGGCTACATCGCCGCGCTGATCGCGCTGGCCCTGTACCCGTTTGCCCCATGGGAGGGCGGCGCCGCCCACTTCGTGAACGCCATCGGCGCCACCATGGGGCCACTGCTGGGCATCATCCTGGTGGACTACTACCTGGTGGCCAGGGGAAACATCAACGTGGCTGCGCTCTATGACGAGCATGGCGAGTACCGCTACGAGGGCGGCTGGAACGCCAATGCGCTGATCGCCACGGGCATCGGCAGCGTGTTCTCCACGATACTGCCCAACTTCACCAGCCTGCTGCCTGCGTGGTGGGGCACTTACGGCTGGTTCTTCGGCGTGCTCATCGGCGGCGGCGTCTATTGGCTGATGGCCACGCTGCGCCCGCGCCGCCTTCCTGCCACCGCTTGAGAGAAAGTGCCCCATGACCGAGCCGCACGACGTACCGCCCACCGGGCCGGCCCTGATCGCCGAGCGCATCATGCGCTCCATCGTCGAGCGCAGGCTGCGCCCCGGGGAGCGCCTGGGCGAGAAGGAACTGGCCGAGGTCTTCGGCGTCAGCCGCACCATGGTGCGCGAGGCGCTGATGCAGCTGCAGGCGCGCGGTTTCGTCGAGGTGCGCTCGCGCCTGGGCTGGTACGTGGTCGAGCCTTCGTTCGAAGAGGCCCAGGAAACCTATGCCGCGCGCCGCGTGCTGGAGCCCGGCATGCTGCGCGATGCGGGCCGTCCGCTGCAGTCGGCCATACGCACGCTGCGCGAGCATGTGGCCCAGGAGCGTGGCGCCATCGCCGAGGCCGACAACGCCGGCCAGCGCAGCGTGCTGCTGGCCGACTTCCATGTCTGCCTGGCGCGGCAATTGGGCAACCGCTTTCTCACGGCCATGATGGCCGACCTCTCGGCGCGCACCACGCTGGTGTCGGCCCTGTACCAGTCGCAGACCGAAGCCCAGCACTCCAATGCCGACCACGAGGCCATCGTCGATGCGCTGGCGGCCGGCGACATGGCGCGCGCCGAGCAGCTCATGCGCGAACACATCGACGTGCTGGCCGCGCGGCTGGACGAAAACCTCGCCCACCGCGCGCGCCTGCAGGACCGGCTGCTGGACGCGCTGCAGCCCCGTGCCGCGCCTGATCGCGGGGCGCTGCCGGCCGCCGTCAGGCCGCGCGGCTGAAGCGCAGCTGCCGCCGGGGAGGCGCGGCTCCCAAATCCGCCAATACCCGCTTCGCCGAATTTCCGTTGTGTGACACAGGCGCTTCACCTGCGCTTCCTACAGTGGGCGTCAGAGGTGGCCCGTCGGCCGCCCGCCGACGAACCCACCACGCAACCGCCACGCCATGCGCAACACTCCCGCCTCCTGGGGCCGCCGCCTCGCCACCGCCGCCGCGGCGCTGACCGTCGCCTCCTTCGCCACCCTGGCCCATGCCGCCAAGACCGAACTGCTGGTCTACAGCGCGCTGGAGGCCGACCAGATCAAGGCCTACAAGAGCGGCTTCGAGAAGGCGCATCCCGACATCGAGCTCAGGTTCGTGCGCGACAGCACGGGCATCATCACGGCCCGCCTGCTGGCCGAGAAGGCCAATCCCCAGGCCGACGTGGTCTGGGGCGTGGCCGCCACCTCGCTGATGCTGCTGGACAAGCAGGGCATGCTCCAGCCCTATGCGCCCAAGGGCCTGGACAAGGTGCGTGCCAGCATGCGCGATCCGCGCGCCCAGCCGACCTGGGTGGGCATGGACCTGTGGTCCTCGGCCATCTGCTTCAACACCGTGGAGGCCGGCAAGCGCAAGCTGCCCGTGCCCGCGAGCTGGGCCGACCTGGTCAAGCCCGAATACAAGGGCACGGTCACCATGCCCCACCCCGCCTCCAGCGGCACGGGCTACCTGATGGTCGCCGCCTGGCTGCAGATCATGGGCGAGGACAAGGGCTGGGCCTTCATGGACGGCCTGCACCAGAACATCGGCGTCTACACCCACAGCGGCTCCAAGCCCTGCCGCCAGGCGGGCGCGGGCGAGTTTCCCGTGGGCCTGAGCTTCGAGTACCGCGCCAGCAGGACCAAGAAGGACGGCGCGCCCATCGATATCGTGTTTCCCAAGGAAGGCCTGGGCTGGGACGTGGAGGCCACGGCCATCCTCAAGACCAGCAAAAAGCAGGAAGCCGCCAAGGCCCTGGCCGACTGGGCCGTCACGCCCGAGGCCAACAAGCTCTACGCGGCCAACTTCGCCGTGCTGGCCCTGCCCGAGGCGCAGGAAAAGCTGGAGTTCATCCCCGCCGATCTGGAAAAGCGTCTGGCGAAGAACGACTTCGACTGGGCTGCCGCCAACCGCGACCGCATCCTGGCCGAGTGGAGCCGCCGCTACGAAAGCAAATCGGAAAAGAAGTAAGTCGAGGGCCACGCCATGCTGCGCATAGACCATATCGCCAAGCGCTACCGCGAGCAGCAGGTGCTGCGGGGCATCGACCTGGACGTGGAGGCGGGCGAGTTCGTGAGCCTGCTGGGGCCTTCGGGCTGCGGCAAGACCACGCTGCTGCGCATCGTCTGCGGCATCGACATGCCCGACGAGGGCAGGGTGATGTTCCTGGGCGATGACATCACGCGCTGGCCGGCCGCGCGGCGCGGCTTCGGCGTGGTGTTCCAGAGCTATGCGCTGTTTCCCAACCTCACGTCCGCGCAGAACGTGGCCTTCGGGCTGAAGGGGCAGCCCGCGGGCCAGGCGCGCGAGCGCGTGGCCGAGATGCTGTCCCTGGTGGGCCTGTCGGCGCAGGCCCAGCGCTATCCGGCCCAGCTGTCGGGCGGCCAGCAGCAGCGCGTGGCCCTGGCCCGCGCGCTGGCGCCCCGGCCGCGCCTGCTGCTGCTGGACGAGCCGCTGTCCGCGCTCGATGCCCAGGTGCGCACCGAACTGCGCAGCGAGATCCGCCAGCTGCAGCGCCAGCTGGGCATTGCCTCCATCATGGTCACGCACGACCAGGAGGAGGCCTTGTCCATGGCCGACCGCGTGGTGCTCATGCACCAGGGGCGCATCGAGCAGCAGGGCTCGCCCGAGCAGCTCTATGCCCAGCCCGTGAGCCGGTTCGCTGCCGGCTTCGTGGGGCGCATGAACCTGCTGCCGGCCACGGCCGAGGCGGCGGACCAGGTGCGCATCGGCGAAGCCCGCCTGCGCTGCGCGCTGGCCGGATTCGAGCGTGGCGATGCGCTGCTGGTGGGCGTGCGCCCCGAAAGCGTGGTGCTGCATCCGGCCCAGCCCACGGCCCTGCCCAATCTGCTGCGCGCCCGCGTGGTGGAAACCTCCTTCCTGGGGCCCATGGCGCTGGTGCGCCTGTTCAGCCCCACGCTGCAATGCCAGGTCGATGCCCAGTGGCCCTTGCGCCACGACGCACGCCTGCCCGACTGGCTGCAGGGCGAGGTGCTGATGGAGCTGCCCGCCGCCGCGCTGCAACCGCTGGCCGCGCCCGATCCCCTGAGGGCCGCCGCATGAGCGCCCATCCCCTGCCCTCGGCCGTCGCCGTGCCGCCGCAGCGGGCCGCGGCCTCGCCCGCCGCGCGGCGCAGCACGCCCGCAGGCCCCGTGCGCCCGCAGGGCCGCACCTGGAGCCGGGAGCGCTGGTGGCTGGGTGCCCTGGTGCTGGCCGCCCTGGCCTGGCTGCTGGCCACCATCGCCCTGCCCGTGGCCAGCCTGCTGGGCCGCAGCTTCCGGGACGACGCCGGCCACTTCACGGGCCTGGCCCAGTTCATCGCCTATGCGCGCACGCCGGGCGTGGCGCAGTCGCTGGCCAACAGCCTGTGGCTGTCGGCCGTGAGCAGCACCGTCTGCGTGCTGCTGGCCTATGCCTACGCCTATGGCGTGGTGCGCAGCTGCATGCCGCTGGCGCGCTGGTTCCGCGCGCTGGCCCTGGTGCCGCTGCTGGCGCCCTCGCTGCTGATGGCCATCAGCCTGATCTACCTGTTCGGCAGCCAGGGCCTGCTCAAGAGCTGGCTGGCAGGAGGCTCGGCCTACGGGCCCTTCGGCATCATCGTGGGCTCGGTGCTGTGGACCTTCCCGCATGCGCTGATGATCCTGTGCACCACGCTGGCCTCGGGCGATGCGCGCCTGTACGAAGCCGCCGCCACGCTGGGCGCCAGCCGCTGGCGCAGTTTCCGCGAGGTCACGCTGCCGGCCAGCCGCTACGGGCTGATGATTTCCTGGATCGTGGTCTTCGTGCTCGTGGTCACGGATTTCGGCGTGCCCAAGGTCATCGGCGGCAACACGGCCATGCTGGCCACCGACATCTACAAGCAGGTGATCGGCCAGCACAAGCTGTCCATGGGCGCCGTGGTGGCCATGCTGCTGCTGGTGCCGGCCGGCCTGGCCTTCGCGGCCGAGCGCCATCTGCGCGCACGCCAGGCGGCCACCCTGGGCGTGCGCTCCGTGCCGCTGGTGCCCCAGCCCCATGCGCCGCTGGACCGCGCTCTGTTCGCCTATTGCGCACTGGTGGCGCTGGCGCTGCTGGTCGTGATGGGAACGGCCGTGACGGCCTCGCTGGTCAGCTACTGGCCCTACGACCTCAGGCTGAGCTTCAAGAACTACCGCTTCGACATGATGGATGGCGGCGGCTGGGCCAGCTACGGCAACTCGCTGTCCATGGCACTGGCCACGGCGGTGCTGGGCGCGGCGCTGAGCTTCCTGACGGCCTACCTGGTCGCCAAGCCCGTGCACTGGGCGCGCACGCGCCAGTGGCTGCATGCCGTGGCCACGCTGCCCATGGCGGTGCCGGGGCTGGCGCTGGGCCTGGGCTACATCCTGTTCTTCAACGCCCAGGGCAATCCGCTGCATTTCCTGTACGGCAGCCTGTCCATCCTGGTGCTGTGCACGGTGGCGCATTTCTTCTCGGTGGCCCACATCACCCAGCTGGCCGCGCTGCAGCAGCTGGACGCCGAGTACGAGCGCGTGGCCGATTCCCTGGGCGTGGCCTTCTGGACGCTGCTGTGGCGCGTGCACCTGCCGGTGTGCCTGCCGGTGGTGATGCAGGTGGCCGGCTATTTCTTCGTCAACGCCATGACCACCGTGTCGGCCGTGGTCTTCCTGTACGCGCCCGAGACGACGCTGGCCTCGGTGGCGGTGCTGGCCATGGACGACGCGGGCGACACCGCGCCGGCCGCCGCCATGGCCACGCTGATCTTCGCCACGGCGGCGCTGGGCCGGCTGCTGATCGCCGCGCTCGATGCCTGGGTGCAGCGGCGCACGCAGCGCTGGCGCCGACGCTGATTGTCCTCTCTCCGTCCCTTGCATCCTTTCCCATGAAGAACTACGACCTGATCGTGGTGGGGGCCGGCATTGTCGGCCTGGCCCACGCCTATGCGGCCGCGCGCCGTGGCCGCAGCGTGCTCGTCATCGAGCGCGACGCGGCCTGCATCTCGGCTTCCATCCGCAACTTCGGCTTCGTCACCGTCACGGGCCAGCAGGCCGGCGCCCACTGGCAGCGTGCCATGCGCTCGCGCGACACCTGGGCCGAGATCGCGCCCCAGGCCGGCATCGAGGTCGTGCACCGCGGCCTGTGGCTGACCGCGCGCCGCGCCAGCGCCGAGGCCGTGGTCCATGCCTTCCTGAGCACCGAGATGGGCGAGCGCTGCGCGCTGCTCACGCCGGCCGAGGCCGCCGAACGCCACCCGGCGCTGCGCACCGACGGCCTCAGCGCCGTGCTCTACAGCCCGCATGAACTGCGCGTGGAGTCGCGCACGGCCATCCCCCGGCTGGCGCGGTGGCTGGAGCAGGCGCTGGGCGTGGATTTCCGCTTTGGCGAAGCCGTGCTCGAAGTGGCCGCGCCGCTGGTGCGCAGCGCGCGTGCCAGCTACCACGGCGAGCGCGTCGTGGTCTGCAACAACGCCGATCCGGGCGGGCTGTTCGCCGGGCTGTGGACGCCGCACCGCATCCAGCTGTGCCAGCTGCAGATGCTGCGCGTGCGGCCGCAGGCCGGCTTCAGGCTCCAGGGCTCGGTCATGGGCGATCTGAGCATGGTGCGCTACGAGGGCTACAGCGCCCTGCCCGAGGCCGCAGCGCTGCGCGCCGAACTGCAGCGGCAGGAGGGCGAGAGCCTGGCCCACGGCATCCACCTGATCGCCGTGCAAAGCGCCGACGGCAGCCTGGTCGTGGGCGACTCCCACCACTATGGCGCCGCGCCCCAGCCCTTCGCCAGCGAGGCCGTGGACCAGCTGATGCTGCGCCACATGCACGAGGCCCTGCGGCTGCGCGATGCCCGGGTGGTGGAGCGCTGGGTGGGCGTCTACCCCAGCGCGCCCGATGCGCCCTGCAGGGTGCATGCGCCCGACGAGGCCACGCGCGTGGTGGCCGTCACGGGCGGGTCGGGTGCCAGCACGGCCTTTGGCCTGGCCGAGGAGGTGTGGAGCGCATGGTGAGCGGCGGATGCATCACTTGCCGAACATCACCCACAGCAGCGCCAGCACCATGATCGTGGCCAGCACGGCCAGCGTGATCTTGAGGGCGCTGTAGGGGCGTTCCCCGGCGATCTGGCCCGTGTAGCCGTTGGCCACGATCTGGAAGGTCCTGCTGCCGTAGGTGTAGCCGACCAGCCAGACCGGCACGAGGATGTGCTTGAAGGTGCGGCCCTGGTAGTCGCGCTGCATCTGCAGGTTGCGGTAGGTGTCGCCGGGCACCTGGCTGGCGCACAGGGCGCGCAGCTGTTCGTCCATGTCCTGCTCGTTGAGCCGGGCGGCCTTGCCCAGGTCGATCTGGTAGCGCTCCACGGTCCAGCCGCGCACGAACTCGGGGGTGTAGGGCTTGAGGTCGGTGGTGGTGGGAAAGGGCTCGACCTGGCGCAGCAGGTTGCCGTGCACGCCCACGGTGCCGGGCACCAGTTCGTCGTCGAAGAAATGCGCCAGGCTTCCCGAGGCCGGCTCCCAGCGCACGTGGCGCACCTGGCGCGTCTGCGTGTTGCCGTTGCTGTCGCGGTAGGTCTCGGTGGTGTAGTAGTAGAAGCCGGCCTCGGCCCACCAGTCGGCGCTGGCGTGGGCATCGAAGGTCCAGTAGGGCAGGTACACGCCGTGCAGCGTGTCGGTCAGAGCGGCCGATTTGAGGCGGTTGGGCGCGAACCAGCGGCTGCCGTACCACTGGCGTATGCGGTCGCGGATCTGGCCCTCGCTGATCTTGAAGGGCAGGATGCTTTGCGGCGTGATGGCATCGCCCTGGTCCTCGTGGGCCACGATGGCGGGTGAGCCGCAGAAGTCGCAGCGCTGGGCCACGGTACGGTTCACGAATACCGAGATCGCCCTGCAGTTCTGGCACTGCACCTCGTAGCGGTCCTCGGTGCCCCAGCCCCGGCCGGACTTGGGGTTGCGCAGCGCCTCGGCCAGGTCCTGCTCGACCACCTCGCGGCCCAGTTCCTCGCGCGTCTCCTCGCTCCAGGGCACGGTGGTGCCGCAGTACGGGCATTTGAGCGCCTGGGCCTGGGCATTCCATTCGAGGTTGGCGCCGCATTCGGGGCAGGGGTGCTTGCGCACCATGGCCGGCGTGGCGGCGGCGGCCTCCCAGGAGCCGGAGGCGGGGGAGGTCGAGGTGCTGGAGGAACTGGAGGAGGGCGCGCTCACGGCATCGGTCCTGAAAAACGGGATGCGGCGCCAGGCAGGGCCTGGCGCCGCAAAAGCACACACCAGGCGGGAATCAGCCGCGCAGGAAGTCGTCGAGCGCCGCCTGGGCGATGCGCCACTGGCTGCCGATCTGGCGCGCCTTGAGGTTGCCGGCCTGGATCTCGGCCAGCACGTCGGCCTCGCTGACGCCCAGCACCTGGGCGGCCTGGGCGGGAGTCAGCACCTGAAGCCCGCCAGCGGCAGGTGCGGCCGGCGCCTGGGCCGCCTGGGCGGCGGCGGGCGAGAACGGGTCGGAGGCCGGGGCCTGGCCGGCAGGCGCGCCGCCGCCGCCGCCGCCCTGCATGCTCTTCATCATCTCCTGCGCCATGCCGAAGCCCATGGCCATGGTGGCGGGCATGGTCGCCGCGGCCGCGCCTTCGCCGCCATTGGCCATGGCCTGGCCCATCTGGTACTTGACGTAGTCGTTGAGGTTGCCGATGGCCGTCATGCTGGAGCGCTTGTCGATGGCCTGCTCCACTTCGGGCGGCACGGAGACGTTCTCCAGCACGAAGCTGGTGATCTCCAGGCCGTACTTCTCGGTCATGGCCGGGTTGATCAGGGGCAGCAGCGCGTCGCCCAGCTCGCCGTAGCGCTGGGCCACGTCCAGCACGGGCACGCGGGCCTTGGCCAGCGATTCGGTGAAGACGCTGATGATGCGCGAGCGCATGGTGTCGGCGAATTCGTCGATGCGGAAGTTCTGGTCCGTGCCGGCCACTTCCTTGAGGAATTTTGCAGGCTCGACGATGCGGAAATCGTAGGTGCCGAAGGCGCGCAGGCGCACGGCGCCGAAGTCCTGGTCGCGCACCATCACGGGGTTGGAGGTGCCCCACTTGTTGCCCGTGAACAGCCGCGTGTTGATGAAGTAGACATCGCACTTGAACGGCGAGTTGAAGCCGTACTTCCAGCCCTGGATGGTGGACAGGATGGGGATGTTCTGCGTCGTCAGCGTGTGCTTGCCGGGGCCGAACAGGTCGGCGTACTGGCCGGCGGAAACGAACTGCACCTGCTGGGACTCGCGCACGATGAGCTGCGCGCCGTTCTTGATTTCCTTGTCGTCGTCGGGCCAGCGGTAGGAGAGGGTGTCGCGCGAGTCATCGGTCCATTCGATGATCTCGATCAGTTGCTTGGTGATGATGTTCATCAGGTTCATGGCAGGCTCCGAAGCGGTGGTGGTCCACGAAAAAGGCAATCGCCCATTCTAGGGCGCGCCCGTGGCGCCGGGGTGGCGGCAGGTGGCTGCAGCCTTGGGCAAATTGTCAGGAAAGTGGACTGCAGGCCCTGGCTGGCGGCCCGTTCCGGGGAGCGGGCAGGGCGATGGCCGCTGCCCCGGTGCGTGCGGCCGGGCGCCGCCTTAAAATCATCGTTTGCGCGGCGCAGGCCGCCTCTCATTCACCGGCGCGGCCCCGGCCCGCGTGCGACGCCTGAAACAAGTCATGCTCACTTTCCAACAAATCATCCTCAAGCTGCAGTCGTACTGGGCAAACCAAGGCTGCGCGCTGCTCCAGCCCTATGACATGGAAGTGGGCGCGGGCACCTCGCACACCGGCACCTTCCTGCGCGCCCTGGGCCCCGAGCCCTGGAAGGCCGCCTACGTGCAGCCCAGCCGCCGCCCCAAGGACGGCCGCTACGGCGACAATCCCAACCGCCTGCAGCACTACTACCAGTACCAGGTGGTGCTCAAGCCCGCGCCCGACAACATCCTGGAGCTGTACCTGGGCTCGCTCGAAGCCCTGGGCTTCGATCTCAGGAAGAACGACATCCGCTTCGTCGAGGACGACTGGGAGAACCCCACGCTGGGCGCCTGGGGCCTGGGCTGGGAAGTCTGGCTCAACGGCATGGAGGTGACCCAGTTCACCTACTTCCAGCAGGTCGGCGGCATCGACTGCAAGCCCGCCACGGGCGAGATCACCTACGGCCTGGAGCGCCTGGCCATGTACCTGCAGGGCGTGGACAACGTCTACAACCTGGCCTGGACCGACGGCCTGAGCTATGGCGACGTCTACCACCAGAACGAGGTCGAGCAGTCCACCTACAACTTCGAGCATTCGGACGCGGATTTCCTGTTCACCGCCTTCGGCGCCCATGAAAAGCAGGCCAACCACCTGATCGGCGAGCAGCTGGCGCTGCCGGCCTACGAGCAGGTGCTCAAGGCCGCCCATACCTTCAACCTGCTGGATGCGCGCGGCGCCATCAGCGTGACCGAGCGCGCCGCCTACATCGGCCGCATCCGCAACCTGGCCCGTGCCGTGGCCAAGGCCTACCTGGACAGCCGCGCGCGCCTGGGCTTTCCCATGGCGCCCAGGGCCCATGCCGACGAAGTGCTGGCCGAACTGGCCAAGGCCGCCGAACAACAGGGCAAGAAGGCCGCCTGAGGCTGCAGCTCGCCGCCGCGAAAGAACACCCGACCATGAACGCATCGAATCTTCTTGTTGAACTGTTTGTCGAAGAGCTGCCCCCGAAGGCGCTGCAAAAGCTGGGCGACGCCTTTGCCGGCGTGCTGTTCGAGCAGCTCAAGGCCCAGGGCCTGCTGGCCTCCAGCGAAGCGCGCCTGACGGCCTACGCCTCGCCGCGCCGCCTGGCCGCCCACATCACCGAAGTCCTGCCCCAGGCCGAGGACAAGGCCGTCTCGCAAAAGCTCATGCCCGTCTCCGTGGGCCTGGATGCCGACGGCAGGCCCACGCCGGCCCTGCTCAAGAAGCTGGGCGCCCTGGGCGCCGGCGAGGACGCCGTGGCCGGCCTGACCCGCCAGGGCGAAGGCAAGGCCGAGGCCCTGTTCTACCAATCCACCGTGCGCGGCGTGCTGCTGGCCGACGGCGTGCAAAAGGCGCTGGACGAAGCCATCGCCCGGCTGCCCATTCCCAAGGTCATGCGCTACCAGCTGGCCGATGGCTGGAGCAGCGTGAACTTCGTGCGCCCGGCCCATGGCCTGGTGGTGCTGCACGGCACCGAGGTGCTGATCGGCGTCAAGGCCCTGGGCCTGACGGCCGGCCCGGCCACGCACGGCCACCGCTTCGAGGCGGCGGTCGATCCGGTGGTCATCCGCTCCGCCGACGACTACGCCGCGCAGCTGCGCGAGGAAGGCGCCGTCATCGCCAGCTTTGCCGAGCGCCGCGCCGAGATCGCGCGCCAGCTGCAGGCGGCCGCCGAGCGCGTGGGCGGCGGCGTGCGCCCCATCGAGGATGAGGCCCTGCTGGACGAAGTCACGGCCCTGGTCGAGCGCCCCAACGTGCTGGTCTGCGAGTTCGAGAAGGAGTTCCTGGACGTGCCGCAGGAATGCCTGATCCTGACCATGAAGGCCAACCAGAAGTATTTCCCGCTGCTGGACGCCCAAGGCAAGCTGACCCACCAGTTCCTGGTGGTCAGCAACATCAGCCCGCAGGACGCCAGCGCCGTCGTCGGCGGCAACGAGCGCGTGGTGCGCCCGCGCCTGGCCGATGCCAAGTTCTTCTTCGACCAGGACCGCAAGAAGACCCTGGCCTCGCGCGTCGAATCGCTGGGCAAGGTCGTCTACCACAACAAGCTGGGCACCCAGGGCGATCGCGTGCAGCGCGTGCGCGCGATTGCTGCGGAGATCGCCAAGGCCATCGCCCGCCAGCTGGGCGACACGGACCTGGCCCGGCAGGCCGACCTGGCCGCGCAACTGGCCAAGACCGACCTCGTGACCGACATGGTGGGCGAGTTCCCCGAGCTGCAGGGCACCATGGGCCGCTACTACGCGCTCAACGACGGCCTGGACACGGCCGTGGCCGATGCCATCGAGGACCACTACAAGCCGCGCTTCGCGGGCGACGAGCTGCCGCGCGGCAACGCCGGCGTGGTCGTGGCCCTGGCCGACAAGCTGGAAACCCTGGTGGGCATGTTCGGCATCGGCAACCTGCCCACGGGCGACCGCGATCCGTTCGCGCTGCGCCGCCATGCGCTGGGCGTGATCCGCATGCTGGTCGAGAAGGACCTGGCCCTGGACCTGGAGGCCCTGCTGGTCGGCGTGCTGCCCGCCTTCGGCGACAAGATCGAGGACGCCACGCCCCAGCTGGCCGACTTCATCTATGACCGCCTGGCCGGCAACCTGCGCGAGCAAGGCTTCTCGGCCCAGGAAGTGGACTCCGTGCTGGCCCTGCGCCCGCAGCGCCTGTCCGACGTGCAAAAGCGCCTGGAGGCCGTGCGCGCCTTCGGCGAGCTGCCCGAGGCGCCGGCCCTGGCCGCCGCCAACAAGCGCGTGGGCAACATCCTCAAGAAGGCGGACCAGGCCGTGCAGGCCCAGGTCGATGCGGCCGTGCTGGCCGAGGCTGCCGAGAAGGACCTGTACGCCGCGCTGCAATCGGTGGCGCCCAAGGCGCAGCAGCAGTTCGCCGCCGGCGACTACACGGCCAGCCTGCAGACCCTGGCCGCGCTGCGCGCGCCGGTCGATGCCTTCTTCGAGCATGTGATGGTCAACGCCGAGGACCCGGCCCTCAAGGCCAACCGCCTGGGCCTGCTGGCCACGCTGCACGAAGCGATGAACCGGGTCGCCGACCTGTCGCGCCTGGCCTCCTGATCCCGTGGCGGCATCCGCCGCCCGGGCCCTGCGTCTTCCACCCTGGGACCCGACCATGAAAATTGCGATCCTGGACCGCGACGGCACCCTCAACCAGATCGGCGAGGAAGGCTTCATCGGCTCCGCCGAGGCCTGGAAGGCCCAGCCCGGTGCGCTGGAGGCCGTGGCCCTGCTCAACCGCGCAGGCTGGCACGTGGTGGTCGCCACCAACCAGCCGGGCCTGGGCCGCGGGCTGTTCGACGTGACCGAGCTCAATGCCATCCACGCGAAGATGCACCGTGAGATGGCCGTGGCCGGCGCCCGCGTCGATGCGGTCTTCTACTGCCCCCATGCGGCCGACGAGGAATGCGGCTGCCGCAAGCCCGGCACCTTGCTGTTCGAGCAGATTGCCGAGCGCTTCGGCGTGGAAGGCCACCAGCTGTGGGTCATCGGCTCCTGCGTGGCCCACCTGCAGGCCGGCGAGGCCATGGGCGCGCGCCTGTCCCTGGTCTGCACGGGCGCCAGCGCCAGGGTGCCCGTGCAGGGCGATCTGCCCGGGGGCATCCCGGCCGGCACGCGGCGCTATGCCAGCCTGGCCGCGCTGGCCGAAGCGCTCGCCAGCGAGGCGCTGCCGCCGGCACCGCGTTCCTGACCGCCGGCTCCGATGCCGACTTCTCTCCATTCCGAAATGCGCGTGAACGGCGGCGAAGGCCGCCTGCCGCTTCCCGCCGCGCTCCGACCGTAGCCACAGACTGCCGCCATGTCCCTGCTCCGCTCCACCCTCCACATGCTCTGGATGGGCATCACCGTGATCCCCTATACCCTGGCCGTGCTGCTCACGCGCTGGCTGGGCGGTTCGCCGCGCCGCGTCTATGCCGTGGCGCGCGCCTGGCTCAAGCTGTCGGTGGACAGCGCGCGCGTCATCATGGGCGTGCGCTACCGGGTGCAGGGCATGGACAACCTGCCCACCGACCCCCGGCAGGGCGTGGTGCTGCTGGTCAAGCACCAGTCCACCTACGAGACCTTTCTGATGCCGGCCATCATGCCGCGCCCGCTGGCCTATGTGTTCAAGAAGGAACTGCTCAAGGTGCCTTTCTTCGGCTGGTCCATCGGCAGCCTGGACATGATCCACATCGACCGGGCCCAGGGCTCGCGCGCCTTCCACAAGGTGGTCGAGCAGGGAAAGCGCCTGCTGGCCCAGGGCACCTGGGTGATCATGTTCCCCGAGGGCACGCGCGTCGACCGGGGGCAAAAGGGCGAGTACAAGACCGGTGCCACGCGCCTGGCCATCATGTCCGGCGTGCCCGTGGTGCCGATTGCCGTCACCTCGGCCAAATGCTGGCCGCGCAAGGCCTTCGTCAAGACGCCCGGCGTGGTCGATGTGTCGGTGGGCAAGCCGATCTCCACCGAAGGCCGCAAGCATGACGAACTGATGGCCGAGGTCGAAGCCTGGATCGAGTCCGAGATGCGTCGCCTGGACCCGCAGGCCTACCCGGCCTGATGCCGCCGCCATGGCCCAAGCGCCCCTGCCGGCCCATCCCCGGGCCAACCAGCAGGCCATGCTGCAGGGCCAGGCGCTGCATTACCTGCTTCAGCGCTCGCGCCGTCGCAGCATCGGCTTGACCATCGCCGACCAGGGCCTGGTGGTCAGCGCACCCCACTGGGCCGACATGGCCGCCGTCGCGCAGGCGCTGCAGGCCAAGTCGGACTGGATACTGCGCAAATTGCGCGAGGCCGGTCAGCGCCAGGCCATGCAGCAGGCGGCCCGCATCCGCTGGGAGCATGGCGGCGAGGTCGGCTACCTGGGCCGCCCCCTGGTGCTGTGCCTGACGGGGGGCGATGCCCAGCCGCTGCGCACACGCCAGACCCACCGCGAACAGGGGGCCGACGGCCGCCAATTCCTGCACCTGCCGCTGGCGCCGGGCGCTTCGGCGGCCGAGGTGCGCGCCTGCGTGCAGGCCTGGATGCTGCGCGAGGCGCGCTCCTGGTTCACCGCCAGCCTGCAGCGCCATGCGCCCCTGCTGGGCGTGCAATGGACCAGCCTGCGCCTGACCAGCGCGCGCACGCGCTGGGGCAGCGCCAACACGGCGGGCGCCATCCGCCTGAACTGGCGGCTCATGCAGCATGCGCCCGAGGTCATCGACTACGTGGTCGTGCACGAGCTGTCCCACCTGCGCCACATGGACCACAGCCCGCGTTTCTGGGCCACGGTGGCCGGCGTGCTCCCCGGCTGGCAGGCGCAGCGCCAGGCGCTGCGCGACCAGCTGCTGCCGCCCTGGGAGTAGGCAGGGCGGTTATTCTTGCCATGCACACGCTCTTACTCAGAAAGCCAGTCCATGACCGCAAGCTCTCCCTTCCCCGCCGCCATTGCCCTGACCGTCCAGCCCGCGCAAGGCTATGCGGGCGACATCCCGGCCGAACTGGCCTGGCAATGGCAGCAGTCCGGCGAGGCCGTGCTCGTCGATGTGCGCACCGACGCGGAGCGCGAATGGGTGGGCCGCGTGCCCGGCGCCGTGGCCGTGGCCTGGAAGCAGTGGCCCTCCATGGCCATGAACCCCGACTTCGACAGCCAGCTGCGCGCCGCCGTGCCGGCCGGCGGCAAGGTCGTGCTGCTGTGCCGCAGCGGCGTGCGCTCGGTCGCGGCGGCCCAGCGCGCCACCCAGCTGGGCATCGAGGCCTACAACATCCTCGAAGGCTTCGAGGGCGATGTGGACGCCAATGGCCAGCGCGGCCATGTCGGCGGCTGGCGCCTGCGCGGCCTGCCCTGGCGCCAGTGACCGGGCCCTGATCCCGTCAGCCTGCCAGGCCCATGGTGGCGGCCCGCGCCTGCACCATGTCCACCAGCGCCTGGGCGGGCCCGGACAGGGCGGCGGGCGAGCGCATGGCCAGCAGCAGGCGCCGGCGCGTGTCGATGCCGGACAGCGGGCGCAGCCGCAGCGCGCGCGTGGACACATGGGGCAGGCTGGCGGCGCGCGGCAGCAGGGCCACGCCCAGGCCGACCGAGACCATGTGGCACATGGCGTCGAAGCTGCGCACCTGGATGCGGACCTTGACGGGCCGGTTCGCCGCCTCGGCCTCGGCCGCGATACGGCGCATCAGCGAGGTCGAGCGCGCCAGGCTCACGAGGTCGTGCTCCAGCGCGGCGGCGAAGGGCACGGGCGCATGGTCCGGGCCATCGAGCGCATGGCCGGGCGGCACGACCAGCACCAGTTCGTCCACGTCGCAGACTTCGGCGTGCAGCCCCTCCAGGGCCGTGTTCTCGCCGACGATGGCCAGTTCCGCCGCGCCGCTGAGCACGGCGCGCGCGGCGTCCTCGCTGAGCGCATCCTCCAGGTCCACCGATACGCCCGGGTGGGCGGCCGCGTAGTCGGCCAGCAGCTGGGGCAGGAAACCCGCGAAGGCCGAGGCATTGGCCCACAGCCGCAGCTGGCCCGTGGCGCCGCCACGGAAGTCATCGATGGCCAGCGCCAGCTGCTCCAGCCGGGCCACCACGTCCACGGCATGGTGGTACAGGCTTTGGCCGGCGGGCGTGGGCACGACCCCGCGCTTGCTGCGCACCAGCAGGTGCACGCCGCAATGCTGCTCCAGTTCGGCCACGCGCTTGCTGGCCGCGGCCAGGGACAGGCCCAGCGCGCGCGAGCCCGCCGTCAGGCTGCCCGCATCGACGACAACGATATACAGGCGCAGCGTGAGCAGATCGAAACGATGCAGGTTGATCACGGATCATCCTTCAGGAAAATCGAAGGATATCTCAACGAGATACGACTTTGCACAGGCCCCAGCCGGGCCAAGAATGCGCGCATACCAAGACAAGGAGACAAGAATGAAGCGGCGCTTTCTTCGCCAGGCCGCAGGCCTGGCCACCCTGGCCTGCCTGTGCGCAGGCACGGCATGGGCCCAGGCCTATCCGGCCAAGTCCATCACCCTCGTCGTGCCCAACCCGCCCGGTGGCGTGGTGGACACGGCGGCGCGCCTGGCCTCCGATCCGCTGACGCGCCTGCTGGGGCAGTCGGTGGTGGTGGACAACCGGGGCGGGGCCAGCGGCAACATCGCCTACCAGATGGTGGCCCGCGCGCCCAAGGACGGCTACACGCTGCTGGCCTCCTACTCGGCCTACCACGTGGGCAATCCGGGCCTCTTTCCCAAGCTGCCCTGGGCCCAGTCCGAGCTGGCGCCCGTGGGCCTGATCGTGGCGGCCACCAACGTGATCGCCGTCCACCCTTCCGTGCCCGCGAACAATCTGCAGGAGTTCATCGCCTACCTGCGCAAGAACCCGGGCAAGGTCAACTACGCCTCGCAGGGCAATGGCTCGCTGTCGCATGTGGGCACGGCCGTGTTCGCCCAGGTCACGCAGACGCAGATCACCCATGTGCCCTACAAGGGCTCGGGTCCGGCCATCCAGGACGTGCTGGGCGGCCAGGTGCAGATGTTCATCACCACGCCGCCTTCGGTGCTGGGCCATGTGCAGACCGGCAAGCTCAAGGCCCTGGCCGTGACCAGCAAGACGCGCCATCCCATGCTGCCCGATGTGCCCACCACGGCCGAGGCCGGCCTGCCCGGCTTCGAGCTGGAGGCCTGGGTGGGCCTGTTCGCGCCCGCGGGCACGCCGCCCGAGGCCATCGACAGGCTGTCGGCCTCGCTCAAGACGGCGCTGGAGTCGCCCGACGTGCAAAAGCGCGCGGCCCTGCAGGGCGTGGAGCCGCGCTTTCTGGGGCCGCAGGCACTGGCCGCGCTGGTGCAGCGCGAGACCGATCACTGGGGAAAAGTGATCAAGGCCAACCACATCACCATGGATTGATGCGAGGCACCCCCTGAGGCGCTTTGCGCCTTCCCCCTCTCTCGCTTCGCGGGAGGGGGACGACACCCTCGGTGCGGGGCGGCCCTTCCTCGGTGTCTCTGACTTTTGGCCGCGCCAGTTTTATATCCGGCGCCATGGAGAACTGATATGACAGAAAAAAACCATTTCCGCATCGGGCAGATCGTGCCCAGCTCCAACACCACGATGGAGACCGAGATTCCCGCCATCTTGCGTGCGCGCGAGGCGGTGGCGCCCGAGCGCTTCACCTTCCACTCCAGCCGCATGCGCATGAAGAAGGTGACCAAGGAGGAGTTGGCCGCCATGGACGCCGACAGCGACCGCTGCGCGCTGGAGCTGTCGGACGCGCGCGTCGATGTGCTGGGCTATGCCTGCCTGGTGGCCATCATGAGCATGGGCAACGGCTACCACCGCGTCTCCGAAAAGCGCCTGCACCAGCGCACCGTGGACAACGGCGGCCCCGCGCCCGTGGTCACCAGCGCCGGCGCCCTGGTCGATGGCCTGCATGCCATCGGCGCGAAGAAGGTGGCGCTGCTGGCGCCCTACATGAAGCCGCTGACGCGCCTGGTGATCGACTACATCGAGAACGAAGGCATCGAGGTGGTGGACAGCATTTCGCTGGAGATCGCCGACAACCTGCAGGTCGGCGCCCAGGATGCGCGCGCACCCATCGAGATCACGCGGCGCCTGAACACGGCCAGCGCCGATGCGGTCATCGCCTCGGCCTGCGTGCAGATGCCCTCGCTGCCTTCGGTGCAGCCCATCGAGGACCGGGTCGGCCTGCCGGTGCTGTCCTCGTCGGTGGCGACGACCTACATGATGCTCAAGCGCCTGGGCCTGCCGACGGCCGTGCCGGGCTTCGGTGCATTGCTCAGCGGCAGGTACTGAGCCAGTCCGCCAAGCAAAAAGGGCCGCATTGCGCGGCCCTTGTCATCGAATCGTCCGGATCACAGCGCCGGGATGCGCAGCTTCTGGCCGGGGTAGATCTTGTCGGGATGGGTCAGCATGGGCTTGTTGGCCTCGAAGATCACCGGGTACTTGCTGGCGTCGCCATAGAACTTCTTGGCGATGGCCGACAGCGTGTCGCCGCGCACCACGTCGTGGTACTGGGCCTCGGGCTCGGGGTTGGTGACCGTCATCTGGTTGTCCACAGACTGCACGCTGGCCACGTTGCCGCAGCACAGGGTGACCTTTTCCTTGGCCGCCTGCGTGGGCGCCGTGCCCTGCACCGTGACCTTGCCCTGCGAGCCGTCGAACTGCACCTTGACGTCGCTGACGCCCAGGTTCTGCGTGCCGATGTAGGTTTCGATGGCCTTGGCCGCCTTGGCGTTGAGGTCCTGCGCGGGCTCGGCCGCATGTGCCGCGCCGCCGCCGAACAGCTTTTCACCGGCTTCCTTGATGAAACTGAACAATCCCATGGCTAAGTGCTCCTCTGGCATGTGTAAAACGCAATCGCCCAGACACTGTAGCGACCCGGGCGGGGGCGTCCTTGTCGGACAAGGGCTTTCGCAGGAAATTTCACATTTCGGGGCGGCGGCGCGCATGCGGTGGCCTCGGCGACAGGCGCTGGCGGCAAAGCCCGGATAATCCGCCCATGACTTTCTTGGCCATCGATGTCGGCAACACCCGCCTCAAGTGGGTCTTGTATGAGAAGCTGGATCTCAGGGCGCCCGCGCTGGCGCAGGGAGCGGAGTTCCTGGACCACATTGAACGCCTGGCGGACGACCGCTGGGCGGGCCTGCCGCCGCCGCAGCACATGCTGGGCTGCGTGGTGGCCGGCGATGCCGTCAAGCGCCGCGTCCAGGAGCAGATGGACCAGGTCCAGGGATGGAATGTGACGCCGCGCTGGGTCGTGCCGCGGCTGGAGGAGGCCGGCGTGGTCAACGGCTACGACTATCCCTCCCGCCTGGGCGCCGACCGCTGGGTGGCCATGATCGGTGCGCGCAGCCATGTGCTGGCCCGCGGCCCGGCGCGGCCCATGGTCGTGGTGATGGTGGGCACGGCGGTTACGGTGGATGCCATCGATGCCGGCGGCAAGTTCCTGGGCGGCCTGATCCTGCCCGGCCACGGCATCATGCTGCGCTCGCTGGAAACCGGCACGGCCGGGCTGCATGTGCCGACGGGCGACGTCAAGCTGTTTCCCACGAACACCAGCGATGCGCTGACCAGCGGAGGCACCTATGCCATCGCAGGGGCGGTGGAGCGCATGTACCAGCACCTTCTGGTGCACGCCGGCACCGAGCCGGTCTGCATCATGGCCGGCGGTGCAGGCTGGAAGATGGCGCCCAGCATGACGCGGCCGTTCGAGCTGATCGACAACCTCATCTTCGATGGACTGGTCGAGATAGCGCGCTGCCGCCTCGCCGCCGAAGTCCAGGGCTGAGCGCCGGCGCCGCTGCTAGCCCTGGATCTGCGCCTGCAGGAATTGCACGATGCGCTCGCTGGCCTTGCCGTCCCCGTATGGGTTGTGGGCGAAGGACATGGCTTCGTAGCTTGCACGGTCGTCCAGCAACTGGGCCAGCGCGCCGCAGATGGCCTGCACATCGGTGCCGACCAGGCGCACCGTGCCGGCCTGCACGGCCTCCGGGCGCTCCGTGGTGTCGCGCATCACGAGCACGGGCTTGCCGAGGGCGGGGGCCTCTTCCTGGATGCCGCCTGAATCCGTGAGGATGATGTGGCTGCGGCCCATGAGATAGACGAAGGGCAGGTAGTCCTGCGGCTCGATCAGGTGGATGTTGTCCTTGCCGCTGAGCAGGCGGTTGACGGGTTCGCGCACCTGCGGGTTGAGGTGCACGGGGTAGACGAAGTCCACGTCCGGGTAGTTGCCCGCCATCTGCGCAATGGCCGCGCAGATGCGCTCGAAGCCGCCGCCGAAGTTCTCGCGGCGGTGCCCCGTGATCAGCACCATGCGCGCTTCGGGCCGGATGAAGGCAAAGCGCCGCTGCTGCTCGGCCAGCAGCGCCGCATCGGCCTGCAGCTTGTCGCGTGCCATGAGCAGGGCATCGATGACGGTGTTGCCGGTGAGCACGATGTGCGCATCGGGCACGTTCTCGCCCAGCAGGTTGCCGCGCGTCTGCTGGGTGGGGGTGAAGTGCCAGCGTGCCAGCCGGCCCGTGAGGCAGCGGTTGGCCTCCTCCGGCCAGGGCGAATAGATGTCCCCGGTGCGCAGACCCGCTTCCACATGGCCCACGGCGATCTTCTGGTAGAAGGCGGCCAGCGCGGCGGCAAAGGTGGTGGAGGTGTCGCCGTGCACCAGCACCAGGTCGGGCTGGAAGTCCTTGAGCACGTCTTCCACGCGCAGCAGGATCTGGGTGGTGATGGTGGACAGCGTCTGCTGGGGCTGCATGATGTCCAGGTCGTACTCGGGGCGGATCTCGAACAGCTGCAGCACCTGGTCCAGCATCTGGCGGTGCTGGCCCGTGACGCAGGTGCGCGCCTCGATGCCGGGCGCCGCCGCCAGGGCCTTGACGAGGGGGGCCATCTTGATGGCTTCTGGACGGGTGCCGAAAACGGTCAATACCTTCATGGGGAGACTTGTGTAAGCAACGTGGAAAGGAGGCAAGCGCGGCAGGGGCCGGCAGCACCGCGCGTCAGGCGTCGCGGTAGCGGTGGGGCTTCCAGGGCCCCCACTTGGATTCGTAGTAGGCCTTGTTGCGCTCGAACAGCGCCTGGCGCTCGCCGTTGTCCACCTTGTCGAAGCTGGCGGACAGGCGGTGGTGCACCAGCACGTCGTCGGCGCAGACCTTGCGCAGCCCCGCCTGCTCGATGCGGCGGCAGTAGTCGTCATCCTCGAAGAAGCCGCGGCCGAAGTTCTCGTCCATGGGGCCCACGCGCTCGTAGACGGCGCGGGGCATCATCACGCAGAAGAAGGCCAGCGTCGGCACGGGGTAGGTCTGCGCCATGTGCGCCAGCGTCCAGGCGCGCGCGGCAGCCGGCATCTGCGCCAGCGTGTCGTAGTGCACCGGCACTTTCGATTCGTTGCCGATATGGTTGGTCGCCGGCCCCAGCAGGCCCAGCCCGCTGTCGGCCTGGAAATGGCGCAGCAGCCCCAGCAGCCAGCCGCGCGTCACCACCGTGTCGTTGTTGAGCATGACCAGGTAGTCGCCGGTGGCGGCCGCCAGCCCGGTGTTGTTGCCCGCGGAAAAGCCCAGGTTGCGGTCGTTGAGCACCAGCTTGAGGCGCGGCTCGCGTTCGGCCCACTCCTTGAGGCGTTCCACGGTTTCGTCGGTGGAAGCGTTGTCCGCCGCGACGACCTCAAGGCGGCCCGGATAGTCGGTGCGCGCGAACAGGCTGTCGAGGCAGGCTTCGGTGTAGGCCCAGTTGTTGTAGGTCAGCACGATGACGCTGATGGCCGGCAAGCGCACCTGCTGCACGCTGCGGCGCAGCGCGCCCGCGCGCTCGGCCCAGGTCTGGCTGCGCGCG
Organism: Comamonas sp.; assembly: GCA_041984925.1. GTDB lineage: Bacteria > Pseudomonadota > Gammaproteobacteria > Burkholderiales > Burkholderiaceae_C > Comamonas. The sequence goes on from JBHIXF010000001.1 coordinate 50,757, forward strand.
AAGGCGCGGCGGCGTTCGCGCTCGGCGTGCGCAGCCGGTGCGTGCAGGGCCTTGTCCACGGCGTCGATGAATTCCTCGTGCGTGCCGGCCTTGTGCACCAGGTCGCCGAATTGCGCGATCTCGGGCAGGTCCGTGCACACCACCTCGGCCCCGGCGCACAGGTACTCGTAGACCTTGACGGGATTGGTCGCCAGCGTCAGCGGAATGCGCTGGAAAGGCAGCAGGCAGACATCGAAGCCATGCAGGTAGTGCGGCAGTTCGGCATAGGGCTTTTCTCCCAGCATGCGCACATTCGGCAGCTGTGCCAGGATGCGCCCGGCCTGCACCGTGTCGTCGCCCACCAGCACGATCTCGCAGTCGGCAAAGCGCTGGGCGAGCTTGCGCACCAGCTCCACATCGAACCACTGCGCGATGGCGCCGAAATAGCCGATGACCTTGCGCGGCTCCTGTGGCCGGTAGGTGGTGGTGGCCGGCGCATGGAAGTGCGCGTAGTCGCAGCCATTGCGCACGATGCTGGCATCGCCGCGCCCGCGCTCGGCGGCCCAGTCATGCAGCCACTGGGACGTCACCACGGTGATGTCCGCGCGGGCCATGTAGTCGTGCTCCAGCTTCACCAGGCCGTCGGGCATTCCGCCGAAGCCTTCGTGGTGGTCCATGCAGTCGTAGACCTGCAAGGTGTTGGGCAGGCCCAGCGCAAGCTCCGTCCAGTAGGGGTGCTGCAGCATGGCCGTGGCGGCCTCGATGCCCCACTGCGCCCACAGCAGCGCCATGGATTGGCGCAGCTGCTGCGTCTGCGCCGCACTGGCGGCCTCGAAATAGATCTGCGGGGCGCCCGCCAGATGCAGCTGCACCGCATACAGCGGCAGGTCGGGGTCGAGCTGGCGCACGCGAAAGCCCGGCTGCGTGTCGGCAACGAAACCCGGCTCGATGTAAAACACCGTATCGCCCTGCCTGGCCAGCTCCCTGGCGAGGTGCTGGGGCCGCTGGATCCGGAAATCCCATCCGATGATTCCGAAGATAATCCAGTCTCTTTGCCCGGCGGGCGTGCCGCGCCTGGGCTGAAGGCACAGCTGCTTCAGGGTGGCGTCGAATGCCGGTGCCTGCCCTGCCAAGGGCGCCTCCTGCACCGCCACCGAAGCGGCTGGCGCAAGAGCAGTGCTGGCGAAGTCGGCCTGCGGCGGCTGCAGCTGGGGCCATTGCCTCAGCAGCATTTGTCTTATCCGGGCTTTTTGTGGGAGTGGCAGAGGCAGCTTGCGCCAGAGAGATAGCAAGACGGCATGGGTATTCATCCGGCCGATTGTCTCACCACCCCATGCAACGGCGGTTGTCCGCCGTAATGAAAACACATTACATGACCCAGTGGATCTATGTTTACCGTCAATGGCTGCTGCGCGAGCTGCAGCTGCGCTTTCGCAGCTCGGCAGTGGGTGCCGGCTGGCTGGTGCTGCAGCCGCTCGTGCACATTCTGCTGTTCACGCTGGTTTTTTACCAATTCTTTCAAATCCGCTGGCCCCGGGGCGACGGCTCGGCCGCCGAGTACGGGCTGCAGGTGTTCATCGGCCTGTCGCTGTACACCTTCGTGGCGGACGTCATCAACCGCAGCCCCGGCAGCATCTGGTCCTATCCCTATCTGGTGACCAAGGTCCGCTTTCCGCTGGCGCTGCTGCCCGCCGTGGTGGTGGGCGCTTCGGGCGTGCAGATGGCGCTTTCGCTGGCGATTGCCGCAGGCTTCGCCGCCTGGCGCAGCCTGCATGCCGAGGCCCTGCTGCTGCCGGTGGCGCTGGTGCCGCTGTGCCTTTATGCGCTGGCGCTGTCCTGGCTGCTGGGCGCGATGGGCGTGTACCTGCGCGACATCGGCCATCTGGCGCCCTCGGTCAGCAGCCTGCTGCTGTTTCTCACGCCGATCTTCTATCCCGCGTCCATGGTGCCCCAGCCCATGCAATGGCTGGTGGCGCTCAACCCCTTGGCCTGGACCTCCGAAGCCGTGCGCGGCCTGCTGATGCACGGCCATGCGCTGCAATGGGGCGTCTGGGCCACGCACCTGCTGGTCGCCGGTGTTCTTACGATTCTTGCGCGTTGGTTCTTCCACCGCGTGCAGCCTGGATTTGCCGATGTCCTCTGAAGCCATCTTGCGGTTTGCCGAAGCCGGCAAGACCTATCCTCCCCAGCGCACGCCGCTGCGCCAGTTGTGGAGCCATCTGCGTGGCCATGGCCGCGACAGCCTCGGCGGCTACACGGCCTTGCAGGCGCTGAGCTTCGACGTCTTTCCCGGGCAGTCGCTGGGCATCGTCGGCCTCAATGGCGCGGGCAAGTCCACGCTGCTGCAACTGGCGGCCGGCACCCTCACGCCCAGCCAGGGCCAGGTGAAGGCGGGCGGGCGCATCGCCGCGCTGCTGGAGCTGGGCTCGGGCTTCAACCCCGAGGCCACGGGGCGCGAAAACATCTACCTGTATGCCGCCACCATGGGCATGAGCCGGGCGCAGGTCGAGCAGCGGCTGCAGGACATCGTCGAATTCAGCGGCCTGCGCGATGCGCTGGACATGCCGGTCAAGACCTACTCCAGCGGCATGCAGGTGCGCCTGGCCTTCTCGGTGGCCACGAGCGTGGACCCGGACATCCTCATCGTCGACGAGGCGCTTTCCGTGGGCGATGGTGTCTTTGCCAAGCGCTCCTTCGACCGCGTCATGCAGCTGCGCGAGCGTGGCACGGCCTTGCTGCTGTGCTCGCATGCGCTGTTCCACGTCGACCTGTTCTGCGAGCGCACCCTGTGGCTGGACCGTGGCGATATCCGCGCCTTCGGGCCGACGTCGGAAGTGCTGCCCCGCTACCAGGAGTTTCTCGACAGTCTCAATGGCGGCACCAGCGCGCCTGCCCCCAAGCCGGTGGTCATACAAAGCGGCGAAGCGGTGCCGCCGCCCATCGTCCAGGACGAAGCGCAGACGGAACTGGCCGCCTCCCAGCGCCCCGAGTTGGCGCGCCTGGTGCGAGCCGAAGTGCGGCTGGACGGCGTGGCCGGCAAGGAGCTGCGCGGACGCAGCCTGGAAAGCGACCTGGAGGCCGATGTGCACCTGCAGGTCAGTGCCGAGGAGCCGCACCCGCGCGCGGCCCTGGTCATTTCCTCCGATACGGGCAAGATCATCGGCTCCACTTTCTGCGGTGCCGGCGCCGTGCGCGCCCATGACGCGCAGGGCAATGCCAGCATCCGCTTCACGCTGCCGCGGCTGCCGCTGAACAAGGGGCGCTACCGGGTGGGCATCTATCTGCTGTCGGCCGACGGGCGCTTCGTCTACGAGTGGCAGGATCCCTTCGCGCATATCGAGCTGCAGTCGAGCAGCGTGCACCAGGGCCCCTGGCTCATGCCGGGCGAATGGTCTGCGCCCGTGCCGGCAGGGGCGGGAAGCTAGGACGCCTGCGCCAGCCAGCCCGCGTGCCGGGCCCCGGCCTCGAAACGGTCTGCCCAGGCGGCTTCGCGGATGCCGTCGGGCATGCCGGCGGGGTGCAGCGCCTCGCCGGCATGCCACTGGCGCAGGCGCTCGGCCAGCGCGCCTTCGGGCAGGGCCAGCGCATCGGCCAGGGACCAGACGCCGGCATCGGCCTGGGCATGGAACGGCATTTCCCCGAACAGGGTGGACAGCACAGGCAATCCGCCTGCCCGGTACTCGTAGTACTTCACCGGATCCACCGAGGCCGTCAGCGCATTGCGCACGAAGGGAATCAGGCCGGCATGCCAGCCTTGCATCAGCCCGAAGACCTCGGCGTGCGGGACCGGCCCGTGCAGGCGCACGTTGGGGGGCAGGCCGGCCGGAATCGCGGACTCGACCGGGCCATAGACGGGAAACCGCGCCTCGGGAAGGGTCCGCGCCAGCTGCGCCAGCGCCTGCCAGTCGAACCATGAGGCCAGCGTGCCCACATAGCCCAGCACCAGCGGCCGCGAGGCGTCGGCCCGTGCCGCGCGCACAGCGGCAGGCAAGGGCGGTGGCAGGCGCGTGCCATTGCGCACCAGCGCGGCCGTGCGGCCGTCCTGCTCCAGGGCCTGGACGATGCGCTGCGAAGATCCCCACAGCACCTGCGCCTGGGCGCACATCTGCCGGTGCGCATGCCGCATCCAGCGCTGCGACAGGCCGCGGCTGAACTGCGCCATGTCGTCCATCACGTCGTACAGCACCCGCCTTCCGGACTGTGCGCCGCACAGGTCCAGGGCCATGCCGCTGGGGCGGCCCACGGCCAGCCAGGTATCGGGCTCGCGCAGCAGCGCGCGCAGTTGCCGGCGCTGCCCGCGCTGCAGCCAGCCGAGCAGGGCGGCCCCTGCGGGCAGCGGCTCCACCGGCAGGCTGGGCGCGCGCCAGATGTGCAGCCAGGGCGCATCCTGCCATGGCGGCCCCAGGGCCGTGCGCGCGGCCGGCGCCGGCGCAGCCAGGCGGCGCGCGTCAGACCAGCGGGGCAGGCGCACGGGGTAGGGCTCCACCCAGTCCACGGCGCAGCCCAGCCGCTCATGGCACCACTGGGCGAAATGGTGCGGCCTCTGCGAGGGGCTGCGCAGCGGCACGGGCGACAGATAGACAATGCGTTTCAATATATTGCAACTCCGGAAAATGCGAGGGTCGGCAAGGCCCCGATGCCCTCGGCGCGCAAGCTGCCACTCCTACAATTGAGCATGCTTGACCGACATGTGCATCTGCCCGACTTCCACCTTGAACGCCTGACTCTCTGCGCTGGCCAGCGCATGCTGTGCCTGGCGCCTCATCCGGATGATGAAGTCCTCGGCGGTGGGGGCCTGCTGCTGCTGGCGCAGCGCCAGGGCCTGAGAGTGCGCTCCGTCATTGTCACCGCTGGCGAGCAGGGCCTGGACGAGAAGGGGGCCGCTGCCAATCCGCGCCTTGAAGAGTCCCTGGCGGCAGCCGACAGCCTGGGCCTGCCCGCGCCCGAATGCTGGCGCCTGCCGGACAGGCAGCTGCGCCACAGCGCGCCGCTGATCGAGCGCATCGCCGCGCTGCTGCGCGAGGACCGCCCGCGCTGGCTGCTGCTGCCGGCGCTGACCGAGCCCCACCCCGACCACCAGGTGCTGGCCCTGGCCGGGCTCAGTGCCGCGCAGGCGCTGGCCCAGGCAGGCGAAGGCGGCGACATGGGCGTGCTGTTCTATGAAGTCGGCTCTCCCACCCAGGTCAATACCCTGGTCGATATCACGCCGGTGGCCGATGCGAAGTGGACGGCGCTGCAGGCCTTCGGCTCACAGGAGGAGCGCCATGGCTACCTGCGCCACGCCCAGTCGATGGCTGCACTGCGCGCCTTTGGCGCCGGCCCGCAAGTGCGCGCTGCCGAAGCGTTCTGGCAGGTGGACGCCGAGGCGCTGCGGCAGCCCGGCGTCATGGCGGCGCTGTCCAGCTGGCCGCTGCAGCGCAACCGCATCGGCCTGGCCAGCGAGCCGGCGCAGCAGCCGCTGGTCAGCATCATCGTGCGCAGCATGAACCGGCCCAGCCTGCCCCAGGCCGTGGCCAGCATCGCGCAGCAAACCTATCCGAACATCGAGGTGGTGGTGGTCAATGCCAGCGGCGCCGGTCACCCGGCACCGCCATACCCTGTGGACCGGCTGCGCCTGCAGGTCGTGGGCCCGGAGCCCGCGGCTGCGCTGGATCGCTCGGCTGCCGCCAACCTGGGCCTGCAGACCGCGCAGGGCGCCTTCTTGCTGTTCCTCGACGATGATGACCTTCTGGCGCCAGACCACATCGAGCGCCTGGCCGATGCCCTGGTGGCGGACAGCGCGGCCATCGCCGCCTACTCGGGCGTGCGCGTCGAAGGGCCGGATGGCCAGTGGCTGCGCGACTACGACATGGCATGGGAGCCCAGGCGCCTGCGCGGCATCAACCACCTGCCCATCCACTCGGTGCTGTTCAGGCGTGACAAGGCCGCGGCCGGCGGTGCCCGTTTCGATGAAAGCCTGCCGGTGCTGGAGGACTGGGACTTCTGGTGCCAGCTGGCCCACGTGGGGCATTTCGTGCACGTCCCGGGCGTCAGCGCGGTATACCGCCAGGGTCTGGGCAGCTCCCATCTGAGCGATCCGGAACATGCCAACCATTGGAGCCGCTGGCACCAGCTGGTGCTGCACCGGCATGCCCAGCGATGGGGAGCGGCGCAGCAAAGCGACGCGCTGGCCTGGCATGCGATTGCCCTGGACCGTGCGGAACAGGCCGTGGCGGCCGAGCGGCTGGCCGCCGGGCAGCAGGCCGCCCGGCACGCCGAGCAGCAGGCTGAGCAGGCCCGGCTGGCGGAACAGGCCCGGCAGGAGGCCGAGAGCGCACTGCTGCGCGTCCGTGCGCAATCGGAAGGCGAACTGCAGCGCGCGCATTTCGAAGCCGCCCAGCAGCGCCAGCTGGCCGAGGCCCGCGAAAGCCAATTGCAGGCCGAGCTGGATCTGGCCAAGCGCAGCCTGGAGATGCTCAAGCAATCGCGGGCCGTGCGTTTCGCCGGCTTCCTGCGCCGGCTCGCTGGCGGACGGGACCATTGAAACGCCCGGGCTGCTCGCTGCCCTGACACCGGAAAGCTCACCCGGCGCCCTGCCCCAAGGCCAGCGGCGCGATATTGCGACACTGCATGACCCATCTTCCCGAATCCTCCCCCGGCAACGGCTCCAAGGCGCTGCAGGCCGAACCCGCCACGCTGGCCGACTGGGTGCTCCATCCCGCCTATGCGTCGGACGACGCCCAGGTGCGCGGGCTGTTCGAACAGGTGTTCGGGCACCCCATGTCGCAGCCCCAGTGGCTGTGGAAATATGAGGGCACGCCGCTGCGCGGCACCCTGCTGCGCAAACAGGGGGGCGATGCCGTTGCATTCTTTGGCGGCATGGCCCGCCGCTTCAGATACCAGGGCCGCGAATACCTGGGGGTCCAGAATGGCGACGTCATGGTGCGTCCGGACCAGCGCGCCGTCTTCAGCAGGCGTGGAGCGCTCTACCAGGTGGCCGCCCATTTCTTCGGCCACCACGTCGGCCCGGGGGCGGACTATGCATTTGCCTTCGGCTTTCCCAGCCTGCGCCATTTCGAGCTGGGCACCAAGCTGGGTCTCTACGAAATGGCGGGACGCCTGCTGGAGCTGCGCTGGGAGCCGCGTCCTGCCGCCAGGCATTGGGGGTGGCACTGGCAGGTGCAGCAGCGTCTGCCGGCAGCGCAGATCGATGGCCTGTGGCAGCAGATGCAGACCGACTGGCCCGCCATGTTCCTGCCGGTGCGCGACAGCGCGCGCTGGAACTACCGGTACCTGCAGCGGCCCGAAATCCACTACACGCTGCTGCTGCTGCGCAGCCGCTGGACGCGCCGGCCGCTGGCGGCGCTGGCATTGCGCCAGCACGGCGGGCATGTGGAGTGGCTGGACTATGTCGGCCCGGCCGCGCACATCCGCCAGGCCGTCGAGGCGGCCCGGGAGTTCGCGCATGCCCAGGGCAGGCCGCTGATCGCGCTGGTCAGCGATGCCGTCGCGCCTGCCTTTGCCCTCGATGGCTGCAGCAGCAAGCCCTCGCCCATCTGCATCCCGGTCAACGCCGGTGGCAGTGGCCCCGCGGGCAAGCCCTGGCTGAACCGGCTGTGGCTCATGGGCGGCGATTCCGACTTCATGTGACCCGCGCCGCGCGCACGCGGCCGGTCACTCGGCAGGGGCGGTGGCCTCCGGAATGGTCGAGCCCTCCGCCAGCGCGTACAGATAGGCAGGTATCTCCACTTTCAGATCGTTGCCATCGCGCTCCACGATGCCCCGGCCCTGCAGCAACTGGAACACGCGCGATACGGTTTCGCGTGTCACGTTGATCATGATGGCCAGTTCCTGGTGCGTTGGCGCATTCGGTATGCGCACGCCGTCGGGCGAAGGCATGCACAGCATCTGCAACTGCGCGCAGACCCGCTGTAAAGGCGTGGCCAGGCCCAGGATGCGCCGGTGCTCCGACACGCCGCGCAGCCGCGTGGACAGGCGCACGCACAGCGTCTCTGCCAGCTTGGGCGAGGCGAACAAGATAGGCTTGATCAGCTCCTGGGCAATGCTCACCACGCGCGAGCGCGCCACGGCTGTCACAAATTCGGGCTGGGGCTGGCCGTCGAGCAGCGCCACCTCGCCGAAATAGTCGCCGGGCTGCACGAAGTACAGGCCTACTTCGCGCGCATCCATCGTGAAATCCAGGCCTTGCAGGCGCCCTTCGAGCAGAAAGCTCAGCGAGCTGGATGCCACCCCTTTTTGCAGCACCACCTCGCGCTTGGCCACGGTGCGCTCGGCCGCATGCTGCGCCAAGTGCGCAATCGTCACTTGCGGAAGGCTGGAAAGCAAAGGCAGCCCTTGCAGTATGGCAACCGGTAGAGGCATGTGGGAGGTTGGGGGCCCGCGCGGGCGAGAAGGTGGGCAAGCATTGTGCAACAAGTCCCCGCCCCGGCATAGCCCGGCGCAAGGCGGCCAGGGGCGGCCCATCCGGATTTCACCTTGTTGCAGATGTGACCACGCTCACAGACCTGGCCGGCCGGCTGTCGGACAATGCCGAGGTTAAGAAACGCATATTGCCCCTTTCTCCCGCCTGCCCGAGTCCATCATGAATAGCAGCACACCATTGACCACGACCGCCAAGCGCCTGGTTGCCGTGCTGCTGACGGCCGCTGCCGGCCTGGCGCACCAGGCGCAGGCCGCCACGCCGGCGCAGGCCGTCGGCCTGGTCACCCTGTCCCTGGGCAAGGCCGTCATCATCGATGCCAGCGGCCAGGCCACGGCGGTGCGCAAGGGCAGCCAGATCCATGCGGGCGACCGCATCGAGACGGCCGAAGGCGGGCATGTCCACATCCGCTTCGTGGACGGCGCGCTGGTCAGCGTGCGCCCCACCAGCCGCCTCGAAGTCGAGGACTACCAATACAACGCGCAGCAGGTCGATAAATCCCTGGTGCGCTTTCGCCTGGACAAGGGCGTTGCGCGCGCCATCTCCGGTGCAGCCGCCGAAGGAGCGCGCGAGCGCTTCCGCCTGAACACGCCTCTGGTGGCCATTGGTGTGCGCGGCACGGATTTCGTGGTGCGCGCCGACTCCAGCCAGACGCTGGCCTCGGTCAACCAGGGCGCCATCGTCGTGGCGCCGTTTGGCGAAGGCTGCCAGGTGCAGGCCACCGGCCCCTGCAACTCCGGCTCCGCCAAGCTGCTGACGGCCGCCATGGGCAACATGCTGGTGGAATACCGCAACCATTTCGCCCAGCCCGAGATCAAGCCCCTGGGCACCATGGTCGCAGAAAGCGGTGGCAGCAGCGCCACGGCCGGCAGCCAGACCGTGGTGGCGTCGGCATCGCGCAACGCGCCGGACCAGCAGCTCTTCCGCGAAAGCCGCAAGGGCGACGACACGGTCACGGCCGCCCTGCTGCAGGGCGGAGGCCAGGTCGATGGCGTCATCAAGACGCCCGTGACCCCCGTGACGCCAGTGGATCCCAACCTTCCGACCAAGCCCGAGATTCCGTCCAAGCCGGCTTTCGTCCCGTCAATGACCGATGCCCTGGTATGGGGGCGCTTCTCGGGCATGCAGGCGGTCGACAACGACATCAGCCTCAACGCGACGGCCGATCAATTCAAGGCCGCCGGCAAGCAGCAGCTCATCCAGAACGGCAACAACACCTACCGCCTCTACCGCGATGCCAGCGTGGCGTCCGTGCTGCAGTCCAACCTCGGCGTGCTGAACTTCGGACTGCAGCAGTCGCAGGCCTCCTTCATCGCCGCCAGTGGCGCCACACAGGCCGCATCCGTGCTGGGCGGCACGCTGCAGGTCAACTTCAGCAGCCTGCAGTTCAACACCTCCCTGAACGTCTCTTCGGCCGCGACGGGCCTGGTGGGCCTGCAGGCGGCCGGCAGGCTCGACGGCGGGCAAGGCACGTTCTATTCGCGCACTGCCGACCTGGCGGTTGCCGGGGGGCTGACGCTCGATGCCAAGAGCGCCGGCTACTTCTTCGAAAAGGCGGCGGCGGGCGGCACCTTGTCCGGCATCACGCTGTGGGGGCGGTGATGCTTGCGCTGCGCACCCCCATGCTGTTCTGGTTCGCCCACCCGTGGCTTTCGCGGATGGCGGCCCTGGCGCTGTCCTTGGCGCTGTGCTGGCTCATGCTGGCCCTGGCGCCGGGCCTGTTCACGCGCCTGCAGGAGCACTCCACCGACGTGGTCTGGCGCGGCACGGCCAGCACCGTCCCCGAGCGCCGCGTCGTCATGGTGGACATCGACGATGCCAGCCTGCAGCAGGTCGGCGCCTGGCCCTGGTCGCGCGCCACCATCGCCAGCCTGGAGCGCAAGCTCGACGGCGCAGGCGCCAGCCTGAAGCTGTACGACATCGTCTTCCCCGATGCCCGCGAAGGCGATGCGCAACTGATCTCGGCCTTCAAGGCCGCCGACCGCGATGCGCCCAGCGTGCTCGCCCAGATCTTCGCGCTGCGCAATGAAAGCCATCTGCGCTCCGGCCAGCTGGTCGGCGCGCTGCCCGGCATCGGCTGCCAGGCACCGGCCGTTTCCGCGCAGGGCTTCGTCGCCAACGCGCCAGGCCTGCATGGCCGGGCGGGTCACATCACCCCCACCATCGACCCCGATGGCACCGTGCGCACCATGGCCGCCCTGGTGTGCATGGACGAACAGGTCTTCCCCATGCTGGCGCTGGCCGGCATCGCCAGCCTCGACGGCGCAGGCCAGGCGCTGCAGATCCGCAAGGGCCAGAGCTGGAGCGATCCCGCATGGCGCATGGAGCTGGCCAGCCTGCCCGGACATGCCATCGGCGTGGACAGCCACGGGCAGGTGCGCGTGCCCTTCACAGTCAGCCGCGACGCGCTGACCCGCGTGTCCGCCGCCGACGTGCTCAACGGCAGGCTGCCCGAAGGCTTCCTGCAGGGGGCCTGGGTGGTGGTCGGCTCGTCCGCATTCGGGCTGGCGGACGTCGTGCCGGTCGCCCTGGGCGGTGCCGTCAGCGGGGCGGAAGTCCATATGCAATTGCTGCTGGGCATGCTGGACGGCAAGGTGCCCCATGCGCCGCTGGCGCAGCACTGGATGCAGCTGGCCTTCGCCGCACCCGTCGTGCTGGCCCTGCTGTGGCTCGCTGGCGGCGCGCCGCTGCAATGGCGCCAGCAGGTGCTGCTCATCCCCGTGGCCTGCCTGGGTGCCGTGGGCCTGGCCTACGGGCTGCATGTCGCCGCGCTGCTGCAAGCCGGCTGGCTCGTCGGCTGGGTGGCCCCGGCCTGCTTCATCCTGGTCTTCGGCACGCTCTTGACCGTGGGGGAGCAGGCGCGCCTGATCATCGAGAAGAAGCGCATCTACGAAAACCTCGCCAGCTACGTCTCCAGCCCGGTCGCGCAGCGCATTGCGCTCAACGAACTGTCGGGCGACATCGAGGCGCGCCGCTGCGACGTCACCGTGCTCACGGCCGACCTCAAGAACTTCGCGCGCTACAGCGAAGCCTGCAGCCCCGAGGACACGGCCCGTGTCCTGCACCGCTTCTTCACCAGCGCCAGCGCCATCATCGAAGCGCATGGCGGCGTGGTCGAGGAAATGGTGGGCGACAGCCTGGTGGCCGTCTTCAACGGCGAACAGCCCTGCGACGACCATCCGGTGGCCGCGCTGTCCGCCGCGCGCGAACTGTGGCAGCGCTGCTCGGGCGAACTGCCCAACGTCCACCACCTGGGCCTTGAGGCACTGTCCATCGGCGTCGGCGTGGAAAGCGGCATGGCCATGGTCGGCTCCTTCGGCCCCGCCCAGCGCCGCGTGCACACCGTCCTCGGCCAGACCGTGACCATCGCCCTGCGCCTGCGCGACATGACGCCTGACCTGGCCTACCCCCTGCTGCTGGGGCAGGAACTGGCCCAGCGCCTGGGAGCCCGCACCCAGGCCGAGCACATGCAGCTCAAGACCCTGGGCAGCTTCATGCTGCCCGGCCTCGTATTGCCCAGCACAATCTATACATTGCGAAACGTGCTCCAGCCCGGCGACGCGTCAGAGCAACGTACACTCCTGTACCTTCGTCAACAACAGAATTTCGCCGCTTGAGAATCCTGGAACTTCTCGGGCACTGGATACAGGACACACAAACAAAGCACTCGGGACCCTTCAGACATCCGAAATCCGCTGCGTGGATGGCCTGCATGCTGTTGCTGGCCGGCGCGTCCCCCACCGCCAGCGCGGCCTCGCCGGCCGCTGCGGCTGCACCCGTGGCGGAAATGCCTGTTCACCCGGGCCAAGACAGCGCTCCTGAGCTTTGCCCCGTTCGTCCCGCGTACCCACTGCCCGGCACGCTGCCCGCCTTGCGCGAGGCGCTGCAACAAGCCGATGACGCCATGCCGCATTGCCTGCGCAATGCGGCTTTTTATGCATGGCGCGGTGCATTGCAGCTCGTGCTGGGCCAGACCCAGGCCGCGGCGGAGTCGCTGGAGCGCGCGCTGCTGCTCGACCCCGACCTGCCGGGCGCGCAGCTGGACTACGCCCAGGCCCTGAGCGCCATGGGCGACCACCTGTCCGCCCGCGAATTGCTGGAGCAGGTCAACCTGCGCTCCGACGTGCCAGACCACCTGCGCCCCCTTCTGCGCGCCAGCCTGCAGACCCTGATGCCCGTGCAGCCGGACGCCTTTGTCTCGCGCTGGCTGCTCAGCACCGCCTGGGGCCATGACAGCAACCTCAACAACGCGCCCGTTGCCGGGCAACTGACCCTCACCTTCCCGCAAGGGCCGGTCACGTTGCCGCTGGACAGCGCATCCCGTCCGCGCGCGGGCGGCGCCTGGCTCAATTCCGTGCAATGGCAGACCGCCAAACCCATGGGAGAAAGCGTGCTGCTGCTGTCTGCCGAGGCCCGCTCCCGCGTCACGGCCAGCAACGCACAGACAGGCTACCTGCAGACCGACGTGTCCGCCTTCTGGCTCCAGGCCCCCGAGGCGGCCTCGCAATGGCTGGGGCGGCTCAGCTGGGGGCGGCTGGAATTCGGCGGCGACAACTGGCTCACCACCGTGCGCGCCAGCATGCAAAAGCAGTGGCGGCTGCCGCCGCGCGGGCTGTTGCGCCATGGCTGCCGGCTGGGCCTGGGCGCGGAACTGGAAGACCGCGGCTACCCGATCAGCCCGGAATACAACGGCTTGTATGCCGGTGGCCTGCTCAGCCTCAGCTGCGGCGACAGCTTGGCCGGCAGCGCGCCATCGGGCTGGTTCGCACAGCCCCAATATGGCGTGCAGTTGCGCTGGGGTCAGGACGAGCCGCGCCGCGCGGGCCGCCCCGGCGGGCGCAACGACCGCCGTGAACTGCGCATGAACTGGGAAGCCCGCATGCAGCAGGGGCGCCTGGCCGCCGACTACAGCTGGACCCGCCAGGCCGACAGCACGGGCTACAGCCCCCTGTTCGACAACAACAGCGTGCGCACCACCTACCGCCAGGGGCTGCGCCTCATGTACAGCCATCCGCTGAGCCAGCCAGTGTGGGGCGGGGCGGAAGCCTTCATCGCGCTGGAGCTGACACGCCAGCAAAGCAACCTGGCAGCCTTCGTGGTACGCCAGCACAGCCTGACCTCGGGTCTGCGCTGGGAACTGAAGTAGCGGCAACGCAAGCTGCAATAGATGGCAATCACTTACTTTGTGCTGGTGATGGGCTGAATGTGTCGGCGGATCCGGGACGTTTTCGGTAGGAATTTTTCCGCGTACCCGTCCTATATGAATATCTTGAACACCATCACAGATATTCATATAGGACGGTCCGGGATTGGATTTTCGAAGTCCTATATGAAATCCCGTTGCACACCTTCCGTTTTTTTCTTTCATATGAAAAGCCCCGTCCGATTGGGTTTTTTCAATCGCTTGGCTTTGCTCCTATATGAATATCTTGGCGGCGGTGGTTATGATGCTCGCGGCCCTGCCGGAATCGGCGCTGCGAGCGGCCTGCGCGAGGGGGGCAGCCTTCCCGCAAGGCGTGCGGCAGGGGCTTGCGCGGACCCGCTTCCTGGCGCATATGGGTTTTCCCAATGGCGACAAGCCCTTTGCGACGGTGTATTCATGTTGTTCCTTTGCAACGCCGCAAATACCCCGCAGGGCTTGTGATCCGAATCACAGGTCCATTGGAGAGCCGTTGTCTATACTCCACCGCTGACTGGCAGCATTGCGCTATCCGGTTACCTTCATCTACTAGTGGAGAAATTTCTCAATGGCTACTATTCCTACGCAAGAACGCACCAACATCATCAAGCTGGTGGTTGGTATGTTCAACGCCGCTCCTGGCGCTGCCTACCTGTCTGAGTTCACGACCGCTTACCAGGCAATGGGCAACAGCCTGCCGGCGCTGGCAACGGCTCTGGGCAACACCGGCGCCTTCAAGGCCCTGTACCCCAGCTACCTGTCGTCGCAAGAATTCGCCAACAAGTTCCTGACCACCCTGGGCCTGCAAGCCAACCAGGAAGCCCAGGACTGGGTCGCTGCCAAGGTCAACGCCGGTGAAGCCTACTCCTCCGTGATCCTGCAGGCCCTCACCGCCATCAACAACACCAACGATGCTGCTTTCGCTGATGCCAAGGCTCTGCTGAACAACAAGACCACCGTGGCCGAGTACTACTCCGTCACCAAGGGTGCTTCTTCCGAAGACCTGGGCACGCTGCAAGGCACCCTGGGCGCAGTCAAGGCAAACTCCGATGTTTCCAACGCTGCCGCCATCGAGAAGGTGCTGGGCGAAGGCTCTGGCACGGGCAACCAGTACGAACTGTCCCTGGGCCGTGACGTTATCAACGCCACGCAAGAAGGCCAGACTTTCTACGCTTCCCTGGCTCAGAACCAGCTGGGCGGCGTGGCCAACACCTTCGAATCCGGCGACGTCATCAACGCCAAGGGCACCGGCAACAAGCTGGTCGCTGACGTGGCTGCTTCCGGCCTGATCGGTGGTGCCAATGCAGGTCCCGCCATCAGCGCTACGACCAAGAACGTCCAGGTCGTGGAATTCCGCGCGCAGAGCGTTGGTCAAAATGGTGGCGTGCACCCCGCCCAAGCCAACATCGACGCACAGAAGATGGAAGGCGTCAAGGAATGGTGGTCGGTCAACAGCCGTAACGACCTGAAGATCGAAGACGTGCGCACCCGCCCCGAAGACACCACGATCGGCATGCGCAGCACCGATGCCGAAGTGTCCTTCAAGGTCTACTTCGACACCAACCAACTGAAGAACACCGCCACTGTCAAGAATTCGGCACTGACGCTGAAGCTGGACAGCACGGTCACCCCTGGCGACCTGAGCGAAGTGCCTGCCGAAGGCGTGGGCTTCTACCTGGACGGCGTGCTGTACACGCTGAAGTCGGCCACCATCCTGGCCGCCAAGAACCACACCGAACTGCTGAATGCCCTGAAGGCGGAAGCTGCCAAGGTCCCCGCCCTGAAGGACGTGACCTTCACGCTGAACGCCAACAACACCATCACCCTGGTGGACCCTGCTGGCAAGGAGTTCAAGCCCGGTGGCTGGCAATTCGACCAAGCCCTGCCTGGCGGCAAGATGGAATGGGACCAGATCGTGGGCGAGCCTCAGCGCGGCACCGAACTGATCACCACCACCGTGGAACTGGACGACGTCGGCCGCAGCAGCGCCGGTGGCGAACTGGACATTTCGGGCTTCGGCAACCTGGGCGTGGAAAAGTTCAACGTCAATGTGGACCGTTCCAGCTGGCTCGTGAAGATGAAGTCGCAAGACCACGCCGGCACGGGCAACAGCACGGTCGACTTCGAAGACGGCCAAGCCCAGTACCTGCAGGAAGTGCACCTGGCCAACAAGGGCGCCAACGGCAACCTGAAGGTCGGCTCCACGGTGCCTAACCGCCTGGACGGCCGCGTTGCAGATGGCCTGACCGACGTTCGCGTCGTCGACGGTTCCGCATTCAAGGGCAACCTGAACCTGGGTATCAACCTGACCGACAACGGCGGTGATGGCTCCAAGGCCCGTTACCTGGACAAGTCCACGACTCCTGTTCAGTTCAACTACACCGGCGGTGCTGGTGCTGACCTGCTGAACCTGGACGTGGCTGCCGCTGTGGCCAACCATGTGAACTTCGTGCTGAACGTCAACACGGGCGCGGGCAACGACCGCCTGGTGCTGGCTACCAACGGTGGTCGCCTGAACAGCACCAGCGTGGACGGCGGTGAAGGCACCAACACCATCGTGGTGAATGCCAATGTTGGTATCAATTCCGCGACTGGCGCTGACTCCACCGTGAACACGTTCAAGTCGTTCAAGAACTTCCAGAACTACGAGATCGAAGGCGGCGACCACAACTTCGCAGGCCTGGCCGGCGTTCAGAACGTTCTGGTGGCTGACGTCCTTGCAGGCGCAAGCAACGTGCTGCGCAACCTGCCGACCGACCTGAGCACCGTGACCGTGACGGGCAAGAACCAGACCGCTGGCGTGGGCAACTCCAACAATGCCCAATCCTTCGGCACGCTGGATCTGCAAGCCGCCAAGAGCGCTACTGCCACCATCAACCTGGACAACACTGCCCTGGTGAACGGCACCCTGACCGTGGCCAACCTGACGGTGCGTGACGACCAGAACCCCGCAACCTCCACCACCAACCTCAGCGCTGTCCGCACGCTGAATGTGGTGTCCAAGGGTGTCGCAGGTGCCGCAACCGGCAACGTCGTGACCTCCATCAACGCTGAGAAGGTGAACACGTTCAACCTGTCCGGCGACCATGCTCTGACCGCCAAGATCGATGCTGCTGCCAACACCGCTGGTGCTGCTGCTGGCGTGACCGATCTGAAGGTGGACGGCTCGGCTCTGACCGCCAAGCTGACCCTGGGCGTGGCTACCGGCGTGATGAACGCTGCCGACCTGAACAAGACCGTGAACCTGAAGGGCGGCGCCGGTACCACCGACGTGCTGAACTTCGACGCTGGCCTGAACACCACTGCCAAGACCACCGTGTCGGGCTTCGAAACTGTCTCCTTCCAAGGCGGCAAGTACGACGCTGTGAACACCTCCGACGTCACTCTGTACAAGACCACCGGCGCTCAACTGCAGGTCCTGAACATGAAGGGCGTGGAAAACGTGGAACTGGGCTCGTTCAATGCCACCACCAACGTGGGTGTGAACGCTGGCCAGCAGCAGTGGTTCAAGACCACCCAGGTCAGCAGCGCTTCCACGCTGAACCTGACGGTCAAGCACGCTGCCGGCGCTTCCCAGGAAATCGCCACCGACGGTTTCCGTACGGTCAACCTGAAGCTGGACGTGTTGGCCAACGCTGCCAACATCAAGGCTTTCGACCTGAACCTGGAAAAGTCGGTCATCACCGTCAATGCAGGCAATGCCGCCACGGCCAAGACCCTGGCTACCGCCTTTGCTGACATCGATGCTGATGCCACCATCACCGACAAGGTGGCCGCCAAGAACAGCGCCATCAACAACTCGGCTGACAAGCTGGTTGTGACGGGCGGCACCGGCCAAGTGGCTGACACCCTGGAACTGAACACGCTGTCCGCTGCACTGAAGACGGTGGATGTGTCCGGCTACAAGGGTGCTGTCACCATGGCCCTGGGTGATGCCCTGGGCAATGGCGCCACCGGTGCGAGCCTGGTGACCACGGGCAACACGACCGTGAAGGTTGGCGCCTACGCTGCCAACATCACTGATGCTGCTCACGGCACTGCTGCTGGCGACATCGCCAATGTGACCACCTTCCAGTTCACGGCCGACGCTGTCAAGATCGCTGGCGTGACCCAGCAGTGGAGCATCACCGGCTTCCAGGCCAAGGATGCCGCCCACACCCTGGGCAACATCTCCGTGCTGGATCTGTCCGCTCTGGGCATCCAAGGCATCGGCGACCTGTCCTACACCTCCATCAACGGTGGTGCAGACACGCTGCTGAAGTCCAACGGCGCGCACAACTTCGAAATCGTTCTGGTCGGTATCGCCAACGCTGGCGCCGTGCTGACTGGCGACAACTTCAAGTTCGCCGCCTAATTGGCAAGGGGTTAGCAAGGCTGCCGGCATGGTAGCCTTGCGAGTCCATCCAGGCCGCGCCCTGTGCATGCAGCAGGGCGCGGCTTTTTTCATTGCTGCATGCATCGACTGTTTTGGAAGGAAAGCCGCGGCCCTTGCCGTGGCAGGCAAGCCATGAGCGATTCCACCGACCTGTTCAAGCAACCCCGTGCCCTGGATAGCGTGGCCCACCGGGAGCTGCGCTATGACCCGTCCCAGCCCTACCACTTTGCGGCCCAGCAACTGTTTGCGCCCATCGTCTCTGGCGAGGTGGACCTGGTGGCGCGCGAATATGCGATCGTTTTTTCCGACCAGCCCAACTCCCTGCCTTTAGCGCTGCTGGGCCGTGCGCGCGGCAACAATGCCTATGTGCGTGAGTCTGGACATTGGATTGCCCGTTACGTGCCAGCGCATTTCCGCCGCTATCCGTTCGTGCTGGCTGAATCGCAGTCCAGTGGTTCGGATGCCGTCGAGCATGTAGTGGTGATCGATGCGGATGCACCCCATTTGAGCCCTGAGCGTGGTGATCGTTTGTTCAACACTGATGGCCAGCCAAGCGAGGTCCTGCAAAATGTGCAACGCGTGCTGGTGGCTATCGAGCACGATAGTGCACGCACTCTGCAACTGGTGGCCGAGCTGGAAACGGCAGGCTTGCTGGCGGAGAGCCAAGTGGTGGTTGCCAGCAAGCATGGGCAACCGGTGGGATTGCAGGGGCTGCGCGTGGTGGATTTCTCACGGTTGAATGCGCTGGACCCGCAAACCATCGCCAACCTTCAGCGTAGCGGTGCGCTTGCTCTCGTTCATGCCCATCGCTTGTCGTTGACCAATCTCCAGAGTGGACCGCTGGTCGACAACGAGGCCAATGCTACCAGCAACAGCTCCGGCAGCATCAGCTTCGACGGCATCGACTGGAGCAAGTTCTAAGCGCCGATTGCCGGCAGCCCGCGCACGGCAGGCTGTCCGGTGCAGGCACCATGGTCCGCTGACGGGCATGGTGCTTTTTTTCATCTATGTTTGCGCTTTTGCTGCGCCTGAGCCTGAGCCCCGTGCCTGCTTGCACCCTGCTGTTTTCCAGGCAATACCGCGATTGCCCTGCGCTGCCCTTACCATGTCCCCTTGTCATGCAGGGATACGGTTGATCTGCCTGGAATGCCGGGCGGCAGCCACACGACAGGAGAAGGCACATGGCGGACATCTCGGCGCAGGAGCGCGGCAATATCTTGAAGCTGGTGGCGGGCATGTTCAATGCGGCGCCGGGGGCGGACTATCTGGCGGAGTTCGGCGGTGCCTTTGTCGCCATGGACCGCGACTACACGGCGCTGGCACGCGCGCTGGGCGGCACCCAGGCCTTCCTGGGGCTGTATCCCCAGAACATGGGCAGCGTGGCCTTTGCCGCCAAGTTCCTGTCGGGCCTGGGCCTGCAGGCCAACACCGAGGCCCAGCAGTGGGTGTACGCCAAGCTGCAGTCGGGCGCCAGCCATGCCGAGGTGATGGTGCAGGCCCTGGTGGCCATCGTCGAAACCACGGACCCGGCCTTTGGCGATGCCCAGCGCCTGCTGTCCAACAAGGCGGCGCTGGCCGAGTACTACTCGGCGACGCTGGGCAAGTCCTCGCAGGACCTGGCCTATCTGCAGTCCACGCTGAGCAAGGTGACGGCGCAGTCCGATGTGTCCACGCCGCAGGCGCTGGCCGCGCTGCTGGCGGCCGGCACCGGTGAACCCACCGAACCGACGGA
The DNA here is from genome assembly GCA_041984925.1 of Comamonas sp. Classification (GTDB taxonomy): domain Bacteria; phylum Pseudomonadota; class Gammaproteobacteria; order Burkholderiales; family Burkholderiaceae_C; genus Comamonas. The sequence goes on from JBHIXF010000001.1 coordinate 70,441, forward strand.
GCCGACGGAACCGACCATGCCCACCGATCCTGTCGAAACCTGGGTGGAGGTGGCCACGCCTGCCAATGCGTCCACGGTGCTGCGCGATCTGCCGGCCGATGCGCAGCTGCGCATCAGCGGCAAGAACCAGACGGCCACGGCGCCGTCGGCCGACCAGCGCTTCGACACGATTTCGGGGGAGGCCGCGCGTGGCGAGAGCCTGAAGGTGCTGCTGGACAACACCAGCCACAACGCGGGCACGCTGCGCGTGAATCTGCTGCAGTTGCGCGACCACCCGCTGGACACCAGTGCCACCAGCGCGGTGCGCACGCTGAGCCTGGTGTCGGGCGGCGAGGGCGGGGTGCTCAACCAGGTGCAGTCGCTCGATGCGGCGCGCGTGGGCACGTTCAAGTTCTCGGGCACGCAGGCGCTGGACGTGGGCCTGACCAATGCGGCGCGCTACCAGGACGCCAGCAGCCAGGTGATGGCGCTCGCGGTGGATGCCTCGGAGCTCAAAGGCAGCCTGCACCTGCGCCTGAACAGCAGCCTGCTCAACAAGGTCGATGCCAGCCAGTCCGCGCGCCTGGCCGGTGGCCAGTCGGGCGATGATGTGCTGGAGCTGTCCGGCAGCGTGCTGGCCACGGCGCGCACGGCGGTGTCCGGTTTCGAGGTGGTTTCTTTCCAGGGCGGGCGTTTCGACGCGGCCAGCACCACGGGCGTGGCGCTGTACAAGAGCGATGGCTCGGAGCTGCGGCTGCTGAACCTGCAGGGCGTGGAGCATGCGCAGGTGGGCAGCTACGATGCGGCCACGCAGGCCGGTGTGAATGCCGGCGCCATGCAGCAGTTCCACACCACGGCGGTGTCGGCCCAGTCCCAGCTGAATCTGGCCTTCAAGGCCAGCGCCGGCCCGGCCGTCACACAGAAGGTCGCCACCAGCGGCTACAACAAGCTGGCCATCGAGCTCGATACGCTGGCCACGCAGCCTGCGGCGCAAAAGCAGTTCGTGCTGGACCTGGGCAGCACGGCCGTGGACGCGCTGGGCCAGGCCGTCGTACCTTCGGGCGGCGACTTCGCCCAGGCCAGCGCCGTGCCGGCCACCCACTGGACCAAGACCCAGCTGCAGGCCCTGGAGGTCACGGGCGGATCGGGACTGGTCAACGGGGTGGTGCAGGACCGGCTGGATCTGAGCACCGCCAGCCTGCCCGCCAGCCTCAAGACCATCGATCTCTCGGGCTACAAGGGTGTGGTGAGCCTGGCGCTGCAGGCGCCCCTGGTCAGCACCATTGCCGGCACGCAGTACAGCACGGGCAATACCACGGTCAAGGTCGGCGCATACGGGCTGGAGGCGGCCGATGTGGCACGCACGGCGGGCGTGGAGACGATCACCGTGTTCGAATTCACGGCCGATGCGCTGGCGGCAGCCGGCACGGCGGGCAGCCCCTTCGTCTGGCGCATCGAGAACTTCATGGGCTCCCGCGAGGCGGGTGGGGGGTTGTCCAACCAGACGACGCTCAAGATGGGCGCGCTGGGCGTGCACAGCATCCAGGACATGGTCATCGTCCAGCAGGGCGCCGATACGGTGATCACGGGCGGGGCCGGGCAGAATTTCAAGATCGTGCTGGCCGGGCAGGTGGCGGCCGAGCTGGGTTCCGAAAATTTCTGGTTCGCCTGACGCTGCTGCATCGGCCTGTTGGAGAAAAGGAAAGCGCCTCGCCGGCTCCGTTGCCGGCGGGGCGCTTTTTTCTGGCTACAATCGCGGGCTTGCCTTCAACGGCATTGTTCCCTGATAGCTCAGTCGGTAGAGCGACGGACTGTTAATCCGCAGGTCCCTGGTTCGAGCCCAGGTCGGGGAGCCACCAGCGCCGGGCTGCGCAGCCCGCCTGGCTTGTGGAACCTGCCCATGTGGCTCAGTGGTAGAGCACTCCCTTGGTAAGGGAGAGGTCGGCAGTTCGATCCTGCCCATGGGCACCACATCACACCCAGCCTTCGCGCATTCCCTTCTCTGTTTTCCCCTGGCCTGCCGGCACGCCTTCTCGCATGCCGGCGGTCTTCGCGCGCCCAGGCGGCCGACAAGGCGGCGGCGCCGGGCGCGGCGGCAGGGTCAGGCCCAGGCCTCCAACTGCTTGGCCAGTGTTTCCGTGGCGCCCGAGATGGTGCTCAGCCCGGTGAGCTGTACGTCGGGCAGGTTGTCGATCACCTGCTGGGTGGCCGGGTTGTATCCCTTGACTTCGCCGTCGTTGGCGTAGCCGGCGAGCAGGCCGCCCGCGCTCTGGGCCAGGCCGTGGTACTTGGCCGCGATCTCGCCGGCCTCCAGGCGGGTTTCGCCCGTGTTCATGTCGGTGCGGTAGATGCCGTTGACGGTGGTGCGGAACAACTGGTCTTCGATGATGGCGATGTCCCCTGCGGCGGGGCCGCCCGGCAGTTCATGCGCCGCCAGCTGCTTGCCGTTCAGGTCGTACACGCGCACCACGCTGTCGGCGGTGGAGGCGCTGTAGATGGTATTGCCCTTGATGGCCAGCGAATTCGTGCCGTAGCTGACGTCCGCAACACGGGCCACCGTGCCGGTGCCCAGGTCGTAGCGGTACATGGTGTCGAAGGAGACGGCGTAGATGTTGCCCGAATGGTGGGAGGCGATGTCGGTGACCGAGGTGCCGAACGAGAAGACTTTCGCGCCGGTGCCGCTGACCGGGTCGTAGTTGAAGACGTCGCCGCTGCCCAGCTCGGACAGCAGGAATTTGTCGGTGCGCTGCTGGTTCAGCTTGAGGATGTCAAAACCGGTGTCGATGAAGTAGTCTGTAACATCTTTCTCGGGAAGGCCGGTGATTTCCGCGAGGTCTGCGGTGTTGAGATTGATTCGCAGTGCCGCGTCGTAGATGGTGCCGGGCTTGGACACGTTCTGGGTGACGAAGGCGCGCGCTTCTTCCAGGGTGATGCCGTGGGGCTGGAGCTTGTCGATGACTGCCATGCGGGAAAACCTCCTGTGTGTGGGGTGCCTGAAAGGGCGGCGTTCCGCCGCCACAAGACAGGCGGTTGGACAAGGATGGAAACGGGAGCGGGGCGGCTCGCGCGACCATGAAAGGCATTGCATGCCTGCCTGGAGCCGCCCGCCGCAAGCACCATAGCCGCGTGCGGCGGGCTTCGATGTTTCTCTTTGTGTTCCGGCTCAGTGCAGCGTGGGCCTGGGCGCGGCGGCCGCAGACGCCGGACCGCCCGCCGAGACGAGCCACTGCGGCCATTGGTCCACGGGCCAGTCGGCCTGGCGATGCAGATGCAGCAGGATGGACAGCCACTGGCGCAGCGGCTGGGCGCTCAGGATCAGCCGGGCGCTGGCGTGGTCCAGCGCCGGCGGGGCGCTGTCGTCGTGCGCATTGCTCAGCAGCAGCTCCACGGCCTGGGCCGAGGCCCTCAGCTGCACGCTGCAGACCAGCCATTGCGGGCTGAACGGGCCGGGCCTGACGGGCGTCTCGCCGCCGGGCATCTGGCTGTGCGCGGCCTGCTGGGCCATCGCATGCAGCGCGGCGTTGCGCTGGCTGGCCGGGTCCGGGTCGAGCGGGTCCGGTGGGGCGGCGTCGCCGGCCTGGGGCGCGTCGTAGCGCTCCAGCCACTGCCACAGCGAGGGCAGCAGCCGGCGCAGCAGGCGCTGGGTGAGCCACAGGGTGTGGACGGGGCCGCCATCGCGGCCATCGCGGCCATCGCGGCCATCGCGGCCATCGCCGCCCTGGCCGGCCAGGCAGATGCGGTCCTGCGATGCGTCATAGCTGGTGGTGAAGCGCTGCAGTGCCAGGGGCGCGGGCGCCGCAGGCATGGCTGCCGGGAAAGCGTGATGGGTATCTGGCATGTGGGGGATCAGGTATAGAGAATGCCTTGCTCGATCAGTCCGGTCAGGCCGATGTTGGCATTGTTCTCGGGCATGGCGCTGGCCAGCAGGGTCAGGCTGGTGTCGTTGAGCTCGCCGCTGGCCACGCGCGATTTCCAGAGCGCGAGCTGGTCCGCCGGTATGGGCTGGCCGACCAGGTTCTGGTAGAGCAGGGAAATGTACTGCTCGGCACCGTAGCCCGGGCCCAGCCGGTCTTCGAGGGCCAGCCGGGCGAGCTGTACCTGGCTGGTGCCGCCATCCAGGTAGCGCAGGCCGATGCCGACCAGGTGGGGCAGCAGCGCATAGGAGGCGCCGTACACGGCGCCGATCAGCTGCGCCGTGAAGCCGGCCGCGCCGCCAGCCACGTCCAGCGCCACGCCCAGGTCGGAGAACTGCAGCCGCTCCACGTTCGTCAGCGTGTCCCGGCCCTCGGGGCCGCCGCCGCGCTGGATGACTGCATAGTGCTTGTCGTCCAGGCGCTGGATGTCGTAGCCCTGGCGCGCGCCGGCGTACAGGGCCGTGTCCAGTCCTTCGCGGCCATCGATGCGGTCGCTGCCGCCGCCGCCCTGCAGCCGGTTGTTGGCGCTGTTGCCCAGCAGCACATCGTCGCCGCTGCCGCCGATCACGTTGTCGATGATGGTGCCCCAGGCGATGGCGAGATTGTCCTTGCCGTAGTTGTCCTGGGGGGCCCAGTCGGGCGGAGCGTCCAGGCTGGGCAGCGAGGAGAAGGCGCCGGGCTGCAGGTCGATGTAGGCGCCGCGGGTGAAGGCGGCGATGCTCAGCGTGTCCTGGCCGCCGCTGTCCCACAGCGTGCGCAGCACGGGGGCTCCGGGGGCGATGGTGTAGGTGTCGTCGCCGCTGCTTTGCTGGCTGGCGCCATACATGTGCTGGATGGCGGCCACATCCAGCAGCATGGGGGTCTCGGGCTGCAGCCACTGGTACTGGTAGTGGCTGCCGCCGGCATCCAGGCTGCCCCAGGTGCCGTAGGGGTGCATGGTGTAGGACATGGCGGTGTACTGGTAGCTGTCCATCTGCGTGGGCAGCACGGTGGGGTCTTCGAAGGGATGCTTCAGGCCCAGCGCATGGCCTATCTCGTGCACGAGCAGCGAGAAGGCACCGCCGCCTGGCCGCCAGTCCGATGCCTGGCCGTAGCTGCTCATGCCGCTGGCGGACAGCCAGACATCCCCGGCGCCGGCCCACGATGGCGTGGGCAAATAGGCCCAGGCGGCGAACTGCGCGTCGCTTTTGCGTGTCCATGCGAAGCGCAGGTCGCCCACGTTGGTGGCGCTGTCCTCGACTTCAACGAAGCGGATGTTGGCGACGGCCGACCAGGTGGCGAGCGCCTGCCGCACGGCATCCTGTTCCTGCGCGCTGAGCGCGTAGCCTGCGTCGGGCTCGCGCATGTCGCTGTAGTTGTTTTCCCAGGAAGCTGGCTGGCCGTTCTTCCAGGGAAAGCTGTAGCTCAGCACCAGGGGCTGCGCGCCACTGCTCCATTGGGTGCCGGACAGCAGCGCATCGACGAGGGCCGAGCCGCTGGACGGGGTGGCGCTGGTCGCGTGCTGGTCTTTTCCATTGGTGGGTGAGGGCATGGTCTGGAGAGTACGACGGTGGATGGGATTGCGCCCGGGCAGCGGACCCGGCGGCGTTGCGTTTTGGCTGCAATTATTGACGGCTTGCGGCGGATTGGAGTTTTTGTCGCTCTTATATGAAGTTCATATATGGGTTGGTGATAGACTCCGCGCCAGCCATGGATCCTGTTCTCCGCATTCCCCTGAAAGTCTCGACCGAGCAGCTGCAGCGGCTGCAGGCGCTGCAGCACGGCTTTGCGAAGCTGTGCAATGCGTTGGCGCCGCTGGTGCAGTCCACGCGCGTCTGGAACCGCGTGGCACTGCACCATCTGACCTACCGCCAGCTGCGCGAGCAGTTTCCGGAAATGGGCTCGCAGATGGTGTGCAACGCCATCTATTCGGTGTCCCGGACCTGCCGCGTGGTGTTCCAGCATCCGGCCAGCCCCGTCCATCTGGACAAGCTGGGCCAGAGGCCCTTGCCCCTGCTGCGGTTTGCCGATAGCTGCCCCGTGTATTTCGACCGCCACACGCTGAGCCTGAAGGCCGGCCGGCTGTCGATGTTCACGCTGGATGGCCGCATGCATTTCGACCTGCAGCTCGATCCGCGCGATGAACAGCGCTTTCATCAGCAAAAGATGCGCGAGATCGTGCTGGACGGCGATGCGGACAAGGGGTATGCGCTGTCTTTCTGGCTGGTTGCCCCCGGCGAGGACGAGCGGCGCGCGAATGCGGAGCCACAGGCCCGGGCGGATGACGCCGTCGAGATTCCCGAATACATCTTGCTTGAAGAGTCGATATGAAACCCAATCAGAACCCCGGGGCGGAGATGCGCGCGGCGCTGGCCCGGCTGCGTCCGTATTTCGTGCGCACGGCCTGGTTCAGCGTGTTCTCCGCGATCCTGGTGCTGGCGCCGTCGGGCTACATGCTGGAGGTGTATGAGCGCGTGGTGAACAGCCGCAGCCACATGACGCTGGCCATGCTGACGGTGGCCGTGATCATGGCCTACATCCTGCTGGAGGTGCTGGAGTGGGCGCGCTCGCATGTGATGCGCGATGCCGGCCTGGCCTTCGAGGAGCAGCTGCGCGAGCGGGTGTTCCATTCGGTGTTCGACGCCAGCGCGCGCCGCCTGCCGGGCGGCTCGCAGCAGGCGTTCAACGACCTGCGCACCATCCGCGATTTCTTCCATGCGCCTGCCATGCTGGCCATCCTGGAGGCGCCGATCGCCCTGCTGATGACGGTGCTGCTGTTCATGATCAGCCCCTACCTGGGAGCCGCGGCCCTGGTGTTCGGCCTGCTGCAGGCCATCGTGGCCTGGTTCAACGAGCGCAGCACCAAGCCGCCGCTGATGGAGGCCAACCAGGTGGCCATCGGCGCGCAGCGCTACGCCGAGGGTGCGCTGCGCGAGGCCGAGGTGGTCGAGGCCATGGGCATGCAGCGCAGCCTGCATTCGCGCTGGGTGGAGCGCCAGCGCAAGTTCCTGCAACTGCAGGCGCAGGCCTCGGCGTCTGCGGGCACGTTCCAGTCGGTGTCGCGCCTGATCCAGAACACGCTCAGCTCGCTGATGCTGGGGCTGGGCTGCCTGCTGATGCTGCACAACAACCTCAACGGCGGCGCCGGCATGATCATCATCGGCTCCATCCTGGGCGGACGCATGCTGGCACCGCTGGTGCAGGTGATCACGCAGTGGAACGCGGTGGTGAACGTGCGCGATGCCTGGAACCGCCTGGCCCGGCTGCTGGAGGACGTGCCGGCCCGCAAGCCCGCGATGCCGCTGCCCCCGCCGAGCGGCCGGGTGCAGGTGGAGCAGCTGGTCGCGGGCGCCGCCGGTGGGGCGCTGCCCATCGTCAAGGGCGTGAATTTTGCGCTGGAGCCTGGCGACGTGCTGGCCGTGATCGGCCCTTCGGCGTCGGGCAAGACGACGCTGGCGCGCCTGATGGTGGGCCTGTGGCCCGCGCTCAGCGGCAAGGTGCGGCTGGACGGCGCGGACCTGCACACCTGGAACAAGGCCGAGGTCGGCCCCTACGTCGGCTATCTGCCGCAGGGCGTGGAGCTGTTCGAGGGCACGATCGCCGAGAACATCGCGCGCTTCGGCCAGGGCGATGCCAGGCTGGTGGAGGAGGCGGCGCGCGCGGTGGGCCTGCATGAGCTGATCTCCACGCTGCCTGGCGGCTACGACTGCAAGGTGGGCGCCGGCGGCGTGCGCCTGTCGGGCGGCCAGCGCCAGCGCGTGGCACTGGCGCGCGCCCTGTACGGCAATCCCGCCTACGTGGTGCTGGACGAGCCCAACTCCAGCCTGGACGAGGAAGGCGACAGCGCCCTGGTGCATGCCATCCGGCAGGCCAGCGCGCGCGGCGCGACCATCGTGGTGATCACGCACCGCACCAGCATCCTGTCGGCGGCGACCAAGCTGCTGGTTCTGCGCGACGGCCAGCAGCAGGCCTTCGGCCCCCGCGACGAGGTGCTGGCAGCGCTCAACGCCGCGGCGCGCCAGGCGGCCGCGCCCCAGCAGCGCAGCGGCCCCGTGGCCCGTGTGGCGGCCTGAGGCCGGGTTGAACCTGCTTTTTTGAAAAGACCCTTCCGATGAGTTCCCCTGCATTTTTCGAACGCAGCGAGCTGACGCGCGCGCTGTGGCTGTTCCGCCGCGAGTTCTTCCTCGTCGGCGCGCTGAGCATGCTGATCAACGTTCTGATGCTGTCGCCCACCCTGTACATGCTGCAGGTGTTCGACCGCGTCATGGTCAGCCGCAGCGAACTGACGCTGCTGGCGATGTCGCTGATCACGCTGTTCCTGTTCATCGTGATGGCCGGTGGCGAGTGGCTGCGCAACCGCGTGCTGGTGCGCTCGGGCCAGCGCCTGGACGCGGTGCTGAGCTCGCGCGTGTTCGACGCCAGCTTCGACTCCAACCTGCGCTCGCCCGGCAGCGAGGGCGGGCGCGCATTCGGCGACCTGGTGCAGCTGCGCCAGTTCCTGACGGGCCAGGGCGTGTTCGCCTTCTTCGATGCGCCCTGGACGCCGATCTACATGATCGTGCTGTTCCTGCTGCACCCCATGCTGGGCTGGGCCTCCATCGGCTTTGCGCTGATCCAGGCCGCCATGGTCTGGTTCGGCCACCGCCGCGCCGTGGAGCCGGCGGAAAGCGCGCACAAGGCGCAAAGCGAGGTCGGCATCTACCTGCAAAGCAAGCTGCGCAATGTCGAGGCGCTGGTGCCCATGGGCATGGTGGACAACATCCGCCGCACCTGGCTGGGCCGCAATGCCGAGTCGCTCAAGCTGCAGGACCGCTCGCACGACGTGAGCGAGCGGCTGGCCGCCATCAGCAAGTTCGTGCGCTATACCCAGCAGTCGCTGGCCCTGGGCCTGGGCGCCTTGCTGGTGATCGATGGCCAGCTGTCGCCGGGCGCGATGATCGCGGCCAACGTGCTGATGAGCCGCGCGCTGGCGCCCATCGATTCGCTGGTCGGTACCTGGAAGGCCTTCATGGGCGCGCGGGCGGCGTTCGCCCGCCTGGAAGGCCTGCTCAACGACCACCCTGCGCGCGATCCCGCGCTGTCGCGCGTGGCGCCCACGGGCCGCCTGTCGCTGCGCAACGTGGTGGCCGTGGCCCCGGAGCGCGAGCAGCCGATCCTCAAGGGCGCGACGCTGGACGTGGTGCCCGGCTCGGTGACCGTGGTGCTGGGCCCCTCGGGCTCGGGCAAGTCCACGATGGCGCGCTGCATGGTCGGCATCTGGCCCTACATGTCGGGCGAGGTGCTGCTGGACGAGCGCCCCATCCACGGCTGGAGCCGGGAGGAGCTGGGCCCCTACATCGGCTATCTGCCGCAGGACATCGAGCTGTTCGACGGCTCCATCGCGGAGAACATCGCCCGCATGGGCGAGGTGGATGCGGCCAGCGTGATTGCCGCGGCCCAGGCGGCGGGCCTGCACGACATGATCCTGCACTTTCCCCAAGGCTACGACACGCCCATCGGCGATGGCGGCAGCCTGCTGTCCGGCGGCCAGCGCCAGCGCATCGGCCTGGCGCGTGCCATCTACGGCGCGCCCAAGCTGGTGGTGCTGGACGAGCCGAATGCGAATCTGGACGACGTGGGCGAAGCCGCCCTCGAAAAAGTGGTGGTCAAGCTGCGCGAGGACGGCGCGGCGGTGGTGCTGATCAGCCACCGTCCGGGCGTGCTGGCGGTGGCGGACCGGGTGGTGGTGCTCAAGGACGGCGTGGTGCAGGCCGACGGCCCGCGCGATGCGGTGCTGCAGCGTCTGCAGGCGGCCAAGCAGTCCCAGCCGCAGCAGCGGCCCATGGGCGGACCGGCGTTGGCATAAGAGCAAGCTGGGCACGGGCACGCCGGCGCGTGCCTGCCTTTCAACTGATTGGGCGAGTTTTGAGATGGTTGATTCCTTGATTTCCGAAAAGAAGAACCTCCCGCTGGCATCCCTGGATGCGGTGCCGCGGCAGGAGTCCCATGGCCGCATGGACCTGGGCCGTGCGGGGCGCATCGGCCTGTGGGCGCTGGCGCTGGGCTTTGGCGGCTTCCTCCTGTGGGCCGCGCTGGCGCCGCTGGACGAAGGCGTTCCTGGGCCGGGCACGGTGGCGCTCGACACCAAGCGCAAGGCGGTCCAGCATCTGTCCGGCGGCATCGTGCAGGAGGTGCTGGTGCGCGAAGGCGACGAGGTCAAGGAAGGCCAGGTCCTGATCCGGCTGGACTCCGCCGTGGCCCGGGCCAACTACGAGTCGTCGCGCCAGAACTACCTGGGCCTGCTGGCCATGCAGGGCCGGCTGGAGGCCGAGCAGCTGGGCCGCAACACGATCACCTGGCATCCCGACCTGAAGGCGGCCGCCTCCGACCCCAAGATCCAGCAGCAGATCATGAACCAGGAGCAGCTGTTCAGCACGCGCAAGAACCTGCTGCGCTCGGACCTGCAGTCCATTGACGAAAGCATCCAGGGCCAGGAAGGCCTGCTGCAGTCGTATGCCAGCATGCTGGCCAGCCGCCAGAGCCAGCTGCGCCTGATCAATGACGAGCTGTCGCACCTGCGCGGCCTGGTCGAGGAAGGCTATGCGCCGCGCAACCGCCAGCGCGAGCTGGAGCGCACGGTGGCCGACACCAGCGCGTCCATCGCCGACCTGCAGGGCAACACGCTGCGCGCCAAGAGCTCCATCGCCGAGCTGCGCTCGCGCGCCGTCTCGCGCAAGCAGGAATACCGCAAGGAAGTGGAAACCCAGCTGGCCGACGTGGCGCGCCAGGTGCTGGCCGAGGCCGAGCGCTACCGCGCCGTGAGCAACGACCTGGAGCGCACCGAGGTCCGCTCGCCCGCTGCCGGCCAGGTCGTGGGCCTGGCCACCCAGACGGTGGGCGGCGTGGTGACGCCGGGCATGAAGCTCATGGACATCGTGCCCAAGGGCGCCCCGCTGATGCTGGAAGCCCATGTCGCGCCGCACATGATCGACCGCGTCAAGGCCGGCATGCCCGTGGATGTGCGCTTTTCCTCGTTCGCCAATTCGCCCCAGCTCGTGGTCCAGGGCAAGGTGGATTCGATCTCGGGTGACCTGCTGACCGATGCACAGGGACAGAACAGCTACTACCTGGCGCGCGTGCAAGTCACGGATGAGGGCGTGAAGGCGCTGGGCCACCGCCAGCTTCACCCCGGCATGCCGGTGGAGGTGATCTTCAAGGGCGGCGAGCGCTCGATGCTGACCTACCTGCTGCACCCCCTGACCAAGCGTCTGGCGGCTTCGATGACCGAGGAGTGAAGAGATGATGCGTGGCAATTGCACCTTCCGACTGAACCTGCTGGCGGGCGCCAGCGCCCTGCTGGTGGGCACGCTGTTCGCCGGATCGGCCTCGGCCATGGACCTGCGCCAGGCCTATGAAGCGGCCGTGCAGAACGATGTGACCATCCGCGCCTCGCGCGCGGCGGCCGATGCCAGCCGCGAGCGGCTGCCGCAGGCCCTGTCCCAGCGCCTGCCCAACGTGGCGCTGAACGCCAGCCGCAACTACAACGACCTGACCAACAAATTCAACAGCGTCCAGGGGCCGGTGACGCTGCGGAATCACTACTACAGCAGCAACCAGAGCCTGTCGGTGCGCCAGCCCATCTACCGGCCGGCCATCAGCGCGTCGGTGGACCAGGCCCGCGCCCAGGTCGAGGATTCCGACGCCATGCTCGAACGCGACGAGCAAAGCCTGACCGTGCGCGTGGGCGAGGCCTACTTCGATGTGCTGCTGGCGCGCGACCAGGTGGATCTGGTGGCGGCCCAGAAGGAGGCCTACACCACCCAGCTCGACGCGGCGCGCAAGCTGCTGCAGGCCGGCTCGGGCACGCGCACCGATGTGGACGATGCCCAGGCGCGCCTGGACATGACCTATGCACAGGAGCTGGAGGCGCGGCAGAACCTCGAGTTCACGCAGCGCCGGCTCGAGGTGGCCACCGGCCAGCCCATCACCACCCTCGCCGACCTTGACGTGCAGCGCTTCAAGCCCGAGCGCCCGGCGCTGGGCTCGGTCCAGGAGTGGATCGCACGTGCCGAGGACGCCAGCCCCGAGCTGCGTTCGCTGCGCGCCCAGGTGGAGGCGGCGCGGCTGGAGATCGACAAGGCCAAGGCCGGCCACAAGCCCACGCTGGATGCCGTGGCCCAATGGTCGCGCTCCAACAGCGACACCGTGACCAGCTTGAACCAGCGCTACGACCAGAAGGCCATCGGTCTGCAGTTGTCGATCCCGCTGTATGCCGGCGGCTATGTGAATTCCACCATCCGCCAGGCCGTGGCCAGCCATGAGCGTGCGCGTGAAATGCTGGAGGCGACGCGGCTGGACCTGGGCGTGCGCGTGCACAAGGAATTCCGCGGCATGACCGAAGGCGTGGCGCGCATCGCGGCGCTGGAGCAGGCCGTGCGCTCGGCCGAACTGGCCCTGGATTCGAGCCGCAAGTCGCAGTCGGCCGGCAGCCGCACGATGGTGGACGTGCTCAATGCGCAGCAGCAAAAGACGACCGCGCTGCGCGACCTGGCCCAGGCCCGCTACATGTACCTGCTGTCGCGACTGCGCCTGCAGTCGCTGGTGGGCGAGGACCGCTGGGCCAGCATCGACCAGGCCAATGCGGCGCTGGCTCAGGCACGCTGACCGGACGGCGAGGCGCTTATGGATTCGACGGCTGCGGTGCCTGACGGCACCGGGGGAGCGCCTGCGCTGCTGGTTTCCATCGTGAGCCATGGCCACGGTGCCATGGTGCAGCGCCTGCTGCACCAGCTCGCTGGCGTTGCCTGCATTGGCCGCGTCGTGCTGACGCACAACATCCCCGAGCCGGCGCCCGAGGCGCCCGCGCAGGGGTGGCCGTTCGCGCTCGATACCATCGTCAATGCAGCGCCGCGCGGCTTTGGCGCCAACCACAACCGGGCCCTCAAAGGGGCGGTGGAGCCCTTCGTCTGCGTGCTCAATCCGGATGTCGAACTGCTGGCGGCGCGCGAGCCTTTCGGCCCGCTGATCGAAGCGGCGGCGCGCGAGGGCGTGGGCTGCGCCTACCCCGTGCAGCTCGATGCGGCAGGGCGGGTGCAGGACAGCGAGCGCGAGATACCGACACCAGCAGCCCTGTGGCGCCGCCGCGCGCTGCGCCGCCCGCAGGCGCGTGTGGAGTGGGTCAACGCAGCCTGCATCGTGCTGCCCCTGCAGGCCTGGCAGTCCGTGAAAGGCTTCGACGAAGCCTATTTCATGTATTGCGAGGATGTGGACCTGTGCCTGCGTATTCGGCTTCTGGGCCTACGGCTGGAACGCGCCGCTGCGTATATCGTGCACGAGGGGCAACGTGGCAGCAGCCGCAACTGGCGGCATCTGGCCTGGCATGTGCGCAGCCTGCTGCGCCTGTGGACCTCTGATGTCTATCGCAAGGCAAGGCAGCTGCCTGCCGGCAATCCCTTGCATTAGGAATGACATGATCTGGCTGTCATTGGTGGCTTTTGTGGTGACTTTCGTGGCCGGCGCTGCAGTGCTGCTGTGGTCGCGGCGCCATGGCGTGGCATATGGGCAGGATATGCCGCAGCGCATCCATGCCGGGGAGGTGCCGCGCCTGGGCGGCGCGGCCATGCTGCTGGGCGTGCTGGTCAGCTGGCTGGCGGGCGTGGTGAGCAGCCGATGGTTCGGCGACCCCTCCGTGCTGCGCATGCAGCCCTGGAACGGATGGTGGTGCCTGGCCCTGCTGCCGGCGGTGATCGGGGGCATCGCGGAAGACCTGACCCAGCGCCTGACGGTGCGCTACCGCCTGCTGCTGACCCTGATGACCGGCGTTCTGGCCGTGCTGCTGCTGGGGCTGGCCGTGCCGCGCCTGGGCCTGCCCTGGCTGGATGGCTGGATGGGCTCCGCGGCCTGGCTGGGCGTGGCGCTGGCGCTGCTGGGCATTGCGGGCCTGCCCCATGCCTTCAACATCATCGATGGCTGCAACGGCCTGGCCGGCATGGTGGCGATGATCATCTGCCTGGCCCTGGCCCATGTGGCGCTGCAGGTCGGCGACCGCGCGCTGGCAGCCATGCTGGTGACGGCTGCGGCAGGGACCGCCGGCTTCATGGTCTGGAACTATCCGCGCGGCATGCTGTTCGCCGGGGATGGAGGTGCCTACCTGTGGGGCGTGATCATCGCCTTCGGCAGCATTGCCCTGGTGCAGCGCCATGCCCAGGTCTCGCCCTGGTTCCCCATGCTGCTGCTGATCTACCCGGTCTGGGAGACGGTGTTCTCCATCTACCGCAAGCTGGCGCGCGGTGTCTCGCCGGGCATGGCCGATGCGCTGCACCTGCACCAGCTGGTCTACCGGCGCATCGTCTGGGGCGTGTTCCACGACGACGAGTCGCGCCAGATGCTGATGCGCAACAACCGCACCTCGCCCTACCTGTGGGCCTTCAGCATGCTGTCGGTGGTGCCTGCCCTGCTGTTCTGGCAGACATCCTGGGTGCTGATCGGCTTTTGCCTGCTGTTCATCGTGCTGTACGTATGGGCCTATCTGGCCATCATCCGGTTCAAGCTGCCGGCGTGGCTGCAGAACTGATGGAGCGTTGCTGAGGCGCTGCACGGCCGGGGGCGGCTCCCAAGGCATGCGGCGGTGGGCTGCCGCTGGCGTGCGGCATTGGCATTGCGGCACAATCCGCTTTCCGATTTTCAACCGGGCGCCCTGCGTCCTACGGCACTGCTGACCACCATGAACGACATCCTCTCGATCGCCCCCCGCGACAAGGCCGAAATCCTCGCCCAGGCCCTGCCCTACATCCGCAAGTTCCATGGCAAGACCATGGTCATCAAGTATGGCGGCAACGCCATGACCGACCCGGCCCTGCAGGCCGATTTCGCGGAAGACGTGGTGTTGCTGAAGCTGGTGGGCATGAATCCGGTGGTGGTGCATGGCGGCGGGCCGCAGATCGAGACGGCGCTCAACCGCCTGGGCAAGAAGGGCGAGTTCATCCAGGGCATGCGCGTGACCGACGCCGAGACCATGGAGGTCGTGGAATGGGTGCTGGCCGGCGAGGTGCAGCAGGACATCGTGGGACTGATCCACCAGGCGGGCGGCAAGGCGGTGGGCCTGACCGGGCGAGATGGCGGCCTGATCCGCGCGCGCAAGCTCAAGATGGTCGACAACAAGGACCCGAACATCGAATACGACGTGGGCCAGGTGGGCGACATCGTCTCCATCGACCCCAGCGTGGTGCGCGCGCTGCAGGACGATGCCTTCATCCCCGTGATCAGCCCCATCGGCTTCGGCGAGGAAAACGAGAGCTACAACATCAATGCCGACGTGGTCGCCAGCAAGCTGGCCACCGTGCTGCAGGCCGAAAAGCTGGTGCTGCTGACCAACACGCCCGGCGTGCTGGACAAGGCCGGCAACCTGCTGACCGACCTGACGGCGCGCGAGATCGACGCGCTGTTCGCCGACGGCACCATCTCGGGCGGCATGCTGCCCAAGATCAGCGGCGCGCTGGACGCGGCCAAGGCCGGTGTCAACGCCGTGCACATCATCGACGGCCGCGTGCCGCACTCCATGCTGCTGGAAATCCTGACCGACCAGGCCTACGGCACCATGATCCGCAGCCATTGAGGCCCGATGGCGCGGACCCTGCGGTTCGCGTTACCATCGGACATGGCCCGGGCGTGGTCTGACGGCCGGAGCCGGTTTTTCCGCAAGCCGCCTTTGGGGCGGCTTTTGTTTTGGTGGGTATGGATATGCGTTTGCTTCTGGTGGAAGACGATGTGATGGTGGCCAGCGGCATCAAGCTGGGGTTGTCGGATGCGGGCTACGCCGTGGACTGGGTGGGCAGCGCCGAGCGCGCGCTCGAAGTGCTGGCCCAGGAATCGTTCGACCTGGCCGTGATCGACATCGGGCTGCCCGGCATCGACGGGCTGGAGCTCACGCGCCGCCTGCGCAGCAGCGAGGTGGAAAGCTCGGCCATGCCGGTGCTGATCCTGACGGCGCGCGATGCGCTGCAGGACCGCGTCCAGGGCCTGGACCAGGGCGCCGACGACTACATGGTCAAGCCCTTCGAACTGCCCGAGCTGCTGGCACGGCTGCGCGCGCTGCTGCGCCGCTCGCAGGCCGCGACATCGGCGGTGCTCAGCTTCGGCCCCATCGAACTGGACACGGCCGGCCGCCGCGCCGGCGCGCGCCAGCCCGCGCAGGAGGGGGAGAGCGAGGGCCGGCTGCTGCCCATCGATCTCGGGCCGCGCGAATGGACGGTGCTCGAATACCTGCTGATCCATGCGCCCAAGCCGGCCAGCAAGGACAAGCTGCTGCAGGCGCTGACGGGCTGGGACCGCGAGATCACGCCCAATGCCGTCGAGGTCTACGTCTCGCGCCTGCGCAGCAAGCTGGAGCCGCATGGCGTGGCGCTGCGCTCCATCCGGGGCTTCGGATACCGGCTGGAACTGAGCCATGCCGGACAGTGAGACGGCACCACGGACACGGTCCGCTGGACGCTGAGCGCCGATGACCGCCAACCTGCGCCTTCGACTGCTGGTGCTGCTCGTGGTGCCGCTGACGCTGCTGGCCCTGATGGGCGGCTGGTTCGGCTACCGCTCGGCCGATGAGGCCTCGACCCAGCACGACCAGCGCCTGCTGCGCCTGCTGCCCGCGCTGGCCGATTCGGTGCTGGCGCCCTCGATTGCCGAAGGCACGCCGCCGCTGGTGGCGCTGACGCCCGCCATCGAGGATTTTCTGCGCCAGCGCGGCGACGATGTCGGCTATGCGGTCGGCGACCTGCAGGGCCATGTGGTCGCTGGCGACACCTGGATCCGGTTCGACGTGCCATCCACGCCGCTGGCCGAGTTCCACAGCCAGGAGCATGACGGCCTGACCTATCGCGTGGCCGTGCTGCGCGCGGAAACCTATGGGGCCGGCGAGATGGTGCTGGTGCTGGCCGATGGCGGCGATGTGCGCCAGCAATGGGTGCGCCAGCTGCTGCTGCACGTGCTGCTGCCCAGCGTGCTGCTGATCGCGGGGGCGGGCATCGCCATCTACTGGTCCGTCAGCCAGGCCTTCCGGCCGCTGCTGACCCTCACGCAGGCGGTCGAGCGCCGCTCGCCGCGCGATCTCAGCCCCATCTCCGAGCAGAGTTCGCCGGCCGAGGTGCGGCCGCTGGTGCGATCGCTGAACCGGCTGTTCTCGCTGGTCAATGCCCAGGCCGAAGGGCAGCGGCGTTTCGTGGCCGATGCCGCGCACCAGCTGCGCACGCCACTGGCCGCGCTCAGTGCCCAGGTGGAGGCCTGGGCGCTGAGCGCACAGGCGGCCCAGGCACAGGCACGCAGCCGTGGCGAGGAGGCCCAGGTCGTGCTCGGCGTCTCGCAGATCGAGCAGCTGCGCGATGCCACGCGGCGCACTGCACAGCTGGCACGCCAGCTGCTGGCGCTGTCGCGCGCCGATGCGCGCAATGCGGAGGTGCAGCCGCTGCAGCAGGTGGACCTCAAGGAACTGTGCGAAAGCATGCTGGAGATGTTCTTCGACCAGGCCAGCGCCAAGGGCCTGGATTTCGGGCTCGATGTCGCGCCGGCCAGCGTCTGGGGCCACAGCTGGCTGCTGCGCGAACTGCTCTCCAACCTCACGGACAACGCCATCAAGTACACACCGTCCGGCGGCAGCGTCACGCTGCGCTGCGGCATGCACAAAGACGGCGCCTTCATCGAGGTCGAAGACGATGGGCCTGGCGTGCCCGAGGCCGAGCGCCACCAGATCACCCAGCGGTTTTACCGCGCCCAGGGCGCACCGGGCGAGGGCACGGGGCTGGGACTGGCCATCGCCGATGAAATCGCCTTGCTGCACCAGGGCAATCTGAGCTTCGGCACCGGTGCGCAGGGCCGTGGTCTGCTGGTACGCTTGGAGCTTGCGCTGCAGGCCGCGCCGGCATGACAGGGCGCCAGCAGGCGCAGGCTTTGGCGATCCTGACGGCTGCAGCCATGGGGACAGCTTTGTGCGGGGTATGCCGAG
Source organism: Comamonas sp. (assembly GCA_041984925.1). Taxonomy (GTDB): domain Bacteria; phylum Pseudomonadota; class Gammaproteobacteria; order Burkholderiales; family Burkholderiaceae_C; genus Comamonas. Next base: position 88,285 of record JBHIXF010000001.1, read on the forward strand.
GGCTGTGAGAGAATTGCTTACAAATAGTTGAACACTTATGTCCGAGTCTGAAGTCCTGCCGCCTCTCTCCGCTCCTGGCGCCGATGTCGTGTCCGACGAAGCCGCCGCTGCTGCCTCCCCCACCCCTGCGCGCAAGCGCCCCAAGCCCGGGGAGCGGCGCGAGCAGATCCTGCAGGCGCTGGCGGCGATGCTGGAAAAGCCGGGTGCGGAACGCATCACCACGGCCGCCCTGGCCGCGCATCTCGGCGTGAGCGAGGCGGCCCTGTACCGCCATTTCGCGAGCAAGGCGCAGATGTTCGAAGGGCTGATCGAGTTCATCGAGCAGTCCGTCTTCACGCTGGTGCAGCAGATCGTCAGCCGCGACCAGGACCAGGCCGAGCGCCCGGCCACCGACGGCATGCGCCAGGCCAGCCGCGTGATCTCGCTGGTGCTGCAGTTCGGCGAACGCAATCCCGGCATGGTGCGCGTCATGGTGGGCGATGCCATCGTCTTCGAGCATGAGCGCCTGCAGGCCCGCATGAACCAGTTCTTCGACCGCATCGAATCCACGCTGCGCCAGTGCCTGCGTCCTGCGGCGGGTGCACTGGGGTCGTCGGCGCCCACGGTCGATGCCCAGGTCGCCGCCAGCGTGCTGACCTCGTTCGCCCTGGGCCGCCTGCAGCGCTATGCGCGCTCGGGCTTTCGCCGCCTGCCGACCGAGCACCTGGAGGCCAGCCTGGCGCTGATGGTCTGAGAGTGCCTCGCTCCATGGAAAGCCGCCCGCCTTGCGCCGGCGGCTTTTTCGTTTGCGGGGCCGGGCATGTGGGATGGTGAACTCTTTGGCGCACGGTGGTTGGAAGCAGGCAGGGGCGGATTGCAGGGCGGGTGCGGGCTTGGCGGTGCAATCAATGGTGGGCAATGCTGGGCGGCAATGGGGTGGGTGGTCGTGCACGGGGTCTCTTCGGGGGTGGTGCGAGGGCGGTGCCAACTCTCGCGCTGGCCCGGTTCTTCGAGGTGCAGCCATGCCTGGGGCGCGCTGCGGGGTATGGCCTGTGCGCCGCAGGTCGGAAGTCCGGAGGTTGGAAGCGCTTGAGGGTGCCGAGGAGAAAGTGGAGGCAATTCAAGGGCTTGCGGGGATGGTCCGATGAGGGGAAGGCTTCCGACCTCGTGCAGGTCGGAAGCCGCAGGATGCGTCAGAACAGTCGGCGCTGGCGCCGCTCTGCGGGAGGGGTGGCGCCGAGGGCGGCCACGATGCGGACCACCTGGCCTTCGGTGAGTCCATGCTCCTGCGCGATCTGCCGAGCGGTCTTGCTGTCTGCGTAGTCGGCCGCGATGCGTGCGTTGCGCACGGCCTGCAGTGCGCGATTGGCCTTGGGCAGCTGGAAGTGGGGCAGGCCTCCGTATTCGGCGGCAAGCCGGGTCAGCGCCTCGACGCCGATGGCGGCCGCGTAGGGGTGTTCGGGCGTGACCCGTTCGGGCCTGGGGAAGTAGACCCGCAGGCCGCCCCATCTTCTGACGAGCGCCATGGTGGCCTGCAGGCCGATGAGGCGCTCGAAGTCCTGCAGCAGCGGCGGCAGCAGGGCCACGGCGATGGCGACGGGCGGCTCCATGGTCACAGGCCCCGGATTTGCGCATGGCCTTCGATGGCGGCGATGCAAAAGGCCAGTGCTGCCAGCAGCACGAGCAGCAACAGCGCGATGGCTGCCTTTTCGCCGCGGGACATGGGAATGCGGCGCGGTGCATGTTCGATGGCTCGCGGCGCGAAATGCAGGGGGGCTTCGCCGGGCGGCTGGGCGAGGGCAATGGCTTTGAGCCTGGCTTTGCTTTTGGATCGGGGCTTGCGCTGGGGAGTGGGCATGGTGTTCACGGTCTGTTGGTGGGTCATTGCGGTGGCGGGGCGCTTGTCCCGCGGTGCGGGCATTGCCTGCAGGCCTGCCAGTGCTGCATGTCGCGTGGGCTGGCCGTGGGGGCGGGACGGTGGGCGAAGGCACGGCATTGCTCCAGCGTGACCATGCGCGGCTCGCCGCCGGCTTCGGCGCTCAGGTGGGGGCAGGCGTAGCCGCCGAAGGTGCGCGTGACGCGCTCGGCGATGCGCGCGGTGCTTGCGGCACCGCTGCCGTATGCGCCGCTGCCGTTGAGCACCTGGCTCAGTGCCGAGGGGCTGATTCCCAGCTGCCTGGCGATGTGCGAGCGCACGGCGCCGGGCCGGCAGGCGCGCTCGCTCAGCAGCGCGAACCAGGGCATGTCCTGGTAGGGCGGGTGCGGGTTCATGGCAGCTTCCTTTGGTTTTTGGCTGGGGCCGGCGGCGTGGCGCCGAGGTCCTCGATCAGCACGTAGCGCACGCATCCGTTGACACGCCGCGCGCCTGTCTGCACGGCGTCGGGCCGCAGGCGGGACCATTGCCGCAGGTGGCCCGAGATGCGTGCCTGCAGGCCACGGGTGCTGCCGCCTGCATCGGCGAGCACGGATACGGCCTGTGCGGCCGTCAAGCTGGTGCGCATGCGCAGCAGGCGCCACAGGCGCAGGGCCAGCGCGTCGCTGGCTTGCGGCGTGCCATCGCTGCAGGCGTGCGCGGCCGCACGCAAGGCTTCGCGGCCTTCGGAGGTCGGCGTCCAGGCCTGGGGCGCATGGGGCTGGCCGGTGCGCAGCGCGGGCCGCAGCAGGCCTTGCCGCTGCAGGACTTCGCAGGCCTGTGTTGCGGCCTCGATGCCGCCCAGGCCTGGCGCCCAGCCGAGCAGGTCGGCTGCGGTGAAGGGCAGCGGGGACAGCGGCATCAGGCGGCCCAGTGCGGCCAGCGCCAGCGCGGCCCAGGGCGTGGCGCCGGTCATTGCGATGCCCTCCGGCCCAGGGGCTTGCCCGTGAATTCGGGGCACAGCGCGCGGCCTTTGACATGGTCCAGCGTGACAGTCTCCCAGCCGTTGGCGTGGGCCCATTGCTCGATGTTGGCGATGGCGTTGAGCAGCAGCCGCATGCGTCCGCCAGCCTGGGCCAGCAGTTCGGGCAGTACGCAGTCGGCGATGGCCACTTCGGCCTTGGCCGCCACCGTGGTCTTCACGTCGGCCAGCGATATGGGCTGCATCTCGACCACCTTGGCGACGCGGCTGGCGATGTGGCCGTGGCGGGCCACTTTCAGGGGGAATTGCTCCATGCCGACGAGAAAGCACATGATTCCCGTCATGTCGGTGATGTCGCGCAGCACTTCGAGAAGCGCAGCCGTGCTGCCGACAAGGAAGTCGGCCTCGTCCACGATCATGGGGACCATGTCCACGGCCAGCTTGCCGATGATGCGTGCCTGCACCTGCTGGTTGCGGCCCGCCTTGGACAGTCCCATGTGCTCGGCGAGTTCGTCCAGCATGGCGCGCCGGGTCCAGGTGGCCTTGGCGCGAACGAACACCCATCCGCAATCGGCGGCCCAGCGTTCGGTGAGCTCGGACTTGCCGACGCCGTAGCGGCCTTTGACCAGTACCAGCCCGGCCTCGCGGGCGCCGCGGCGCTCGACGAGCTTCTGGGCTTCGGCCAGGCGCTTGAAGTTCTCGGTTTTGACAAAGCCTTTTTTCATGGTGCATCGCTCCTGGTGTCCGGGTCTGGGTCCGTGCAATGGCCGCCGCCCATGCCGCGGCCTTCGTAGTAGTCGCGCAGTTGCGCGTAGTCGTCGCTGGCCACATAGCTGCGCAGCCATGCGCCGTCGGCCGGCGTCCATTGGCTGCGGTGGCGCATCAGCCATTCGTAGCGGTCGCTGGGCGCGTCGAAGAAAGGCCGGCCCGCGGCCTGTTCCCGGGGCTGGCCGGTGAGCGGGTGGGCGGCCGGCGGCGGAGGCGGGGACAGCGTCCAGGCGTCTTCCTGGGCGATGCGCTGCGGCGCCTGCAAAGGGCCGTCGAGCTCGCGCAGGGCGGTTTCGATCTGCTGGGTGCGGCGCTTGATGGCGGCGGCCACGCGCCGCTCGCGCGCGATCTGCACGATGGCCTTGGGCATGGCATCGATGCGGTTGGCGTTCCATTGCGCGTCGCAGACGAATTCGCCGTCCAGCGTGTAGATGCGTACCTGCTGAGGGTCATGGATGTCGTAGCGCACGCTGACTTCGCGGCCATCGACGTCGCGGCGCATCAGTTCGGCTGCCTGGTAATGCTGGTTGAACAGCGTGACCTGGCCGCGCCGGGCGGTGCGCAGCACGGCCGGCATGAACAGTTCGCGCAGATCGGCCTGGGCGGGCTTGTGCTGCAGGCCGGGGTCGAAGCGGTCGGCCCAGGCTTCGGCTGGCGTCATGTGCTTGCCATCCGCGCGCCGCGGCAGGCCGCGGTGGCGGTGCTCGGTGTTGTATTCGCGGACCATGCGTTCGACCGCGTCCACGAATTGCGCCCAGGTCGGGGCCTTGGCGCTGAGCCGCACGGCCTCGCCCGTGCGCTGAGCCCGCTTGAGCGCACGCTGCTCGCTGGCCAGTTCGGCTGCCACCTGGCGCAGGCGGCCGCCATCGGCGTCCGGGCCCTGGTAGCTGCTGAACTGGCGAGCGCACTGGATGGCATGGGTCTGCCAGCCGCGCTCGATCACGCCCCGTCCCTGGGGGTGGCCCGGTATGCCGGTGCGGTGGTCTATGCCCAGGCGGGCCATGATGCCGTCGATGGGGCAGTCCAGGGCCTTGGCGGTTTCGCCGGGGCCGTTGTCGGAGTAGACGATGGCCGGTATGCCCCATTGGCCGATGGCATGGCGCAGCGCGTCGCCGACGGCGATGACGTTCTCGGACAGCGATACCGACCAGCCCATGATCATGCGCGTGGACCAGTCGATGACCATGGTCAGCTCGGGCGCGAAGGGGGCGCCGTGGTCCGGGTGGCGCACCTTGGCCTTGAAGGTATGGCCGTCCATGACGAAGACGTCCAGCGGCGCCAGCATGCTGGCGTCGCGCTGCCGGTAGGGCAGCCGCGCCGCGCGCTCGGAGCCGCTATGGCGGGCCTTGATGAGCGCCACGCTGGCTTCGGCCGAGCGGCCCAGCCGGCCGAGCGCGCGGCGCGCGCGGTGGTACAGCGGGCGCCAGTCGTCGATGTCGCGTTCCAGCATGCGCGTGACCTCCCGGGCTGCGCCGCTGAGCTGGCGAAAGCGCGCATCGCGGCTGTGGTACAGGCCCAGCACCGCCGCCACGTCTTCCGGCAGCGTTGGCAGCTGCTCGGGCGCGGTGGCCGCGGGCAGCAGTCCCCACCAGCCGCTTTTGCGGTGCATGCCGGTCCAGCGCTCCAGCGTGCGCGCGCTGACCTGGCTGCCCCTGGCTCGCTGGTTGGCCGCGCGGGCCACGGCGGCCAGCGTGCGGCCTTGCCTGGTTTCGCCACCTTCGCCGCTTGAGTCGATGCGCGAGGAGAGCAGGGCGCAGGCCTGGCGCATGCCGTGCAGCGGCACGAGTTCTTGCACCATGGCCACAAGCTGCATGCGCGCGTCGGCCACCGCCTTGTCGGCCTGGCTGGGAGGGCGTGCAAGCGCTGGCGCTGGGGACGGGCAAGGCGCTGGCGCGCGAGGCAATGCCGGGGCGGGCGCGGCGATGGGTGCGCCGACGGCGGCCAGCGCACGGATGCCCGCACGCTCGATGCTGCGTGCCGCGATGGCTGCGCGCGTGGGTGCGGGAAGCGCGCAGGCGTCATATTCCCGGCCCCCGCCGCCTTCGCGGCCGGGGCGGGGCCTGGCAGGAATGCCCAGGCGCGCGAGCTTGTCGCGCACTGCGCGCTCCGTCATGGCGAATTCGGGCAGGCCCGAGATTTCGCGCGCGGTCAGCCAGGTCATGGGCGCTTGCCCTCCTGCCGGCGGCGGATCTGCCCGGCGCGCGTGACCGAGATCTTGACGGTCCTGGCCTGCGCCTTGGTGCGCGGGGACAGGTAGCGCGATGGCCAGATCTGTTCGGCCCGCAGCTCCAGCGCCGTGGCGATGATCTGTTCTGCAGCCCACCAATGTGTGGTCAGGACACGCTGAAAGTGTGAGTAGCCATGGGCGTGGGCGAGCTGGCGCAGGCTGAGGCCTCTCTTTTCGAGTGCAGCCTTGACGTCTGCCGGGTGCCAGTCTGGCTGGGGGATACATTTTTGTGTGTCCATGGGCATGATCATAGACACATAAAAATGTGTTTTCAAGATGGTTTTTTACATCGACGTGTTCTTTTTCTTTTTAAAAATGTTTCTTGTGAACGACATAGTGTGGTTATTACGTGTGTCCGAGGTGGTCTTGCATGTTTTAATGTGTCCATGGACACTCGCAAATGTCCGCCCCTGAGCGGGCGGTAGCAACTATGGACAGGACTAGCAATGAAATGCGGGATGCCTACGCCGTTGCCTTGGGCGAACGCATCCGCTCGTGCCGCAGTGGCATGTCCAGGGACGAGTTCGCGGCCCGGCTGGAGCTGCATGTGAACACCGTCGGAAAGTTCGAGCGCGGCCTGACCATTCCCGACGCCTTCACGCTGCTGCGCATCGCCGAAGTGGGCAAGTGCTCGCCCGACTGGCTGATGACGGGCGTCTCGCGCTCGACCCGCGTCGATTCGAGCACCCAGGCCGTGGAGTCCGGCGACTATCTGTTCGTGCCGCATTTCGATGTGGCCATGTCGGCAGGCAATGGCGTTTTCTGCGACGTGGAAAGCGTCATCGCCATGCGCCCCTTCGATTTCCGCTTCGTGCGCAGCGAACTGGGCATCAACCACAACGAGCTGGCGCTGGTCTCGGTCGTGGGCAATTCGATGGAGCCCTACCTGCGCTCGCGCGACACGGCGCTGCTGGACCTGCGCGCCCGCGATGTCCACACCGAAGGCATCCATGCGATAAGGCTCGACGGCGCGCTGATGATCAAGCTGCTGCAGCGCTTTCCCGGCAAGATGCTGCGGGTCAGCAGCGCCAACCAGGAGTACGCCCCGTTCGACATCGACGGCGCGGACGAACAGCGCGATTTCAGCGTGCTGGGGCGCGTGCGCTGGGCCGGCGTCTCCTTCGGCTGACACAGGCCTTCGCCCGGTTCAAGGCCAGCGCATGCCTGCCTTTTTCCCGCGCGCGTGCGCCACGACAGTGGGGGAATGGCAAATACACTCTCTCTTGGCCGTTCCGTGCTGCGCCTGGGCATCCCGCTGGTGCTCGGCGGCTCGGCCTATGTCAGCTACGTCTCCGGCTATGAGGATGGCCCTGCCGACGCGCAGGGCCGCCCCCAGTTCCGCAATGTGGTCTATGCCGATGCGCTGGCCGCAGGCCTGCCCACCGCCTGCCTGGGCCTGACGCGAGGCGCCAGTCCCGTGCCCGTCGTATTGGGCGACTACTGGCCGGACGCCAAATGCATGGAGGTCGGCAGCCAGGTGCTGGCACGCGGCCAGGCCCGTGTGCTGGAGTGCATGCGGGTCCAGGTGACGCAGCCCATCCTCGATGCTTTCTCCAGCCATGGCCACAACCTGGGCGAGCGCAGCACCTGCGCGAGCCGGGCCATGGGGCTGCTCAATGCCGGGCTTTATGCGCAGGCCTGCGACGCGCTGGCCCACGGGCCCGACGGCAAGCCGGCCTGGAGCTTTGTTCGCACCGGCGCGCGCAATGCCGATGGTGGCTGGGAGTACCGCTTCGTGCCGGGCCTGTACAAGCGGCGCCTCGACGAACGCAAGACCTGCCTGCGCGGCGTGGACCAGCTGCCCCGCCCGGCGGGCGAGGTGCAGCCATGAGCCGCCTGTCCGCTGTGGCGCTGGCGCTGGCGGCCTTGCTCGGCGGCGCAGCCAGCCACTACCGCACCCAGGCGCTGGCGGCGCGCCAGGAGCTGCAGGCGCTGCGCGGCAGCATCGCGCTGCAGAACCAAGCGGCCCGCCAGCGCCTGGCGGAACTTCAATCCCGGCGCGACGCGGCCCAGGCCGCGCTGGACAGCGCCTATCGGACACAGGAGCGCAACGATGCCGCGGCCTACGATGAAATCCTTCGCCTTCGCGGCGAGCTGCAGCGCCGCCCTGTGCGGGTGCGCATCCAGCCCCGCCCCCCAGCCGACTGTGGGCCTGGTGGTACAGGCGCCCCAGGTGACGCGGCCTCCGGCGCCGGCCCTGGTGCGCCAGACCCCGCCCCGTCCCACGGGCTATTACCAGCAGGAAATACTGCGCGCCTTGTCGCAGTGATCCAGGAAATCGAAACCCTCAACGCGGCCTATGCCTCGTGCCGCGCCAGCCTCTCTCTCGAAGAACAACGCTAGCCCATGAACGACGCCAAGAACACCGACGAACGCCGCCAGGAACTGCTGCTGCTGGGGCAGATCCACGGCCTGGTGCAGTCCCTCAAGGACGGCCAGGACCTGCAAAACCGCCGCATGGACCGCATGGAGCAGCGCATGGAGGCCCACTACAACGGGCTGGACGCGCGCCTGCGCGAAGTCGAGAAAAAGGCTGCCGTGGCCGGTGCCCTGTCGGGTGGCATGGTGGCCGTGGGCACGGCGCTCGCGGTCGAGGCCGTGCGCTACTTCCTGCACCCCGGCCTGGGAGGCTGACGCCACGGCGGCTGCGCCTTTGGCTCCAATAGCGGCCATCCGCCTTCACCTGCCGGGATCTGCCCTCCGGCATCGGCGCCCCTCCCCGGGATCGCCTGAGTTTCGCGCCCGCTGGCCTGCACAGACCCTTTGACTGCCTGGCCGCCCCGCACCCTTCGCGTGCGCGGGCGGCCTTTGCATTGGCGCCATTCCTGTCCCGCGCAGTGTCCCGCCGCCAGGAGGCCGCCTGCGCGTCGATCACTGCCCGAAGTGGCCTGCCCCTGCCGGCGCTGCGCGGGGCCGCCAGCGCGGCGTTTAAAGGCCTTTTAAAGCCATCGGCATCCGCATGCGCGCAGGCCCTTGCGCGCATGCGGGCGCCGGTGCGCCTGCGGCTGTTGCTGGCCCTGGGGCCGCCGCGCGCCCGCGCGCCCGCGCTGGGGCCAGCAGGCGCCGGCCTTATGGAAAAACGCGCCCCCCGGCAAAGTCACTTCATCGCAATGACGCGTTTTTCGAAATGCCCAAGCCGGAGTGACCCATGCACTGGAACGAATGCCTGCCATCGCCCGCCACCTGTCCGGAGCACCGCCCATGAGCGGCCTGACCGAACACCGCAGCGCCATCGTGGCGGCGCTGTCCGCCGTGCCGCAGATCGGCGTGGTGCATGACCGCGAGCGCCATGCGGACAGCGATGCCCAGTTGGCGGCCCTGTTCCTGCATGTGCCGGCCGATGGCACTGCGGCCCATCTGCGCGGCTGGTGGCTGCGGCGCAGCGCCACGTCCGAGCACGCCGCCAGCACCCGCCGCGCGGTGTGCGTGCACCTGTGGAGCGTGCATGGCTACCTGGCCATGGACGGCAACCAGTCCGGCGAGCTTCTGCTGGACGAGCTCGCCGAGCAGTTCCGGGCCGTGGTGCGCGCCGATCCCAGCCTGGGCGGCGCATGCCAGCCCGGCCCGCTGGCCGGGGACGGCGACGGCACCGATGGCGTGCAGGTCGTCGGCGCCGGGCCGGTGGATTTCGCGGGAGTGCGCTGCCACTCCGTTGTCCTGCAACTCAGAACCTGGAGCTATCTGTGATCCGAGAACGACCCGACAAGGCCTAGGCCGCACCCGCCGAAGCATTTCCCCTTTTTCCAACCCCCTTGCAGACCGGGCCGCCGATGAACGGCGCCAAAGGCTGCTGAACCGACGCTTTCTCTCTTCAAAAAGGAATTTTCAAATGGCTGCAAAGATCCTGCGCAAGATGGCCCTGCTGGCCCTGGTTGAAACCACCGTGGGCACGGCCGTCGTGCCGCTGCCCGCCAATGCCATGCTGGTCAGCGACGTGACGCTGACGCCCATCGAGGGCGACGTGGTCGAGCGCAACAACATCCGCCCGTTCTTCGGCTCCAGCGGCAGCACCCTGGTGACCGAGTACCAGAAGATGGCGTTCTCGGTCGAGTTCGCAGGCGTGGGCGCCGCTGGCGCTCGCCCCGGTGTCACGGACCTGCTGCGTGCCTGTGCCATGCGTGCGACCACCGAGACCGGTGTCAAGACCGTCTTCACTCCCATCACCGATGGCATCCAGAGCCTGACCCTGTATGGCAACGTGGACGGCACGCTCTACAAGATGCACGGCGCGCGCGGCGAGGTGGAGTTCAGCGCCGATGCCAAGGCCATTCCGAAGTGGAAGTTCGAGTTCACGGGCTCCTTCGTGCCCGCCGTGGACGAGGCCCTGCCCGCCGTGGACTACAGCGCCTTCACGGCACCCCTGGGCGTGAACAAGGCCAACACCCGCCTGTCCATCGACGGCCTGTCGGTGGCCTGCAGCGCCTTCAGCTTCAAGTGCGGCAACCAGGTCGTCAAGCGCGACCTGATGAACGTCGACACCGTGGAGATCACCGACCGCAAGTCCACCGGCAGCGTGACCTTCGAGAACACCAGCGTGGCCACCAAGGACTGGATCGCGCTGGCGCGTGCCAGCGCCATCGTGCCCGTGGTCCTCACGCATGGCCAGGCTGCCACGAACACCGTGGGCTTCAAGAGCGCACGCGCACAGATCGGCAAGCCGACCTACAGCGACAGCGACGGCGTGCAGATGATCACCATTCCCCTGTCCTTCATCCCCTCGGATGCGGGCAATGACGAGTGGTCCATCGAGATCTGAAGCCGTCCTTCCCATCCGCCAACCATCCGAGGAGCCTCCATGGCCGTCAAGATTTCCGGGCTCAAGCCCACCATCTCCGTCCCCGCGACGCTGTACCTGCCCGTCGATGAAGGCCGCTTCGGCGCCCACCATTTCGCCGTCGTCTTCAAGCGCCTGGGCAAGGCCCGGCGCGACGAGATCAACGAACTGGTCGTCATCGGCAAGCCGTTCACGGCAGCCGATGGCACCGAGGACGTCAAGCGCCTGACCATTGGCGAACTGCTCGACGAAGTGGTCGTGGGCTGGGAAGGAATGCTGGACGGCGATGGCAACTCCGTGGCCTACAGCCGCGAGGAACGCCTGGCCGCCGAGGAGGCCTATCCCGGCCTGGAGCAGGCCATGGCCGTGGCCTGGTTCGACGGGCTGAACGTGCACCAGCGGGACGCGGCCACAAAAAACTCCGTGGCGCTGTCCGGCACCACTTCGGCCTCGACGGCGCAGACCGCTACCTCGTAGACGACGAGCTGCGCGTCCAGTGCGCGCAACTGGGCATCGATCCTGGCCGGCTGGTGCCGGGCGAGCTGCAGGTGCACCAGTGCGCGGACCACGAACTGTGGCCCGAACACGCCACGGCGTGGAGCGTCTACCTGGGCTGCTCCACGCAGTGGCGCAGGACGGCCAGTCCCTGGGGCCAGTGGCACTGGGACGGGCTGGACTACGCGGGCGCCGAGGTCGTGATGCGCCGCTACGCGGTGCCTGCGGCGCAGCGCGGCGAAGTGTTCGCGCAACTGCAGGTGCTGGAGGCCGAGGCCCTGCACCTTCTCAACCGGCGCTGAGCCGCGCCGCCCCGGCCCGCGGTTGCGGGCCTTTCAGACAACAACACGAACAGTGAAACCTATGGAACAGGGGTCAGCATGAGTACAGCCGTGAAAAGCATCGGCCTCGCCGAGAGGCCCTCTCTGAGCGAAGTACGGACGCAGAACGCGCAATTCGCCGAGGAAGTGGACAAGCTCCATGAAAAGCTGCGGCTGGCTTATGCGGGCATGTCCCAGTTCGCCGGCGCCTCGCAGGGAATCGAAACCACGTCGGTGCGCGCCGGCAGCGGTATCGAAGGCCTGTCCGCCTCCATGGGCAAGATCGCGGGCCGAGCCAATGCCATGCTTGAGGTGGCAAACACGGCCGCCGCCGTGGGAGAGGCGCTCCACTCCTCCAGTGTGCAAGCCGAGAACCTGCGTACGCGGCTGGATCTGGCCACAGGTGGCAAGGGCGCGCAGGAGATGGCCTATGTCACGGCGCTTGCTGACCGGCTGGGCCTGCAACTCGGCGCCACCGGCCAGGCCTATGCCGACTTCGTCACGAAGGCGAGAGGCACCGCGCTGGAGGGCGCGCAGGTGCAGACCATCTTTTCGGGGATCGCCACTGCGAGCGCGGCCATGGGCCTGTCAAGCGAGCAGGCCAAGACTTCGCTGTCAGCCGTCCTGGAGCTGATGGGACGGGGTGCGATCAGCGCATCCGACTTCAGCGAAAAGCTGGGCTACATCCCGAATGCCGCCTTGATCGGTGCCCAGGCGCTCGGCGTGACGCAGGAGCGCTTCACCCAAATGCTGGGAGCTGGCGAAGTGGTGGCGCAGGACTTTCTGCCCCGTTTTGCGCAGGCGCTGCAAAGCTCGCTGGGCGATGGCGTCGACCGGGCGGCGAACCGGCTCGATGCCGGCACCCATCGCATGGGCAATGCCTGGGACAAGCTCAAGACGGCCATCGGCGACTCTGGCATCAGCCAGGCCATTTCGATGGGCATGAACGCCGCCGCGAACGACATGAATGCCTTCTCGGAGTCGATGACGCGCGCGCGTGACAACGGCTCGGGGTTTCTGGCCCAGATCGGCAGCGGACTCGGAACGCTCGCAGGGCGGGCCGTTGGCCTCAACTACCTCAGCATGGGATTTCAGTCCAATGCCGAAAAGGCCGCTTTCCTTGCCAGGGAACTGCCCAGGGCCCGGGCCGAACTGGAGGCACTGCAGGCCAAGGGGGCGGCAACATCGCGCAATGTATGGGTGCGCTCCGCGCATGACGATGCCCAGCGCTTGGTGGAAAAGCTCCAGCAAGCGCAGCGCGAACTGATGGCCATGCAGGGGCAGCGCAATGCCGGTGGCGGCAGGGGATTCATCAACCCGCCCCTGGCCGGGCAAGGCTCCACTGGGAGCAAGGCGACGGAGAGCCCCTCACAGAAAAAGGAAACCCCGGCGTCGCGCGGCGTCAACTATGTCGTGCCGCGCGCGCCCGTGCAGCCGTCGCAGGACAGCGAAAATTCCAAGCGCGAGCAGGAGGAGAAAAAGAGGGCGCAGGAGCTGGCGCAACTCCTCAAGGACCAGCAGTCCAGGGCGCAGATCGCGGAGAGGAACCTGGAGCTTGCGCAGCGAGAGACAGAAGCCATCGGACTGTCCGGCGAGGCGCTTGGCAAGCTGCACCAGCAGCAGATCGAGAAAACGGTGGCCGACATCGAGGCCAGGGCCACCCAGGAAGAAGGCATACGCTGCTCCAAAGAGATGGCCGAGGCCGTCGGGAGAGAGGCCGAGGCCACGCGCCAGCTGGCCGTGGTAAAGGACTACAAAGAGTCGGCACGCGTGGTTTCCGAGTACGCGAAGAGCGTGAAGGAAGCCAGCGAAGCACTGCAGTTCGAACAATCTCTCGCCGGGATGTCCCAGCGCGACCGCACAACGGCGCTCGAGCAGCGCAAGCAGCAGATCGAGCTCGAAGCCAGGTTGGCCGATATCAAGGCCAAGAACAGTCTTGATCCGCAGCGGGCTGAGTCCCTGCAGAAAGTGGTCACGGCCGCGGCCGGGCAGGCCAAGGAAAATGCCGAGGAGCGCACGCGCCTGGAACAGGCCAGAAAAGCGTTCGACCAGATGGACGAGATGTTCCGCAAGGGCTTCGCGGACACGTTGCTCAACGGCACCGATGCATGGCGCGCGTTCACCAAGAGCCTGGGGGCCACCTTCAAGACCGCGGTCACCGATGAGCTGCGCAAGGGATTGGACGAACTCTACAACCTGGTCGCCAGGCCTATCGTCATGCCGGTGCTGGCCAACATCCAGGGCGCAATCAGCGGAGTTGGCGGCGTCCTGGCATCGGGCGGCGCGTCTGCGGCAGGCGTGGCCAGCCTGGCTGGCACGGTGTCGGCGGCCTGGAACCTGGTCTCCAGCGGCTTCAACGTGGCAGCCGCCGTGGGCAAGGGCCTCGCGGGCTCCGAACTGTTGAAAAAGTACGGCAGCGAGTCCGTGCGCAAGCTCGTCGGCGACTTCGGCGCCGGCATGCAGAGCACGGCTTCCTGGTCGGGCTTTTCCGGTGCGTTCCAGGCAGGCGGTTTGCAGCTGGCGGGTGCCATTGCGGGATCGGTGCTCAACGGTTTTTCCGGCTATGGATTGAGCAAGGCGCTTTCCGGCGGCTATTCGGCTGGTGGCTGGGTCAATACCGCCGCGGGCGTCGCCTCGATGATCCCGGGTATCGGGCCCATTGCCGGTGTCATCGGCGGGCTGGTCAACCGTGCCTTTGGCCGCAAGCTCAAGGACCAGGGGCTCGAAGGCATTTTCGGCGGCCAGGCAGCGTTCACCGGCAACACCTACCAGTTCTACAAGGGGGGCTGGTTCCGGTCGGACAAGACGCAGCGTGGAGAGCTGGACGAATCGACCCGCAACGGTCTGGCCGAGCAGTTCAATGCAATGCGCCTGTCCACAGGCGCGATGGCGCAGGTGCTGGGACTGGGCTCCGCAGCGGTCGACGGATTCACGGCGTCGATCAAGGTCAGCTTCAACGGACTGGACGAGGCCGCTGTCCAGAAGCGGCTGGGCGAGGAGTTCGACAAGGTCGCCGAAGCGCTGGCAGCCGCCACGCTGGGCACCACCGCCTACACGCGTGCCGGGGAAACCTCGGTCCAGGCCATCGCCCGGCTGTCCGGCAGTCTCAGCACCGTCAATGGCGTGCTGGGCAATCTCAACAGCACGCTGTATGCCTCCAGCCTTGCCGGTGCTGACATGGCCGTCAGCTTGGTGGAGCTGTTTGGCTCCGAGGATGGCTTCAAGGCCGCCACAGGGTCGTTTTTCAAGAACTTCTACAGCGCCCAGGAGCAGCGTGATGCCGCGCAGCGCGAACTGACCCGCCAGCTCGAAGCCGTCAATCTGCGGCTGCCCGACGTGGATGCAGACAATGCGCGGGCGCAATGGCGTGCGCTGGCTGACGCTCAGAACCTGTCGACCGAGGAGGGGCGCAAGGCCTGGTCGGTGCTGATCAAGCTGTCCGATGCGTTTGCCGGCCTGACACAGTCTGCGCAAGATGCAGCAAAGGCGACCGAGCAACTGCCGGTGCCGGAGGACGCGGCCAAGGCCGCAGCGGAACTTCGGTCCCGCCTGATCAGTCTCGAAGGCGAATTCAAGGGCGGCGGCCTGTCCCGTACCTACCAGGCGCAAGACGCGGCCCGCACGGTGTCCGGGTTGCTCGACAGCGTGGGCCTGGGTCAGGACATGGATGTCCTGGTCGGCAAGATCCTGGGAGCCACCACCGGCGAAGTCGAACAGTACTTCCGCGAGATGTGGGCGCTGCTGGACACCACGCAGGCGCGCCAGCAGTTGGTGGAGGTGACCGGCGCCCTGATGGGGCTGGCGAAAGCGTCCAGCACGCTGGCGGAAACGACGGCGGGTGCCGCGCGGGGCTTCGCGGAAAGCGCCAAGGCGGCGCTGGCTGCGCGCAGTTCGGCGGGTGGCCTGATCGATCGCATCAATGGCGAACTGGGAGGCGACCGCGTGGCCTATGCGCGCCAGCGTGAGCAGCTGCTGTGGTCTGGCATGGCCACGGCCAGCTATGAGCAGCAGATCGAGCTGGCGGGGCAGCTGACCGACTCCGTGCTCTCGCGCATGCAGCTGGAAAAGCAGAGCGCGGAAAAGCTCTCCGGCCTGCACCAGGGCCTGCGCGACAGCATCGAAGCCACACGCATCGGATCGCTTTCCCCCCTGACCTTGGGCCAGCAGCTCAAGGAAGCGGGCGACCAGTTCAGCGCCGCGGTGCAAAAGGCCCGCGCGGGCGACACGCAGGCCGCCGGCGAAGTGGCCGGCCTGCGCCAAAGTTATCTGCAACTGGCGCAGCGCTACTACGCGGCCAGCGATGGCTACGCGGCCATCTTCCAGGCCAGCGAAGATGCGGTCAGCGGCCTGGCGGGGCAGTTGCAAAGCGAGGCCCGGCAGCAGCTGGCGGCCAGCCAGGGCACGGTGTCCGAGCTGCAGCGGCTGCGCGATCTGGCACAGGCCGCCTATGAACAGGCGGACCGGGACTATGCGACGTCCTCCACGGCGCTCAAGGACCAGGCTGCGCTGCTGGCGGGCATGGACGGTGGCATCGCCCTGGTCGGCGACATCCTCAAGGAACTGCCCGTCGAACTGGCGGCGCAGCTGCAGCCGCTGCTGGGGGGGAGCATCAGCGACGATGCGCTGGTTGCCGCCATGCGTGGTGCGCAGGATGCGCGGCCCGAGCTGATGGTGCGGGACCTGCTGCAACTGGGCATGCAAAGCGGCGCTTCGGCGTCGCGGGCGGCCTGGGCAAGCCAGCGTCTATACAGCGATGCGGATGTCGCCGTGCTGCTGCAGGCGGGGCGCAGAAACTATCCCACCTGGTCGCTGGACCAGCTGGCCTCGCTGGGACTGTCTCAGTACGGCATCACGCGCGAGCAGTTCGACCGTGTGGCCGGCGGCGGCCTGTCCGCGCCGATGCAAATCCCGCCCACGGGCGCGCATGCGCCCATTGCGGCACCGGCCGCCGCGGAGTTCGGCAGCTTGGGCCGCGGCGTCGAATCGATGGTTTCCGAGTTGAAGTCCGTCAGGACGGAGCTGTCGCAGGCACGCAGCGAAAACGCGCAGCTCATGGCCATGCTGGCCGAGGTGATGCAGGCCACCGGCAACGGCACTGCGCAGCAATTGCGCCAGGCCGTGCGCGAGGTGGCCCTGGCAGGAGTGACAGCACGATGAACGACACCCAGTTCCTGGCCTGGCTTTCGAGGGACGCGCGCCGCGTGGCCCTGGTCGAGGTCGATACCGATACGCCGCGATACCTGGCCAGCGCGGCCTACACCACGCTGCCCGGCGACACGCCGCCCAACCGCTTGTACCTGCCCTGTGTGGAGCCCGGCGTCTCGTTCGCCGAGCGCCTGAGCCTGGATGCCGACGGCAATCCGGCCATCAGCGCGGGAGACATCGACATCGCCAACGAGGACGGCGCATTCGACGTCTGGCTGGACGACGTCTGGGTCAACCGCGCGGTGCGGGTCTACGTGGGCGACCTGACCTGGCCGCGCGCGCAGTTCCGGCTGGTGTTCTCGGGCATCTGCGCCGATCTGCGCTCGGGCAGCGCCGGCCGCCTGAGCATCAGCCTGCGCAGCAAGCTCGAGCGCCTGAACACGCCGGTGACCGAGCAGATGATCGGCGGCACATCGGCGAACAAGGACCGCATTACGCCCCTGGGCTTTGGCGAATGCCACAACGTCGCCCCGGTGCTGGTCGACGAGGGCCAGCAGGAGTTCCTGGCCAGTGGCACGGCCCTGGAGCGTGTCATCGAGGCACGCAGCAATGGAGCACCGCTGACGGTCACGCCTTTGCTGTCCAGCGGGCGCTTCAGGATGACGACATCGGTCTACGGGCAAGTCACCGCCTCGGTGCAGTTCGGCTCGCCTTATGCCCATACGGTGGCACCCATCATCGAGCAACTGGCCACGCGCTGGGGCACGCCTTCGGAGCGCCTGGCAGCTGCGGACATCGACAAGGCCAATTTCACGGCCTTCGATGCCGCGCATGCCCAGCCCGTGGGCGTCTACCTGCCGGACCGTGCGAACGTGATGCAGGTCTGCCAGCAGCTTGCGGCATCGGTCGGTGCCCAGGTCGTGGTCAGCTCCACCGGCCTGCTGCGCCTGGCCAAGGTCCAACTGCCCGGGGAGGGCGCGCCGGTGGCCATCGGTACCGCCGATTTCGAAGCCGGATCGCTGGCCATCCGCGAGCGGACCGAGGTCGTTGCCGGCGTCAAGATCGGCTACGCCCGCAACTGGAGCGTGCAGAACAGCCTCGAGACGGGCATCCCCCCCGCGCATGCCGAGCTGTACGGCCAGGAATGGCTCACGGCCACCACGCGCGATGCAGCCGTGGCCACGCGCTACCGCCTGCACGGCGAGCCGCCGCAGGTGGACACGCTGCTGCTGCGCGAACAGGACGCGCGCGCCGAGGCCGAAAGGCGCCTGGCGTTGTGGAGCCGGCCGCGCACCGTCTACAGCCTGAGGGGCTATGCGCACCTGCTGGTGCTGGAGCTGGGCCAGGCCGTCACGCTGACGGCGCCGCGCTGGGGGTTGGGGGGCGGCAAGCCCGGCCAAATCATCGGTTTGAAGCGGGATTGGCTCGCTGGCCGCGTGGAAGTGGAGGTACTTGTCTGATGGCTGATATTCAAAACGCCCGCGATCTGCTGCTGCAGGCCGCTTCACCGCGCATCGTTCCTGTGGCGATCCCCATCGACAAGGTGGAAGGGCTCAAGGAAGCGCTCAAGCGCATCGAGATCACGGCCAGCGCGCCCAGTTTCTCGGGTGCTGCCGGTACCACCTCGCCGGCATCGATCACTCTCACGGCCGCACTCCACAACGGCCTTGCCGGTGCGGTGTCGTGGTCGCTGGCCAGTGGCTCCGCAACGCTCGCGCCTTCGGGCCTGACATGCGCGGTGCAGGGCTCGTCCGTCGTGGGCTCCAGTGTCACGGTCCGCGCCAGTGTCACCGAAGACGGCAGGACGTATACCGGGCAGATCACGCTGGCGAAGTATGGCGCTCTGTCCGCGGCGGACCGCGTCAACCTGGCCCAGCAGGTCACGGGCCAGCTGGCCATGGGCAATGTGACCGGCTATGGTGCCCTGGCGCTGCTCAACACGGTCAACCTCAACACGCAGACGACCGGTGCGCTCAACGGACAGACGCAGGTCACGAACCTCGGATCCCTGGCCTATGCCAACTCCATCGCCGCCAATCAGATCGGTGCGGGGCAGTTGGCGGCGGGCGTGATCTACGCGGGCAGTGTGGATGCTTCTCAGATAAGTGCAGGGATCATTACAGGCCGCCGCTTCCGGAGCGCGGTTTCTGGGGCAAGGACCGAGATTCTGACACTCTACGACGGAAATGCGCCAGACATACTGAGTTACGACTCGACTGGCGATATCAGATTTCGGGTTTCTCCGACAAGCAGCCCTGCAACGGTGTTTGCCAAAGGCTCTTTCGGCGGGGCGGCATTCCAGGCGGAAGCCGATTCATTCGCCTCTTCTGGCATTGCCGCTATCCAGGCGAGAAACACAGGTGTGGGTCCTGCGTTGCTGGCAATCAATACGGCGTCTGGACCTGCGCTCACCACGCAGGCCGGCACAGGACCGGACCTCAAGCTCACCCCTCGCTCATCGTTGCCTGCGGCCGTCGCCGGAGGCATCGCATACCACTCAACGCACAAGTTCATTTTCTCGGACGGCAGCGGCTGGTTCAAGCCGACCTGGACGGCCGTCTGATTTTTCAGGAGCACGAAATGCCAAGCCAGAACATCATCGTCAACCCGTCAATCCAGTTGGCCCATTCGTTTTCCAGCGTGGAGGTGGCAGCATGAGACAACTTCGCATCGTCAGCGACAACGCCGCAGACCGTGCAGTGCTCAGTGTGCCTGGAACTGTCGCGGGTCTGGGCGCCAGCCATCTCCAGACGGAGATCAAGGGCCAGGTCTGCCGCATCCTCGGCAGCACGGCGGCCATCACGGCCACCTGGACCACGGAGCAGTCCGTAGCCTGCGTGGTGCTGCCAGCGTGCAGCCTGAGCGCGGACTCGACCGTGCGCGTGCGCGCCTTCAACGCCGCCGGTGCGCAAGTCCTGGATACGGGCGAGCGCTGGGCGGCACCAGGCGCAACGCTGGGCCATTGGGACTTCACGCAGCCGCTCAACGCCAATGCCTTTGCCGAGGGCGCTGCTACCTGCCAGGTCTGGTTCGACCATGTCGCGGCAAGCAGGGTGGAGATATCGCTCAGCGATCCAGGCGCGGCCTTCATCGATCTGGCGCGGCTGGTGATCGGCCCTTATCTGGCGCCCGAACACGGCCCGGATTTCGGTGCCACCCTGGGCACCACCGACCTGGCCAAGACCAGCCGCGCGGCGTCCGGCGACCTGCGCACCGACTGGGCACCGCGCGCGGCCACCCTGTCGTTCGACCTCAACCACATCGTCGAGCGCGACCGCGCACGCGTGCGCAGGATCCTGGAGGCCGGCGTG
Organism: Comamonas sp.; assembly: GCA_041984925.1. Taxonomy (GTDB): domain Bacteria; phylum Pseudomonadota; class Gammaproteobacteria; order Burkholderiales; family Burkholderiaceae_C; genus Comamonas. Next base: position 108,138 of record JBHIXF010000001.1, read on the forward strand.
GGCAAGTGGCTGTTCGTGAGCCTGTGCGCGGGTGATTCCGATCCCGTGCGCGAGCAGGACTACAGCCTTTACGGCAAACCAACCGGCGCTGGCTCCATGTCCTATGCCAGCGCTCTTTTCCACAACACACGCATGCAGCTGGAGGGCTGGTGATGTCTGAATACTTCAAAACTGGTGACAAGGGACCCGTGCTGCGGGGCAAGTTCAACGAGATGTGGAGCGCTTTCCAGCAGGCGATAGCGAATGCTGCCGGCCCCAAGGGCTGGTCGCCGGTGCTCAGCGCGCAAAACTCCGGGGAGCGGTCGGTGCTGCGTGTGGTGGACTGGGTGGGCGGGGAAGGTGCCAAGCCTGGCTTGCTGGGATATGTCGGGCCGGATGGCCTGGTCCCGACAGCTGCCCAAGCTCTGGATGTCCGTGGCCAACCAGGCGCCCCTGGCATCCGGGGAGAGCCCGGTGGCAAGGGGGAAAAAGGCGATGCCGGTGAAAGAGGGCAGTCCTTCACCGTGGATGCCACAGGCATGGAGTCTGGTCGCGGCGCCCATGACGCCGAGCCGGCGGGATTCTCTTATCTGGCCACCGACTCCGGAAAGCTGTTCATTCGCCAGGGTGCGGCGGGCCGCTGGTCGGACGGGATAGCCTTCGGGCGGGGCGAGAAAGGTGACAAGGGCGACAAGGGTGACAAGGGTGAACCGGGGGCGCCCGGCCTGCCCGGCGCGGATGGAGTGGCGGGCACGGCGGGTTCCAGGGGCGAACCTGGAGAACCCGGTGCCAAGGGCGACAAGGGTGAAAAGGGAGACAAGGGAGACAAGGGAGACCGTGGCGAGCCCGGCCATGATGGTGCCCGGGCAGAGACGGGGGACATTCTGTGGACCATGCGTTCTCCTGGCGAAGGCTGGCTGCAGACCGATACGGTCTATCCGCGTGCGTCCTATCCTGACTTGGCGGCGCTGGTGGGAACCCGCCGGGACCGGGCGCCAGAACCCAGTGTGCAGGCCATCTGGCCCAGCCTGGCCTATGCGTACGAGTTCGTGCACGCACCAGGCGTTGCGAGAGTGCTGGCGTCATGCGTCACGTCCGGTGGCAGCTATTCCGCGCAGAACGCCGCGGAGAATCCTCCGCTGACTTGGGGTTCCGGATTCCAGGTGTCGAGCACGTCGCCGCAGACCCTCGTCCTGTTCGGACCTAACAGCTGGTTCGCCATCTCCCAGGCGGAGGGAACGGTGGGCTACCGGGTCACCGCATCGACAGGCAGCACCGGACCATCAAATGCGGGCAGCGTGAGCGTGGGAGCGAACCCTGCCAAGTGGCTGGGTGGTGGCGCATCGGGCAGCAGCGGCTGGCTGGTCGGCTTTCGAGGCGCCCAGGGCTATTTTTCCCGGACGGTGAATGCCGGAGCCTCGTGGACTCAGACATTGGCCTCTGCCATCGTAGACGCCAGTACGACGAAAGGCTGTGTTTGCGCTTGGAGCAGTACGGTGGCATTCGCGGTCCTCAATACCGGCTACTGGACGGCAGATGGCGGTGTCACCTGGAATCGCGCTTCCATCGGTGCCAGGACGGCCTCATGCGCAAAAGTCGGGAACGATGGAGTCGCGATTCTTGTCACGGATGGAACAGGCATCAAACGGAGCGCAGACTATGGAAAGACGTGGGCTTCCGTAGCTTCAGGACCGGCCAATGACGTCTGCGCCCTGACGGCGACAGATGTACTGACCGTTGGGAATGCTGGAGCATTGATGATGTCCTTTGACGCCGGCGTGAGCTGGAGCCGCTTCGAGACATCGGTCGTGGGAAATTTCACCGCGTGCATGCCGCTGTCCGAAACCAGTGCGCTGGCGTCTTGCAGCGATGGCCGACGCTACATCATTGATGCCAGGCGCTACAGCTATGACACGGCGACACACTTCATCACGCCCCGTGTCTCGCTGGCTGCTGGCGACGTGCAGGCCTACATCAAATCCTGAAGTGCTGCAGGCCTTTTGCAACGCGATCGGCCTGCAGCGTCCAGCCGCCAGGATGCGTGCCAAAGCCCATGCGAATCTGTGCCAAGCATCCGTTGAATCGAAGCCAAAAAATGCGCCACCCCATATGTGGGCGATCAGGCCAGTCGCGGCTCTAGGTGTTTTCCCCCGGGTGTCTTCGCTGCGACATGCTTTCCATGCAAAATAGCACGAACGTTCGTTTTCATAAGAATTCCGCATGTCCAGCGTTTCCGCCCCACGCCGCACCACCCGTACGCCGGCCGAACCGAAGGCCGGCGCCGCCGTTTCCGAGGCCGCCGCGCCCGCGCCGCGCCGCGCCCTGCACAAGGGCCAGCAGACCAAGGCCACCATCGTCGAGGCGGCCCTCAACCTGGCCACGCACATCGGCCTCGAAGGCCTGTCCATCGGTGCGCTGGCCGAGCTGACGGGCATGAGCAAGTCGGGCGTGTTCGCGCATTTTGGCTCGCGCGAGGAGCTGCAGATTTCCGTGGTCCATGAATACCACGACCGCTTCGAGCAGGAGGTGTTCTTTCCGGCACTGGAGGCGCCGCGCGGCGTGGCACGCCTGCGCGCGCTGTTCGACAACTGGATGAAGCGCACCTCGATCGAGCTGGACTCGGGCTGCATCTACATCAGCGGCGCGGTGGAGTTCGACGACCGCACGGGGCCGGTGCGCGATGCGTTGACGGCCTCGGTCCAGACATGGCATGCAGCCATGCGCCGCACCATCGCACAGTGCCGCGAAAGCGGCGACCTGCGCGCCGATGTGGACGAGAACCAGCTGCTGTTCGAGATCCACGGCCTGATCCTGGCCCTGCACTACGAGGCGCGCTTCCTGCGCAACGAAGGTTCCATGCAGCGCGCCATCGACGGCTTCGAGAGCATCCTGGCGCGCTACGCCAATCCGGCCTGATTTCTTCCGCATCCACCGCAACACCCGACACCACAGGAGAAGACAAATGCCCAGCTACACCCCGCCCCTGCGCGACATTCAATTCCTCATGCACGAGGTGTTCAAGGTCACGGACGACTACCGGCAGATGTCCGCCCATGCCGAGGTCGATGCCGACACCATCAATGCCGTGCTGGAAGAGGCGGGCAAGTTCGCTGCCAATGTGGCCTTCCCGCTGAACATCAGCGGCGATGCCGAGGGCTGCGTGCTGAACAAGGAGACCCATGAGGTCACCACGCCCAAGGGCTTCAAGGAGGCCTACCGCAAGTACGTGGAAGGCGGCTGGCCCGCGCTGTCGTGCGATCCGGCCTATGGCGGCCAGGGCCTGCCCTTCGCGGTGAACTCGGCGCTGTACGAGATGCTCAACAGCGCCAACCAGGCCTGGACCATGTACCCGGGCCTGTCGCACGGCGCCTATGAAGCGCTGCACGCCCATGGCACGGAAGAGCAGAAGAAGTTGTACCTGCCCAAGCTGACCAGCGGCGAGTGGACCGGCACCATGTGCCTGACCGAGCCGCACTGCGGCACCGACCTGGGCCTGCTGCGCACCAAGGCCGAGCCCGTGGCCGGCGCGCCCGAAGGCACCTACAGGATCACCGGCAACAAGATCTTCATCAGCGCCGGCGAGCATGACTTCACCGAGAACATCGTCCACCTGGTGCTGGCCCGCCTGCCCGATGCGCCCCCCGGCTCCAAGGGCATCAGCCTGTTCGTCGTGCCCAAGTTCGTGGTCAAGGCCGATGGCTCGCTGGGCGAGCGCAACCCCATCTTCTGCGGCGCGCTGGAGCACAAGATGGGCATCCACGGCAATGCCACGGCCCAGATCAACATCGACGGCGCCATCGGTACCCTGGTGGGCCAGCCGAACAAGGGCCTGCAGGCCATGTTCGTGATGATGAACGCCGCGCGCCTGGGCGTGGGCAACCAGTCGCTGGGCCTGACCGAGGTGGCCTACCAGAACGCCCTGGCCTACGCCAAGGACCGGTTGCAGATGCGCAGCCTGTCGGGCACCAAGGCCAAGGACAAGCCGGCCGACCCCATCATCGTCCACCCCGATGTGCGCCGCATGCTGCTGACGGCCAAGGCCTATGCCGAAGGCGGCCGCGCCCTGGTCACCTACTGCGCCTTCCTGATCGACAAGGAGTTCAACCACCCCGACGAGAAGGTGCGCAAGGACAGCGCGGAACTGGTGGCGCTGCTGACGCCCATCGTCAAGGCCTTCATCACCGACAACGGCTGGACGGCCACCACCTTGAGCCAGCAGGTCTACGGCGGCCACGGCTTCATCACCGAGTGGGGCATGGAGCAGTTCGTGCGCGATGCGCGCATCAACATGATCTACGAAGGCACGAACGGCATCCAGGCGCTGGACCTGCTGGGCCGCAAGGTGCTGGGCAACCAGGGCGCCTCGCTCAAGAAGTTCGGCAAGCTGGTGGCCCAGCTGGTGGAGGAAGAGGGCGTCAACGAGAAGATGGCCGAGTTCATCAACCCCATCGCCTACCTGGGCGAGCAGATGACCAAGTTCACCACCGAGATCGGCTTCAAGGGCATGCAGAACCCCGATGAGGTGGGCGCGGCGTCCGTGGACTACCTGCGCGTCGCGGGCCACCTGGTGTTCGGCTACTTCTTCGCCCGCATGGCCCAGGTGGCGCTGCGCGAGATCGCGGGCGGCAACACCGACCCGTTCTACCAGGCCAAGCTGCAGACCGCCCGCTTCTACTTCGCCAAGCTGTTCCCCGAGACCGCGACGCTGATGCGCACGGCCCGCGCGGGCAGCCGACCGCTGATGGACACGGACGCGGCCCTGGCCTGATCCTCGGTTCTCGGCAACGGAGCGCCGGGCCCGCGGCCCGGCCTTCCTCTCAAGGCGAAAGGGGTTTGAAATGAAGGCATATCAAGCACTGGCAGCGATGGCCCTGGGCCTGGTGGCGGCTGCCGCCCAGGCGCAGATGACGCCCGTGGGCCTGTGGAAGAGCGTGGACGACAAGAGCGGCGAGGCCAAGTCCGAGATCCGCATCGCCGACAGCGACGGCGTGCTCACGGGCCGCATCGAGCAGATCCTGCGCAAGGGCGCCGATCCGGCCGCCACCTGCACGGAATGCTCGGACGACCGCAAGGGCCAGCCGCTCAAGGGGCTGGAGATCATCCGCGGCGCCAGGAAGGCCGAGGGCAAGGACGTCTGGGAAGGCGGCAAGATCCTCGACCCCGAGAACGGCAAGACCTACACCCTGCGCCTGACCCCCATCGAGGGCGGCGCCAAGCTCGAGGTGCGCGGCTCCATCGGCCCCTTCGGCCGCACCCAGACCTGGGTGCGCGTGCAGTAACCCCTATGGCGCGCGGCGCCCGGTGCGCCGCCTGCCTCCTTTGTGGAACATCCAATGTCCCGATTCAACGTGAAGAAAGTCGCCGTGCTCGGCGCAGGCGTGATGGGCGCGCAGATCGCGGCCCACCTGGTCAATGTCAAGGTGCCCGTGGTGCTGTTCGACCTGCCCGAAAAAAATGACGCCCCCACGCTCCCCGCCGCGCGTGGTTCGCTGCCCCCCGAGGGGGCCGGCTCCACCTTGGGGCGGCCCGGCGGTGGAGCAGGCTCGAAAAGCGGCATCGCCGAGCGCGCCATCGCCAACCTCAAGAAGCTCAAGCCCTCGCCCATCGGTGTGGCCGAGGATGCGGACCTGATCCAGCCCGCCAACTACGAGGAACACCTCAAGCTGCTCAAGGGCTGCGACCTCGTGATCGAGGCGATCGCCGAGCGCATGGACTGGAAGCTGGACCTCTACGCCAAGATCGCGCCCCATGTGGCCAGGCACGCCATCGTGGCGTCCAACACCTCGGGCCTGTCCATCACCAGGCTGTCCGAGGCGCTGCCCGACGCGATCAAGCCGCGCTTTTGCGGCATCCACTTCTTCAACCCGCCGCGCTACATGCCGCTGGTGGAGCTGATCGCCACGCCGACCACCCAGCCCGAAGTGCTGGACCAGCTCGAAGCCTTCGTCACCAGCGGCCTGGGCAAGGGCGTGGTGCGCGCCAAGGACACGCCCAACTTCATCGCCAACCGCATCGGCATCGCAGGCATGCTGGCCACGATGAAGGAGGTGGAGAACTTCGGCCTGAGCTTCGACGTGGTCGATGACCTCACCGGCAAGAAGCTGGGCCGCGCCTCCAGCGGCACCTTCCGCACCGCCGACGTGGTGGGCCTGGACACCATGGCCCATGTGATCAGGACGCTGCAGGACAACCTCAGCGCCGAGACCGATCCCTTCTACGACAGCTTCGGCACGCCGCCCGTGCTGGCCAAGCTGATCGAGCTGGGCAACCTCGGCCAGAAGGCGAAGAAGGGCTTCTACAAGAAGGTCGGCCGCGACATCCTGCAGTTCGAACTGGACAGCGAGGACTATGTGCCCGCCGGCGGCAAGGCCGACGAGGTCTATGGCCGCATGCTCAAGAAGCCCGCCGCCGAGCGCCTGAAGCTGCTGCGCAATGCCGAGGGCGCGCAGGGCCGCTTCCTGTGGGCCATCCTGCGCAACAGCTTCCACTACGCGGCCATCCACCTGGAGCACATCGCCGAGTCGGCGCGCGACGTGGACCAGGCCATGCGCTGGGGCTTCGGCATGAAGCAGGGCCCGTTCGAGCTGTGGCAGGAGGCCGGCTGGCTGGACGTGGCGAAGATGGTCCAGGAGGACATCGACGCGGGCAAGGCACTGAGCAAGGCGCCGCTGCCCCAATGGGTCTTCGAGGGCCCGGTGGCCGAGGCCGGCGGCGTGCACACGGCGCAGGGCTCGTGGAGCCCCGCACAAGGAAAGTTCGTGCCGCGCCGCGTGCTGCCCGTCTACGAGCGCCAGATCTTCCCCGAGAAGCTGCTGGGCGAGGACAACCTGCCCGACTGGAGGACGGCCGGCACGACGATTGCCGAATCCAAGGCGCTGCGCACCTGGACGCTGGACGGCCAGGTGCTGATCGCCAGCATCAAGAACAAGATGCACGCCATCAGCCCCGAGGTCATGGAGGCCCTGATGGAGGCCGTGGACGTGGCCGAGGCCGACTTCCAGGGCATGGTCATCTGGTCGGGCGATGCGCCCTTCAGCGTGGGCGCCGACCTGGAGGCCACCATGCCGGCCTTCGTGATCGGTGGCGCCGATGCCATCGAAAGCGTGGAGCAGGAGCTGCAGAACCTGATGCTGCGCATCCGCTACGCCCAGGTGCCCGTGGTCGCCGCCATCCATGGCATGGCGCTGGGCGGCGGCTGCGAGCTGGCCGTCTACAGCGCGCGCCGCGTGGCCCACATGGAAAGCTATATCGGCCTGGTGGAAGTCGGCGTGGGCCTGGTGCCCGGCGCGGGCGGCCTGACCTACATCGCGCGCCGCGCGGCCGAGAACGCCGCCACCAGCACGGGCAAGGACCTGCTGCCCTTCCTGACCGAAGGCTTCACGGCCGCGGCCATGGCCAAGGTCGGCACCAGCGCCATCGAATCGCGCAAGCTGGGCTACCTGCTGGACAGCGACCTCATCGTGCCGCACAAGGATGAATTGCTGTTCGTCGCCATCAACGAGGCCAAGGCCATGGCCGCCGGCGGCTGGCGCGCGCCGCTGGCACGCAGCTTCCCGGTGGCGGGCCGCAGCGGCATCGCCACCATCAAGGGCTCGCTGGTCAACATGCGCGACGGCGGCTTCATCAGCGAGTTCGACCAGCATGTGGCCAGCCTGATCGCCGAAGTGGTGTGCGGCGGCGACGTGGACGCGGGCACCCTGGTGGACGAGGCCTATCTGATGAAGCTCGAACGCAAGGCGTTCTGCCACCTGATCGGGCATCCCAAAACGCATGAGCGCATTCTCGGAATGCTCAACACCGGCAAGCCCGTGCGCAACTGAGGCCGACCGAGGAGAGACAAGACATGAAGCAAATCCAAGACGCCTACATCGTCGCCGCCACGCGCACGCCCATCGGCCGCTCGCACAAGGGCTTTTTCCGCAACTACCGCCCCGACGACCTGCTGGCGACCACGCTCAAGGCCGCGCTGGCCCAGGCACCGGGCCTGGATCCGGCCGCCATCGAGGACATCATCTGCGGCTGCGCCATCCCCGAGGCCCAGCAGGGCCTGAACGTGGCGCGCATCGGCGCCGTGCTGGCGGGCCTGCCCACCAGCGTGGGCGGCATCACCGTCAACCGCTTCTGCGCCTCGGGCCTGTCGGCCGTGGCCATGGCGGCGGACCGCATCCGCGTGGGCGAGGCCGACGTGATGGTCGCGGCCGGCGTCGAGAGCATGAGCATGGTGCCCATGATGGGCAACGCGCCCTCGCTGTCGCCGTCCATCTTCGAACGCGATGGCGACGTGGGCATTGCCTACGGCATGGGCCTGACGGCCGAGAAGGTGGCCCAGCAGTGGAAGGTCTCGCGCGAGGCGCAGGACGCCTTCGCGCTGGAATCGCACCGCCGTGCCCTCGCGGCCCAGCAGGCCGGCGAGTTCAAGGACGAGATCACGCCCATAGAAGTCACCGACCGGGGCCTGGACCTGGCCAAGGGCGAGCCCGTGGCGCGCACGCGCACCGTGGACCTCGACGAAGGCCCGCGTCCCGACACCAGCCTCGAAGGCCTGGCCAGGCTGCGCACCGTGTTCGCGGCGCGCGGTTCGGTCACGGCAGGCAACAGCTCGCAGACCAGCGACGGCGCGGGCGCGCTGATCCTGGCCAGCGGCGCCGCCGTGCAGCGCTTCGGCCTGACGCCGCTGGCGCGCTTCGTCAGCTACGCCAGCAAGGGCGTGCCGCCGGCCATCATGGGCATCGGTCCCATCGAGGCCATCCCGGCCGCGCTGCGCTATGCGGGCCTGAAGCAGGACGACATCGACTGGTACGAACTCAACGAGGCCTTCGCGGCCCAGTCCCTGGCCGTGGTCGACACGCTGGGCCTGGACCCCGCCAAGGTCAACCCCATGGGCGGCGCCATCGCCCTGGGACACCCGCTGGGTGCCACCGGCGCCATCCGCTCGGCCACCGTGGTCCATGCGCTGCGCCGCAAGCAGCTGCGCTACGGCATGGTGACCATGTGCGTGGGCATGGGCCAGGGTGCCGCCGGCATCTTCGAGCGGGTGTAGCACCACCGCCTGAGCAGCTTTGCCGCTTCCCCCTCTCTCGCACGCGGGAGGGGGGCGACACCTTCGGTGCGGGGCGGCGCGGCCGGCCCAGGCTCTTCCTCGGTGTCCCTGAGTGGGGCCGCGCCGGTTCTGTACCTGGTGCCCTGCAAATTGCGGCACCGAAAAGGAGACCGCCATGGAACAGCAGCAATTGGTCAGCGACGGCGCCACGCTGGCGCTGCGCGTCTACACGCCCGAGGGGCCGCCGCGCGCCAGCGTGGTCATCGGCGGCGCCATGGGCGTGCGCCAGGCCTTCTACGAGGCCTTCGCCACCTGGCTGGCGGGGCAGGGCTTTCGCGTCACCAGCTTCGACTACCGGGGCCATGGCGACTCGTTGCAAGGCCCCATGCGCGCAGTCCGTGCCGACCTCTGCGACTGGGCACGCGACTACGAGGCCGTGATCGCCCATGCCAAGGCGCAACTGCCCGACCAGCCTCTGTTTTTGGTCGGCCACAGCCTCGGTGCCCAACTGCCCGGCCTGCTGCGCGAACCGCATCTGGTGGATGGCCTGCTGAGCGTCGCGGCCGGCAGCGGCTACTGGCGCGACAACGCGCCGCGCCTCAGGCGCATGGTTCCCTACTTCTGGCATGTGCTGGTGCCCGTGGCCACGCGCCTGTGCGGCTATTTTCCGGGCCGGCGCCTGCGCAAGGTGGGCGACCTGCCGGCCGGCGTCATGCTGCAGTGGCGCCGCTGGTGCCTGGATCCGCGCTACAGCGTGGGGGCAGAAGGCGAGGCCGCAGCGCGCAGCTATGCGGCCGTGCGCTTTCCGGTGATGGCACTGTCCATGAGCGATGACGAACTCATGACCTTGCGCGGCACCCGCCACCTGTTCGCGCTGTATGCCAATGCGCCCAGCCATATCGAGCACATCGAGCCGAAATCCCTGCAACTGCGGCGCATAGGGCACTTCGGGTTCTTTCGCGCCGAAATGCGCGAAGCACTCTGGAGCCGGGCCGAGGCCACGCTCGCGGCCTGGGTGAAGAGCCCCGTGCCCGCAGGCGATCACCCACGCTTTCCTGCACTGTCGCAGTCGCCTGCTTGACGCACGCGCAGGCCGCTTTCCCTCACACTCATCTGCCATGAGCACAGACATCCATCCTCTCGACCAGGCCGTGGCGCTTGCGCCCACCGGCGCCGTGGGCCACTACCAGGGCCAGACCACGCAGGACTACTGGAACATGGTGGGGCCCTACGGCGGCATCACCGCGGCGGCGCTGGTGCGCGCCATCCAGCAGCATCCGCTGTGCCTGGGCGATCCGCTGTCCATCACCGTGAACTACGCGGCGGCCCTCGCCGAAGGGCGCTTCGACATCGAAGCCCGGCCCGTGCGCACCAACCGCTCCACCCAGCACTGGCTGCTGACCATCACCCAGCCCGACCAGGATGGCGATGCCCAGGTCGTGACCACGGCCACCGCCGTCACGGCCGTGCGGCGCAGCACCTGGGGCGGCACGGACCTGGCCATGCCCGAGGTCCCCGCGCCCGACAGCGTGCCGCGCGTTCCGCCGCTGGGCGGCGTGGAGTGGCTGGGCCGCTACGAGATGCGTTTCCTGGACGGCATCATTCCCCAGACCTGGGATGGCCGGGAGTCCGACAGCCTGACACGCCTGTGGGTGCGCGACCATCCGCAGCGCCCGCTGGATTTTTGCGCGCTGGCCGGCGTGGCTGACGTATTCTTCCCGCGCGTGTGGCTGCGCCGCGCGCAGCGCACCCCGGCGGGCACGGTCTCCATCACCGTGTACTTCCATGCGGGGCGCGAGGAACTCGCCGCCGCGGGCACGGGCCATCTGCTGGCCCAGGCGCGCGGCCAGGAGTTCCGCAACGGCTTCTTCGACCAGAGCGCCCAGCTGTGGAGCGAGGCCGGCGTGATGCTGGCGAGCAGCCACCAGATCGTGTATTTCAAGGAATAGGCAAGGGCACAGACCATCATGAGCGAAACCACCCAGGACATCCTGGTGCACACCGAAGCCGGTGTCTGCACCATCACCTTCAACCGCGCCGACAAGAAGAACTCCATCACCGAAGCCATGTACGCCAGCATGGCCGATGCCCTGGCCCAGGCGGCCGAGGACACGGCCGTGCGCTGCGTGGTCTTCCAGGGCGACATGGCCATCTTCAGCGCGGGCAACGACATCGCCGACTTCCTCAAGCAGTCCTCCGGCGGTGCTCCGAAGCAGGAGGCGGGCGAGCGTCCCGTCTGGCGCTTCCTGCACAACATCGCCGCCTTTCCCAAGCCCGTGATCGCCGCCGTCTGCGGGCCGGCCGTGGGCATCGGCACCACCTTGCTGCTGCACTGCGACCTGGTCTATGCGGGCGACAACGCAGCCTTCTCGCTGCCCTTCGTGAACCTGGGCCTGTGCCCCGAGGCCGCCTCCAGCCTGCTGCTGCCGCAGATGCTGGGCTACCACCGCGCGGCCGAGGCCCTGCTGCTGGGCGAGCCCTTCCTGGCCGAAGCCGCCCTCGAAGTCGGCCTGGTCAACCGCGTCGTGCCGCCCAGCGAATGCAATGCGCTGGCCCAGGCCCAGGCCAGGAAGCTGGCCGCCAAGCCGCTGTCGGCACTGATCGAAACCAAGCGCCTCATGAAGGCCGGCCAGTCCGGCCTGGTGCGCGAACGCATGGCCGAGGAGGGCGCGAGCTTCGGCAAGCTGATGTCTGGCCCTGCTGCCAAGGAGGCGTTCACGGCATTCATGGAGAAGCGCAAGCCGGACTTTAGCCAGTGCTGAAATCCACGAAGGCCTCCGCGGTGCCCGTGCAGTTCGAGCCCGAGTTCATCGCCGGGCTGCGCGATGTGTTCGAGCGCCAGATCGCCTTCAACCAAGTGCTGGGGCTGCGCATCACCGAAGTGCTGCCGGAGCGGGTGCAAGGCTGCATCACCATGCGGCCCGAACTCATAGGGCATGCGGCCTACCAGCGCATCCATGGCGGCGTGATCAGCGCGGGTCTGGACTCCATGGGCGGCCTGGCGGTGATGGCCGCCATCGGCGCCAGGCACATGGACGATGCGCCGCTGCAGCGCTTGCACCGCTTCGCGCGCCTGGGCACCATCGACCTGCGCGTGGACTATCTGCGCCCCGGCATCGGCAGCGAATTCATCCTGCGTGCCGAGGTGCTGCGCCTGGGCTCGCGCGTGGCCAATACGCGCATGGAGTTCCTGGCGGCCGACGGCAGCCTGCTGTCCACGGGAACGGCTGCGTACATCGTTTCCTGAGGATTGCTCGTGAGGGAATGGGGCGAATTCCATCTATTCCATATGTGAGGGATGGATATTGGAGCCGCGCTGCAGCATGTAGAAATGCATGATCCTTTGTGGAAGAAAAAAAGACACATCGGATGATTTCTTCGATACAGCAGCAGGGGAGGGAAGTTCGTGGCTATCTTTGCAACATCAGCTGGGTCGGATGCGCAGGGCCATGCGACACTTTTCAACGCAAGCAGTTGTTATGACAGCTGCTATTTCAATGAGCCAGGTGCCACTTACAGAACGGACAGGGCGCATTTCTGGAGTCTTCCATGATGATGGTCATTGGCAGATTCTGGATCTTCTGTCTGATAGCCCTGTCTTCATCGGTTGTCCATCCGAGGGAGACGGAAAAAAATTCGCCCCAGGCCGGAATCCGTACCTACGCCCAGAACTACAAGGATATGGTGCTGGCTGAATGTATTGCCACCGCTTACCGCCAAGACCCGAGTGTGGCCAGGGGTGCGGGGAGCAGCGCCAGCGCACTGCGTGACTGGACCAGCTATGACTGGGAGGATCATCCCTATGACAATGTCCTGCGGATGGTAGAGCGCTATCTTGCACGCGATTACAGAAATCCCTTGGCTGAATCAGAAGTCAGAGGTATTCGCTTCGACTTTTTGAAGTGCCTGGATCTGTATCACAGCAAAGAGCTGGAGGCCGAGACCCTGCGCATCGTCATCACGCCAATGCGCAGCTACCGGCAGGACAATCCGGGTTCCGCAACACAAAAATGACCTCTGTCTTCGGCTTGCTGGGCCGTGGAGGGCTCTTGTGCGAGCCCTTTGCGGCCAGGCATCACCAGCGCGCGCGCCACACGGCCCATGCCGTGCCCGCGCCATAGGCTGCCATGGCCACGGCCACCAGGATGAACAGGGACTGGGCCGTGCCGTGGCCGCTGGCCATCAGCCAGCTGCCGCCGCCCACCACGATCACCAGCCGCACCGTGCCGGCCAGCACCGGTGCCCAGACGCGGCCCGCGCCCAGCGAGGCGAAGTACAGCACCAGTCCCAGCCCGAACAGGCCGAAGGCCGGTCCCACCGTGCGCAGGTACAGGTCGGCATGGGCCAGCACGGCCGCATCGCTGGTGAACAGGCCCGACCACAGGCGCGGCCAGGCGATGACCGCCAGGCCCAGCGCGCCCAGCAGGGCGGCCGCCATGGCACCGCCCGTCCAGGCCACGCGCCGCGCACGCGCCACCTGGCCCGCGCCCATGGCCATGCCCACCATGGGCACGGCGGCCATGCCCACGCCGAAGGCCATGGGAATCAGCAGGAACTCCAGCCGCTGTCCAATGCCGTAGCCGGCCAGGGCCATGGGCCCCAGGCGCGCCACCATGCCCGTCAGCAGCAGCGCGGCCAGGGCCGTCTGCACCGGCGACAGGCAGGCCAGGGCGCCCACGCGCAGGATGTCGCGGAACATGGGCCAGGACAGGCGGGGCTGGCGCCAGGACAGCTGCAGCCGCCGCTGGCCCCATTGCAGGTAGGCCAGGAAGGCCGCCACGGCCAGCGCCATGGCCACGATGTTGCCCACGGCCACGCCCGGCATGCCCCAGCGCGGCATCGGCCCCAGGCCCAGGCCCAGCGCGCCGCCCACCCCGATCTGCACCAGCGAGGCCGCGAAGATCACGGCCGAGGGCATGCGCATGTTGCCCGTGCCGCGCACCACCGAGGCCAGGGTGTTGCACAGCCACACCAGGATGGCGCCGCTGAACAGCACGGCGCCGAAGCCCGTGGCGGCGGACAGCACCTCGCCGTGCCCGCCCAGCCAGCCATAGAAGGTGGCGCCGCACAGCACGAAGACGAGCGAGTACATCAGGCCGGCGATGGCGCCGATCACGATGGCGTGCAGCGCCAGGGCCGAGGCGCGTGCCGCGTCGCCCGCGCCCAGCGCGCGGCTGATGGCCGAGGACACGCCGCTGCCCATGGCGCCGTTGCTCATCATCTGCGTGAGCATGGCCAGCGGGAACACCAGGGCCATGGCCGCCAGCGACACCGTGCCCAGGCGGCCCACGTAGTAGGTCTCGGCCACGGCCACCAGCACCGACATGCTCAGCGCCACCATGTTGGGCACGGCCAGGCGCAGCAGCGTGGAGGCGATGGGGCCTTGCAGCAGCGGGTGGGCCGCTGCAGGCGCGGCGGCGGCCGGCGCAGGGGCCCCTGGCGCGGACAGGGCGGTGCTCATGCGTCGCTCCCCGCCGTGGCGGTTTCCAGCGCGGGCAGCATGCCCAGCACCAGGCTTTCCAGCGCGCCGATGCGCTCGGTCCCGCACAGTTCGCGCACGCGCTGCTGGGCCTGGCGCCACAGGGCGGCGGCCTCGCGGATGCGGGCGCGGCCTTCGGGCGTGACCACCACGCAGCGGCTGCGCGCGTCCGCGCCGGGAACCAGTTCGATGAAGCCGGCCTGCTGCAGCGTGCGCAGGTTGCGCGTCATGGTCGTGCGGTCGGTGTGCAACTGCTCGGCCAGGGCCGAGACCGTGGGTGGGCCGTCGGGCGCATTGCGCGCCTGCACCAGCAGGCTGAACTGCGTGCCGCGCAGGCCGCTGGGCGCTAGCGTGTCGTCATAGAGCTGCGAGATCTTGCGCGACAGGCTGCGCACCATGAAACAGGTGCAGACCGGGCTGCTGGCGGTGGAAGAGGTGGGCATGGCGGGGGCAGGTTTCCTAGCAGAAAAACATGGATAAGTGTATATGCACATATCTGTGCGCGCATGTCCACTGGGTGACTTGCGCAAGCATCGTGTGTGATAGAGCAAGCCTTGCAAGTACATGAAACGAGAGAACCATCTCGTTACCGTTCTTGCGGGATGCCGGCATTTGTTGCGAGTTCGTGTGCGTAGCATCGGATTTTTCCGAAGGAGACCCACCCATGGCTGTTCAGAACCCGTTCTTTGGCAAGCGCGACAACGATGCATTCACCTCACGCAACACGCTGGGCAGCGGTGTTGGCTCCGCAGGTTCCGGCGGAGCCGGCGCCTCCGCTGCAGTGGGCTCCGGCGCCAGCCTGGGAACGCCGGTCAGCCAGCGCCCGTCGGCGGCGGCCGCCGCCACCGAGGCTGCGGGCGGCAGCAAGCTCACCGTGGGCCCCAACATCAAACTCAAGGGCGTGGAGATCACCGACTGCGACACCCTGGTGGTGGAAGGCACGGTCGAGGCCACCATGGACTCGCGCGTGATCCAGATCGCAGAGCAGGGCGCTTTCCATGGCACGGCCGAGATCGACATCGCCGAGATCCATGGCGTGTTCGACGGCACGCTGACGGTGCGCGAGAAGCTGGTGATCTACGGCACGGGCAAGGTCAGCGGCAAGATCCGCTACGGCAAGGTGGTGATCGAGGAGGGCGGCGAGCTCACGGGCCAGATCGAGGCCGGCTCTTCGCCGCGTTCGTCTTCGGGTTCGGCATCGCATGCCGCCTCTGGCGCGTCCAGTGCTTCGGCCGCCTCGTCGGCCGCTTCCAGCGACAGTGCCGCCAGCAGCTCGGCGGCCCTGGCCGCGGCCAGCGCGGCCGCCTCGCTGCAGCCGCGCGCCATGCCGTCGCTGGCCTGAGCCAGGCCTGCGCCGGAAAAGAAAAAGCGACCTCGCGGTCGCTTTTTTCATTCAGCGGCGGTATCAGCCGGCCTGCTGCTGCTTGCGTTCGGCATTGCGCTCGGCCGACGCGCGCCACGAGCGCACCTGCTCGTTGTCCGGCAGGGTCTGGGGCTTGCCCTGGGCGTCGATGGCCACATAGGTCAGCAGGGCCTCGGTGACCTTGACGAAGCGGCCCTGGTCGGCGAAGCGCTCGGCATAGACCTCCACGTCCACCGTCACCGACGTGCGGCCCACGCGCTGCACGCTGGAGTAGAACGACAGGATGTCGCCCACGCGCACGGGCTGCTTGAAGATGAACTCGTTGACGGCCACGGTGACCATGCGGCTCTGGCCCAGGCGGGACGGCAGCACCGAGCCCGCGAGGTCGACCTGCGCCATCACCCAGCCGCCGAAGATGTCGCCATTGGCGTTGACGTCGGCGGGCATGGGAATGACCTTGAGGACCAGCTCCTTGTCTGCGGGCAGGGGATGGGGTGGGAGGTCGGGGCGGGGTGGCATGGGCACAATCGGGTCAATATAACAACCGAGAATTGTCTGCCATGCGACGCGAGAGCGCTCCCACTCCGGATTTACCCTTAGTCTCGACCCCGGCACCGTCCCGGGACTGGAACGCGCTGCGGCGGCTGCTGCCCTATCTGTGGCAGTACAGGTGGCGCGTGCTGGCCGCGCTGCTGTTCATGGTCGGCGCCAAGCTCGCCAATGTGGGCGTGCCCGTGCTGCTCAAGCACCTGGTCGATGCGCTGGACCTCAAGCCCGGCGATCCGCAGGCCGTGCTCGCCGTGCCCGTGGCGCTGCTGCTGGCCTACGGCCTGCTGCGGTTTTCCAGTTCGCTGTTCACCGAGCTGCGCGACCTGGTCTTCGCCAAGGCCACGCAGGGGGCCTCGCGCGCCATCGCGCTGTCCACCTTCGAGCACCTGCATGCGCTGGGCCTGCGCTTTCACCTGGAGCGCCAGACCGGCGGCATGACGCGCGACATCGAGCGCGGCGTGCGCAGCACCGAGTCGCTGATCTCGTACTCGCTCTACAGCATCCTGCCCACCTTCATCGAGATGGGCCTGGTGCTGGGCATCCTGGCGCTGCGCTTCGATGTCTGGTTCGCCGCCATCACGCTGGCGGCGCTGGCGTTCTACATCACCTTCACGGTCACCGTCACCGAGTGGCGCACGCGCTTTCGGCGCGAGGCCAATGCCCAGGAATCGGCGGCCCATGCCAAGGCCATCGATTCGCTGCTGAACTACGAGACCGTCAAGTACTTCGGCAACGAGGGCTTCGAGGCGCGCCGCTACGACGAGAACCTGGAGCAGTTGCGCCGCGTGCGCCTGAAGAGCCAGAGCACGCTGAGCCTGCTCAACTGCGGCCAGCAGCTGATCATCGCCACTGCCCTGGTCGCCATCCTGTGGCGGGCCACGCAGGGCGTGGTGGACGGGCGGCTGTCGCTGGGCGACCTGGTCATGGTCAATGCCTTCATGATCCAGCTGTACATTCCGCTGGGCTTCCTGGGCGTGATCTACCGCGAGATCAAGCAGAGCCTGACCGACCTGGAGCGCATGTTCACGCTCATGGACAAGGAGCGCGAGGTGGCCGACGCGCCCGGGGCGCAGCCGCTGTCCGTGCAGGGCGGCCCGCCCGAGGTGCGCTTCGAGCACGTGGATTTCGCCTATGACCCGGCGCGTCCCATCCTGAAGGACGTGAGCTTCACCATCCCCGCCGGCAGGACCGTGGCCGTGGTCGGCCCTTCGGGCTCGGGCAAGAGCACGCTGGCGCGGCTGCTGTTCCGCTTCTACGACGTGCATGGCGGCCAGGTGCGCATCGCAGGCCAGGACCTGCGCGCGCTGACCCAGGACAGCGTGCGCCGCGCCATCGGCATCGTGCCCCAGGACACGGTGCTGTTCAACGACACGGTGGAATACAACATCGCCTATGGCCGGCCCGGCGCGGGCCGCGAGGAGGTGGTGGCCGCCGCGCGCGCGGCACGCATCCACGATTTCATCGAAGCCACGCCCCAGGGCTATGCCACGCGCGTGGGCGAGCGGGGGCTGAAGCTGTCGGGCGGTGAAAAGCAGCGCGTGGCGATTGCGCGCACCCTGCTCAAGAACCCGCCCATCCTGATCTTCGACGAGGCCACCTCGGCCCTGGATTCGGCCAACGAGCGCGCCATCCAGGCCGAGCTGCACAGCGCCGCGCAGAACAAGACGGCGCTGGTGATCGCCCACCGCCTGTCCACCGTGGTCGATGCGCACGAGATCCTGGTCATGGACGCGGGCCGCATCGTCGAGCGCGGCAGCCATGCCCAGCTCATCGCGGCGGGCGGGCGCTACGCCGAGATGTGGGCCTTGCAGCAAAGCGGGGAGCCCGCCGCGCTGTAGGCGCCGTCAGGGGCGCAGGTGGGTGGCCAGGAATTCTTCCATGGCCTCGTAGAACTCGAACTTGTTCTCGTCGTTGTGGAAGCCGTGGCCCTCGTTGTCCTTGACCATGTACCGGACCTCGACGCCACGCGCGCGCAGCGCCTGGACCACCTGGTCGCTCTCGTCCTTGTTGACGCGCGGATCGCGCGCGCCCTGGGCGATGAACAGCGGCGCCTTGATGCGGTCCACGTGCAGGGCCGGCGAGGTGGCGGCCAGGCGCTCCCTGTCCTTCTCGGGGTCGCCCACCATGGCGTGCATCTGGTCCAGCAGCGGCTTCCAGTAGGGCGGTATGGTCTTCATGAAGGTGAAGAGGTTGGACACGCCCACATAGTCCACTGCCGCCGCATACAGTTCGGGCGTGAAGGCCACGCCGGCCAGCGTCGCGTAGCCGCCGTAGCTGCCGCCGTAGATGGCGATGCGCGCGGGGTCGGCAATGCCCTGGGCGATGAGCCACTGCACGCCGTCGGTGATGTCGTCCTGCATCTTCAGGCCCCACTGGCCGAAGCCGGCTTCCCAGAAGGCGCGGCCATAGCCGGTCGATCCCCGGAAGTTCATCTGCAGCACGGCATAGCCCCGGTTGGCCAGGAACTGCACCTCGGCGTTGTAGCCCCAGCCATCGCGCGCCCAGGGGCCGCCATGGGGGTGGATGATGCAGGGCAGGTTCTTCGCCTCGCGGCCGGCGGGCAGCGTCAGGTAGCCGTGGATGGTCAGGCCGTCGCGGCTGGCGTAGCGCACGGGCTGCACGCGTGACATGTCCGCCTCGGGAATGGCGGGGTTGATCTCGGCCAGCCTGGCCAGCGTGTCGGCGGCCGCGTCGTAGAGGTAGCGCGCGCCCGGCGTGCGGTCGTTGTAGGCGGCGACGATGAACTTGTCCTCGGCGCGGTTGCCGCCCTGGATGGCGAAGTCGTAGCCCGGCAGCTGCGCCGCCAGCCGGCCGTACAGGGCCCGGGTCTCGGCATCGAAGAAGTGGTACCGGGGCTTGTCGGTCTGGTAGGCGGCCAGGGTCAGCACGCGGCGCTTGCGTGAATAGGCGGCCGCGTCGAGATCCACTTCCCCGGGCACGAAGATCTCCTCTTCCGCATCGGGCGCGGCCGGGTCGATCACCACCAGGGCCAGCTTGTCCCGGCCCCGGTTGGACAGTGCGTACAGCTTGCGGTCGTCGAAGGTGAAAAAGGCCGGGCTGACGCTGGTGCGGTAGTCAGTGGCCACCAGGGTGCGGAACTCGGCGGACTCGTCGTCGCGGTAGAGCAGGGCCGTGTTCAGCCCGTCGCTGGCCACGGCCGCGCGCAGCCGGCCTGCATGGTCGGTGCGCCAGCCGACGATGTTGCCGGGGTTTTGCGCCACCAGCACGGCGGCGCCCGTGCGCACGTTGACGCGGTAGACGTCGAAGACCTCGGGGTCGCGCCGGTTGTGGCTGACCAGCACATGGTCGGGGTCGTCCTCCAGGTCGTCCACGATGCCGGCGCGCACGCCCTCCCACGGGGTCAGGTCGGTGGCCTCGCCGGTGGCGGCGTCGACGGCCAGCACGTGGAAGTTCTCGTCCCCGCCGAAGTCCTTCTGGTAGAGCACCATGTCCGGCCCCTTCCAGAAGAAGTTGCTGATGTCGCGCTCGGTCTCCGCGGTGATGCAGCGCGGCTCGCCCACGGGCTGGCTGCCGTCGAGCGCCTGCACATGGATGTTCATGCGCGCAGGCTGTCCCTGGAAGCTGACGGGCTGCATGAAGCCCAGCATCGCGCCGTCATCGGACAGGCGGAAGAAGCCGCGCTCGGGGTTGCGGAAGAAGTCCTTGAGCGGATAGACAGGCGGCGCAACGCGGGGGCCGGCGGCCTGTGCGGATGGGGAAGAAGACGTCGGCAAAGCGAACCTCCGGGGTGGCAGTGGCAAGGGGAGCGGACGCACCCATGATGCCATGGCGCTGTATACAAGCCGCCATGCCGTCGGCCTGCGTCGCTCTGAATGTATACATTGACCTAGGTTTTACCCTTGATTCAATCAATTTTCCGCCAATGAATGCTCTTGCTTGTATACATTTGAACCCGTTCCCGCATCGAAACCCACGAAGAACATGAGCCCACCTCTGGTCCCCGCCAGCGCCGAGCAGGAAAGCCATTCCCAGGTCATCAAGGCCCAGCTGCAACTGCGCGAGATGATCCTCGCGGGCGAGCTGCCCGCGGGCGAGCGCATCGCCGAGCTGACGGTGGTGCAGCGCCTGGGCATCTCCCGCACGCCGGTGCGCGCCGCGCTGATGCGGCTGGAGCAGGAAGGCCTGCTCGAAGCCATGGCGGGCGGGCGC
This sequence comes from Comamonas sp., assembly GCA_041984925.1. Taxonomy (GTDB): domain Bacteria; phylum Pseudomonadota; class Gammaproteobacteria; order Burkholderiales; family Burkholderiaceae_C; genus Comamonas. Next base: position 128,718 of record JBHIXF010000001.1, read on the forward strand.
GGCTACCGCGTGCGCCTGTTCTCCGAAGCCGACGTGGCCGACGCCATCGAGCTGCGCGGCACGCTGGAAGGCCTGGCCGCGCGCTGGGCGGCCGAGCGCGGCGTGGCCGAGCCGCTGCTGGCGCGCGCCGGCCGCTGCCTGGACGCCATCGACCGCGTGCTGGAATCGCCCGACTGGGGCGACGAGGCCTTCTCGCGCTATGTGGCGCTGAACTCCGAATTCCACGACCTGCTGCATGCCATGGCCGGCAGCAGCGTCATGCAGCGCGAGCTGGAGCGCGTGGTGCGCATGCCGTTTGCCTCGCCCTCGGGCTTCGTGCTGGCGCGGGCCGGCTCGCCGCGTGCACGCCACAGCCTGCTGATCGCCCAGGACCAGCACCGCCAGGTGCTGGACGCCATCGCCGCGCGCGAAGGCGCGCGGGCCGAGGCGCTGATGAAGGAGCACTCGCGCATCGCGCGCCGCAACCTGCGCGAAGCCGTCAGCGAGCCCGGCAGCCATGCCGTGCCCGGCGTGCAACTGATACGCGCCACGGGCTGAGCCGGCGCGCCTTCCCATGCGGCCACCGGGCCGCGGCCCCCAGAACACAAGGAGACCACCCCATGAGCACATTCCCCAAGAACACCTGGTACGTGGCGGCCACGTCCGAAGAGATCCAGGACAAGCCGCTGGGCCGGCGCATCTGCGGCGAGCGCATCGTCTTCTACCGTGCGCTCGAAGGCATCGCCGCGGTCGAGGACTTCTGCCCGCACCGGGGCGCTCCGCTGTCGCTGGGCTTTGTCTGCGAAGGCAAGCTGGTCTGCGGCTACCACGGGCTGGAGATGGGCTGCGACGGCAAGACCATCGCCATGCCGGGCCAGCGCGTGCGCGGCTTTCCCGAGATCCGCAGCTACCCCGTGGCCGAGCGCCATGGCTTCATCTGGGTCTGGCCCGGCGACAAGGCGCTGGCCGACGCCGCGCTGATCCCCGAGCTGCCCTGGCACGACAACCCCGAATGGGCCTACGGCGGCGGCATGTTCCATATCCAGGCCGACTACCGGCTGATGATCGACAACCTCATGGACCTGACGCACGAGACCTATGTGCACGCCAGCTCCATCGGACAGGCCGAGATCGACGAAACCCCCTGCAGGACCGAGACGCGCGGCGAGGGCGCCGATGTGGAGGTCGTCACCAGCCGCTTCATGCACGACATCCCCGCGCCGCCGTTCTGGAAGATGGCGCTGCGCAGCAACGGCCTGGCCGACGACGTGCCCGTGGACCGCTGGCAGGTCTGCCGCTTCACGCCGCCCAGCCATGTGCTGATCGAGGTCGGCGTGGCCCACGCAGGCCATGGCGGCTACGACGCGCCCGACGAGCACAAGGTCTACAGCATGGTGGTGGACTTCATCACCCCCGAGACCGAGGAGTCCATGTGGTACTTCTGGGGCATGGCGCGCCGCTTCAACCCCGGCGACGCCGAGGTCACGGCCCGCATCCGCGAAGGCCAGCACAAGATCTTCAGCGAGGACCTGCAAATGCTGGAGCTGCAGCAGCGCAACCTCAGCGCCCATCCCGAGCGCAAGCTGCTCAAGCTCAACATCGACGCGGGCGGCGTGCAGTCGCGCCGCGTCATCGACAGGCTGATCGCGCAGGAGCAGCAGGCGGCGGCCGTGGCCGAACCGGCGGCCGCCGCAGCCTGAGGGCACGGAGGAAGGCATGCAAGGCACTGCGCATGGGGTAACCTCGGCGGGCTTCAACCCCGTGGCCGCAAGGCCTGACGCCCCCGATGGACCATCCCGCCTCCGATCCGCTTTCGCTCGACCTCTACGACCAGCCGGGCCACCTGATCCGGCGCGCGCAGCAGATCGCGGCGCAGCTGTTCCGCGATGTGCTGGGGCCCGAGGTGACGCCCGTGCAGTACGCCATCCTGCGCATGCTCCAGGAAAAGCCGGGCATCGACCAGGTCACGCTGGCGCGCCTGGTGGCGCTGGACAACTCCACCACGGCCGACATCGCCGCGCGGCTGGAAGCCAAGGGCTGGGTGCACCGCGAAATCCTGCCCCGGCGCCAGCGCAGCCTCACGCTCACGGCCGAGGGAGAGGCCATGCTGCGCGGCTTCGTCCCCAATGTCCACGAGCTGCACGAGCGCATGCTCGCCGCGCTGGAGCCTGCCGAGCAGGCGGAGTTCAAGCGCCTGCTGCGCAAGTTCGTGCAGCTGCACGATGGGCAGGACGGCCGCGATGCCGGCGATACGCCGTCTTCCGACTAGGCGCTGCTGCGCCGCCCTGAACAGGGCCTGAGCCGCAGCGATGCGGGAAATCCCCGGGCTTGATGCCCGTCATGATTCAGTAAACTGAATCACATTCAGCATACTGAATCAAATCCAGAAAGCCTGGCACAAGGCTTCACCCAGGAGACCACGATGACCCATCCCTCGCCATGGCGGCTGCGCGCCGCGCCCTTTCCCGTCGCTTCCCCCCTGCGGGCACGGGAGCTGCGGCCATGAGCGCCGATCTGCGCTCCAGCGTCGACCAGCGGCCCATGACGGGCTTCCAGTGGTCGGTGATCGCGCTGTGCATGGTGCTCAACATGATCGACGGCTTCGACGTGCTGGTCATGGCCTTCACGGCCTCGGCCGTGTCCGCGCACTGGCAGCTGAGCGGCGCCCAGCTGGGCTTTCTGCTGAGCGCCGGGCTGTTCGGCATGGCGGCGGGCTCGCTGCTGATCGCGCCCTGGGCCGACCGGCTGGGCCGCAGGCCGCTGATCCTGGCCTGCCTGGCCGTCTCCGGCGCGGGCATGCTGGGCTCGGCCTGGAGCCAGAGCGCCACCCAGCTGGCCGCGCTGCGCGTGCTCACCGGCCTGGGCGTGGGCGGCATCCTGGCGTGCAGCAACGTGATCGCCAGCGAATACGCCTCGCAGCGCTGGCGCAGCCTGGCGGTCACGCTGCAGTCCACCGGCTATGCGCTGGGCGCCAGCATCGGCGGCTCCATCGCGGTCTGGCTGCTGGGCCATTACGACTGGCGCGCGGTCTTCCTGTTCGGCGGGGGCGTCACGCTGGCCGTGCTGCTGCTGGCCTGGTGGCGCCTGCCCGAATCCATGGACTTTTTGCTGGCGCGCCGGCCGCAGGCCGCGCTGCCCCGGCTCAATGCGCTGGTGCGCCGGCTGGGCCTGCCGCCGCTGGCCGCGCTGCCCCCCGCCGCGCCCGCGGCCGCCACGCACGCCAAGGGCCCGCTGCAACTGCTGGCACCGGGCCTGCGCCGGCCCACGCTGCTGGTCTGGCTGTCGTTCTTCGCGGTGATGTTCGGCTTTTACTTCGTCATGAGCTGGACGCCCAAGCTGCTGGCCGCCTCGGGCCTGACGCAGGAGCAGGGCGTGACCGGCGGCGTGCTGCTGAGCCTGGGCGGCATCCTGGGCGCCACCTTGCTGGGCCTGCTGGCAGCGCGCTATCCCGTGCACCGCGCGCTGGCCGCCTTCATGCTGGCCACGGCCGTGCTGCTGTGCTTCATCGTCAGCAACCCGGGTTCGCTGGCGCTGTCGTATGCGCTGGCGTTCCTGATCGGCGTCTTCGTCAACGGCTGCGTGGCCGGGCTCTACGCCATCGCCCCCATGGTCTATGGCAGCGAGGTGCGCGCCACGGGCGTGGGCTGGGGCATCGGCGTGGGCCGCATGGGCGCCATCGTCTCGCCCATGGTCGCGGGCACGCTGCTCGATGCCGCGTGGTCGCCCAGCCAGCTGTATGTGGGCTATGGCGCGGCCTTCGTGCTCGCCGCCGTCATCGTGTCCCTGCACCGCCTGCAGGGTCCCGGGGCCGAGGCTCCCGCAGCGGGCCGCAACGCCCTGGCCACCCATTGAAGAAAGGAGACTCCCCATGACCGAAGTCGCCATGGCCCCCTGCGCCGCACCGGCCTTTCCATTGGACCAATGGTATGTCGCAGGCTTTGCCTGGGAACTGAAGGACGCGCCGCTGGCGCGCACGCTGCTGGGCCGCCCCGTCGTGCTGTTTCGCACGCCCGACGGCAGCGTCGCCGCGCTGGAGGACCGCTGCTGCCACCGCGAGCTGCCGCTGTCCTGCGGCACGGTGGAGGCGCGCGGCCTGCGCTGCGGCTACCACGGCCTGCTGTTCGACCGCGCAGGCCGGTGCCTGGAGATCCCGGGCCAGCAGCGCATACCGGCCAAGGCCTGCGTGCAGCCGTTCGAGCTGCGCGAGCGCGACCAGATCCTGTGGATCTGGATGGGCGCCACGCCCGGCTCCGCCCCCGCCGAAGAGCCGCCCGCCTATCCCGTGCACGGCGACGCACGCTACCGCTTCGGCGGCGGCGTCTACCACTACGACGCGCCCTACCAGCTCATCCACGACAACCTGCTGGACCTGAGCCACCTGGGCTATGTGCACCTCAAGACCATCGGCGGCAATGCAGCCGTCCACATGAACGCCGAGCTCAAGGTCGGCCAGGAAGGCGACATGGTCCGGGTCGTGCGCTGGATGCCCGACTCCGACCCGCCGCCCACCTATGCGGCCGCCTGGCCGTTCAAGGGCCGCATCGACCGCTGGCAGGAGGTGGAGTTCCACCCCTCGCATGTGCGCATCTGGACCGGCGCCATGGACGTGGGCAGCGGCCGGCTGGACGACCCGCTGCGCGAGGGCTTCCACATGCGGGGCTTCCACGGCGTGACGCCCGAGACCGAGCACACCGCCCACTACTTCTGGACCATCGCCACCAATCCGCACCCGCAGATGCAGGACCCGACCCAGCTGGTCATCGAGCAGACGGCGGCCACCTTCGAGGAGGACAAGGTCGTCATCGAGGCCCAGTTCCGCAACCAGCAGCGCTTCGGCGCACGCCCGGTCATCGACATCCACGTCGACGCCGGCCCCAACCGTGCGCGCCGCGTCATCCAGCGGCTGCGCGAGGCCAGTGCCCAGGCGCTGGCAGCCGCCTGATTTCCCTGAACCATCCACGCCTTCCCATGCAATCGAATACAACGCTCCAGGTGCGCATCGCCCGCAAGAACCACGAGGCCCAGGACATCTGCAGCCTGGAGCTGGTGCCGCTGGACGGCCACAGCCTGCCGGCCTTCACGGCCGGATCGCACATCGACCTGCACCTGCCCGGCGGCCTGGTGCGCCAGTACTCGCTGTGCAACGACCCCGCCGATGCGGCGCGCTACGTGGTCGGCGTGCTGCGCGACGCGGCCTCGCGCGGCGGATCGGCCGCCGTGCACGAGCAGCTCGGAGAAGGCCAGCAGATCACCATCGGCGCGCCGCGCAACCTTTTCGCGCTGCACGCGGGCCGGCCCGCGCGCCACCTGCTGCTGGCCGGCGGCATCGGCATCACGCCCATCCTCGCCATGGCGCGGCAGCTGGCGCGCGACGGCGCGGACTTCGAACTGCACTACTGCGCCCGCTCGCGCAACCGCATGGCCTTTGCCGACCTGCTGCAATCCATGCCCTGGGCCGGCCGGGTGCACCTGCACCTGGACGATGAAGCCGGCCAGGGAGCGCTGGACATGGCTGCGCTGCTGGGCCGGCCGCAGCAGGACATGCACCTGTACGTCTGCGGTCCCAAGGGCTTCATGGACGCGGCGCTGGGCCAGGCACGCGCATCGGGCTGGGACGAATCGCGCCTGCACTACGAATTCTTCGCGGGCGAGGCCGCGGTGCGCGAGGGCGATGCGGGCTTCGAGGTCGAGATCGCCAGCACGGGCCAGGTGGTGCGCGTGGCGCCCGAACAGACCGTGGTCCAGGCCCTGGCCGCCATCGGCGTGGAGGTGCAGACCTCGTGCGAGCAGGGCGTGTGCGGCACCTGCCTGACGCGCGTGCTCTCGGGCGAGCCCGAGCACCGCGACATGTACCTGACCGAGGACGAGCAGGCCGCCTGCGACCAGTTCCTGCCCTGCTGCTCGCGCGCGAAGTCGTCCAGGCTGGTGCTGGATCTTTAGGTTTCAGGGCTTGGCAGCGCAGAGCGGCGGACAATGGGGTTTTCCCCTGTCCGTCGCTCCACGCCATGCAAGCTGCCCTGCTCGTCCTCAACTTCAACGCCGATGCCCACCTGCGCCAGATGGCCCAGGCCTTTCCCGACTTCGAGCTGATCTATGCGCCCGATGCCGCACAGGGTGAGGCCGCCATCGCCACCCATGGCGCGCGCATCCAGGCCGTGCTGACCATCGGCTCCATCGGCCTGTCGGCCGCGCAGATGCGGCGCCTGCCCGCATTGCGCCTGGTCTGCGCCCTGGGCGCGGGCTACGAGAACATCGACGTGGCCCACGCCCGGGCCCATGGCATCGCCGTGGGCAACGGCGCCGGCACCAATGACGACTGCGTGGCCGACCACGCCATGGGCCTGGTGATCGCCTCGGTGCGCGGACTGGTGCGCCTGGACCGCGCCACGCGCGACGGTGTCTGGCGCACGGCCCTGCCGCTGCCGCCCAACGTCTCGCACAAGCGCCTGGGTATCCTGGGCCTGGGCGCCATCGGCGCCAAGATCGCCCGGCGCGCGCTGGGCTTCGACATGGAGGTCGGCTACCACAACCGCAGCCCGCGCCCGGAACTGCCGTATCGCTACTTCGACGGCCTGCTGCCGCTGGCGCGCTGGGCTGATGTGCTGCTGGTGGCCACGCCGGGCGGCGCGGGAACCCGCCATCTCATCGATGGCGAGGTGCTGGACGCGCTGGGCCCGCAAGGGCATCTGGTCAACATCGCGCGCGGCAGCGTGGTCGATACCGTGGCCCTGGCCGCCGCCGTGCGCGAGGGCCGGCTGGCCGGCGCGGGCCTGGACGTCTACGAAAGCGAGCCCGCGCCGCCGGCCGAATTGCTGGACCTGGACGCCGTGGTGCTCACCCCCCATGTGGCGGGCTGGTCGCCCGAGGCCGTGCAGGCCTCGGTGGACCGCTTCATCGCCAACATGCGCTGCCATCTCGAGGGCAGGCCTCTGGTCTCGCCCGTCACGGCCTGAGTGGCACCGGGCCGGCCATGGCGACGGCCAGATGCAACAGCCCCATGGCCAGGCAGATGGCGGACGAGACATGCCAGAAGCGGTCGCTGTTTTCCGGAAACAACGGCTTCAGCCAGGGAAAGGCCGCGGCGCGCGCCAGGAACAGCAGGCCGGCTGCGGCCAGTACCGGGCGCATGAAGGGCAGGGGAGGCAGGATGCCTGCGCCCGCCAGGGCATGGGCGGCGAACAGCGACAGCACCATGCCGATGGCTGCCGACACCAGCGGCGGATACCAGTGGCCGGCCTCGGCCATGCGGGCCATGCGTTCGCCGGCGCCCAGCAGGCGCAGGCCACGCGCGCCCCAGACGATGCAGGCGAAGTGGGCCAGGGCGGCGGCCGCGTCGAACAAGGCGGCGGCAAGCGCGGCGGCCTGCGGCCCGCTCATGAAACCCTTGCTCCGGGCCAGCGGCTTTTCTGCATGGATGCTCCTGTTCCTGTGGATGAGTGAATCGATGCAAGGCACTGTAGTCCGTAAACTCGAAGCCCGAAACTCGCTTAGGGCTCAGGTTTTGCAGCATGCCGTCCACGTCTCCTAAAACATCTGTTCCTTCGAATAGAAGGCAGCCTGTGCAGGCCCGCGCGCAACGCACGGTGGCGGCCATCTTGCAGGCAGCTGCTCAGATTCTGGTCAAGGAGGGGGAAGCCGCACTCACCACCAATCGCATCGCCGAGCGCGCGGGTGTCTCCATCGGCACGCTCTACCAGTATTTCCCCGACAAGCAGGCCATCTTCCGCGCCATGGTCGACGGCCAGCGCCGCGAGGCCATCGCGGCCATCGAGGCCTGGCTGGACAAGGCTTCGGCACAGGGCCTGGCGCGCGAGGCGGTGGCGCGTGGCGTGGTCGCCTGCGTTGTCGACGGCTTCGCAGGGCGCACCCCTGCGCGGCGCAAGCTGGCGCGCTTTGCCTGGCGCCAGGATGGCGACGAGCGCATCGCCCTGTCCATGCGCGAGACCGCCGAGCGCATGGCCGCCCACTTGCAGCGCTGGGGCGGGCCTTCGCTGTCCTACGCCCGCCTGTATGTGGCCACGCGCGCCGTGCTGGGCACGGTGCGCTTTGCCTCGCTGGAGGCGTCGCCATTGATCGCCTCGGGGGTGCTGGAGGCACTGCTGTGCGAGATGGGCACGGCCATGCTGGTGCCTGCCGAAGCGGCGCAGGCACCATAAACAAGGCCCCGCATGCGGGGCCTTGCCTTGCAAGGGGGATCGGCCCCGGGCGTTTACTTCTTGCGTGCCGCAATCGCCTTCTCGGCCACATCGACCAGGTCGGCTCCCACCTGCTGCTTCCACTTGTCGTAGACGGGACGCGTGGCCTTGACGAAGGCCTCGCGCTCGGCGGGCGACAGCTGGGTCACGGTCACGCCGTTGGCGGCCAGTTCCTTGAGCAGGGGCTTGTCGGCCTCGATCATGCCCTTGCGCGCGATCACCACCTGCTCCTTGGCGGCGTCGATGGCGGCCTGGCGCACGATGTCCTGGTCTTCCTTGGTCCAGCTGGCCCAGATGTCCTTGTTGACCACGAAGATCAGCGGGTCGTTGATGTAGCCCCACAGGGTCAGGTGCTTCTGGCCCACGGACTGGAGCTTGGCGGCCATGTAGACCGACACCGGGTTTTCCTGGCCGTCCACGGCGCCGCTGGCCATGGCGGGCTGGGCGTCGGCCCAGCTCATCTGCGTGGGGTTGGCGCCCAGCGCGGTGAAGGTGTCCAGGAACAGCGGCGAGCCCACGACGCGGATCTTCAGGCCTTTGAGGTCGGCCGGCGTCTTGATGGCGTGCTTGGAGTTGCTGATCTCGCGGTATCCGTTCTCGCCCCAGGCAAGGGGCACGACGCCGGCCTTTTCCAGGCGCTGGAACAGGCGCTTGCCGGGCTCGCCCTGCGTGAGCGCGTCGGCGGCCGCGTAGTCGGGCATGAGGAAGGGCAGGGCGAACAGGTTCAGTTCCTTGATCTGGGGGGACCAGTTCAGCGTGGAGCCCACGGCCATGTCGATCACGCCCTGGCGCAGCGCGCTGAACTCGCGCGTCTGGTCGCCCTGGATCAGGGACACGCCCGGGTACAGCTTGATGTTGATGCGGCCCTGGGTGCGCTCGCGCACCTTGTTGGCCCAGATCTCGCCGCCCTTGCCCCAGGGGAAGGCCGTGCCCAGCACCAGGGACATGCGGTACTCGCTCTTGTACTTGGCCGGGGTCTGCGCCATCACGGGCGTGGCCGACAGGGCCAGGGCGGCGGCCGCGGCCAGGCCGCTGGCGAGGAAGCTGCGAAGTTTCATTGCGAAGGTCTCCTTGTTCAATTGTGGGGAAATCAGTAGCCCAGGCGAGCGGGGAGCCAGAGAGCGAGCTGCGGGAAGGCGATCACGGCGATCATCACGAGGAACATGGCCAGCAGCATGGGGCCGACCCAGCGCACGGTGGACTCCATGCGCACGCCCGCGATGCGGCAGGACACCATCAGGTTCACGGCCAGCGGCGGCGTGAACTGGCCCAGCGCCACCTTGAGCGTGAGGATCACGCCGAACCACACCGGGTCCCAGTGGTAGTGCTGCATGATGGGCAGCAGCAGCGGCACGAAGATCAGGAAGATGGAGATGCCGTCCAGGAACATGCCCACGGTGATCAGCAGCAGGATCAGCAGCGCCATCACGCCGTACTCGCCCAGGCCCGAATTCACGATGGCCTGCGCCACGGGATCGATCACGCCCAGCGTGGACAGCGAGAACGCGAAGATGCCGGCCAGCGAGACCACCAGCAGGATCACGGCCGACAGCTCGCCGGCCTCGCGCAGGATGGGGTAGAGGTCGCGCACCGTGATGGTGCGGTGGATCACCATGCCCACGAACAGGCCGTAGAACACGGCGACCACGGCGGCCTCGGTGGGCGTGAACCAGCCCGCGCGCATGCCGCCCAGGATCAGCACCGGAGCGGCCAGGCCCCAGGAGGCCTCGCGCAGGCTGCGCCAGAACGGCGGGCGCGGCATGGAGGCTTCCAGCGCTCCCATCCGGTGCTTGCGCGACATCCACACGGCCGGCACGATCAGCGCCACGCCGGCCAGGATGCCGGGGATCATGCCGGCGGCGAACAGCGCCGGCACCGAGGCGCCGGGCACCAGCACCGAATAGATGATGAAGGCCACCGAGGGCGGGATCAGGATGTCGGTGGCCGCCGCCGCGCCCACCACGCTGGCCGAGAAGCTGCCCGGGTAGCCGGCGCGGCCCATGGCCGCGATCATCACGCCGCCCACGGCGGCCGCGTTGGCCGGGCCCGAGCCCGAGATGCCGCCCAGGAACATGGCCACGGCGATGGCCACCAGGGGCAGCATGCCGGGGCCGCGCCCCACGATGGCCACGGCGAAGTTCACCAGGCGCAGCGCCACGCCCGAGCGGTCGAAGATCGAGCCCACGAGCACGAACATGGGAATGGCCAGCAGCGGGTACTTGCCCAGGCCTGCGTAGAAGTTCTGCGGCACGGCCAGCAGGCCGAACCACTGCGTGTCGGGGCTGGCCAGCGCGATGGCGGCGGCGCCGGCCAGGCCCAGGGCCGCGCCGATGGGCACGCCCAGGAACATCAGGCCCAGGAAGGCGATGAAGAGCAGGGTCGCGATCATGGCGCCTGCTCCTCGGGCGCGTCCTCGAAGGCGCCGGGGCGGCCCTGGCGCCTGAACAGCTGCAGCGCGCGCGCCGTGATCAGTGCCGAGCAGATGGGCAGCCACATCGAATACCACCACTGCGGCACGCCGATGCCGGGCGAAGTCTCCTCGAAGCGGTAGTCGTCCCAGACCACGCGCACGCTCAGGGCGGCGATCACGGCGAACAGCAGGGCCACCATCAGCGTGCCGAAGCGCGCCAGGCGCCGGCGGCTCAGGGCGCTGCCGCTGTCGGCGAAGTACTCGATGCGGATATGCGCATTGCGCGCCACGGCCGCCGAGCCCGCGACCATGGCCAGCAGGATCATCAGGAAGACCGAGATCTCCTCGGTCCAGGCGAAGGACGAGGAGGTGAAGTAGCGCACCAGCACGTTGGCGAAGGTGATCAGGGCCAGCAGGGCCATGATCGCCACGGTGAGCCAGTCCTCGATGCGCAGCGAGCGCGGCTCGTGCGGCTGCGAAGGCGTCTCAGCGGCGCCGTTTTCGGTGGGAGGGGAAGACATGGACGCGGGGAGTCAGAAAAGTACACATGGCAGGGCAGATGCAGTCACTGAGCTTCCTCGGCGTCGTGTGCCGGGGGCCGTGAGGGAAAAATGTCACATTGGGTAAATGCGGCGCAGCGCCATTATGTGCGCATACGAGCGCCGCATCAGATGGCGGTTTCCTCAGTGTGGCGGCCCATGCGGGACGTTGATGCGGGCACGCCCCCGCGTGGAGGGACCGAGGAAGGGCCTATGCCGGCCGCGCCGCGCCGCCCCGCACCGCACCGCACCGCACCGCACCGCACCGCACCGCACCGAGGGTGCCGTCCCCCTCCCGGAGAGAGAGGGGGAAGCGGCGTAGCCGCTCAGGGGGTGCCTTCCATCACGGCGGATAATGGCGCCCATGGAAACCAAATGGCTAGAAGATTTCGTCAGCCTCGCTGAAACACGCAGTTTCAGCCGCTCGGCCCAGCTGCGCCACGTGACCCAGCCCGCGTTCTCGCGCCGCATCCAGGCCCTGGAGGCCTGGGCCGGGACCGACCTGGTGGACCGCAGCTCCTACCCGACCCGGCTCACGCCTGCCGGCAAGACCATGTACGACCAGGCGCTGGAGATGCTGCAGTCGCTGCAGAGCACGCGCACCATGCTGCGTGCCCATGTCAGCGCAGGCAAGGGCATGGTGGGCTTTGCCGTGCCGCACACCCTGGCCTTCACCTTCTTTCCCAACTGGGTCTCCAGCGTGCAGGCCAAGTTCGGACCTTTCCGCAGCCGGCTGTTCGCCCTCAATGTGCATGATGCGGTGATGCGGCTGGTCGAAGGCGGCTGCGACCTGCTGATCGCCTACTTCCACCCCTCCCAGCCTTTCCAGCTCGATCCCGCGCGCTACGAGATGGTCAGCCTGGGGCATGAGGTGCTGGCACCCTACACGCGTCCCGACGCCGACGGACAGCCCATGCACCTGCTGCCCGGGCGCCAGGGCCAGCCCCTGCCCTACCTGGGCTATGCGCCGGGCGCCTACCTGGGGCGCGTGACCGAGCTGATCCTCAAGGAGTCGGGCGAGGCCGTGCACCTGGAGCGCGTCTACGAGACCGACATGGCCGAAGGCCTCAAGGCCATGGCGCTCGAAGGCCATGGCGTGGCCTTCCTGCCGTTCAGCGCCGTGCGCAACGAGCTGGAGGCGGGCCGTCTGGTCAGCGCCGCGCCTGCGGGCGACGACCATTTCCGCATGGACATGGAGGTGCGTGCCTACCGGGAAAAGCCGGCCGCCAAGGACGCTCCCCAAGGCGTGGCCGGCGCACTGTGGAACTTCCTGCTGGAGCAGGGCGAAACCATCGGCTGAACGCGTGGCTGCGACGAATTGGAACAAAAAGGGGCTTGACAGCCCCTTTTTTGCGTCCGGAGAGCCCGAGTCGGTGGGCGGGTTATGCCTAGGGTAAACACCTATTATGCAAGCGATGCATAAAGCGTTCTGCAAACGGCATTGGCTCGCCGAGAGGCCATGGCATTAGAGTGCGCGCACAGCAAACATGCGGCGCGCAAGCCCGTCGGCAGGTTTTGGCGGGCAGCGATGGCGTGTGGTGGCACGGCAGTTGCTTGTAGGAATCTGGCTGATGTGCAGGAAAGCCCTAGCACGCATCGATGCGTTGGCACCGTCCGTGATTGCACAATATGTGTCACATCGTTGATAGTGCGGGCCGGCCCAAAAGGCGGCCCGACCGTCCTCATCAAGACCGTTTTCGTTCCCATCTCAGGAGATCCCTATGAAGAAGCATTTGTTGGCCATCGCCGTGACCGCCCTGGCTGCAGGCAGCGCGTTCGCCCAGGCTGGCGACACCCTGGCCAAGATCAAGTCCAGCGGCAGCGTCACGCTGGGCGTGCGTGAATCCTCGGGCCTGGGCTACACGCTGGGCAATGGCAAGTACGTGGGCTTCCACACCGAGATGGGCGAGCGCGTGCTGGCCGACATCCAGAAGCAGCTGGGCCTGGCCAAGCTGGACATCAAGTACCAGCCCGTGACCTCGCAGAACCGCATCCCCCTGGTGACCAACGGCACCGTGGACATCGAGTGCGGCTCCACCACCAACAACCTGGCCCGCCAGAAGGAAGTGGCCTTCGCCGTCACCACCTACGTGGAGGAAGTGCGCATCGCCGTCAAGGCCAACTCCGGCATCACCGGCATCAAGGACCTCAACGGCAAGACCCTGGTCACGACCACGGGCACCACCTCGGTGCAGACCCTGCGCAAGAACAAGCGCGCCGACGGCCTGACCTTCAAGGAAGTCATGGGCAAGGACCATGCCGACAGCTTCCTGATGCTGGAGACCGGCCGCGCCGACGCCTTCATCATGGACGGCTCCATCCTGGCCGCCAACATCTCCAAGTCCAAGGCGCCTGCCGACTACAAGATCGTCGGCGAAACCCTGTCGGTCGAGCCCATCGCCTGCATGCTGCGCAAGGACGACCCCGCCTTCAAGAAGGCCGTGGACGACTCCATCAAGCGCCAGATCGCCGACGGCTCGCTGGCCAAGCTGTACGACAAGTGGTTCATGCAGCCGATTCCCCCGGCCAACGTGAAGGTCGGCCTGCCGCTGTCGGAAGCCACCAAGGAAGCCTGGTCCCACCCCAACGACAAGCCCATGGAGTCCTACGAAGTCAAGTAAGCACCAGCTGAATGCCGCCCCTTCTGCCATGCGGTTGGAAGGGGCGTTTTTTGTTGCGGCGCCCGGTTTGCCCGTGGCGCGCATTTCGGATTTTGAATAAAGGGGTGCTCCTATGAGTTGGGATTGGCAGGTGTTCTGCCAGGACACCATTACCCAAGAGGTCGGTCAAAGCTGCTTCGGCAAGAACGGCGACATCACCTACCTCGACTGGATGCTGTCGGCCTGGGGCTGGACCATTTCCGTGTCGTTGCTGTCCCTGCTGATCGCGCTGATCGTGGGGTCGCTGATCGGCACGCTGCGCACGCTGCCCGACCGGCCGTGGATCGTGCGGCTGGGCAATGCCTGGGTCGAGCTGTTCCGCAACATTCCGTTGCTGGTCCACATCTTCATGTGGTACCACGTCGTGCCGTCCATCTTCCCTGCGCTCAAGTCGCTGCCGGGCTTCGTGCTCGTGGTGCTGGCGCTGGGCTTCTTCACCTCGGCGCGTATCGCCGAGCAGGTGCGCTCGGGCATCCAGGCGCTGCCGCGCGGCCAGCGCTACGCGGGCATGGCGCTGGGCTTCACCACGTTCCAGTACTACCGCTACGTGCTGCTGCCCATGGCGTTCCGCATCATCATCCCGCCGCTGACCAGCGAGACCATGAACGTGTTCAAGAACTCGTCCGTGGCCTTCGCCGTGTCCGTGGCCGAGCTGACCATGTTCGCCATGCAGGCGCAGGAGGAAACCTCGCGCGGCATCGAGATCTACCTGGCCGTCACCGGGCTGTACGTGGTCTCCGCCTTTGCCATCAACCGCATCATGGCCTTCATCGAGAAGCGCTCGCGCGTCCCGGGCCTGATCGCTGCCAGCGGCGGAGGACACTGACATGAACCTGCAAATCGACTGGTCGTTCTTCACCTGGGACCTGTTCAGCAACTTCGTGCTGAAAGGGCTGTACTTCAGCATCATGCTGACCATCATCGCCACGATCGGTGGCGTGCTCTTCGGCACGCTGCTGGCGCTGATGCGCCTGTCGGGCAAGAAGTGGCTGGATGTGCCCGCCACCATCTACGTCAACGGCATGCGCTCCATTCCGCTGGTGATGGTGATCCTGTGGTTCTTCCTGCTGATGCCCATGCTCATCGGCCGCCCCATCGGCGCCGAGGCCTCGGCCATCATCACCTTCATCGCCTTCGAAGCGGCCTACTTCAGCGAGATCATGCGCGCGGGCATCCAGTCCATCCCGCGTGGCCAGGTCTTCGCGGGCCAGGCCCTGGGCATGACCTATGGCCAGAACATGCGCCTCGTGGTGCTGCCCCAGGCCTTCCGCAACATGCTGCCGGTGCTGCTGACCCAGACCATCATCCTGTTCCAGGATACGTCGCTGGTCTACGCCATCGGCGCCTACGACATGCTCAAGGGCTTCGAGGTGGCCGGCAAGAACTACGGCCGTCCCATCGAATCCTATCTGGCCGCTGGCGTGACCTATTTCGTGCTGTGCTACTCGCTGTCGTGGGCAGTCAAGCGCCTGCACAAGAAGATCGCGATCATCCGATGAAACACCACCCCCTGAGTCGCTTCGCGCCTTCCCCCTTGAGGGGGGACGACGGCCTTGGCTGCGGGGCGGCCCTTGCTGGCCGTCCCACCGCTATGACCACGCCCCCTGCCGGCGCGGCGATGGACAACTGACACGAGTCGGAGTGAACCAATGATTGAACTCAAGAACGTCTCCAAGTGGTATGGCAGCTTCCAGGTGCTGACCGACTGCTCCACCAACATCCAGAAGGGTGAGGTCGTGGTGGTCTGCGGCCCTTCGGGCTCGGGCAAGTCCACGCTGATCAAGACCATCAACGCGCTGGAGCCCTTCCAGAAGGGCCAGATCTTCGTGGATGGCGTGGCCGTGCACGATCCCCAGACCAACCTGCCCAAGCTGCGCAGCCGCGTGGGCATGGTGTTCCAGCACTTCGAGCTGTTCCCTCACCTGTCGGTGACCGAGAACCTGACCATCGCCCAGGTCAAGGTGCTGGGCCGAAACCCTTCCGACGCCAAGACGCGCGGCCTGAAGATGCTGGACCGCGTGGGCCTGACGGCGCACAAGGACAAGTTCCCGGGCCAGCTGTCGGGCGGCCAGCAGCAGCGCGTGGCCATTGCGCGCGCGCTGTCCATGGACCCCATCGTGATGCTGTTCGACGAACCCACCTCGGCGCTGGACCCCGAAATGGTCGGTGAAGTGCTGGACGTGATGATCGGCCTGGCCAACGAAGGCATGACCATGATGTGCGTGACCCACGAAATGGGCTTCGCCCGCAAGGTGGCCAGCCGCGTGATCTTCATGGACGTGGGCGGCAAGATCCTGGAGGACTGCTCCAAGGACGAATTCTTCGGCAACCCCGAGGCACGCCAGCCCCGGACCAAGGAATTCCTCAACAAGATCCTGCAGCACTGATGGCGCCTGCCATGAGGCGGGCAGATCAGGAGAAAGGGCGCTTCGGCGCCCTTTCTCGTTGAAGCCGGCTACCTCGCTGCTGACAGAAATTGGCAGTGGCACTTCCTAGCATCACGAACGTCGGGCGCATCGATTTTTGCGCTCATTCATCGTCAACCAGAGATGCTCCATGTGGACACATGAGGAATTTATTGAGACATCGGCTTGCGCCCGCCGTGTTTGGGATTTGTTTGCAGACATCGCCGGCTGGAAAAAATGGAATGCCGGCATCGAAGCCATTGAAACTCATGGCCCCTTCGAGGCGGGCTCCACGTTCACGATGACGCCCACTGGACAGGATGCCCTGCACAGTACATTGATCGAGGTCATCCCCGGCGAATCATTCACGGATGAAACGATGGTGGACAACACGCGGATCGTGGTCAGCCACCGACTGGTTTCCCTGCCCTCGGGGAACACAAGAATCATCTACGCCACAGAAATCACCGGTCCTGGCGCTGCCGCATTCGGGCCGATGGTGACTTCGGATTTCGCAGATGTTTTGGCGAGCCTGAAACGGCTGGCTGAAATTTCGATGCCCGAGTCATAGGCATATGAATACACGCAATTGGCTGGCTGTGGCCTCGGCGGAGCATGTCCGCAGGGGCCGTGCCGAAGGCTTCATGCAGGTCTGCCATGGCAAGGCTGTTCCACTGCGGCGACTGTGCCCTGATGACTGGGTGATCTATTACTCGCCAAGCACCTTCTTCGGAGGCAAGGATCGCCTGCAGTCGCTGACGGCCATTGGCCGTGTGGCGGATGGCAGCGCCTACTCTTTCGATATGGGCAACGGATTTGTCCCTTGGCGTCGTGACGTGCATTGGCTGGCCGCCCGTGAGCAGCCCATCGCGCCCTTGCTGGAAATCTTGGACTTCACTGCCGATCGCCGGAATTGGGGCTATCAACTGCGCTATGGATTGATCGAGATTGGCGCGCGAGACAGGGAAACCATCGCGGCGGCCATGGGGACGGAGGAGGACGCTGGCTGGCATCCGCCTGGCTGCCGGGTCTGCGGATGAATACAGCTGGGCATGCGCTGCTGCGCTTGCCGGGCAGCGCCACGGGGACTGGGGCTCGCAATGGAGGCGGGCCAGGCCCTCGCCCGGGGTGCCCAGCGCCAGTTCGCTGCTGGTCTTGCGCAGGTGGCTGGCGACGGCGGGCGTGGCCTACGCCATGCGCAGCCATTGGTTGAACTGCTGCACCACGGACTGGGGTGTGTCCCTGGGCAGATAGGCGGCTTAGCAAGAGGAAATCCTTTCCGGCATGCTGGGGATTGCGGCGCTGCCGGAACTGGCGCTGGGCATGGTCGACATGCAGGGCCTGGCTGCCGTGCCGCTGGTGCAGCCCGCGGTCTCGCGGCCGGTCGGCATCGTGGCGCGGGCGGGCCGGTCGCTGGCGTCCGCCAGCCTGGGCACGATGGCATTGCTGGCGCAGTGAGCAGACACCCGCGGTGAAACATCCAGGCCTTCAACGGGCCGGCGCTGTAGCCAGGCGGGGGGATCAGGCTCCGTTTCTGCCGGGATGCGCTTGCAGCCATTGCCGGCCGATGGCCGTCAGCCGGTAGCGTTGCTTGCTGCTGCGCGGCTTGTCGGGCAGCGTCATTTCCACCAGTCCGGCCCCGAGGGCCGGCTGCAGGTAGGCCTTGCGGAAATGATCCTCATGCCGGAGTGCCAATCCCTCCTGCAACTGTTGCCGGGACATATCGGCAACCAGAACCCGCAGCAGGCGCTCCACTTCCCCGGTGACTTCCCCGGTGACTTCCCCGGTGACTTCCTCCTGGGGTACGAGCGACAAAGGATGGCGGGGCAGACGGATCACGAACGACAGCCGCTCATCGTCCGTCTCGAAGAGTGGCGCGGGCGAGCCGTTGGTGGCCATTTCCTTCAGAATTTTCGGAATGCCGGTGGAGCGTCCCTCGGTCATCTGCAGTTCCTTGAAGAACTCGCCGATGCGCCGGTGCGCCGATGCGCCGGTTGCGGTAGCGGCGGCTGACGGCACGGCCTGCCTTCAGGTCTTCCATGCGGATGGACCTGTCCGGGCCAGGGTAGCTCACCACGACGAATTCATCGTGGCTGATCCGTACCTCGATAGGCTCGCGCTCCTCGTAGGAGCGGTGATAGACCGCGTTGACCACGGCCTCCTCGATGGCGGCATAGGGATAGTTCCACAGCCGAGTGGCTTGCGCGCGATCCGGATGCTTGATGATCGTTTCGTGCAGGTAGTTGCGCTGGATGTAGCTCAGTGCCTCGCGCGTCATCCGCGCCAGCGGCCCCTTGAAGATCTTCTCGTCGAAACGATTGCCGCCCGCGCCCTCGGGGAACCACACCACGTCAATCTGCACGCCGGGAAAGAACTTGTCCGGTGTCTCGTTGAAGAACAACAGGCCCACGTTCTTGGGCCACGGCGATTCGACGGGGCCGCCCGCCACGTTCATCTGCCGGCCCAACGCCTCGGCGGAAAATGTGGGTGCATCCGTCGCCAGCGCGCTGCCCACCTCTTCCAGAAAGCCCAGCATCAGGGGGGTGGACAGATCATCGACACGCGCTGCCTGGTTGAAGCGGTCGTCAAATGGCAGCTTGGCCGCCAAGCCCAGCAATTCCTGTTCGGTGTCGCCTTTGGCTTCGACCGTGCTGCTGTAGCGGCGGATGTAGTAGCGCCATGTTTTCCTGTGGGCGGTGACGGCTTCCGGCGCCTTGTAGGGTCTCGTCTGGCCGCCGGGTGCCCACAGCACGAACAGGTTGCGGCCTTCGACCCGTTCGATACTCGACACGGGAAAGTAAGGCGGCTGGATCAACTGGCAATGCGCCAGCAGTTCACGCTGGATCTTGTCGAGCTGGTTGCCGGGCAAGCCGATCGGCGGGAACATGGGCTGGCCGTTGGCATCGCAGTCCTGGCCTATGACCACATATCCACCGCCCAGGTTCTCGAAGTCGTTGGCGAAGGCGCACAGCGTTCGGATGATGGCATCCGGATTCCAGCCGGTTTTGTATTCGATGCGCTCGCCCTCGACCGTGCGCTGGCGCAGCAGATCGTCCAGATTGATGGGCAGCTTGCTGTTCGTGACCGTCATTGCCTTCCCCCGATGCGAGCGCATGAAGCGAGGCTAACCCATCGCCGCCGAACTTGAAAACTTCCGCGTGCGCTGGCTTGGCCGTGCGCGCACGGATGCCGCAGGCTGGGGGGCAACGGCAAGGCTCGGCTCTCGCGTTCTCCACGCCTTGTCCATGAGCGCGATGAGCGCGGCCGGGTGGCCAGGGGCCGCTTTGCCGGTCCGAGACGGGCGCAGCTAGCGCCAGGCCGTGAACCTGCGCTCCGCCCAGGCCAGCGCGCCGTACAGGCCCAGGCCCATGAAGGCCAGGATCACCACGGCGGCAAAGACGCGCGGGGTGTCGAAGGTGCCCTGCGCGCTCAGGATGACATAGCCCAGGCCGCGCTGTGAGGCCACGAATTCGCCGACGATGGCGCCCACCAGCGCCAGCGAGATGGCCACCTTCATGCCTGCCAGCATCGACGGCAGTGCGCCCGGAAGCCGGACCTTGAAGAAGAAGTCGCGCCGCGATCCCTTGAGCACCCGCCCCAGGTCCAGCACGTCGCCGGGCACCGAGCGCAGGCCGTGCACGGAATCCACGATGACGGCGAACACCGCGATCAGGAAGGCGATGGCGATCTTGGGCTCGGAGCCCGTGCCCAGCCAGATCACGAACAGCGGGGCGATGGCCACCTTGGGCACGCTGTTCAGGCCGATGATCAGGGGGTAGACCGTGTGCTCGAACAGGCGCGAGCCCACCAGCAGCGTGGCCAGCAGCACGCCGGCCAGGGCCGCGAGCACGAAGCCCGCCAGGGTGGTGAGCAGCGTATAGGCCGCGTGGCCCAGGTAGAAATGCCATTCGCCCCACAGTTCGGCCAGCACGGCCGTGGGCGGCGGCAGCGTGATCGGCTTGATCTCCAGAAGGTGCACCAGGGCTTCCCAGGCGATCAGGAAGAGGGCCATCGACAGCGTGCCCAGCAGCCAGCGCCGGGCGGGGTGTTCCTGGGGTGTCATGCGGCCACTCCTTCGTCGATCCGTCCCGGCGCTTCGCTGATCAGGCCCATCTGCTGGAACAGGGCGCGGATGCGCTGGGTGTGGCGCCCGAACTCGGGCGTCTCGCGCACGGCCAGCGGGCGCGGCCTGGGCAGGTCTATGTCGA
The DNA here is from genome assembly GCA_041984925.1 of Comamonas sp. Lineage (GTDB taxonomy): Bacteria > Pseudomonadota > Gammaproteobacteria > Burkholderiales > Burkholderiaceae_C > Comamonas. Next base: position 149,114 of record JBHIXF010000001.1, read on the forward strand.
TGATGTCGGCGATGCGCCCGGGCCGGGGCGAGAACACGACCACGCGGTCGGCCAGGAACACGGCCTCGGCGATGCCATGGGTCACGAAGACGACGGTGTTGCGCGTCTCCAGCCAGATGCGCTGCAGCTCGGCATTCATCTGGTCGCGGGTCAGCGCATCCAGCGCGCCGAAGGGCTCGTCCATCAGCAGCAGGCGCGGCTGGTCGATCAGCGCGCGGCAGATCGCGGCGCGCTGGCGCATGCCGCCCGACAGCTGGCGCGGGTACTTGCCGCCGAAGTCGGACAGCCCGGCCAGCCGCAGCAGCTCGCGCAGGGGCTGCCGGTAGGCGGCCAGCGGCTTGCGCGCGAATTCGATGGGCAGCAGGATGTTGCGCTCGATGGTGCGCCATTCCAGCAGCGCGTCGCGCTGGAACACCATGCCGACATGGTCCGGGGGGCCGGCCACCGCGCGGCCGTCCACCAGAAGGCGGCCCGCGCTGATCTCCTCCAGGCCCGCGATGCAGCGCAGAAAGCTGCTCTTGCCGCAGCCGCTGGGCCCGAGGATGCTGACGAACTCGCCCGCGCGGATGTCCAGCGAGATGCCGTCCAGCGCGGTCAGCGGCGGCTCGCCCGGATAGAGCTTGCGCACGTCGTGCGCGGTGATGGTCGATGAACTCATCTCAGTTCTCCAGGGCGTGTTCCGTGAAGCGACGCGGCCCAGGCCAGGGACAGCAAGCAAGGGCCGCCCCGCAGCGATGCTGTCGTTCCCCTCCCGAAGGAGAGGGGGAAGGCGCGAAGCGACTCAGGGGGTGCTTCATTTCGGCACCTCCGGTGCAGGGCGGACCAGGCCGGGTGCGAAGAAAGCGTTGCCGTCCTTGATGGTCTTGATGAGGCCCGCATCGGCCAGCGTCTTCACCGCCGCGCTGAAGTCCGATGCGACCGGCGTGCCCAGCAGCTGGCCGGCCGGTGGCGGCAACTGGAAGAAGCCCCTGAGCGCCTGGATCTGGCCGCGCAGCACGGCCTTGTCCAGCCGCGCCTGGGGCCGCTGCGCGATCAGGGCCTCGACGGCCTCGTCCTCGTGGCCGCTGTAGATGTACAGCCAGGTGGCCGCGACGATGCTGGTGAAGCGGGCGATGGGCTCGCGGCGCGCAGCGATGCGCGCTTCGGTGGCGAACAGGCCGAAGCTGGGCATGTTCAGCCCGTGGTCTGCGAAGCGGATGGCCTGGGAGGGCCGCGTCTGCGACACCACGGGCAGGAAGAAGGGGATGGTCGAGAAGGCCGCGTCGGCACGGCCCGCCGCATAGGAGGCGGCCTTGCCGGCCGCATCGATGTTGACCAGTTCGAGGTCGCCGCGCCTGAGCCTGCCCGCCGCCAGGAAGGCGTCGATGAAGGGCGCCTCCAGCGAGCCGGCGGTATAGGCCACCTTCCTGCCCCTGAGATCGCCGGGGCCCCGGATGCCGCCGTCGCGCGGCACCAGCAGCCCGATGTCGCTGAGGCGGGCGAAGACCGCGATGGCCTTGACGGGCAGGCCCTTGTCGCGCGCGATCATCATCGAGGCCAGCGCGGCATGCCCGACGTCGAACTGGTCGCCGCCGCCCACGATCTGCACCGTGGTCACCGAGCCATTGCCGTCCTCGAGCTGCACGTCCAGGCCCGCCGCCTTGAACCAGCCCTTGTGCTGGGCCAGGTGCATGGCGGCCTGCACGCCCCAGGGCGTCCAGTCCATGCGCACCTTGATCTTTTCCGGCGGCTGGGCCGTGGCGGGGGCCGAAAGTGCCAGGCCGAGGCCGGCCAGCGCCAGGCCGGCGGCCCTGCGGGTGAGGGGGCTTTGCATTGGAGGTCTCCTGACAGGGATGGGAGTCAATCGCTGCGCTGGAAAAGCCGCTTCAGGCGCGACCACAGCACCGACAGGCCCAGGCCGAAGGCATTGAGCCGGGTGGCGGGCAGGGGCTCGCCGGGTGCGCGGTCCGGGTCCATGCGCAGGGCCACGTTGTGGCCGAACTCCTGGATCAGCCGGGCCACGAAGTCCTTGACCAGGCCGGAGCGCGAGAACTGCGCCAGCGGGCCTTGCAGGGAATAGAGCAGATCGACCTCCACGCGGGTCGTCGTGGCATCGACCTCGACCAATCGGTAGGCGACATCGCCGTTGGCGCGCGATTGGCTGACCGAGTCCTGGCCCGCGCCCCTGAGCGTGGCCGAGCGCGCGGCCTCGTCGCGCTCCAGGCGGGCCGCGCCGTTGAAGCTGGCCGACATGGGGCCGAGCTGTATGGCCACGCGGCCCTTGATGCGGTCGCCCGTCTGCTCGGCCAGCTCGGCGCCCGGCAGGCAGCCTGCCACGGCCGGCAGGTCGGCCATGAACTGCCAGACGGCCTGCACGGGGTAGGGCACGGTGAAGCGGCCCTGGATGCGGGTGCCTCCCTTGACTTCGGCGCCAGCTTGCGCACCCGCTGCCTGCACGGATGGCCCGGGCAGGGCCTGCGCCTCGGGCAGCAGGCCCGTGTCCGTGGCCTGGAAGGTCTGGAAGGGCGCATCGCCCCCGCCCAGGGCGGGGGCCTGGCGGAACACGCGCGGCTGGGCGGCACGCAGCGCCGAGACGGCGGGCACGCCATCGCCCCGGCACTGGCCGAGCACGTCCAGCACCGCGTTGACGATGCCCATGTAGCCCGTGCAGCGGCACAGGTTGCCCGAGAGTTCGACGCGCACCAGGTCTTCGTCCGCGTCCGGAAAGCGCAGCACGATGTCGCGCGCGGTCGCCAGCATGCCGGGCGTGCAAAAGCCGCATTGCAGCGCGTGGTGGCGCGAGAACGCAGGGCGCAGCAGCGCCATCACCGGGTCGTCGCCATGGCCTTCGACCGTGGTCACGGCCTGGCGGTCGCAGGCGACCGCGAAGCTGATGCACGAGCGCACGGGCTGGCCGTCCAGCAGCACCGTGCAGGCGCCGCAGACGCCGTGCTCGCAGCCCAGGTGGGTGCCGGTCTGCCGGCCTTCTTCGCGCACGAAGTCCGCCAGATGCATGCGGGGCGCGACATCGCAGCTCAGGGGCTGGTGGTTGAGGGTGATGGTGACGGCGGTCATGGCTGCTTCTCCAGGCCGGATGCCGTTCGCGGTGTCTGCCCCAGTGCCTGTTCGAGGCAGCGCAGCACGGCGGTGGCGATCAGTTGGCGGTCGATGGCATCCTTGGACGGGGCCGAGGCCGCGACGGCCTCGCCGATGCGTGCCCTGGACGGCAGGGCGCCGGAGGCGGCCACGAGCGCGGCGATGGCCGGCAAGGGCCGGGGTGCACCGTCCAGCGCGCCGATCACCACGCGCGCGAAACCGCGCGGCGGATCGAACACGGCGCAGCAGCTGGCTTCGGCGAACTCGCCGGTCTTGCGGCAGAACTTGGCATAGCCCCAGCGCGCGCTGGCGTCCAGCCGCGGCACGTGGATGGCGGCGATCAGTTCGCCGGGCGCCAGCGCGGTGGTGTAGGCACCCTGCATGAAGCCTTCCATGGGCAGCATGCGCGCACCGCCGGCCGAGCGCAGTTCGAGCCGGGCGGCCAGCGCCGTCATGGCCAGCACCCAGTCGGCGGCCGGGTCCGCATGGGCCAGGCTGCCGGCCACGGTGCCCCGGTTGCGGATGGCCCGGTAGGCGATGCCGCCTGCCACCGACTGCAGCAGCGTGCCGCGCAGCGGCGCGTGGATGCCGTCCTCGATCTCGGCATGCGTCACGGCGCCGCCGATGCGGATGGTGGCGCCCCGCCCGGAACCCGAGACCGTGACCTCGCGCATCTGCGGCAAGGCCGCGATATCGACCACGGCCCGGGGCCGGGCCAGCCGCAGGTTGAGCATGGGGCCCAGGGACTGGCTGCCGCCCAGGGCCTTGGCGCCCGGCGTGTCTGCCAGGTGCTGCAGGCCCTCGTCCAGCGTGGCGGGGCGGATGTATTCGAAAAGTGCTGCTTTCATCCTGGCTCCTTCACGCGGCCTGGAGGCCTTGGGCCTTGTGCGCCTGCGCCCGCTCCAGCGCCTGCAGCAGGCGGCGCGGCGTCAGCGGCGTGTGCGAGACCTCGGCGCCCAGGCCCCGGATGGCGTCGTTCACGGCGTTGAAGATGGCGGCCGGCGGCGCGATGGCGCCGCCTTCGCCCATGCCCTTGGCGCCGAATTCGGTGTGCGGCGATGGCGTCTCGAAGTGGTGTATGCGCATGCGCGGCACCTCGGTGGCGCCGGGCAGCATATAGTCGGCCAGCGTGGAGGCCAGCGGCTGGCCGTTGCCGTCGTAGGGCGTTTCCTCGTAGAGGGCCGTGCCTATGCCCTGGGCCACGCCGCCATAGGTCTGGCCTTCGACGATGAGCGGATTGACCATGGTGCCGCAGTCCTCGACGATCACGTAGTCGAGGATCTCGACATGGCCGGTCTCGGTATCCACCGCCACGGCCACGGCATGGCTGGCGTAGGTGAAGGCGCCCGTGTCCACGGCGGGCTTGAAGCCTGCCGTGGTCTCCAGGCCCGCGCGGTCGACGTCGACGGGCAGGCGGTCGGGGCGCAGGTACCAGGCCTGGGCGATCTCGGCGATGGTGACCGTGCCCTGCGGTCCCACCACGCTCGCGCCGGCCAGCGCCACCTCCTGCGCACCTGCCCCGAGCAGGGGCGCGCCGATGTGCAGCAGGCGTGGCGCCAGCAGCTTGCAGGCGCGCGAGACCGCGCCGCCGGACATGACCAGCGAGCGCGAGGCATAGGTACCCGTGGAGTAGGGCGTCTGCCCCGTGTCGCCGTGCACCAGCCGCACGCGGGCGATGTCCACGCCCAGGATCTCATGGGCGATCTGGGCGAAGCTGGTCTCCATGCCCTGCCCGTGCGAGTGCACGCCGACGCGGATCTCCAGGCCGCCGTCGGGCGTCAGCCGCACGGTGGCCGAGTCGAAGCCCGGTATCACCGGCGTGCCCCAGGCCGCGAACACCGAGGTGCCGTGGGCCGATTGCTCGGTATAGGTGGCAAAGCCCACGCCGATGCGCCGCCCGTCGGCCTCGCCGCGCCGCTGGCGCTCGCGCAGGGCGTCGAAGCCGATCATCTCGTGCGCCTTGCGCAGGCTGGCCGGGTAGTCGCCGCTGTCGAAATGCTTGCGGGTGACGTTGACATAGGGCATCTGATCGGCCTGCACCAGGTTCTCCAGCCGCACCTCCCAGGGCTCGCGCCCGGCCGCGCGCGCCACGGCGTCCAGGGTCAGCTCGATGGCAAAGCACACGCCGGTGCGCGCCACGCCGCGGTAGGGCACGAAGCCGGGCTTGTTCGTGGCCACGCACTCGGTCAGGCAGCGGTAGCCGCGAAAGGCGTAGGGGCCGGGCAGGTTGCCCACGGCCTGGCCCGGCTCCAGGCCGATGGTGAAGGGCCAGACCGAGTAGGCGCCGCCGTCGATGACGATGCGGGCGTCCAGGGCGAGGATTTTTCCGCGCTCGTCGGCATAGGCCACCATGTCGTAGTGGTGCTCGCGGGTGTTGGCGCCCGCGATCAGGTGCTCGCGCCGGTCCTCCAGATAGCGGAAGGGCCGGCGATGGGTCTTGGCCAGCCAGGCCACGCACAGCTCCTCCTGCTGCAGCACGCACTTGTAGCCGAAGGCGCCGCCCACGTCGGGCGCGATGACGCGCACCTGCTCCTGCGGCAGGCCCAGGCATTGGGCGAGGATGGTGCGGATCATGTGCGGCACCTGGGTCGCGGTGTAGACGACCAGCTGGTCGGCCTGGTGGTCCCAGCAGGCCAGCACGGCCTTGCCCTCCATGGGCACCATGCAGTGGCGCGCCAGGTCCATGGAGCGGCGCACCACCAGCTTGGCGCAGCGGGCCAGTTCGTCGAAGCAGGTATCGGCCTTGAGCGTGACGAAGCGGTTGTGCGTCCAGCCGTCGTGCAAGAAGTCCTGCTGCGCGGCCAGCGCGCTGGCCGTGTCGGCATAGACGGGCAGGTCCTCGAAATCGATCTCCACGGTCTCGGCCAGGTCCTCGGCCTCGGCGCGCGTGGGCGCGAACACCATGGCCACGGGCTCGCCGACGAAGCGCACCTTGCCGCTGGCCAGCGGCGGCTGGGCCGAGGACTGGTAGCTGGGCAGCGTGGAGTCGGCGACGATGTCCAGCGCGTCGGCCATGGCCTCGCGCAGCACCACGCGCCCGCCGGCATCCTGCGGCAGCCGCGCGCCCACGATGCGGGCATGGGCGAAGGGGCTGCGCAGGAAGGCCACCTCGCTGAGCAGGGGCATGCTCATGTCGGCGACGAACTGGCCGCGCCCGTGCAGGTGGCGGGCGTCTTCCTTGCGCTGCACGCGCGCGCCGACACCCTGGCCCTGGACCTGGCCCTGTTCATGGGGACTGTGTTCCATCGTGTTCTCCTGGCTGGCTGTTCTCACTGGGTCTCACTTGGCCTCGCCGCCGAAAAGCCGGGACAGGTCGTCGCGCTCCCGGTCGGGGTCCGGTGTTTCCTGGTGGCTCTGGAAGTTGAGCTGCACCTTGTCGGTGTCCACGGCCTTCTCCTGGTCCAGGAAGGCGGTCACGGTCTGGGGCACGAAGATCACGATGGCCACCAGGACCAGCTGCATCGCCACCCAGGGAATGGCGCCCAGGTAGATGTCCCTGGACAGCACCTTGCGCGGCAGCTTGCCTTCCTTGTGCAGCTGGTCGGAGATGCCGCGCAGGTAGAACAGCGAGAAGCCGAAGGGCGGGTGCATGAAGCTGGTCTGCATGTTCACGCAGATCAGCACGCCGAACCACACCAGGTCGATGCCCAGCTTCTGCGCCACGGGCGCGAGCAGCGGCAGGATGATGAAGGCGATCTCGAAGAAATCGAGGAAGAAGGCCAGGAAGAAGATGAAGGCGTTGACGGCGATGAGAAAGCCCAGCTGCCCGCCGGGCAGGTGGGCCAGCATGTCCTCGATCCAGACGCCGCCGCTGACCCCCTGGAAGACCAGCGAGAAGGCGCGCGAGCCGATCAGGATGAACACCACCATGGCCGTCATGCGCATGGTGGCCGCCATGGCGCTGCGCAGCAGCGGCCCGCTCAGGCGGCGGTGCAGCGCGGCCAGCAGGAACGCCCCCAGCGCGCCCATGGCGCCCGCCTCGGTCGGCGTGGCGACGGCCGTGTCCAGGCCGGGCAGCCCTCCCATGGAGCCCAGCACCGCGAAGATCAGGAACGCCGAGGGAATGATGCCGCGCAGGCACTTGCCCCACAGCGCCCAGCCGTGCAACTGGCGGGCCTGCTTCGGGATGCCGGGCACGTCGCCGGGCCGCAGCCGCCCCACCAGGAAGGTGTAGAGCACGAACAGCAGCACCTGCAGGATGGCCGGGCCCCAGGCACCCTTGTACATGTCGCCCACCGAGCGGCCGAGCTGGTCGGCCAGCACGATCAGGCACAGCGAGGGCGGCACGATCTGCGTGATCGTTCCCGAGGCCGACAGCACGCCGGTCGCATAGCGCATGCTGTAGCCATAGCGCATCATCACCGGCAGCGAGATCATGGCCATGGCGATCACCTGGCCGGCCACGGTGCCCGTGATGGCCCCGAGGATGAAGCCCACGATGATCACCGAGTAGCCCAGGCCCCCGCGCACGGGGCCGAACAGCTGGCCCATGGAGTCCAGCATGTCCTCGGCCAGGCCGCAGCGCTCCAGCACGCAGCCCATGAGCGTGAAGAAGGGAATGGCCAGCAGCAGGTCGTTGGACAGGATGCCGAACACATTGAGCGGCAGCGCCGACAGAAAACCCGTCGGAAACCACCCCATGAAGATGGCGATGCCGCCGCAGGCCACGCCCAGCGCCGCCAGCGAGAAGGCCACCGGAAAGCCCAGCAGCAGGATGGCGACCAGGGCCCCGAACATCAGGGGCGGGAAATGTTCGAGGCTCATTGCAGCGGCCTCTCGTAGTGCGTGCGCATCTGATGGCGGTTGCCCAGCCACAGCAGGCGCTTGACGACCTCGGCCACGCCCTGCAGCACCAGCAGGCCGAAGCCCAGCGGCAGCAGCAGCATGGCCGGCCAGCGGATCAGGCCGCCCGCGTTGGGCGAGGACTCGCCCGAGCGCAGCATGTCCACGAACAGCGGCCAGGACAGCCAGGCGAACAGCCCCATGACGGGCAGCAGGAACAGGGCCAGCCCGAACAGGTCCATGCACACCTGGGCCCGAGCGGGCCAGCGGCCGTAGAACAGGTCCACGCGCACATGCTCGTTCATGCGCAGCACCTGGGCCGCGCCCAGCATCACGCCGGCGCCGAACAGGTACCACTGGATTTCGAGCCAGCCGTTGGAGCTGGTGCCCAGGGCAAAGCGCACGATGGCATTGCCGCCGCTGATCACGCAGGCGGCCAGCAGCGCCCACTGGGCGAGCACGGCGGCGCCGTCGCTCAGTCGGTCGATGGCCCGCACCCAGGCGGGCAGGGCGCCGTCGTTCGGCGAAGGGGAGGTCATGGGGCGGTCCTCGGCGGGCGGCGCGGCAGGCGCCGGGGCTTATTTCGTGACGCTGGCGAAGGTGTAGTTGTCCAGCTCGGCCTCGGCCACGCGGAACCAGCTGGCCTGGTCGCGGCGGAACTTGAGCCAGCCGGGCAGCAGGGCCTTGAAGTCCGGGTTGGCCGCTGCCAGCTCATCGAGCAGCTCGCCGGATGCCTTGAACGCGGCATCCATCACGGGGCGCGGAAAGTACGACAGCCTGGCACCCTGGCCCACCAGGCGCTTGAGTGCCTCGGGATTGCGGAAGTCGTAGTCGGCCAGCATCTTGACGGTCTGCTCGTTGGCCGCGCACTCGAAGGCCGCCCGGTAGGCCGTCGGCAGCGCATCCCAGGCCTTGGCGTTGACCATGGCCGTGATCGAGGCGCTGCCCTCCCACCAGCCGGGCGCGTAGTAGTACTGCGCCACCTTCTGCAGGCCCAGCTTGGCGTCGTCGTAGGGGCCTATCCACTCGGCGGCATCGATGGTGCCCTTCTCCAGCGAGGGATAGATGTCGGCCGCGGGAATCTGCTGCGGCACGGCGCCCAGCCTGGACATGACCATGCCGCCGATGCCGCCGATGCGCATCTTCAGGCCCTTGAGGTCCTCCACGCTCTTGATGGGCTTGCGGTACCAGCCGCCCATCTGCACGCCCACGTTGCCGCAGACCAGGTTCACGATGCCCTGCTTGCGGTACATCTCGCGCAGCAGCTCCATGCCGCCGCCGAACTGCATCCAGGCGTTGTGCTGGCGCGCGTTCAGACCGAAGGGCAGGCCCGTGTCGAAGGCCACGGCCGTGTTCTTGCCGATGAAGGCCGAGGCCAGCACATGGTTGCACTCGATGGTGCCGCTGCCCACGGCCTCCATGTTCTGCGCGGGCGGCACGATCTCGCCGCCGGCAAAGCACTGGATCTGGAACCTCCCCTCGGTCAGCTCGGCCACGCGCTTGCACAGGTGCTCGGCCGAGCCGTACATGGTGTCCAGGCTCTTGGGCCAGCTGGTGGACATGCGCCACTTGACGCTGGCCGATGCCCGGGCAGGTGTCTGTGCCAGGGCCGCCGGCGCCGAGGCCGCGCCGGCAAGGCCCGCGAGACCGGCAAGGGCGGAGTGGTGGATCAGGCTGCGTCGCTGCATGGGAACTCCCTGGGTGTGGGGCCGGCCTGCCCTGGGCCGTAGGTCGGGATGGGTTGGGCTTATGTGATCAGCGTACTGAATGAATTTTGCGTAGTCAATGCAGATGGTGGCAAGTGCTTTCCCTTACTTCCAGATGGGGCCGGATGCCGTGGAACCTGTGGAATTTTGAAAATTTCCCTCTGAAATTCCGCACGGCCAGATGTTTTGTGCGTTGCAAAAATGAAGCTGCACAGTGTGGTGTTCTTCAGGAAAGTACCTAGTTCCTGCTTTTATTTGATCAGTACACTGAAATTAACTCATGGGCAGAAAAGGACAGAACATGACCTGGACCAAGATCGCGACCACCGACCAGCTGGGTGAGGATGAAGCCCTGGCCATCCGTGTCGGCGAGCTTCAGCTGGCGCTTTTCCGCAGCGCGGGCGCCTTCCATGTGACGGACAACGTGTGCACGCACCAGTACGCACTGCTGTCCGAGGGCTATGTGGAGGACGGCTGCGTGGAATGCCCGCTGCACCAGGCGCGCTTCGACCTGCGCAGCGGACAGGCGCTGTGCGCGCCGGCATCGCAGCCGATCCGTGTCTATCCGGTGCGCGTCGAGGGCGCCGATGTCCTGGTGCAGGCGTGATGGCCGCCATGGACCGGGCTATCGACCGGACCACCGACCGGACCACCGACCGGCCCCTCCTCATCGTCGGCGCGGGCCAGGCCGGCGCCACGGCGGCGGCGTGCCTGCGCTCGTTCGGATTCGAGGGCCGCATCGTCCTGGTGGGGGCCGAGGCCGGGCCGCCCTATGAGCGCCCCCCGCTGTCCAAGGGCATGCTGTCCGGTGATGTGGCGCCGGACGCGATCGCTGTGCACCCGGCCGGGTTCTACGAGGCGCAGCGCATCGAACGGCTGGCGGGCCTGGCGGTCACCGACCTCGATGTGGCGGCGCGCCAGGCCCGGCTGGCCGACGGCCGCCGCATCGGCTATGACCAGTGCCTGATCGCCACCGGAGGCCGGGCGCGCGGCCTGCCGCAGCTGCCCGCGGGCACGCCGCGCGTGCACTATCTGCGCTCCGCGCAGGATGCCGCGCGGCTGCGCGAGGACTTGCTGCGGCACCGGTCCCTGCTCATCGTGGGCGGCGGCTTCCTGGGGCTGGAGCTGGCCTCGACCGCGCGCGGCATGGGGCTGCAGGTCCGTGTGCTGGAAAGCGCGCCGCGCCTGCTGGCGCGCGCCGTGCCGCCCGTGTTCTCGCAATGGCTGCGCCAGCGCGCGCAGGGCGCCGGTGTGGACTTGCACCTGGAGGCCGTGGTCAGCGACCTGCATGCCGATGGCCACGGCGTCACGGCCATGCTGGCGGGCCACGGGGTGCTGCGGGCCGACATGGTGGCCGTGGCGGCCGGCCTGGAGCCCGACGTGGACCTGGCCCGGCGCGCGGGGATCCGCCTGCATGCTGGCAACCATGGCATCCGCATCGACGGCCGCTGCGCGACCAGCGCGCCCCATGTCTTCGCCGCGGGCGACTGCGCCAGCCAGTTCCATCCGTACCTGGGCGCCGAGCTGCGCCTGGAGTCCTGGCAAAGCGCCAACGAACAGGCCCGCATCGCGGCCGCCGCCATGGCCGGCGTCTCCACGCCGGGCCTGTCGGCCCCCTGGTTCTGGAGCGACCAGTTCGGCTGCAACCTGCAGATGCTGGGCCTGCCCGTGCCCGGGCTGACCTACCGGTGCCGCCGCGAGCCTGGCGATGGTGTCCAGGCCCCCAGGTTCCTGCTGCTGGGCGCCAGCGACGCCGGCCGGATCCTGCATGCCATCGCCGTCAACGCAGGCGGCGATCTGCGCGCGCTCAGGCCGCTGGTGGATGCCGGGACCGCCTGCGATCCCGTGGCGCTGTGCGACACCGGCACGCCCCTGCGCCAGCAGGTGCGCGCCCTGCTCCAGTCCGCCGCCACCGCCACAGCCACTTCCCCCGCGAGCCATCCCTGACGGAGACTTCCCATGCACAGCACCCACGCCTTGCTCAACCGAACGGCGCAGTCCAAGCAACTGCCGCTGGACCAGTGCGTCTGGCCCGAAGACGCGCTGCACTTCATCCCCGACTGGGTCTACACCAGCGAGGCCGTCTACGCCCGCGAGATGGAACGGATCTTCCGGGGCCGCTCCTGGAACTATGTGGCGCTGGAGGCCGAGATTCCCGAGCCCGGTGACTTCAAGCGCTCCTACGTCGGCGACACGCCCGTGGTGGTCTCGCGCGCCGAGGACGGCAGCATCCACGTCTTCGAGAACCGCTGCGCCCACCGGGGCGCGGAGTTCTGCCGCCACAGCCTGGGCAACACCCGGGAGTTCGTCTGCCCCTACCACCAGTGGTCCTACGACCTGAAGGGCCACCTGCAGGGCGTGCCGTTCAAGCGCGGCGTCAACAAGGCCGGCGGCATGCCCAAGGGCTTCGACAACGCGGCGCACGGCCTCAGGCGGCTGCATGTCGCCACGCGCCACGGCGTGGTCTTCGCCAGCTATGCGCACGACGTGGAGCCGCTGCAGGACTACCTCACGCCCGAGATCCTCGAAGACTTCGACATGGTCTTCAACGGCAAGAAGCTCAAGATCCTCGGCTACTACAAGAACGAGCTGCCCTGCAACTGGAAGATGTACCACGAGAACCTCAAGGACCCGTACCACGCGACCTTGCTGCACTCCTTCCTCGTCGTCTTCGGCCTGCTGGTCGCGGGCAACAAGTCGGCCATGATCGCCGACCCCGTGCATGGCCGGCACGGCACCATGGCCTCGGCCAAGTCCGAGGACAAGTACGCCCAGGTCAGCAGCGAGAACAAGAAGGAGATGCGCTCCTTCCACGAAGGCATGCAGCTGCGCGACGAGCGCTTCCTGGAGTTCGTCAGGGAGTGCGATTCCCCGTGGTCCGTGACCATGCAGACCGTGTGGCCCAACCTCGTCGTGCAGCGCGAGATGAACACCCTGGGCGTGCGCCAGATCGTGCCCAACGGCCCCCACAGCATGCTCATGCAGTGGACCATGTTCGGCTACGAGGACGACACCGAGGAGATGACACGGCACCGCCTGCGCCAGGGCAACCTGATGGGCCCGGCAGGCTTTCTGGGGCTGGAGGACAACGAGGCCATGAAGTTCGTGCAGGAGGGCGTGCGCCGCTCCAGCACCGGCCTGAATGTGATCCAGCTCGACGCCGACCGCGTCGGCAGCTCCGACTCGCTGATCTCCGAGGCCGCCATCCGCGGCATGTACCGCTACTACCGTGGCGTGATGGGGTTCTGAGCCATGGCGATGCCTTCCATCTCCCTGTTCCGCCCCTGCGCCATCGCCCCGGAGCGCGCGCTGGTCCTGGTGCGAGAAATCGAGTGGTTCAACAGCGAATACTGCGCCGTGCTGGATGCCGGCCTCGTGGAGCAATGGCCGATGTTCTTCACCGAGGACGCCGTCTACCGCATCACGGCCCGCGAAAACGCCGAGCTGGGCCTGCCCGTGGGCCTGGTCTACGCCCAGGGCCGCGCCATGATGCACGATCGCGCCGTCGCCATCGCGCGCACCCAGATGTTCGCGCCCCGCTACCACCTGCACCTGGTCACCAACACCCGCGTCATCGACGAAAAGCCCGACGGCGAAATCGCGGCCCAGGCCAACTTCCTGCTGCTGCAGACCCTGGTCGAAGGCCCCACCACCCTCCACATGGCCGGCAGCTTCCACGACCGCTTCGCACGCCAGGACGGCCGCCTGCTGCTGCGCGAGCGCCAGGCGATCTACGACACCACCATCATCGCCAACGACCTGGTGTATCCGCTGTGATGAATGCATTGCGAAAGCTGAGCGCCCAGCAGCCGGCGCGACCCAAAGCCAGCGACGCACAGCAAGAGCCGCAGCGTCCGAAACTGGCGCGACCCAACTCAGGGACACCGAGCAAGGGCCGCCCCGCAGCGATGGTGTCGCCGGCTGCCCGTACGCCCCCCTCCCCCGCGAAGCGGGTAGAGAGGGGGAAGCCGCGCAGCGGCTCAGGGGGAGCCTTTCAATACGTTCTCAGCACCGTCCGGCTGAACTGGTTGTTGGCCTCGACCAGGCGCCGCATCAGGTCCATCAGCATGCCGCGCTCGGCGGGGCGCAGCGGCTCCAGCAGGCGTTCCTGCGCGCGCTGCATGTCGCCATGCAGCGCGGCCACGGTCTGCTGGCCCAGCGCGGTCAGCCGCACATGGCGCGTGCGCTTGTCGGCGGGGTTGGGGCGGCGCTCCAGCAGGCCGCGTTCCTCCAGGCGCTTGACCACGTCGGCCGTGGTCGTGCGGTCCAGGCCGACTTCCTGGCCCAGCGCGGTCTGGTCCAGGTCGGGCAGGGCCGAGACGGCCGACATCAGTCCGTACTGCACGGGCGTGATGTTCTGCGACTTGAACTCCTCCAGGAACATGGCCACGTGGATCTGGTGCAGGCGGCGGATCAGAAAGCCCGGGCGGGCCCACAGCAGCTCCTTGGCCGGGTCCACCTCGCCGGCCGTCTCCGGCGTGTTCCGGACGGTTTCCTCGGGCGTTTGTGCAGGCTGCTGTTTCACTTTCACGTTGCGACCTCTTGTTTGTAAGTGTGCTGAAGATTGTAGCGATCAGCCGCTCTGTCCCACCCCCGTCCTAGCCGGAGACCACCGATGAACCAGACCCGCAAAATCGCCTTCGAGGAGCATTTCATGGCACCGGGCTTCGAGCGCTATTCGAAAGCCTTCCTGCAATTCATCGCCCCCGCGACGGCCGAGGAACTGGGGCGCCGCCTGGCGGATATCGACGTGCTGCGGCTGCAGGAGATGGACAAGGCCGGCATCGCCCTGACCATCCTGTCCCAGACCGGGCCCGGCGTGCAGGGCGAGCCTGACCGCGCCACCGCGATACGCAGCGCGGCGCAGAACAACGACTACCTGGCCTCGCGCATCGCGCGCCACCCCACGCGCTTTGCCGGCTTTGCCGCGCTGGCCATGCAGGACCCCGAGGCGGCCGCCTCGGAGCTGGAGCGCGCCGTCACGCAACTGGGCTTCAAGGGCGCGCTGGTCAATGGCCATACCCAGGGCGTCTATTACGACGACCCGGCCCATGACGTGGTCTGGGAACGCCTGCAGGCGCTGGAGGTGCCGCTGTACCTGCACCCCATCGATTTCCCCCGCATTCCCCAGACCCTGGCGGGCCACCCCGTGATCCAGGGCGCCGCCTGGGGCTGGGGCGTGGAGACGGCATCGCATGCGCTGCGCCTGCTGTTCGGCGGTGTCTTCGACCGCTTTCCCCGGCTCAAGGTGGTGCTGGGCCACATGGGCGAAGGCCTGCCGTTCCAGCGCTGGCGGCTGGACAGCCGCTTCGCCGCCTATCCCTTCGGTGTGCAGCTGCAGCGCAGACCTTCCGAATACATCGGCAGCAACATCCTCATCACCACCTCCGGCGTCTGCTCGCATGCGGCACTGGCCGGCGCCATTGCCGAGATGGGCGCCGAGGCCGTGATGTTCTCCGTGGACTACCCCTACGAATCCACCGAGGCGGCGGCGGCCTTCATCGACAGCGCGCCGCTGGACGAGGCCACGCGCGCGCTGGTGTGCCACGGCAATGCCGAACGTCTCTTCAAATTGTGAAGGAGCCCGCCATGCACACCCTCACGACCACCTATCTGTACGGCGCCCATGTCCAGGCCAACGGCATACGCCAGCACTATCTGCGCTACGGCGGCCAGGGGCCGGCCGTGGTCATCGTGCCCGGCATCACCAGCCCGGCGGCGACCTGGGGCTTCGTGGCCGAGCGCCTGGGCCGGCACTGCGACACCCATGTGCTGGACGTGCGCGGCCGGGGCCTGTCGCAGGCGGGCGACACGCTGGACTACGGGCTCGACGCCTGCGCCGCCGACGTGGCGGCCTTCGCCGCCGCGCTGGGCCTGGCGGACTACCGCCTGGTGGGCCATTCCATGGGGGCGCGCATCGGCGTGCGCGTGGCACGGCGCCATCCGGCGGGGCTCGCGCGGCTGGTGCTCGTCGATCCGCCCGTCTCCGGGCCGGGGCGCAGGCCCTATCCCTCGCAACTGCCCTGGTACATCGACTCCATCCGCCTGGCCCGGCAAGGCATCTCGGCAGGGCAGATGCGCCAGTTCTGCCCGACCTGGTCCGAGGCGCATCTGCGCCTGCGCGCGCAATGGCTGCATACCTGCGACGAGCGCGCCGTCAGGGCCAGCTTCGAGGGCTTCCACGCGGACGACATGCATGCCGACCTGCCCCATGTGACCGTGCCCACCCTGCTCATGGCCGCGGGCCGGGGCGGCGTGATCGAGGACGCGGACATCGCGGAGATGCGGCGCCTGCTGCCCGGCCTGCGCACCGTGCGGGTGCCGGGCGCCGGCCACATGATTCCCTGGGACGACGAAGAGGGCTTCTACGCGGCCTTCGGCGACTTCCTGGGCCCCGCCCTGGCCCCCACGCCCGAAAGGAATGGCCATGCCCGTCAGTGACCACCAGTTGATCAGCGCCTTCCGGCAGGTGCTGGCGCTTTCGCGGCTGCAGCGCGGCCAGTCCGTGACCGTGCTCACCAGCGCATCCACCCATCCCCAGACGCTGGCCTGCGCCCTGGTCGCGGCCCAGGACCTGGGGGCCATCGTCAACCGGCTGGACCTGCCGCCGGTCAACGGCGAGAAAGCCCACAGCCGCGACAGCCTGGCCTACCTGGGCACCACGGCGCTGACCGGCAATGCCCCCGCGATCGCGGCGCTTAAGGCCAGCGACCTGGTGCTGGACCTGATGACCCTGCTGTTCTCGCCCGAGCAGCACGAAATCCTGCAGACCGGCACCAGGATCCTGCTGGCCGTGGAGCCGCCCGAAGTGCTGTGCCGCCTGGTGCCCACCGAAGCCGACCGCACGCGCGTGCAGGCTGCCGCCGAGCGCCTGCGCAAGGCGCGGCTGATGCACGTGGTCTCGGCCGCGGGCACCGACCTGCGCTGCCCGCTGGGCCAGTTCCCGGTGATCGCCGAGTACGGCTTCGTGGACGAGCCCGGCCGCTGGGACCACTGGCCCAGCGGCTTTGCGCTGACCTTTCCCGACGAGGGCGGAGCCAGCGGCCGCATCGTGATCGACGAGGGCGACATCCTGCTGCCGCAAAAGCGCTATGCCGGCAGCCGCATCGTGCTGACGGTGGACAAAGGCTACGCCACGCGCATCGAAGGCGGCGCCGATGCCGGCATGCTGCGCGACTACATGGCGGCCTTCGACGACCCGGAGGCATTCGCCATCTCCCACATCGGCTGGGGCCTGCAGCCACGGGCGCGCTGGTCCACCCTGGGCCTGTACGACCGCGAGGCCACCATCGGCATGGACGCCCGCGCCTTCGAGGGCAATTTCCTGTTCTCGCTGGGGCCCAACAACGAGGCCGGCGGCAGCCGCACCACGGCCTGCCACATCGACATCCCGCTGCGCAACTGCACGGTGCGACTGGACGGCGAGGAGGTCGTGCGGGAAGGCCGGGTACTGGACGGAGGACACCCCCATGCATGCTGAGATCGCCACCTACGAAAGGCAGGGCTTCGGCGCCCCGCTGCCCCTGCACGGCCCGGTGGGCCTGCTGATCGTCGATTTCGTCAACGGCTTCGCCGACCCGGCCGTCTTCGGCGGCGGCAACATCCGCGCGGCCATCGCCCGCACCGTGCCCCTGCTCGCGGCCGCGCGCCAGCGGCGCTGGGCCGTGGCGCACAGCCGCATCGTCTATGCGGATGACGGCGCCGACCACAACATCTTCTCGCTCAAGGTGCCGGGCCTGCTGGGGCTCAGGGAGGATGCGCCGGACAGCGCCATCGTTGCCGAGCTTGCCCCGGCCGCGGGCGAACTGGTGGTGCGCAAGACCGTGCCCTCGGCCTTCTTCGGCACGCCGCTGGCGCCGTGGCTGGCCCAGCGCGGCGTGCAGACCCTGCTGGTCGCGGGGGCGGTGACCAGCGGCTGCGTGCGGGCCAGCGTGGTCGATGCCATGTCCTGGGGATTGCGGCCCGTGGTGGTCGGCGACTGCGTGGGCGACCGGGCCCTGGGGCCGCACGAGGCCAGCCTTTTCGACATGGCGCAGAAATACGCCTCGGTGCTGGACCGGGACCGGGTGCTGGAGCTGCTGGCCTAGCCAGGCCAGGCTAGGCTAGGCTTTGCGCCTGCGCCCGGCCGCGTGCGGCGCGGGCCGGATCAGCTGGTCATCGAACTGGCGCCACAGCGCATCGCGCCGTGCCAGCACTTCGGACACGCTGGCGTGGCGCAGCTGGGCCACGGCCGAGACCAGGGCGTTGCACAGGAAGAAGGCCGCCGTGTAGGAGTGAAAGGGCGAGGCATTGGCCGTGCGCACCTGCAGCCAGTGGCTGGCCAGCGGCACCAGCGGCGCGGTGGGGCTGTCGGTGATGGCCAGCACCTGGCCGCCAGCCGCCTTGAAGCGCCGCGCCAGCTCCGTGGTGCCGCGCGCGTAGAGGCTGACGCTGAAGGCCAGCAGGATGTCCTGCGGGCCCACCCACAGCAGCTGGTCGATGGGCGATACCGCGCCCACGTCCAGCTCCTGCACGCCGGGGCGGCACATGTTCAGGTGCAGGGCCAGCCAGGCGGACACGGGGGCGCTGTTGATCTGGGCCAGCACGAAGATGCGCCCCGGTCCGTCCTCGGCCAGCCGCCGGGCCATGGCCTCGAAGGCGGCGCTGTCCAGGCCCTCGCGCGTGGCCTGGATGTTGTGCTGGTCGTGCAGCAGTGCGTCGTCCACGCATTCGAGCAGGCTGCGCTGCGTGCCCAGGGTCACGGGCGCGCGCTGGGCGGCTGTCTGCAGCAGGGCGGTGACCTCGCCACGCGCCTCGCGCTGGGCCTCGGCATAGCTGGCATAGCCCAGCTTGGCGAACAGCCGCACCACGGTGGAGGCGCTGGTGCCCGTGCGCGCTGCCAGCGACGTGGCCGATTCGAGCAGGGCATGGGGATACTCGCGGCCCAGGGTCTGGGCCAGGCCCTGTTCGCTGGCCGTCAGCAAGCCGCCCTGCCGGGCCAGGCGCTGTGGCAGCAATGGCACGGAGTTCTGCAATGCTGATTTCATTGATTCCCTTTTGTGAAATGAATATTGCAAAATGGAGCCAGGCATGCAACGGTGCATGCATCTGGAGATTTCAACCGTGCAGGATACCTTCGAAGAAAGCCGCGTGCAGCAGCGCGCACGGCTGCTGGACTGGCTGGGCGGCCAGCAGCAGGCCATGCAAGAGCTGTTGCAGAAGATCGTGGACATCGACAGCGGCAGCCGCGACGAGGCCGGCGTCACCGCCGTGGCACATGTGCTGCGCGAGCGGCTGGAGGCGGCCGGCGTGGCGGTGCGCCTCGATCCCGTGCCCGGCTATGGCGTGCTGCTGCACGCCGACGTGCCGGCAGCGGCCCAAGGCGCGCCCATCTACCTCATGGGGCACATGGACACCGTCTACCCTGCAGGCACGGTGGCGAAGCGGCCGTTCCGCATCGAGGACGGGCGCGCCCACGGGCCCGGCGTGGCCGACATGAAGTCCGGCCTGGTGCTCAACGTCTTCGTGGCCGAGGCCTTCGCGCGCTGCGGCGGGCTGGGCGCGCCGCTCAAGCTGTTCTTCTCGTGCGACGAGGAGATCGGCTCGCCCGCCACGCGCCAGACCATCATGGACCAGGTGCGCGGCGCGCGCGCCGTCTTCAACGCCGAGCCCGGCCGCGTCAGCGGCAACGTGGTGACCAGCCGCAAGGGCTCGATGGCGGTGGAGTTCGAGGTCCAGGGCGTGGCCGCGCATGCGGGCATCAACCATGCGGCCGGCGCCAGCGCGCTGGAGGCCATGGCGCGCAAGCTGCTGGCCCTGCACGCGCTGACCGATCCCGCCACGGGCACCACGACCAACGTGGGCGTGCTGCACGGCGGCATCGTGCCCAACATGGTGGCGCCGCATGCCAGGGCCGAGCTGGACGTGCGCTACACGGCCGAGACCGATCCCGATGCGTTGATGGAGCGCATCCGCGCCATCATCGAGCAGGAGTCCGTGCCGCGCACCCAGGGCCGCGTCACGGCCGTGCGCCGCACCCTGCCCATGGCGCCCACGCCCGATGCGCTGCTGCAGCTGTACCGGCGCGGCGCGCAATCGCTGGGCTTCGATGTGCAGGGCGAGTTCACGGGCGGCGCGGCCGACAGCGGCCTCACGGCCTCGGTGGGCGTGCCCACGCTGTGCGCCACCGGCCCCGTGGGCGGCCATCCGCATACCGAGCGCGAGTACTGCGAGCTGGCCACCTTCGTGCCGCGTGCGCAGGCCGTGGCCCTCGCCATCTTCGACCATCCTTGATTCCGCTGATACCCATGAAAAACCTGTCCGTGAACGCATCTCTGCCCACCCGCCGCCGCCTGCTGGCCGCCGGCCTGGCACTGGCCGGCATGGCCGCAATGGCGCCGCTGGCCGCGCAGGCCGACGACAAATACCCGTCGCGCCCCATCACCTTCGTCGTGCCCTTCCCGCCGGGCGGCTCGGTGGACATCATGGCGCGCCAGTACGCCGAACCCATGTCGCGCATCCTGGGCGTGCCCATCGTGGTCGAGAACCGGCCGGGCGCCGGTGGCTCGGTCGGCACGCAGTACGTGGCCCGTGCCAAGCCCGACGGCTACACGCTGGTCGTGTCCTCGCAGAGCAGCCATCTGGCCAATCCGCTGACCCAGCCCAAGATCGGCTATGACCCCATCAAGGATTTCGAGAACATCGCCATCCTGGGCCGCCAGCCCAATGCGCTGATGGTGCACTCCAGCCTGCCCGTCAGGAACTTCCAGGAGTTCCTCGAGTACGTGAAGAAGCGCCCCGGCCAGGTCAACTACGGCAGCGCCGGCATCGGCAGCATGGGCCAGCTCAACGTGGAGATGCTCAAGGCCGCCACCGGCATCTTCGCCACGCACATCCCCTACCGCGGCGGCTCGCCGCTGGTGACGGCGGCCATCGGCAACGAGGTGCAGTTCATCCTCGACAACCTGGTCTTCATGCTGCCCCACGTGCAGTCGGGCAAGGTGCGTGCGCTGGTCGTGGCCTCCGAGCAGCGCCTGGCCGTGCTGCCCGACGTGCCCACCCTGGCCGAGGCCGGCTATCCGCAGCTGAACCTCAGCTCCTGGACCGGGCTGGCTGCGCCGGCCGGCACGCCCAAAGCGGTCGTGCAGGTGCTGCACAAGGCCATCCGCCAGGCCGCGACGGCCCCGGCCATGGTGGCCAACCTGCAGGAGCGCGGCGTGTTCGTTCCCGAGGAGATGAGCCCCGCCGCCTTCGAGAAGATGATGTCCGAGCGCCTGGTGCGCTTCGGCGAGGTGGTGCGCAAGGCGAACATCGTGGCCGAGTAGGCTTCAAGGGGACAGTTCGGGCCCACGCTCTAGTGCCCCAGCAGATTGCGGCGCACCTCCAGCAGATGCGCCAGCATGGCCGCGCGGGCCTCGGCGGCGTCGCGGTTGAACAGGGCCCCGACGATACGCCGGTGCTGTATCTGGTAGGACGCGCGCCGCTGTGGGGTCACCGAGCGGCGCTTCAACTCGCCCCAGCGCTCCTGCGCCCTGGCCTGGTTCATCAGGCGAAAGACGTTCAGCACGAATTCGTTGTGCGTGGCCTCCGAGATCACCTCGTGCAGCAGCCCATCCCAGTGCTCGAAGTCCTCGATGCTGTGCGCTGCCTCGGCCTGGCTGCAGCAGATCCGCATGCGCTCGAAATCCGCCTGCGTGCCGTTGACCACGGCCAGGTCCACGATAGCCGGCTCCAGTGCGATGCGCGCGGCCATCAGATCGGCGGGGCTGGTGGCGCCTGCATCCTTGCGCGCGATGTCACCTTCCAGCAGTCGCGCCAGATCGTCGCTGACGTAGGTCCCGCTGCCTACGATCTGGCGGATCAGCTTCCTGTGCTTCCACTCGGCCAGCACCCGGCGCACAGTGGAACGGCTGATGCCATAGTCTGTGGCGAACTCGCGCTCGGTAGGCAGCCGGTCGCCAGGCCGCCAGAACCCGGCGCGCAGCTTTTCCTGCACCAGGTGGCGGAACATGTCAGAAGCTTGCATGGCGCGGTTCTCCCCCATTCATACCAAGGCGGTACCAATCGTCCGCATGGTGTCACGTGAGGAGTGCCGGTTGCATAGGACATCACCCGATGCATTGGTATCCCGGCGAGAAGTCCAAGGGCCTTCAGTTTCCAGACCACAGGCCTGAGCATCGGGGCTTCCACCACGGGAGACAACGATGACCACGGCCTTCACGCCCAACGCCAAGAACCACGACCACCTCGGACCCCTGGCCTCGCGCCTGGTCAAGCCGGACGAGATGCCATGGGAGCCGATCAACTACCCAGGTGTCTTCGTCAAGACTCTGATGCTGGACAAGGCCAGCGGGTTGTTGACTGTGCTGCTGAAGATGGCACCCGGCGCGGAGCTGCCCGACCACGAGCACGCCCTGATGGAGCAGACCTATGTGATCTCCGGGCGCCTCGTGGACAAGGAGGGCAGTGAGGTGGGGCTCAGCGTGGGCCCTGGAGAGTTCGTCTACCGGCCGGCCGGTAGCCGCCATGCGGCCTATACGCCCGAAGGAGGTCTGATGGTCGCCATTTTCCTGGTGCCCAACAAGTTCTTCGAAAAGGATGGACGCGTGCTGGACCTGATCGGCCGCGAATGGGGCGTGCACTGGGGGCATGTGCCGCTGGGCGGCCAGTGACGGAACCGAGGAGACCAAGATGGCTGAATCAATCACCAAGGAAGCCCGGTTGCAGTCCGGATCCGACATCGCGCAGGCCGGCCACGAGGCCGGGCTGTTCGGCTGGTACCGGGCCTTGAATGCCAAGGCCCGTCGTACGTTCTGGGCCTGCTTTGGCGGCTGGGGCTTGGATTCGATGGACGTCAACCTGTACAGCTTCGTCATCCCTACGCTGATTGGCCTGTGGGGCATCAGCCGCGCGGACGCAGGCATGCTGGCCACGGGCGCACTGCTGTCTTCGGCCCTGGGCGGTTGGGTGGTTGGCATCCTGGCCGACCGCATCGGCCGCGTCCGGGCTCTGCAGATCACAGTGGTGTGGTTCGCGGTCTTCACCGCCGCCAGCGCCCTCACCCATTCCTATGGCCAGTTGCTGGTGGTCCGGATCCTGCAGGGCTTCGGCTTCGGCGGCGAATGGGCGGCCGGCGCCTTGCTGATCGGCGAGATCATTCAGCCACGGCACCGGGGCAAAGGCAACGGGGTAGTGCACAGCGGCTGGGCCGTGGGGTGGGGCATCGCGGCTTTGATGTATACCGTGCTGTTCTCCATCATGGATCCCCGGTGGGCGTGGCGGGCGCTGTTCCTGATCGGCGTCGTCCCGGCCTTCCTGGTGTTCTTCATCCGGCGCTTCGTGGATGAGCCAGAGGGCTTCGTCCAGATGCAAAAGCGCTACGCGGCGGGCGAGCGCAGGCGCAGCAGCTTCGCAATCTTTTCCGCGCCTTACATCCGCATCACAATTTTGGCCTCGCTGCTGGCGGTGGGCGCCCAGGGTGGCTTCTATGCCATCATGACCTGGCTGCCCACCTATCTGAAGACGGCGCGCGGCCTGTCGGTCCTCAATACCGGCGCCTATCTGATGGTGGTCATCGTGGCCTCGTTTCTGGGTTATGTCGTCAGCGCCTACCTGACCGACATCATCGGGCGCCGCAGGAATTTCCACCTGTTCTCGCTCTGCAGCATCGCCACCGTGGTGAGCTATACCTTCCTGCCCATCACGGACGCGATGATGCTACTGCTTGGGTTCCCGCTGGGCTTTTTCGCCTCGGGCATCTACAGCCCCATCGGCGCCTTCTTCAACGAGCTGTACCCGACGGAGATACGCGGCTCTGGCGTGGGTTTTTGCTTCAACTTCGGGCGCGCGGTGGGGGCGCTGTTCCCCGCGCTGGTCGGCATCCTGAGCGCGAGCATTCCGCTGGGCGAGGCGATCGGAGCCTTCGCCGTGGGCGCTTACGGGCTGATTATCGTGGCGGCGGCCTTTCTTCCGGAGACTCTAGGCCAGCATCTGCGCGACATGCGCGGAAACATCCTATAGCTTCCATCGCGCAAAGGGGTGAATCATGAAAATCGCAACCTACTGCCACGCGGGCCGGGAGTACTTCGGCATTGTTTGCCCGGACGGGCGGCATGTGCAGTCCTTCGACATTGCGCAGGATCAGGTTCCATGGGCCGCGGTCCGGTGGATCGAGGCGATGGCCGGCGGCCAGCCCATGCCATGGAACCTGCGGGAGGAGGCGGTTGGCCTGGACGAGGTCCGGCTGCTGGCGCCAATACCCCGCCCTCGGCGCAGCATCTTCTGCGTGGGCCGCAACTACCATGCGCACGCCAGTGAACTGTCGGCCTCGGTGTTCAAGGACAGTTCCCAGGCCGTGGACCAGTGGCCCATCGTCTTCACCAAGCTGCCCGAAACCGTGGTCGGACCCTTCGACGACGTGCTGCTCCCCGTGGGGATCTCATCGCAGATCGACTACGAGGCGGAACTGTGCGTGGTGATGGGCCGGGGCGGGCGCAACATCCCCCGTGGCAGGGCTCTGGAGCATGTCTTCGGCTACACCATCGTCAACGACGTGACGGCGCGCGACGTGCAGATGCGCCACCAGCAATGGGATCTGGGCAAGTCGTTCGACACCTTCTGTCCCATGGGCCCGTGGATCGCCAGCGGCGACGAGTTCGACGCCGCAAAGGCCCGGGTCCGGTGCCATGTGAACGATGAGCTGCGGCAGGACGGTTTGGTCGAGCACATGATCTTCGACATTGCCGCGCTGATCGAGACCTGCTCGCGCGGCATCACCCTGCTGCCTGGCGACCTCATCGCCACCGGCACCCCGGCCGGCGTGGGCATGGGGCTGACGCCGCCGCAGTGGCTGAAGGCAGGCGACGTGGTCGGCGTGGAGATCAAAGGACTGGGCGCCATCCGCAACCGTTTTGTAGACCACGCCGCCTAGCGGCCGGGGTGTCATCAGTCCAGTTGCACACCCACCTCGCGCACCAGCCGGCCCCAGTCGGCAAGGTCCTGGCGCAGCGTTTGCGCGAACTGCGCGGGCGTGTTGCGCGGCAGGTCGGTCAGGTTGAGCTCGGCCAGCTTGCGGGCCGTGGCCGGTTCCTGCAGCAGCTGGTTGATGGCGGCGTTGAGCCGGTCCACGATGGCCTGGGGCGTTTTCGCGGGGGCGAAGACGCCATACCAGGAGTAGTTGCGGAAGGGGTAGCCGGCCTCGGTCAGGCTGGGCAGCCCGGGCTGGGAAGGAATGCGCTTGTCGCCGCTGTGGGCCAGGGCGCGCACGCGGCCCGCGCGCACCAGCTCGACCGTGGACGAGGTGTCGGCGAAGGCCGCCTGCACCTGGCCGCCCAGCAGCCCCTGCACGCAGGGGCTGCTGCCCTTGTAGGGCACGTGCTGCATCTGCAGGCCGGCCTGCTTGTTCAGGAATTCCATGGTCAGGTGGCCGCCCGAGCCCTGGCCCCAGGAGCAGTAGCTGATCTGGCCGGGACGCGCGCGCACGTAGTCCACGAATTCCTTGAGCGTGTGCACCGGCAGGTCATGGGAGACCAGCAGCAGGTTTCCCGCGCGGCCGATCTGGGCGATGGGCGCGAAGTCCCTGACCGGGTCGTAGGGCAGCTTGCGGTACAGGCCGGGGTTGACGGCCATGGAGGCCGTGTAGGTGAACAGCAGCCGGTAGCCGTCCGGCGTGCCGCGCGCGGCGAACTCCACGCCGACCAGGCCATTGGCGCCGGGCCGGTTGTCCACCACGAAGGGCTGCTTGAGCAGCCGCGTCAGGCCCTCGGCGAACACGCGTGCGATGGTGTCCGTTCCGCCCGCTGCGGCCGTGGGCACGACCAGCGTGACGGGGCGCTGGGGGTAGCTGGCGGCGTCCTGGCTCCGGGCCAGGCCGGCCAGGGCCAGCAGGGCGGCTGCCAGCAGGGCAGGCCTGTGCATCGTCTTCATGCGCTTGTCTCCTTGTCTTTGTCTCTGCGGCGCGGCGCGGTGCCGTCAGCGTATGCCGAAGCGCGCCTGCGTGCCCTGTTCGATCATGTCCGCGCCGACCCGGTAGAGGTTGCGCGAGACATAGCTGTCCACCTCGCGTGCGCGCTCGCGCAGCCAGGCGGCCTTGAGCTGTCGGGCCCTGGCGATCTCGGGCGCCTCGCCGCCCGCCGTGGCGAGCACGTCGATCACATGCAGGGCCAGCTGCCATTGCCCGGCATCGGCCAGGGCCTGTGCGCTGGCGATCAGGCCGGCCTTGTCGGTGATGGCGGCGGCGATGGCGGCGCCGGCCGCCTCGGGCGACGCCGGGTGCAGCGTGGTCGGATTGCGGTCCCACCAACCGTTTTCCGAGCGGTAGATGTCGCGCGCGATGTAGCTGGGGTCGCCGTAGCTGGGCTTCATCCAGTCCACGCCTAACAGGTCCGGGGGATAGGCCATGGCGGCCAGCATCTGTGCCTCGTTCATGCCCTCGTTCATCAGGCGCACGACTTCGGCGCGCAGCCAGCGCAGCGCGCGCGCCGTGTGCAGCAGCACCTGCTGCACGGTCTCCTCGCCCTCGATCACGGGGCCGAACTCGCGCACCGCCTTGAGCGGGCGCAGCGCGGCCATGGCCTCCAGCGTGCCGGCCCAGCGCACGGTGTCGCGCTGCGTGCGCAACGGCGTGCCGATGTTGGGGATGGAGTCCAGCAGCGCCGGGCCGCCGTACAGCACGCGCCGGGCGGGGCTCCACAGGGCGATGGCGTCATCGGTTTCCGAGGGCGCCCAGAACAGCTCGACGCGCTGCTCGCCGCTGCCGATCTGCAGGCGGGTGTCGAAGGTTTCAGTGGGGTCGTGCATGGCCAGCCGGTGCTCGAAAAAGCCCGGGGAGCGGTTGAACTGGACCTCGGCCATGCGGTGCTGCAGCGCCTCGGTCTCGCGGTAGCGCGCATGGCGGCGCGGCAGGTGGGCGTGGGCGATCAGGCGCGGCGCGGGGTCGCCGCGCGATGCCGCATGCTCCAGCCACAGGGGAATGCCCGCGTTGTAGCCGATGTGGCCGTGGCTGTGGCACAGCGCATGCACGGGCGCGTCGCTGATCCTGCGCAGGCTGGCGATCATGTCGCGCGTGACCTGGCCGCCCGGGCCGGCGTCGATGACCACCAGGCCGGCATCGGTCTCGGCCACGAAGGACTGGCCCTGGCCGCGCAGTATGTGCAGGCCCGACGCCACGGTTTCGCTGCCGGTGCCCACCAGCAAGAAAGGCTTGTCGTCGTCTCTGGTGTTCATGGGGTCTCCTGGTCTGGTTCGATGGGGGGCAGGGCGTAGCGGCCGTCCAGCAGTTCGGGCCTGGGCATGTAGGCGCGCAGGCACAGGTAGAAGCCCTCGCGCGGCGCGGGCAGCCAGTTGGCGCGCTCGTCTTCGCCGGCCGGTGGCGCGTGGCCGATGTGGAGGGTGAGTCCGCCATCGGCATCGGCGCGCAGGCCCGGCGTGCGGTCGCCGATGGCGTAGCGGTCGATGGGGTTGTCCACCAGCATGCAGTCGTGGGCGCCGTAGAGGGTCAGGGACCAGAAGGCCTGCACGGGCGGCAGTGCGCCCGGTGCAAAGCGCAGCCGGTAGCGGCGGCTGCCATGCAGGGGCCGGCCCCGGGCGTCATGCCCAGGGGGTAGATGGCCTCGCGGCTTTCCAGCATGCCGATGTACTTGAGCGCGACCTGGGCGCGCGCCAGGTAGTCGTTGCCGAAGCCGTCCTCGACGCGCGGCGGTATGTCCCAGCCCGATTCCAGGCGACGGCCGGCGTGTTCATGCGGCCTCCTGGATCGGGGGAATGGACCAGCCGCGCACGCCTTCGCGCGGGTGGTACATGCGCAGGACCAGGTAGAAACGCCCGGCCGGCGCGGGCAGCCAGTTGGCGGTGCCGCGCGCGGGCGGCGTGTGGCCCAGGTCGATCTGCAGGCTGCCGTCGGCCTCGCGGCGCAGGCCCGGCGTGCGGTCGCCGATGGAGTGGCGCGCAATGGCATTGCCGTAGAGGAAGCGGTCGGCGTCATAGAGCGTGACCGACCAGAAGGCGTCGGCCGGGGGCATGTCGTCGGCCGCGAAGCGCAGCACATAGCGTCGGTTGCCGTCCAGCGGCTGGCGGCCGGCGTCGTGGTGGGCGGCGGCATAGAGGGCCTCGCCCGTGGCCAGCGCGCCCAGGCCCAGGTAGGCGGTGCGCGCGCGGCCCAGGTATTCGCTGCCGTAGCGGCCGGTGGCGGTCGCCATGCTCCAGGGCCGGGGCGCACGGTCGCGGCCCTGGGCGGCCACGGTGCGCACGCCGTCGGCAAAGCCTTCGATCAGGCCCTGGCGCACGGGCTCCTCCAGGTGGTCCCAGGCCATGTGCGCATCGGCCGTGATGCCGGCCTGGCCGAACCAGGCCAGCAGGCCCCGGTCCTCGGGACGGCCGGGCGCCTCGGCCAGCGCATGGCAGAGGTTGGTGAAAAAGCGGGGCGCGACCTCGGCGGCGGGTTCGTTGTTCTCGAAGGCGGCGGCCATCGCGTCCACGGGCGGGCCCACCCAGTTCTCCACGGCGGCGGGCCTCGCCCCTGCGGGCATGCCCGGCGCGGGCTCCAGCCGGATGTCGGCCTGCAGCGCGCGGGCCGCGGGCCAGTCGGGCGCGTCGCCCACCACGGTGCGTCCGATCAGCCAGACCAGGTGGCTGGGGCAGTGCACCAGGCGGTGGCCTGCCAGGTGCTCGGGCACCGAGCCGCCGGGGCCGACCAGGACCACGGTCTCGCCTGCGGGGTCGCAGTTGCGCGGTCCCAGGTTCTCGAAGTTCTCGGTGTAGGCGTCGTACAGGGCCAGCACGAAATAGCGCCCCGGATGGGCGGCGCTGGAGGGCACGGTGAGCAGGCGCGGCCCGTCGGCCAGGTGGATCCAGGCCAGGGAGTACAGCAGGTCGTTGGCAGGCGTGACCACGTCGCGGTCCTCGTGGGTGCAGGGGCGCTGGCTGTGGTGCAGCGTGTCGAAGCCGCCGCGCATGTCCAGGCCCAGGCCGCTCTGGCGCGCGGCGCCGGGGCCGGTCTGCAGGCGGCAGGTGCGGTAGGTCTCGACCAGCGGATAGCCGTAGACGAAGGCGGCCAGGCCGATGGAGCGTGCCAGGGCGCGGTGGACTTCGGGCAGGGAGGGGGCGGTGGTGGTCATGGTCAAGGTGGAGTGGAGAAGAGCGGGGTCAATCGAGGGTCACGCCCGTGGAGCGCGCCAGGTCCAGCGCCACGGGCAGGAAGGCGGCGTAGGCGGCGCCGGCCTCGGCCGGGGTGTTGCCCCTGGGCTCCAGGCCCAGGGCCTGCACACGCTGGCGCACCGGGGGCTCGCGCATCACGGCGCCCACCTCGCGGCCCAGGCGCTCGACGATGGCGTCGGGCGTGCGCGCGGGCGCCATCAGCGAGATCGATCCGGTGATGGCGTAGACGGGCTCCCGGTAGCCTTGCTCCGCGAAGGTGGGCACGTCGGGGAGGACGTTGCTGCGGGCGGGCCCCGCCACGGCCAGGGCGCGCAGCTTGCCGGCGTCGATGAAGGGCTTGAGCGTGGCGGCCGAGCCCAGCGTCATCTGGATCACGCCGCTGATGAGGTCGATGGACATGGGCCCCTCGCCCTTGTAGGCCACGTGCAGCGACTGCAGGCCGTAGGCCTTGTCCATGAAGACCTGCATCTGGTGCGGCTGCGTGCCCGCGCCCCAGGACCCCATGGCGTACTTGCCCGGCGACTGGCGCACGGCCTCGACCAAGGCCTTGAAGTCCTTCGCCGGCACCGACGGGTGGACGGCCATCACCATGGACGGCGTGACCACGTCCGAGACCATGCGCAGCTCGGTGCGCGGGTCGTAGGGCAGCTTCCTGTAGAGCACGAGATTGGCCGTGATGGGGCCGGGCACGGTCAGCAGCAGGGTGTGGCCGTCAGGCGCGCTCCTGGCCACATGCTCGGTGGCGATGATGCCGCCCGCGCCGCTGCGGTTGTCCACCACCACGGGCTGGCCCAGGCGCCTGGCCAGGCTTTCCGCCAGGATGCGCGCCACGGTGTCGGTGGAGCCGCCGGCCTGGTATTGCACGACGATGCGCACGGGGCGGGACGGGTAGCCGTCCTGGGCCGGCGCGGTGCTGCACGCCAGGGCAAGGCAGGTCAGTGCGGCGGTGCGCAGCAGGGCTGTGTTCATGGGGGCCTCCTGGCGGGCGATGGGATGGGCGTCGGCTTTCATGCAGCCTCCCTGCCGATGACCAGCGCATCGACGGCCACGCAGCCGCCGTCCTCGCGCGGGCGGGCGATCAGCGGGTTGATCTCGGCGCTGTCCAGCGTCTCGCCAGCACGCTGGGCGAAGCCGGCCAGGGCGCACAGCGTGTCGGCAATGCCGTCCAGGTCCACGCGGGGGCGGCCGCGCGCGCCGTCCAGCATGGCGAAGGCGCGCAGCTCGCGCACCATGGCCAGTGCGTCATCATGGGTGACGGGCAGCACGCGCAGCGAGACGTCGCGCAGGATCTCGGCGTGGATGCCGCCCAGCCCGAACATCAGCACCGGACCGAAGACGGGGTCGCGGTGCACGCCGGCAATGCACTCCACGCCGCCCTGCACCATGGGGGCGGCCAGCGCGCCATCGATGCGGGCCTCGGGCCGCGCCTGGCGCGCGCTGTCCAGGATGCGCCCGAAGGCGGCTTCGGCGGCGGCCGCATCGGCCAGGTTCAGCGCCACGCCGCCCACGTCGGACTTGTGCGGGATGTCGCCGCTGTGCACCTTGAGCACGATGCTGCCGCCCAGTGTCTGCATGGCCTGCACGGCCTGCGCCGCCTCCTGCGCCGTGCGTACCAGCCGGTGCGGGACCACGGGCACGCCGGCCTCGGCGAGCAAGGCCATGCTGCGCTGCTCGGACTGCGCACCGGGCGGCAGAGGCAGTGCGCCCTCCTTACCCGGCGCGGCGGGCGGCGCGGCGCATGCCGGGGCTTTCGGCAGGGATGCCAGCGCGCCGATGCAGCGGATGGCCGCGCCCGGGTCCGCGAACACCAGGCAGCCCATGGCCTGCAGCGCATCGCGGCGCTCGGGCGGGCACAGGGTGCTGATGGCCAGCAGGGTGTCGGGGTGCTCCGCACGCAGCTTGCGCACCAGCCCTTGCAGCACGGGCCAGAAGGCATCGGACAGGCCGCCCGCCGCGAAGAAGCCCAGCCAGCTGTCGAAGCGCCGGTCGGCCAGCATCAGGGATGCGCTGCGCTCCAGCAGCGTCAGGTCGTTGGTGACCTGGCCGGTGATGTCCACCGGATTGCGCGGCGCCGCGAAGGGCACCCACTCGCGCAGCTGGCGCTGGGCCGCATCGGACAGCGGCGCCACGTCCAGGCCCGCCGCGCTGGCGTCGTCGGCCATCATGGCGCCGACGCCGCCCGAGACCGTGAACAGGCCGATGGATTTCCCCCGGGGTGGCCTTGCGATGGACGCACTGGCCGCCAGCGCGAAGAAGTCGGTGATGGAGTGCGCGCGCAGCACGCCGTAGCGGCGGAACACGGCGTCATGGACGGCGTCGTTGCCCGCCAGCGAGGCCGTGTGCGAGGCCGCTGCCGCCGCGCCCAGCGCGCTGGTGCCCACCTTGCACAGGACCACGGGCTTGCCGTGCTCCTGCGCCAGGGCCAGGGCCGCGCGCAGCCGGGGGCCGTCGCGGCAGCCTTCCATGTAGGCCATGATCACGTCGGTGCCGGGGTCGCGGGCCAGCCAGGCCAGGCCGTCGGCCAACTGCACGTCGGCCTCGTTGCCGGTCGTGGCCCACAGGGACAGGCCCAGTCCGCGCTCGCGCACCAGGCTGTAGGCATAGGCGCCGAAGGCCCCCGACTGGCTGACCAGGCCGATGCGCCCGGGCCGCACCAGGCCCGCGCCGGGCGCGGGCGAGAACGTGGCGTAGACCTGGTGGCCGGGCCGCATGAAGCCCAGGCAGTTCGGACCGATCAGGCGCATGCCCGCCGCCCGCGCGCGCTGCGCCAGGGCCTGCTGGGCGGCCGCGCCCTCGGCGCCGGTCTCGGCATAGCCCGAGGAAAAAAGCACCATGGATTGCACGCGTGCGGCGGCGGCATCCTCCAGCACGCCGGCCACCTGCGACTGGGGCACGGCGACGATGGCCAGGTCCACGGGCGCGCCGATGGCGGCCAGCCGCTCATGGGCGGGCAGGCCCTGCACGCGGCTGGCGCGCGGGTTCACGGCATACAGCTTGCCGCCATAGCCGAAGCGCAGCAGGTAGTCCAGCGGAATGCCGCCGATCTTGCTGGCCTGGTCCGAGGCGCCGACCACGGCGATGGAGCGCGGCGCGAACAGGGCGTCGAGCCGGGCGGTGTCGAAGAAATGGCTGTCGGTCATGGGGCCGTCCTCAGAAGTTGTGGCGCACACCCAGCGCCAGGGACCGCACGCCGTCGCCGCTGTTGGCGGCCACCGGCACGTTGGCGATGGCGGCCGAGGCATTGGCCGCATTGCCCAGCTGCAACCAGCGCGCGTACAGCTGGGTGCGCTGGCTCAGCGCGTAGTCGTAGCCCAGCGTCCAGGTCGTCTGGGCGCGGTCCGTGCCGCCGACCTCGCGCCGCGCCACCGAGGCCAGCAGCCGGGAGCGTGCATCCAGGCTCCACTCGGCGCCCAGCTGGGCCAGCTTCGCCTTGGGGCTGCCCGAACGGTCCACACGGTTGACGACGTAGTTGCCGGTCAGGCGCAACGGCTCCAGCGCGTCCCAGGCGGCCGACAGGGCCTGGTAGCGGCTGGTGGCGGGCACGGCCACGGGCGCGGCGGCGCTGCCCTCCACGGATTTCTGGAAGCTGTAGGCCAGGAACCAGGGTTTGCGGTTCCAGCCCAGCGTGGCGCCATGGAGGCGGCCGTTGCTGCTGTGGGGGGAGGGCACTTCGCCAAAGGCGTAGGCCAGGTCCGCCAGCCAGGGCTGGCCGGCCGGCGTGCGGTAGCGCAGCATGTTGTTGGCGCGGGCAGCGAAGGGGCGCATGCCGGGCTGGGCATCGGTGGCGGAGACCAGGTTCAGCGAGGAGAACAGCGCGTTCATGCCCAGCGGGTCGGCCCGGAACAGGGCGCTGAACATGGGCGTGTACATGCGGCCCATCTCCATCGAACCCCAGCCGCCGTGCAGCCCGACGAAGGCCTGGCGTGTGAAGGCCAGGCCCGGGCCGGGGATGGTGCCCAGCCCCGTGTCGGGCGCCACGCCGGCTTCGAGCATGAACTGGGCGCGCAGGCCGCCGCCCAGGTCCTCGCGGCCGCGAAAGCCGATGCGCGATGCCGCGCTGCCCCCGTCCTCCAGCCGGCTCAGGCGCGTGGCGCCCGATTTCGCGCTGTTGATGTGGACGTCGACGATGCCGAACATCTCCACGCTGCTGCTCTGGGCCCACGCGCCGGTGCATGCGCAGGTGCCCAGGGTTGCCATGCCGCCAGCGGCCAGCCAATGCCTGTGCTTCATGAGTTCGTCTCCTTGGTAGCGCCCCGGGTGCTTTGCCCGGCGGCTTGCTTGCTACTATCCCGAGCGGCAGGGGATGCACTCTGTCAAGCCATTGACAAATGGCGGCACATGGGCTCGGGGCTAACCCGCGGCCGATGCATTGATGGGAGAACCATGCGCTCCAAGCCTGTCCCCGAAGCCGATCCGTCGGCGCTGATCCGCCGAGCGCTGGGCCTGTGCCGCATGCTGCGCAACTGGCCCGCCGAGGTGCTGGACGAGCTGGCCGCGCTGTCGCGCCTGGGCCGCTACGGGCGCCACCAGCAGGTGCGCGCGGCCGACCCCAGGCGGCGCGAGGTGCTGGTGGTGGCCTCGGGCTGCGTCGAGGTCGGCGGCGTGGACGCCACGGGCGCGCGCTTCGTGCTGTCCATGCACGGCGCGGGCGACATCGTGGGCCTGGCGCGGCTGCTGGAGGACACGCAATTCGTCTACGACTACCACGCCCACGAACCCACGGTGCTGGTCGAGATACCGGGCGAGTCCTTCCTGGCCCTGCTCGACGCCCATCCGCTGCTGTGGCGGGACATCTGCCTGCTGGTGCTGGCACGCATGCACGAGCTGATCGTCATCCAGCAGCGCCATGCCTTCGGCAGCCTGGACCACCGCGTGGCCGAGCTGCTGGCGCGGCTGGCACAGACCCACGGACAGCCGGTGGCGGATGGGCGGGGCGTGGTGCTGCGCATCTCGCAGAGCGACCTGGCGGCCATGCTCTCGGTCTCGCGCCAGACCATCAACAAGGAACTGCGCCTGCTGGAGCAGCGCGGCCTGCTGCATGCCGCCTACGGGCGATTGACCCTGCTGGACCTGGCGGGCCTGGCCGGCGGCGGCACGGCGATGGGACAATAGCGCACCATGACCGCCTCCACCGACACCCTCACGATCACCCGACCCGACGACTGGCACCTGCACGTGCGCGATGGCGAAGCCATGCGCAGCGTGGTGCCGCACACGGCCGCGCAGTTCGCGCGCGCCATCATCATGCCCAACCTCAAGCCGCCGGTGACCACGGCCGCCCAGGCGCTGGAGTACAAGCAGCGCATCCTTTCGGCCGTGCCCGAGGGCCTGGCCTTCGAGCCGCTGATGACGCTGTACCTCACCGACAACCTGCCGCCCGAGGAAATCGTGCGCGCCAAGGCCGCCGGCGTCGTCGCCTGCAAGCTCTACCCGGCCGGCGCCACCACCAACAGCGACCACGGCGTCACCGACCTGCGCAAGATCTACCCGACGCTCGAAGCCATGCAGCGCGAAGGCCTGCTGCTGCTGGTGCACGGCGAGGTCACCAGCAGCGACATCGACCTGTTCGACCGCGAGGCCGCCTTCATCGACCAGCAGCTGATCCCGCTGCGCCGCGACTTCCCCGAGCTCAAGATCGTCTTCGAGCACATCACCACGCGCGAGGCCGCGCAGTACGTGACGGGGGCCGACCGCTTCGTGGCCGCCACCATCACGCCCCAGCACCTGCTGTTCAACCGCAACGCCATCTTCACGGGCGGCATCCGTCCCCACTACTACTGCCTGCCCGTGCTCAAGCGCGAAACCCACCGCCTGGCCCTGGTGGAGGCGGCCACCAGCGGATCGGCCAAGTTCTTCCTGGGCACGGACAGCGCCCCGCACGCGGCCCATCTCAAGGAACACGCCACGGGCTGCGCGGGCTGCTACAGCGCCCACGCCGCCATCGAGATGTACGCCGAGGCCTTCGACAAGGCCGGCGCGCTGGACAAGCTCGAAGCCTTCGCCAGCTTCAACGGCCCGGACTTCTACAGCCTGCCGCGCAACACCGGCACCATCACCCTGGCGCGCGAAAGCTGGACGCCGCCCGACAGCTTCGCCTTCGGCGAGGCGCAGTTGAAGCCCCTGCGCGCGGGCGAGGCCCTGCCCTGGAAGCTGGTTTAGGGCCTGTTCACCCTCATGTCACCCGCCAGAGGATTGCCATGCCTGAGCCGCAACCGCGCATCGCCCTGCTGATCGACGCCGACAACGCGCCGGCCGAGATGATCGACGAGATCCTGACCGAGCTGTCGACCTTCGGCGTCATCGACATCCGCCGCGCCTACGGCAACTGGACCAAGCATTCCCTGAGCGGCTGGCAGCGCAAGCTGCTGGATTTCGCGCTGCGGCCCATGCAGCAGTTCGACTACTCCAAGCACAAGAACGCCACCGACATGGCCATGACGGTGGATGCGATGGAGCTGCTCTACACCGAGCGGCCCGATGCCTTCGGCATCGTCTCCTCGGACGCCGACTTCACGCCGCTGGTCATGCACCTGCGCTCCAAGGGCGCGGCCGTCTACGGCTTCGGCATGGCGCAGACGCCGCAGCCCTTCGTCAACGCCTGCTCGCGCTTCCTGTACCTGGAGGCGTTGGGCGAGGGCTCCACGGGCAACGGGCAGGATGCCTCGCATGAGGCGGACCGGGCGGCCGTTGCGCCCGTGGCGGCGGCGGTGGCCGCCACGCCCCAGCCGCCGAACGGGGCAGGGCGGGAGAAGGCCCCCGGCGCCGCCCCCGCGGTGCCGGAAGCCGTGGCCGAGGCGCAGCCGCAGGCTCCGCGCCCCTGCCTGCGCGTGCCCACCCAGGAACTGCGCCAGGACACCCGCCTGCTGAACCTGCTGCGCAGCGCCGTCAACGCCACGCAGGACGAAAGCGGCTGGGCCCATGTGGGCGCGGTGGGCGCGCAGATCGGCAACAAGGCCTCGTTCGACGCGCGCAACTATGGCTATGCCACGCTCACCAAGCTGCTGGCCGCCACGCAGGCCTTCGAGATGCGTGACGAGGGCACCTCGCGCGTGGCCGTGCGCGACAAGCGCCAGGGCAAGGCGCAAGGCCGGCCTGCGGGCAATTGACGCCGCTGGCCATCGACTGGCAGGCGCCCTGGCTGCGTGAACTGCGCGCACCGGGCGAGGCCGCCTGCGCACTGCTGGCGCAGGGCCTGCCGGTGTGGCGGGCCTTGCAGCCGCTGGCCGATGCGCAGGCGCTCCCCTGGCGATTCGTGCCGCAGCAGGACCTGCCCGAAGGCATGGCCTACGAGCAGTTCATCTTCGAGACGCGCTGCATTCCCACGCGCGACAACCTGCACGACTTCTTCAACGGCCTGATCTGGCTGCGCTGGCCCGCGCTCAAGCGCCGCTGCAATGCCTTGCAGGCCGGCGCCATCGCCGAGGCCGGGGTGGGCGCGCGGCGCGGTCCGCTGCGCGACGCCGTCACCGTGCTGGACGAGAACGGCGCCCTGCTGCTGGCACCGGCCGCCCTGTGCGAGGCCTTGCGCCACCGGCGCTGGCGGCAGCTGTTCATCGAGGACCGCGCGCTGTGGCAGCAGGCGCGTCTGCTGCCCATCGGCCATGCGCTGCTGGAAAAGCTGGTGCATCCGCGCAAGCCCATCACGGCCCATGTGCTGTGCGTGCACACGGATGGTGCGCAGGCGCGGCCGCCAGAGGGCGCAGGCCGGGCCGGCATCGATGCCTGGCTGGCCGGCAGCGAATGGCTGCAGGCCGGGGTGCTGGCGCGCAAGCCGTTCGCGCCTTTGCCCGTGCTGGGAATACCGGGCTGGTGCCACGAAAACGAGAACTTTTCCTTCTATGATGACTCTCTTGTGTTCCGCGCGCCCCGTTCCATACAAGCAGCACAACAAGGAATGGCAACGGCGCAAGGCCCGGCTTGAAAACGGCCAGGGCGGCCCTTACTTTTCAACGCTGTAGGGCCTGTATCCCCCCTCTTTTCCCCACCTTGTGGAGAACCCACTGATGAAACGCATCGCACTTTTCCTGTTGACCAACGTCGCCGTCGTGGTGGTGCTGGGCATCGTCGCCAGCCTGCTGGGCGTCAACCGCTATCTCACCTCCAATGGCCTGAACCTCGGGGCCCTGCTGGGCTTCGCCTTCATCATGGGCTTTGGCGGCGCCATCATCTCGCTGCTGATCTCCAAGCCCCTGGCCAAGTGGAGCTCGGGCGTGCACGTGATCAACGAGCCGCGCAACGCCGATGAGGCCTGGATCGTCAACACCGTGCGCGGCTTCGCCGACCGCGCCGGCATCGGCATGCCCGAAGTCGGCATCTACGAGGGCGAACCGAATGCCTTCGCCACGGGCGCGTTCAAGAACTCGGCCCTGGTGGCCGTGTCCACGGGCCTGCTCGAAGGCATGACGCGCGAGGAGGTCGAGGCCGTGATCGGCCACGAGGTCGCCCACATCGCCAACGGCGACATGGTGACCATGACCCTGATCCAGGGCGTGATGAACACCTTCGTGGTCTTCCTGTCGCGCGTCATCGGCTATGCCGTGGACAGCTTCCTGCGCAAGAACGACGAAAACAGCTCGGGCCCCGGCATCGGCTACTACGTGACCACCATCGTGCTGGACATCGTGCTGGGCTTCCTGGCCGCCATCATCGTGGCCTGGTTCTCGCGCCAGCGCGAATTCCGCGCCGACGCCGGCGCCGCCCAGCTCATGGGCCGCAAGCAGCCCATGGTCAACGCCCTGGCCCGCCTGGGCGGCATGCACCCGGGCGAACTGCCCAAGAGCGTGGCCGCCATGGGCATCACCGGCAACATCGGCAAGCTGTTCTCGACGCACCCCCCGATCGAGGAGCGCATCGCTGCACTGCAAAACGCGCAGAACCTCTGACCCGGAAGGTTCCGGCATCCGGAGTGCGGCGGCCTGTGGCCGCCGCAGCCATTTTGGCCATGCCCGTGCATGCTGCATTTTCCGCAAATGTAGTAACGTGCAAGCCATCGTGTTGATGGAGGTGTGCCATGCAGATTTCGACATTCAGCAGCCGGGAGTTCAATCAGCATGTCGCGGCCGCCAAGAAAGCGGCCAGCGGCGATGACGTGGTCTACATCCTGGACCGGGGTCAGCCGGCCCATGTGCTGATGAGCATCGAGAAATTCCGTGAACTGTCAGGGCAGAGCCGCAATATTCTCCAATTGCTGGCCATGCCTGAGGCCGCCGAAATCGACTTCGATACCGAGCGTTCCAGGGATGTGCCGCGTGCCGTGGATCTGTCCTGATGTACTTGGTGGACTCGAATATCGTTTCCGAATGGCGCAAGGCGCCGTCGGGGCGTGCCAACGAGGGCGCAGTGTCCTGGGCGCAGTCGGTGCCGGCCGAGTCCCTTTTCATCAGCGCGATCACGCTGATGGAGCTGGAAAAAGGCGTGCAGTTGAAAGCACGGCAGGATCCGTTCGCCGGGCAGGTGCTGCGTCGCTGGCTGACGCAGCGCGTGATCCCGGCTTTCCAGGGGCGCGTGCTGCCTGTGGACGCGGCGGTGGCCATGGAAAACGCGGCTTATCACGTGCCAGCGCCACGGCCACTGGCCGACAGCCTGATCGCCGCCACGGCGAAGGTCCATGGCTTGTGTGTCGTCACCCGCAACACGAGGGACTTCGAGCCCTTCCTGGCCCACGGGGTGCATGTCCTGAACCCTTGGACGTAGCACTCCACGGTCCCCGTCCGGATGCACGCACAGCAAGACTTGATCTTTACCCAGGCTTCACAAGCCCCTGTCAACAACCGGCAGGGGCTTTTTCGTTGTATCTGCATGGCCGCCGAGAGTGCGGCCAGGAGTGCATCGTGAAGTCTCTCGCTGTTCCCTCGGCCGGTCGCCGCCTGATACCGGCCCTGGCCCTCGTGGCCGCCACTGCCGCCCTGACCGGCTGCGTCGTGGCCCCGGCCTACCCCGTGTCGCCCTCGGGCGAAGTGGTCTATGCGCCCATGGCGCCGCCGCCGCCGCAGGCCGAGGTGATCCCGGTCGCGCCCTCGCCCGTCCATGTCTGGATCGCCGGCTCCTGGGGCTGGGGGGGCGGGCGCTATGCCTGGCGCCCGGGCTACTGGGCCGCGCCGCCGCATCCTGGCTATGCCTGGCGCCCGCACGGCTGGGAGCACGGCCCGCGTGGCTGGTACCAGCGGCCCGGCGGCTGGTATCGCCGCTGAGTCAGGCGGGCGCCGTGCCGGCGCCCGCCTGGCCTGCCTTGGCCAGCAGGAAGTCGATGCAGGTGCGCACGGCGCGCGTCTGGTGGCGGTCGGGCAGGTACAGCAGGTACATGTGGGTGCCGAAGATGCTGAGCCGGTACTCCTGCAGGGTGAGCAGCACCTCGCCGCTGGCCACCTTGTCCTGCACCACATAGTCGGGCACCAGCCCCACGCCCAGGCCCGCCAGGATGCCCTGGCGCAGGAAGGGGAAGTGCTCCGAGATCATGGTCGGCGCCAGCAGCACCTCCTGGCGCTCGCTGCCCTGGTAGGCCGACAGGCGCAGCTGGCGGCCCATCACGCCGGCCGTGATCAGCGGGCTGTTGCGCAGCTCGTAGAGCGTGGCCGGCAGGCCGTGCTGCTCGGCATACTCGCGTGAGGCACAGGCCACATAGTGCACATTGCCCAGGCTGCGCGCGATCACCGACAGCGGCGGCTCCTGGATCACGCGGATGGCGATGTCCACCTCGTCGCGCAGATGGTCGGCCCGGTTCTCGAACAGCACGTCCAGCACGATGGCCGGGTACAGCCGCTTGAACTCGATCAGCCAGTCGCTCATCACGATCTGCCCGTAGCCGCTGGGCACGCTCAGGCCCACGCGTCCGGCCATGCCCTGCCCCAGCGAGGTGATCGTCTCGCGCGCCGACAGCATCTCGTTCTGGATCGCGCGGCCATGCTCGTACATCCGCATCCCCACCTCGGTCGGCTCCACGCGCCGCGTGGTGCGCCGCACCAGCTGCACCCCCACCGATTTTTCCAGCTGCGTCAGGTGATAGCTCACATTGGCCCGCGTCATCTTCAGCTTGCGCGCCGCCTGGCTCAGATTGCCGCTATCGATGATTTCCACCAACAGGGTCAGCGAGTTCAGATCCATAGGTATGTCCAGATACTTTGCTTCGCCCACAGCCTATGAAACTGGCGCGCTCCAAAGCCAGGGGCAGCGAGGAAGGGCCGCCCCGCACCGAGGCTGTCGTCCCCCTCCCTTGCGAAGCAAGCAGAGAGGGGGAAGGCGCGCAAGCGCCTCAGGGGGTGTTCAACACTGTCAAATCCGTTTTTACAGTCTGTCAATGATTCATGGGATTGTAAAGAACCATTGTCATGGCAAGAATGGGTGTTTTGAGTGGAAAACCCAAGTTCGGAGACATGCAGATGAGCGAACAAGCCCAGGCTTCCGTGGTCCAGACCCGCCGTGACGGCGATGTGCTGGTGGTCAGCATCAACAACCCTCCCGTGAATGCCCTGGGCCAGGCCGTGCGCGCCGGCCTGCTGGCCGCCGTGGAGCAGGCCGAATCGGATGCTGCCGTCAAGGCCGTGCTCATCGTGGGCGAGGGCAAGGCCTTCATCGCGGGCGCCGACATCCGCGAGTTCGGCAAGCCCGCCATGCCGCCGTCGCTGCCCGAGGTGCTCAACCGCATGGAAGCCTCGGACAAGATCGTGGTCGCCGCCATCCATGGCCCGGCCCTGGGCGGCGGCCTGGAAGTGGCCATGTCGGCCCATTACCGCCTGGCCTTGCCGGCAGCCAAGCTCGGCCTGCCCGAAGTCAACCTGGGCCTGCTGCCCGGCGCAGGCGGCACGCAGCGCGCACCGCGCCTGATGGGCGTGGCGGCAGCCGCCGACCTCATGCTGACCGGCAAGCACCTGTCGGCCAAGGCCGCGCTGGCCGCCGGCCTGGTGGACAAGCTGGTGGACGGCACCGACGCCACGGCCGCGGGCCTGGCCTACGCCAACGAGCTGCTGGCCGCCAAGGCCGCGCCGCGCCGCACGCGTGACATCGAAATCGCCGACAAGGCAGCGGCCCTGGCCGAACTCGACACGCTGGCGGCCGAGACCGCCAAGAAAAGCCGTGGCCTGTTCTCGCCGCTGAAGATCGTGGAATGCGTGCGCGCCGCCGTGGAGCTGCCCTTCGACGAAGGCATCGCCAAGGAGCGCGCCCTGTTCGTGGAATGCCTGAACAGCCCGCAGCGCGCAGGTCTCATCCATGCCTTCTTCGCCGAGCGCGAAACCGCCAAGATCCCCGAGGCCAAGGCCGCCGCGCCGCGCCACTTCGCCAAGATCGCCGTCATCGGCGGCGGCACCATGGGCGCCGGCATCACGGTGTCCGCGCTGGACGCGGGCCTTGCGGTGACCATGATCGAGCGCGACGCCGAATCCATCGCGCGCGGCCAGGCCAATGTGGAGAAGGTCTACAACGGCCTGATCGCCAAGGGCCGCATGACCGAGGAGGCCAAGGCCGCCATCCTGGCCCGCTACACGCCCAGCACCTCCTATGACGCAATCCGCGATGTGGACCTGGTGATCGAGGCCGTGTTCGAGGACCTGGAAGTCAAGAAGGCCGTGTTCAAGGAGCTGGACCGCGTCTGCAAGCCGGGCGCCGTGCTGGCCACCAACACCTCCTACCTGGACATCGACGCC
Organism: Comamonas sp.; assembly: GCA_041984925.1. Taxonomy (GTDB): domain Bacteria; phylum Pseudomonadota; class Gammaproteobacteria; order Burkholderiales; family Burkholderiaceae_C; genus Comamonas. The sequence continues at coordinate 190,446 of JBHIXF010000001.1, forward strand.
ATTGCCGCCGCCACCTCGCGCCCGCAGGACGTGATCGGCCTGCACTTCTTCAGCCCCGCCAACATCATGAAGCTGCTGGAGATCGTGGTGCCCGCCAAGGTCGCGCCCGACGTGGTGACCACGGCCTTCGAACTGGCCAAGCGCATGAAGAAGGTGCCCGTGCGCGCCGGCGTCTGCGACGGCTTCATCGGCAACCGCATCCTGGCCGTCTACAAGCAGGCCGCCGACTACATCATGGAAGACGGCGCCAGCCCCTACGAGATCGACGAGGCCGTGCGCGGCTTCGGCTACCCCATGGGCCCGTTCCAGGTCACCGACCTGGCTGGCGGCGACATCGGCTGGGCCACGCGCAAGCGCCGCGCAGCCACGCGCGACCCCAAGGCCCGCTACGTCGAAGTGGCCGACCGCATCTGCGAGCGCGGCTGGTTCGGCCAGAAGACCGGCCGTGGCTTCTACCTCTACCCGCAGGGCGCGCGCGTCGGCCAGCCCGACCCCGAAGTGCTGGCCATCGTCGATGCCGAGCGCGCCAGGAAGGGCGTGACGCCACGCCGGTTCACCCCCGAGGAAATCATGCGCCGCTACATGGCCGCCATGGTCAACGAAGGCGCCAAGGTGCTGGAGGAGGGCATTGCCCTGCGTCCGCTGGACATCGACGTGACCTTCCTGTCCGGCTACGGCTTCCCGCGCTTTCGCGGCGGCCCCATGAAGTGGGCCGACATGCAGGGCCTGGACAAGGTGCTGGCCGACATCCGCGAATTCGCCAAGGAAGACGCGCTGTTCTGGAAGCCTGCGCCCCTGCTCGAAAAGCTGGTCGCCGAAGGCCGCGACTTCGAAAGCCTGAATAAAGCGGCATAAGCCGCCCCCGCGTTCCCCGCCATGCCCTTGACCCGCTCCGTCCAACGCAGAGCGGGCGGGGCCGTGCACAACCACAACAATTTTCCAGAGACAAGCAAGGACCGACCATGCGCGAAGCCGTCATCGTTTCCACTGCCCGCACGCCCCTGACCAAGTCGCACCGCGGCGAGTTCAACGTCACGCCCGCCGCCCAGCTGGCGGCCTTCTCGGTCAAGGCCGCGGTCGAGCGCTCCGGCATCGACCCGGCCATGATCGAGGACCTGATCCTGGGCTGCGGCAACCCCGACGGCTTCCAGGGCCGCAACCTGGGCCGCCAGGCCGTGCTGCGCGCCGAGCTGCCGCTGTCCATCGCGGGCACCACCATCACGCGCTACTGCGCCTCGGGCCTGCAGTCCATCGCCGTCGCGGCGGGCCGCATCGTGGCCGAGGGCGTGGACGCCATGATCGCGGGCGGCGTGGAGACCATCTCCGGCATCCGCCCCGGCAACAACCTGCCCACCGACATGGACCCCTGGCTGGTCGAGCACAAGCCCGCCCTGTACATGGCCATGATCGACACGGCCGACATCGTGGCGCGCCGCTACGGCATCAGCCGCGAGGACCAGGACGTCTTCTCGCTGCAAAGCCAGCAGCGCACGGCCGCCGCCCAGGCCGCCGGCCTGTTCAAGGACGAAATCATCGCCTGCGCCACGCGCATGGCCGAGAAGAACAAGGACACGGGCGAGATCAGCTACCGCGACGTGGTCGCCACCCAGGACAACTGCAACCGCCCCTCCACCACGCTGGAGGGCCTGGCCAAGCTCGAACCCGTCAAGGGCCCGGACCAGTTCATCACGGCCGGCAATGCCTCGCAGCTGTCCGATGGATCGTCGGCCTGCGTGCTGATGGAAGCCAGGCAGGCCGAGCGCCTGGGCCTGTCGCCGCTGGGCGCCTTCCGCGGGTTTGCCGTGGCCGGCTGCGAGCCCGACGAAATGGGCATCGGCCCGGTCTTCGCCGTCCCCAAGCTGCTGGCGCGCCACGGCCTCAAGGTCGAGGACATCGACCTGTGGGAACTCAACGAGGCCTTTGCCTCCCAGGCCCTGTACTGCCAGCGCCAGCTGGGCATTCCCAACGAGCGCCTGAACGTCAACGGCGGCGCCATCTCCATCGGCCACCCCTTCGGCATGACGGGTGCGCGCCTGGCGGGCCACATCCTGCTGGAAGGCCAGCGCCGCAAGGCACGGGACGCGTCAGTCAAGTGGGGCGTGGTCACCATGTGCATCGCAGGTGGCATGGGCGCCGCAGGCCTGTTCGAAATTTATTGAGGACACAGCAATGGATTTGCAATTCACCCCCGAAGAACTGGCCTTCCGCGACGAGGTTCGCGGCTTCCTCAAGGACAAGCTGCCCGAGGACCTGTCGCACAAGGTCAGGAACGGCCTGCAGCTGAGCAAGCAGGACATGGAGCGCTGGCACGCCATCCTCAACGAGCGCGGCTGGCTGGCCAACCACTGGCCCGAGCAGCACGGCGGCCCGGGCTGGAGCGCGGTGCAGAAGTTCATCTTCGAGCATGAGTGCGCGCTGGCGGGCACGCCGCGCATCGTGCCCTTCGGCCTGAGCATGCTCGGCCCCGTGCTCATCAAGTACGGCAACGAGGCGCAGAAGGCCCACTGGCTGCCGCGCATCCTGAACGGCGCCGACTGGTGGTGCCAGGGCTATTCGGAGCCGGGCTCGGGCTCGGACCTGGCCTCGGTCAAGACCTCGGCGGTACGCGATGGCGACCACTACATCGTCAACGGCCAGAAGACCTGGACCACGCTGGGCCAGCACGCCAACATGATCTTCTGCCTGGTGCGCACCGACCGCGAGGCCAAGGCGCAGCAGGGCATCAGCTTCCTGCTGATCGACATGAACTCGCCCGGCGTGGAAGTGCGCCCCATCATCACGCTGGACGGCGAGCACGAGGTCAACGAAGTCTTCTTCACCGACGTCAAGGTGCCCGTGGAGAACCTGGTCGGCGAAGAGAACAAGGGCTGGACCTACGCCAAGTACCTGCTGACCTACGAGCGCACCAACATCGCGGGCGTGGGCTTCTCGGTGGCCGGCCTGGAAAAGCTCAAGGCCGTCGCCGGCCGCGTGCTGCGCAACGGCAGGCCCCTGTCGCAGGACCCGCTGTTCGCGGCCCGCCTGGCCAAGGTCGAGATCGACCTGGAGAACATGAAGACCACCAACCTGCGCGTGATCGCCGCCGTGGCCGGCGGCGGCGTGCCGGGCGCCGAAAGCTCCATGCTCAAGATCCGCGGCACCGAGATCCGCCAGGAAATCCTGTCGCTGGTGCGCCGCGCCATGGGACCGTACGCCGCGCCCTTCATCGAAGAGGCCCTGCAGGCCGGCTACGACCAGCCCGCCATCGGCGACGCGGCTGCCGCCACGGCCGCCGCCGCGTACTTCAACTACCGCAAGCTGTCGATCTTCGGTGGCTCCAACGAAATCCAGAAGAACATCATCTCCAAGATGATCTTGGGCCTGTAATGAATACCCCCTGAGTCGCTTCGCGCCTTCCCCCTGAAGGGGGACGACGCCATCGCTGCGGGGCGGCCCTTGCTGGGCGTCCCTGGCTTGGGCCTGCGCCCGAGCGTGTGCAGCAGGCCCGCCGAGCGATATGGATAAACCCGATGGGAAGAAAGAAGAGTCTTCAATGAACTTCGAACACACCGAAGACCGCCGCATGCTGGCGGACAGCCTCAACCGCTTCGTCTCCGAGCAGTACGCCATCGAGGCGCGCAACCACGTCGCCTATGGCGAGGAGGGCCACAGCCCGCTGCTGTACGGCCAGTTCGCGGACATCGGCGCCATCGGCGCGCTGTTCCCCGAGGACGTGGGCGGCTTCGGCGGCCAGGGCTTCGACATCAGCGTGGTCTTCGAATGCCTGGGCCGCGGCCTGGTGGCCGAGCCGCTGCTGGGCGCCCTGGTCGTGGGCCAGGCCCTGATCGCGGCCGGCAGCGATGCGCAAAAGGAACAGCTGGCCGGCATCATCGGCGGCAGCACCATCGCCGCACTGGCCCATGACGAGCCCGGCAGCCACTACGAACTGAACAACGTCGCCGCCACCGCCGTGCGCAGCGGCGACGGCTGGGTGCTGAACGGCGCCAAGGGCGTGGTCGCCTTCGGCGAGAAGGCCGACCTGCTGCTGGTCTCGGCGCGCACCTCGGGCAGCCAGTACGACGAGGCCGGCATCAGCCTGTTCCTCGTGCCCGGCAATGCCGCAGGCATCCACAAGCGCGGCTACAACCGCATCGAAGGCGGCCGCGCGGCCGAGCTGGTGCTGGACCAGGTGCAGGTCGGCGCCGACGCCCTGCTGGGCGCCGAAGGCCAGGGCCTCGCCCTGCTGGAGCGCATCAGCGGCTACGCCGTGCTGGCGCTGACCGCCGAGGCCGTGGGCGCCATGGACGTGGCCAAGGACCAGACGCTGGAATACCTGCGCACGCGCAAGCAGTTCGGCGTGCCCATCGGCAGCTTCCAGGCCCTGCAGCACCGCATGGCCGACCTGCTGCTGGAAGTGGAGCAGGCGCGTTCGGCCGTGATCAACGCGGCAGCCGCCATTGCCGACGAAGACCGCGTGGCCCGCGAGAAGGCCCTGTCGGCCGCCAAGTACAGCATCGGCCGCATCGGCACCCTGGTGGCCGAGGAAAGCATCCAGATGCACGGCGGCATCGGCATGACCTGGGAGCTGCCCCTGGCCCACTATGCCAAGCGCCTGGTCATGATCGACCACCAGTTCGGCGACGAGGACCACCATCTGTCGCGTTACATCGCACTCGGCTCGCAACACTGAGCCAAGGAAAGCCGCCATGACCGAAGCGAACCAAGTCCTGCTGACCCGCCGCGAAGGCGCCGTGCTGGTGCTGTCCAACAACAACGTGGCCGCGCGCAATGCGCTGTCACCCGAGTTCTACGCGGCCGTCTCGGCGGCGCTCAAAAGCGCGGCGACCGATCCCACCGTGGGCGCCGTGGTGCTCACGGGCGAGGGCGGCCATTTCTGCGCGGGCGGCGACCTGCGCCAGCTGGCCAGGCGTCGCGAGCTGCCGGTGCAGGAGCGCCGCGCCAAGCTCGAAGGCCTGCATGACCTGATCCGCTGCGTGCGCGACTTCCCCAAGCCCGTGATCGCCGCCGTCGAAGGCGCGGCGGCCGGCGCGGGCCTGTCGCTGGCCCTGGCCTGCGACATGCTGGTGGCCGCGAAGAACGCCGTGTTCTCGGTGGCCTACGTCAAGGTCGGCCTCACGCCCGATGGCGGCGCCACCGCCTTCCTGGCCGAGTTCGTCTCGCGCCAGGTGCTGACCGAGCTGTGCCTGACCGGCGAGCGCATCAGCGGCGAGCGCCTGCACGCGCTGGGCCCCGTCAACCGGCTGTCCGAACCGGGCCAGGCCCTGTCCGACGCCGTGGCGCTGGCCGCCCAGGTGGCCACCGGCCCGGACCAGGCCATGGCCCTGATCAAGGACCTGTGCCGCCAGGCGCCGCGCAATACGCTGGAGCAGCAGCTGGAACTGGAGGCGCAGTACATGGTGCGCTCGCAGGAGAGCGAGGAATCGCGTGAAGGCATCGGGGCCTTCCTCGAAAAGCGTGTCGCCGACTTCACAAAGCTGCGGACCCAGGCCTGATACAAGACCACCAAGACTTTCCAAGGAGACAAGGCACATGGCCGACAGCCACAACGATCACAACCAGGACATCGACTTCCCATTGGAGGGCGTGCGCGTGCTCGATCTGTCGCGCGTCTTCGCGGGGCCGCTGTGCGGCATGGTGCTGGCCGACTTCGGCGCCGAGGTGGTCAAGGTCGAGCACCCTGGCCGTGGCGACGACACGCGCGACTGGGGCATGCGCATCGGCAAGACCGAGACCACCTACTACAACAGCATGAACCGCAACAAGCGGTCCATCACGCTGGACCTGCAGACCCCCGAGGGCGTGAAGATCGTCCACGACCTGCTGCCCCAGTTCGACGTGGTCATCCACAACTTCAAGACCGGTGGCGCCGAGAAGCTGGGCCTGGGCTACGAGCAGCTCAAGGCCATCAAGCCCGGCATCATCTACTGCGCCGTGGCCGGCTACGACAGCAGCGGCCCCGAAGCCAAGCGCCCCGGCTACGACCTGGTCATCCAGGGCGAGGCGGGCCTGATGGCGCTCAACGGCGAGGCCGGCACGCCGCCGCTCAAGTTCGGCGTGGCCGTGGTCGATCTCATGACCGGCATGTACGCGGCCCAGGCCGTGCTGGCCGCGCTGTTCCGCCGCGAGCGCACGGGCAAGGGCCGCCTCATCGAGATGGCGCTGTACGACAGCGGCATCATGGTCACCGGCTACTACGGCCTGGACGCCATGCAACTGGGCCACGACCCCGAGCGCTACGGCAATGCCCACCCCTCCATCGTTCCCTATGGCATGTACGAGGCCGCCGACGGCCCGCTGATCATCGCCGTGGGCAACAACGCCCAGTTCGACAAGTTCTGCCGCCAGGTGGTGCTGCGCCCCGACATCGTCGAGGACCAGCGCTTCTCCACCAACGTCAACCGCGCGAAGAACCGCCTGGAGCTGGGCCCCCTGCTCAAGGAACTGATCCGCTCCTTCCCGCGCGAGCTGCTGCTGGAGCGCCTGACGGCCGCCGGCATTCCCTGCGGCCGCGTGGCCGGCCTGCACGAAGCCCTGACCAGCGAGCGCACGCGCCGTGGCGGCCTGCTGCGCGACATGCCCCACCCGGTGGCCGGCACCACGCCCGTGTTCGCGCCGCCCTACCGCCTGGACGGACAGCGCCTGCCCATCCGCCATGCGCCGCCCACGCTGGGCGAGGGCACGCGCGAGGTGCTGCACCGGCTGCTGGCGCTGGACGATGCGGCATTGCAGGCGCTGCAAGCCAAGGGTGTCCTGACCTTGCCCCAGGAGCCTTCCTCGAACTGATTTCCCCGGTTTGCCCCCGGACCCCCAGAAAAAGCCGCACAAGACGGCGAATACACACAGCGACTTCACAGGAGACAAGCCATGAGCACCCCAGTCACACGCCGCGACCTTCTTCAAGGGCTGGCCGCCATCGGCGGAACCAGCCTGCTGGCCACGGGCGCCACCAGCGCCCTCGCACAGGCCGGCAAGCCGGCCGCATGGCCCACCAAGCCCATCCGCGTGGTCGTGCCCTTCAACGCGGGCGGCGCCACCGACATCATTGCGCGCACCATCGGCGAGGCCCTGGCCAGGCGCGTGGGCCAGCCCGTGGTCATCGACAACCGCGCGGGCGCCGCCGGCATCCTGGGCACGGACGCCGTGGTCAAGGCGCCCGCCGATGGCCACACCCTGCTGGTCTCGCTCAGCACCTCCATGCTGATCAACCAGTTCCTCTACACCAAGCTGCCCTACAACCCGCAAAAGGACATCGCCCTGGTCACCCAGATCGCGGCGGCGCCCGTCACCCTGGTGGTCCATCCCTCGGTGCCGGCCAGCAACATGAAGGAGCTGCTGGCCTATGTGAAGGCCAACAAGGGCAAGCTCTCGTACGGCTCCTGGGGCGTGGGCTCGTATGCCCACCTGGCCGGTGCCTACATGAGCAAGACCATGGACGCCGACATGACCCACGCCGCCTACAAGGGCGAGGCGCCCATGATCCAGGAGCTGATCGGCGGCCAGTTGCAGATGTGCTTTTCCAGCGCGCTCAACACCAAGCCCTTCATCGACTCGGGCAAGCTCAAGGCCATCGGCGTCACGGGCAAGGAGCGCATGGAAATCCTGCCCAAGCTGCCCACCATCCATGAACAGGGCGTGACCGACGACGCCTACGCCATCTACGGCTGGGTGGCCATGGGCGCACCGGCCGGCGTGCCCAAGGAGATCGTGGACCAGCTCTACGGCCACCTGCGCGAGATCGCCAAGGACCCCAAGGTGCTGGAGCGCACCGTGGGCGCAGGCTTCATGCCGCTGATGAACAGCCCGCAGGCCTTCCGCGAGAACTACCAGCGCGACATGCCCATCTGGAAGGCGCTGGTGGAGGAAGCCGGCGCGAAGCTTGATTGATTTTTCCGGCCCGCGGCAGCGGGCCGCCACCGACGACTGCTGAGACAGCTTTGAGAGGAGACTTCATGCACACGCGCAATCCCGCACCCCAGGCCCGCGCGACCCGGCGCAGCGTTCTGGCACTGGCCGCTGCGCCGCTGCTGGCCGGCATGGCCGGCGGCGCGCTGGCCGAGACCGACTGGCCCGGCAAGATGCTGCGCCTGGTCGTGCCCTTCCCGGCGGGCGGACCCACCGATACGGCATCGCGCATCGTGGGCCAGAAGCTGGGCGAGCGCCTCAAGCAGACCGTGGTGGTGGAAAACCGCCCCGGCGCCTCGGGCTCCATCGCGGCCGTGCAGGTCGCCAAGAGCCCGGCCGACGGCTATACGCTGATGATGCTGGCCACGCCCACGCTGCTGGCGCCCCACCTGTACAAGAAGGCCGGCTACGACACCGTCAAGGACTTCACGCCCGTGGCCACGGTCTATGACCTGCCCATCGTCATCGTGGTCAACCCTACGCTGCTGCCCGATGTCACCGACCTCAAGAGCCTGATCGCCCACGCCAAGGCCCAGAAGACCGCGCTGAACTACACCAGCTCGGGCGCCGGCAGCTTCGGCCACCTGAGCATGGAGCTGCTCAAGCAGATGGCCGGCTTCGACATGCAGCACGTGCCCTACAAGGGCGGCGTGCCGGCCATCACCGACACCATCGGCGGCCAGGTGCCCATCATGTATGCCGACCTCGTGGCCGCGCTGCCCCACATCCAGGCCGGCAAGCTGCGCGCCATCGCCGTGGGATCGCCCCAGCGCGTGGCCATGCTGCCCGACACCAAGACCATCGCCGAGCAGGGCATCAAGGGCTATGACGCCGTCTCCTGGGGCGGCCTGCTCGCGCCCAAGGGTAGCCCCAAGGCCGTGGTCGACCGCATCGCCAGCGAGGTCCAGCAGATCCTGGCCGACAAGGACATCCAGACCAAGCTGCTCAACGCCGGCGCCATCGCCGCCTTCCAGAACCCCGCCCAGCTCGGCCAGCGCATCCAGCAGGACTACACCCGCTGGGGCCAGCTGATCCGCGACAAGGGCATTGCAGTGGAGTGACAAGGACATGAAGACACGCATCACCGAACTCTTTGGCATCGAGCACCCCATCATCCAGGGTGGCATGCACCATGTGGGCCTGGCCGAGCTGGCCGCCGCCGTCTCCAACGCGGGCGGCCTGGGGCTGATCACGGGCCTGACCCAGCGCACGCCCGAGCTGCTGGCGCGCGAGATCGCGCGCTGCCGCGAGATGACCGACAAGCCCTTCGGCGTGAACCTGACCTTCCTGCCCTCGGTCAACCCGCCCGACTATCCAGGCTACGTCAAGGCCATCATCGAAGGCGGTGTGAAGGTCGTGGAGACGGCGGGCAACAACCCGCAGAAATGGCTGCCCGCGCTCAAGGAGGCCGGCATCAAGGTCATCCACAAGTGCACCTCGGTGCGCCACGCGCTCAAGGCCGAGGCCATCGGCTGCGACGCCATCAGCGTGGACGGCTTCGAGTGCGGCGGCCACCCGGGCGAGGACGACATCCCCAACTTCATCCTGCTGCCGCGCGCCGCCGAAGAACTGAAGATCCCCTTCGTGGCCTCGGGCGGCATGGCCGACGGCCGCTCCCTGGTGGCCGCGCTGGCCCTGGGTGCCGAAGGCATCAACATGGGCACGCGCTTCATCGCCACGAAAGAGGCGCCCGTGCACGCCAACGTCAAGCAGGCCATCGTCGCTGCCAGCGAGCTGGACACCCGCCTGGTCATGCGCCCGCTGCGCAATACCGAGCGCGTGCTGACCAACCCGGCCACCGAACGCCTGCTGCAAAAGGAGCGCGAGCTGGGCTCGGCCATCACCTTCGCCGACATCGCGCCCGAAGTGGCCGGCGTCTATCCGCGCATCATGCAGGACGGCGACATGGACGCCGGCGTCTGGTCCTGCGGCATGGTGGCCGGCCTGATCCACGACGTGCCCACGGTGCAGCAGCTGATCGACGGCATCATGGCCCAGGCCCATGCACTGATCAACGAGCGGTTGGCCCGACTGGCCCGCTGACCGCCCATCTTCACAGGACTTACGCAAACAGGATGCGACAACGTGCTGCGCCCCATGGCAAGCCGCTTGCCTTGTTCCTTCTTGCGTAAGTCGTACTTCAAAAACCAGGAAAGAGCTTTCTCATGAAAATCCTTGTACCCGTCAAGCGCGTGGTGGACTACAACGTGAAGGTCCGCGTGAAGTCGGACGGCACGGGCGTGGACATCGCCAACGTCAAGATGAGCATGAACCCCTTCGACGAAATCGCCGTCGAGGAAGCCGTGCGCC
>JBHIXF010000002.1:0-173585 GCA_041984925.1 Comamonas sp.
GACGAACCCACGGCCGAACTGCAGGGCTACGAAGCCTTCCTGCTGCTGGAGCTGCTGCGCCAGGTAGGGCAGCGCATGGCGGTGCTGATGAGCACCCACCAGCAGCAGCACGCCCAGACCGTGGCGCAGGACATGCTGCTGCTGGCGGGTGGCCGCGTGCTGGAGGCCCAGCCGATGGAGGCCTTTTTGCGCGCGCCGCTGTCGCTGGCGGGCCAGCAGTTCGTGCGCACCGGCAGCTGCAGCGTGCCATCCCCCGACGCGCGGGCCGAAGACCTGGAGGAGGGCACGCCCGCGCCGCCGCCCCTGCCTGCGGCGGCCCGGGCCGCCATCGCCGAATTCCAGCAGGCGGCGCCTGCCGTGGTCCATGCCGCGCCGCAGGCGCCATCCCTGCCGGCGGCCGCTGCGGCGCAGCGGCTGCAGCCCGGGCCTGGGCTCGCGCCCGCACCCGCAATTGCGCTGCGCCCGCGCGCCCCCAATCCCGGCGTGCTGGTGGATTGGAAGCCGCTGGAGCCCGATCCGCAGGCCGTGCCCGCGAGCCGCGGCCCCAACGGCTTTGCCTGGCTGGTGCCTGGCCGCCTGGCGGGCGCACCGCAGCCCGGCATCGTGCAGTCCGTGGACACCGATCTGCAGGCGCTGCGCCGCTGCGGCGTCACCGTGCTGATCACCCTGACCGAAAAGGACTTGCCCCAGGCGCCGCTGCAGCGGCATGGCCTGCGCAACCTGCACCTGCCCGTCTACGACCATGAGCCGCCCACGGTGGCGCAGGTCCAGATGCTGCTGGCGCGCATGTCGGCCATGCTGCGCGCGGGCGAGGTGCTGGCCGTGCACTGCCTGGCGGGACTGGGCCGCACGGGCACGGTGCTGGCCGCATGGCTGGTGCGCGAGGGCCTGACGGCCGACGAGGCGCTGCGCCGCGTGCGCCTGGTCGATGCGCAGTACGTGCAGTCCAGCTCGCAGGAGGAGCTGCTGTATGCCTACGAGGCCGCGCTGCTGCTGAAGATGGGCTGAACCGATACATCAATCTGAAGAAAGAAAGGCTCTGATGAGTTTGGATAACGTTTTGGCCGAAGTGGCGGCCTCGGTGCCCGAGTGCCTGGCCATCGGCTACGTCGATGCGGCCTCCGGCATGCTGCTGGCCATCCGCACGGTGGACTCCCACCCGCGCGAAGTCATCGACCTCGTGGCTGCAGCCACTGCCGACCTTTTCAACGGCCCCAACGTGTCGATGATCGAGCGTCTGTTCAAGAAGTCGCGTGGAATCCAGGACGACGGCCATCACTATTTCCAGGAAATGATCGTCAACAGCGACAACCTGATCCACGTCTTCCTGCGCGGCAGGCAGATGCCCGACTACGTGGCCGTCTTCGTCTGCCGCCGCACGGCCAACCTGGGCATGGCGCTGACCAAGGCGCGCATGGCCATGCCCCGGATCGAGGCGGCGGTGTAGCCGCCGTCCCCTGCGCCAGCGCAGCCGCCCGGGGCGCGCTATCCTTGTCCGATGCGTTTACTGCTTGTGGAAGACGACGCCATGATCGGCGAAGCCGTGCAGACGCTGCTGCGTGGCGAGGGCCATGTGGTGGACTGGGTGCGCGACGGGCTGCATGCCGACACGGCGCTGCGCGCGGGGCCGGGCCACAGCCATGGCTATGACCTGGTGCTGCTGGACCTGGGCCTGCCGGGGCAGGACGGCCTGCAGGTGCTGCGCCAGCTGCGCGCGCGCCGCGACCGCACGCCGGTGCTGGTGGCCACGGCGCGCGATGCCGTGCGCGCCCGCAACGCCGGCCTGGATGCCGGAGCCGACGACTACGTCGTCAAGCCCTATGACCTGGACGAGCTGCTGGCGCGCCTGCGCGCGCTGGCGCGGCGCGCGGGCGGCGGGCAGGCGCTGTACGAGCGCCAGGGCGTGCGCCTGGATCCGGCCACGCGCGAGGCCAGCGTACAGGGCCGCGACGTGGTGCTGTCGGGCCGCGAATGGGCGGTGCTGGAGGCGCTGCTGGCGCGGCCGGGCAGCACACTGTCGCGCCAGCAGATCGAGGACAAGCTCTACGGCTGGGGCGACGAGGTCAGCAGCAACGCCGTCGAGGTCTACATCCATGGCCTGCGCAAGAAGCTGGGGGCCGAACTCATCCTCAACGTGCGCGGCGTGGGCTACATGGTGCCGCGGCCATGAAGGCATTGGGCGCCACCGTGGCGGCGTGGATGCGCGCCCGCCTGCCCGGTGCGCTGGGCACGCGGCTGCTGCTGTTCATCGGCGCAGCCATCGTCTTCACGGCGCTGCTGCAAGGCCTGCTGGCCTACCGCAATGCCCTGCTGCAGACCGACACGCTGTTCGACTACCAGATGCAGCAGACCGCCTTCGCCCTGCGCGCAGGCCTGCCCGTGGATGCGCGCGGCAGGCCGCAGGGCACGCCGCCCGAGGATGAGAACCATGAATTCATCGTGCAGGTCTGGACCAACGAAGGCCTGCGCATCTTCGAGTCGGCGCTGGGAGCGGCCCTGCCGCAGATGGCCGTGCTGGGCTTTGCCGACGTGCCGGCGCGCGGCACGGTCTACCGTGTGTTCTCGCTGCAGACGCGTTCCCAGGTGATCCAGGTCGCGCAGGACATGCGCGTGCGCCGCGAACTGGCGCGCGATGCCGCATGGCGCAGCCTGCTGCCCATTGCGCTGCTGGCGCCCGTGCTGGCGCTGGCCGTGTGGTGGGTGGTGCGGCGGTCGCTGGCGCCCGTGCAGCGCGTGCGCCGCGAACTCGCGCTGCGCCAGCCCAAGGACCTGGCGCCCGTGCCTGCGCAGGGGCTGCCGGATGAGGTGCGCCCCCTGGTGGCCGAACTCAACGCGCTGCTGCAGCGCGTGGGCCAGGCCTTCGAGGCGCAGCAGCATTTCGTGGCGGACGCCGCGCACGAGCTGCGATCACCGCTGGCCGCGCTGGGCCTGCAATTGCAGAACCTGCGCCGCGCCGGTGACGGGCCCGCGCGCGAACAGGCCATGCAGAGCCTGGCCCAGGGCATAGAGCGCGCCACGCGCCTGGTCGAGCAGCTGCTGAGCCTGGCGCGCCAGGAAGCGCAGGATGCGGCAGCGCAGTCGCTGCCGCCGGTGGATCTGCGCGACGTGGCGGCCCAGGCCCTGGCCGACATGGCCGTGGCCGCGCACCAGAAAGGCCTGGACATGGGGCTGAGCGAGGCGCCGCAGCTGCAGCAGCCGTTTTCCGTGCCCGGCGATGCACAGGCATTGCAGATGCTGGTGCGCAACCTGCTGGACAACGCCATCAAGTACGTGCCCCGCGGAGGTCGGGTCGATGTCGGCTGGCGCAGCGACGCGCAGGGCCGCTTCCTCGTCGTGGAGGATTCTGGCCCCGGCATTGCCGAAAGCGAGCGCACGCAGGTGCTGCGGCGCTTCGTGCGCGGACCGTCTGCCGGCCAGCAGGCGGGCGGCAGCGGCCTGGGCCTGGCCATCGTGCAGACGATTGCCGCGCGCCATGGCGCGCGGCTGGTGCTGGACCGCTCGCCGCAGCTCGGCGGCCTGCGTGTGCAGGTGGCCTGGCCGCCCGTACGCTCTGTTGCATGAACTGACACGAAGCGTTCGGCGCCCGCCCGCCGACAGTACACAATACACACGGCGCGCGGCCCTTGCGCAAGGGCCCATCCTTGCCATCGCCAAGCAACAATAAACAAGAGGTCACCGAATGGAGTCCGTTGTACAGCGCCTGTCCCATTCCCTGGCACAGGCGCAATCGCTGGAAGAGCTGACGCGCCCGATGCTGCAGATGCTGGAGGAGGCCACCCAGCTTGAATCCACCTACCTGACCCGGGTCGACGAGGAAAATGGCGTCCAGCAGGTGCTTTACTCGCGCAATGCGCAGCAGATGCAGATCCCCGAAGGCCTGGTCGTGCCCTGGGGGGACACGCTGTGCAAGCGCGCGCTGGACGAAGGCCGCATGTACACCGCGGACGTGGCGCAGTGCTGGGGCGATTCCGAGGCGGCCCGCGCGCTGGGCATACGCACCTACGCCAGCGCTCCCGTGCGCTTTTCGGACGGCCAGCTCTATGGCACCCTGTGCGCCGCCAGCGACAAGCCCATGCCCATGGGGATCGAGGCCGAGAGCATTTTGCGCCTGTTCGCCCGGCTCATCGCCGAGCGCCTGGAGCGCGAGCAGCTCATCGCCACGCTGAACCAGCGCAACCAGGAGCTGGCGGCGCTGGCGCTGCTGGATCCGCTCACGGGCGTGCCCAACCGCCGCAGCCTGACCGAGGAGCTGCAGCGCCTGATCGCCCGCTGCGCACGCAGCGGCGAGCAGGTCATCGTCGGCTTCGTGGACCTGGACCGGTTCAAGCAGATCAACGACGAGCACGGCCATGACGCCGGCGACGCCCTGCTGTGCGCCATGGCCGAGCGGCTGGCGGCCCATGTGCGGCGCGGCGACATGCTGGCGCGGTTCGGCGGCGACGAATTCGTGTTCATCGGGGTGGGACCGCGTGCCGATGAGAACGCGCAAGAGTTCGCGCGCGAACTGCGCGACCGCGTGGCCGCGGCGACGGCCTTCAAGCTGGCGCTGCCCGGCGGGCGCAGCCTGGACTATGGCGGGGCCAGTGTCGGCGTGGTGAGCCTGCCGGCCGAAGGCACCGACGTCGGCGATGCGCTGCAAAAGGCCGATGCGGCCATGTACCGCGTCAAGCTGATGCGCCAGCGCGCCCAGGCGGCCCTGCACTGAGGGCCGCAGCCGCCGCGGGCGGCATCGCGTCTCAGCCCAGCGCCAGCACCCGGCCCGGGCTGGCCAGGCGCGCGGCCCCTTCGGGCGGCCTGGCGGCGCCGTCGAGCCTGAAGGCGCCGACCGTGCGCACCAGGTCGCCGGCCTGGCTGCGCAGGCTGCTGGCCGCGGCCGCCATCTCCTCGACCAGGGCCGAGTTCTGCTGCGTGGCCTGGTCCATCTGGGTGACGGCTTCGCCGATCTGGGCCACGCCCGAGCTTTGTTCCGAACTGGCCGCGCTGATCTCGCCCATCAGGTCCGTCACGCGGCGGATGGCCTCGACCACCTCGGCCATCGTGGTGCCGGCCTGGTCCGCCAGGGCGCTGCCATCATGCACGCGGCTGCTGCTGTCGTTGATCAATTGCTTGATCTGCTTGGCGGCGTCGGCGCTGCGGCTGGCCAGGCCGCGCACCTCGCTGGCCACGACGGCGAAGCCGCGCCCCTGTTCGCCGGCCCGCGCGGCCTCGACGGCCGCGTTGAGCGCGAGGATGTTGGTCTGGAAGGCGATGGCATCGATCAGGTTGATGATGTCGGCGATCTGCCGGCTCGAATCGCTGATGCCGCGCATGGTCTCGACCACCTGCCTCACCACCTGCCCGCCCTGCTCGGCGATGGCGGAGGCGCCCAGCGCCAGCTTGTTGGCCATCTGCGCATTGTCGGCATTCTGGCGCACGGTGGAGTTGAGCTGCTCCATGGACGCCGCCGTCTGCTGCAGCGCGCTGGCCTGGCTCTCGGTGCGCGCCGACAGATCCTGGTTGGCCTGGGCGATCTGGCTGCTGGCCGATGCCACGCTGACCGATCCCTGGTGCACCTGCTGGACCACGCCACGCAGCCCCTCCTGCATGGTCTTCAGCGCCTGGAGCAGGCGCGCGACCTCGTCGCGGCCACGCACGTCGATGCGCTGGCTCAGGTCCCCTGCAGCCACCGCGTCCGCGGCGTGGATGGCCTGGTGCAGCGACCGGGACATGTGGCGGATGATGGACCAGCCCAGCAGCGCCCCCAGACCCACGCCTGCCGCGATGGAGCCGATAGCGACGGCGAAGACCGTGCGGAACAGCGACTGCGCGGCGTCGTACTCCGCCTTGGCCACGCTGGTCTGCAGGCGCGTCAGCTGCACGATGTCTTCGCGCAGGGGGGCATACAGCGCCTCGTCCTTGTCGACCAGCAACTGCTGCACCTGCTGCAGATCGCCCTGGCCCAGCGCATTCCACGCGGGAAGCAAAAAGCCCTGCAGAAACTGCCGCCGCACCGCCTCGAAGTGGTCGGCCAGCCGGGCTTCTTCCTCGGTCAGCCGGGTCTGCCGGAAAGAGGCCCAGAACTTGTTCAGTTCCGCGATGTTGGCTTCGATTTCCTGGTGCTTGCTGCGGGTGTAGGCCGGGTCCCGGATGGCCACCGCGCTGGAGACGGCGTTGCGGTTGCGCAGCAGCAGGCGCTGCACTTCCAGCAGATCGCCCAGCGCCACCAGGCGCTCCTCGTAGACGGTCTGGAAGCGCCGGTTGGACTCGTTCATCCCATAGAGGCCGAAAGCCCCGATGGCAATCATGATCAAGGAAAGAAAGGCAATGAGGGCTGTCAGGCGAGTCGATAACTTGAGATTGCTCATACTGCGTCCTTTGCTGCGGATTGGCTCGATGGCGGGGAGCTTTCACCTGTCGCATTTCCGGGCGGCACGGTTCCCTTGTCGATACATCTGGAAACGCCAGGCGGTCTGGAGGAAAGGCACGGCCCCGGCCCGGGCCGCCAAAGCGCACGGACGAGGCGGGCCGTCGCGCTCTGCATGCTTTTTGCAATTCTGACTTTTAGTTACAAAACTATAGAGAGAGGGCGGGCCGATGGCAATCGGCATTTATCAAATCCGCGCAGCAAAGCCATAGGCCCGGCCTGTATGCCGCTTTTCACAATGGCTGGCAAATGAGCACGACTGCACACGCTCTAGAATCCGGCGCTGGCAAGCATGCACAAGGCAGACAGATGAAACCCAGAACCCTGGCGGGCACGGTGGCCGCCATCGGCGTGGCCGCGGCGGGGTGGCTTTATGCCTCCCCCTACATGGCGCTGCACCGCATCGGCAAGGCCGTCGAGAGGAAGGATGCCGAGGCGGTCTCCGCCCATGTGGACTTTGCCGCGCTGCGTGAAAGCATCAAGGCGCAGATGCAGGCGCGGCTGGCGGCGCGGATGGGCCCTTCGGGCAGCCAGGACCAGCCGCTGGCCGGCCTGGGCCAGATGCTGGCCACGGGCGTCGTGAACCACCTGGCCGATGCCCTGGTTTCGCCCGAGGGCGTGATGCTGATGCTGGAAAAGGGCAAGCCCGGCCGCCCCCAGGATGTGGCTGCGGCCGGCATCGGCGTCGACTCCCAGGGCGGTGCGCCGCGCCGGGACTATGCGGTCGACTACCAGGGATGGTCCCAGGTCTTCGTGCACCCCCGGGGCGAATCGGGCGGCTTCGTCTTCCGGCGCGAAGGCCTCACCGGCTGGAAGCTCGTTGCCGTGAAGATGGACTGATGGCACCGGCAGCCTGGCAGGAGGCCATGCGCCAGGATGCCTGCCGGTTTCTCCTAGCCCTGGTGCAGCTTTTTCATGAGGCCGCGCCGCGCAAGGCGCAGGGCGCGCGCATCGGCATCGGCCTGGCTGCCGCAGGCTTCGTCGTCGGACACGGCGTCGAGCGCGGCGCCCGTGGCCGTGTCCATCAGGCTGGCATGGGGCTGCCAGCAGCCGGGCTGGCCGGCGACTTCACGGGAATCGGGCGTGATGCGCACGCCCATGTAGAGATGGCTTGGCATGACAGGCACTCATGGGATGTCGGCACTGCCCATTGATGGGCGATAGCGGTCACTCGGGTGGCGATGGTAGCCCAGCCGCAGCCTGCGCGCATGCAGCCAGGGTAATCCGGGCTTTTTGCCTGCCGCCTGTGTCTTGGGGGTTCCATGGGCCGCCGGTGCACAGGCCCGCGCGGCGAGCAGCGATTGCCGATTCCGCTGCAATGGCCGAATGCATTGAATGGCAAGGGTTGAATTGTTCCGTGTGGATTTCTCTGGCGATTCTGATTTTTCAGCGCTCTTTTGCGGAATTGCCGGTATTTTCCTGCCTGGCAATATCCACGGATTTTTTCGCCGGCAATCATTGGAATTGATTGCGGGCGCAGTTTCGTGGATCGCTGAATAAGCCTTTCAATCAAGACTGGCGGGAAACAGCGGGGTCGGCGCACAGGCGAGGGCAGGGGGCGCCAGGGCCGGTCCGCCAGAGGGAGAGGGCCAGCGGTGAGAGGGCATGCGGGGCACGGGAGTGCCCAAGGCGAAGCGATTTTTTTCGAGGGTTTTCGAGTTTTTTTATCCCGCAAAAGACATTGCGGCATGCAGGGATTTGCACTGTTTTTTGTGTTGTAAATAATTGTCAATTCGATTGACGTGGCGCAGTGGCAAGCCGGTTTTTTGCGTGTTCAGTATTTGTCCGACACGGTTTGTGAAGGGCGAAAAGATAAAATTTCGCCGCATCCCATACCGAGGTTTTTTTCATGAGTGGCATCCGCTCCTTCCTGGCCCGGTTGGGCCTGCGCGCCGATCTTCCCAGTCCCCAGTTGCAGGCGTTGTACAGCAGCCAGGCCGTCGTCGAATTCGACGTGCAGGGGAGCGTCCTGTTCGCCAATGAGCAGTTTCTGGACCTGATGGGCTATACGCTGGACGAGTTGCGTGGCCAGCATCACCGCATCTTCGTGGCGCCGCAGGAAAGCGAGGCCCAGGCCTACCGCGACTTCTGGGACCGGCTGCAGCGCGGCGAGGCCTTCGTGGGCCGCTGCCAGCACCTGACGCGCAAGGGCGACGAGGTCTGGCTGCAGGCCCACTACAGCCCCGTGCGCGACAGGCGTGGCCGGGTGGTGCGCATCGTCCAGTATGCGACGGACATTTCGGCGCAGGTGCTGCGCGATGCCCAGGCCAGCAGCCAGCTTGCCGCGGTCGGGCGTGCGCAGGCCGTGATCGAGTTCGCGCTGGACGGGACCATCCTGTGCTGCAATCGCAATTTCCTCGATGCCATGGGCTATGCGTCCGAGGCGCAGCTCGTGGGACGGCACCACAGCATGTTCTTGGCCGAACAGGAGCGCCACACGCCCGAGTACGCCACGTTCTGGTCGCAGCTGGCGCAGGGCCAGCACTACCGGGGGCAGTTCCGGCGCATCGGCAGGCGCGGCAACGATGTCTGGATCGAGGCGAACTACAGCCCGGTGCTCGACCCGTCGGGGCGGGTGTTCAAGGTGGTCAAGTACGCCACCGACATCACGCAGCGCTTCGAGGCCACACGCCTGATGCAGGCCGCCTTTGCGCAATTGCAGCAGCTGGTGCGCGACAGCGCGGACCAGGCCCTCGGCGCCCATGCGCAGACCCGGGATGTCACGCGCATTGCGCAGTGCGGCGATGCGGCGCTGGAAAGCGCGGTCGAGGCGATGTCGCGCATCTCTGCCGACTCGCAGCGCATCGGCGAGATGGTGGGCCTCATTGACGGCATCGCCTTCCAGACCAACCTGCTGGCGCTCAACGCGGCCATCGAAGCGGCGCGCGCGGGCGAACAGGGGCGGGGGTTCGCCGTCGTGGCCGGCGAGGTGCGCAGCCTGGCGCGCCGCTGCGCCGATGCGGCCCGCGAGGTCAAGGCGGTGATCGGCGCCTCCTCGCAAAGCGTGCAGCAGGGATTCGAGCGCGTCAATGAATCGGGCGACATGATGAAGCAGATGCGCGCCGCCGCCGTGCAGGCCAGCGCCATCATGGACCACATCATCCAGGCCTCGCAGGCGCAGGACTCCCGCCTGGGCGAGGTGCGCGAAGCCGTGCTGCGCCTGGAGAACGTGGTCGTGCAAGGGTGATGCAAGCCACGGCGCGGCTGCCTTGCACTTATAGTGGACGCTTGCTACGCAGGAAGACCATGCTGACCCGTTGGACCGCCGAATCCGAGAAAGAACAGTTGCTGGCGCTGCAGGCAGCCCAGGTGCTGGACGCACAGGCGGGCGGGTATTTTGACCGCCTGACCCGGCTGGCCAGCCGCGTTTTCGGCGTGCCCATTGCCATCATCACCGTGGTGGACGAGCACCGGCAGTGGTTCAAGTCCGCCGTGGGGATAGACATGCCCGGCACGCCGCGCACGGACGCCTTTTGCGACCACACCATCCGGCAGGCGGGCGTCATGGTCATCGCGGATGCCACGCAGGACCGGCGCTTCAGCGACAACCCGCTCGTCACGGGCGCGCCCCACATCCGCTTCTATGCAGGCGCGCCCCTGGTGCTGGCGTCGGGCCATGCGCTGGGCAGTCTTTGCATCATCGACACCGTGCCCCGGGACTTCGGCCCGCAGGAGCGCCAGCAGCTCTTGGAACTGGCGGACCTGGTCCAGGCCCAGATCCGCCAGCTGCTGTCGGCAGGCAAGATCGATGAGGTCACCGGACTGTTCAACCGCACGCAGCTCAGCGTGGACCTGCGCAACCTGTGCACCCTGGACCCGGGAGGGCGGCGCAACCTGGTGCTGATGGAGGTGCTGGGCCACTCCAGCATGCTTGAAATGGCGCATGCCCTGGGCCTCATGCATGTCGAACAGCTGCTGCGCGACATCGCCGCCGCCGTCGTGGGCATGACCGGACGGCGTGCCACGGTCTACCACGTGGAGCTGGCGCGCTTTGCCTGGGTCATCAAGGCCGGCCGGGAGAAGGACGAGCAGGCGCTGATCCTCCAACTGCTGGAGCATCTTCGCAGGCCCATCGACAGCACGGGCCTGCGCTTCGAGCTGCAGCCCAGGGTCGGCATCGTCACCTTCGACCTGACTGCGCCCGAGGTGGAGGACGTCGTGCGCAAGGCCATGGTCTCCGCCCGGCAGGCCCACCACAGCGAGCATTTCTTTCACCGGTACGAGGCACGGGAAGACAATCTCCAGCAGCGCTCCTACCGCCTTCTGCGGGACTTCGGCGCGGGGCTGGACGCCGGCCAGCTGCGGCTGGTCTACCAGCCCAAGTTCAACAACCGCCGCTTCCGCTGCGAATCGGTCGAGGCGCTGGTCCGCTGGCAGCATCCCGAACTGGGAGAGGTGCCGCCGGCCGAGTTCATCGCGCTCGTGGAATCCACCCCCATGATCCATGCCCTGACGCGCTTCGTGCTGCAAAGCGCCTTGTCGCAGATGGCGGTCTGGCGCAGCCAGGCAGTGGATCTGCAGGTGGCCGTCAACGTCTCGCCCAGGGACCTGGAAGATCCGGACTTTGCGGACTACGTCCGCCAGATGTGCGATGCCCACCAAGTGCCCGTGCACGCGCTCGTCATCGAATGCACCGAAAGCGATGTGCTCACGGGCGCCGGCACGGTGCAGGCGCTGCAGGCCCTGCGCGCGCATGGCGTGCAGGTCGCGCTGGACGACTTCGGCGCCGCCTATTCGAATCTGGCCTCCCTCAAGAGCCTGCCGGCGGAAATCCTCAAGATCGACCGGTCCATGGTCTGGGACATCGATGCCAACCACCGGGCCTTGTCCGTGCTGCGGGCCATCCTGCTGATGGCCGGAGAGCTCGGCTACCGCCTGGTCGCGGAAGGCGTGGACAAGGCCGAGGTCTTCGACCTGCTGGTGGCCATGGGCTTTGACGAAATCCAGGGCTACTACTTCAGCCGCCCACTGGAGGCCCACGCCATCGCCGATTTCGTGCGCGCCACCAACCTGCACTCCCGCGCCGACCCGGCATAGGCCGGACTCCGCCCCGGGCCCGCTCAGCGCGAGGTGCTGTCCTACTCGATGAGCAGACATCGGGAAGCGGTCGCAAATGATTCAAATTGTCAAATTTGTATTCATATGCTTTTGCGGAACATGGCCCGCCAGGGCCGGCAAATCGCTTTGCGGAGGAAAAAGTGGGATTTTTTGCGCGGATGAAATTGGGGACCATGCTGGGCGCGGGTTTTCTGGGGGTGATCGCCATCGGCGTTTTCGTGGCGGTGTTCGGATGGGTCAGCCTGCAAAGCCAGGGCGAGCAACTGCGCGTGCTGGCGCAGGACCGCATGGGCAATCTCGCCCGGCTGCAGGAGCTCAAGGACAACGCCAACATATCGGCGCGCGTGGTGCGCAATCTTGCGCTGCTGGTGGATCTGCAGCAGATGCAGGAAGAAAGCCGGCGCCTGCAGCAGGTGGTGTCGTCCAATCAACGCGTGATGGAGGATTTGAAGCAGCGGCTGCAGACCGCCGAGGCCAGGCGCCTGTTCGCGGCCATCGAAGCCGCGCGCGCCCCGTTCGTGGCGGGCATCCGCCAGGCCAGCGAGCTGGGCCTGAGCAACCGCAATGAAGAAGCGCAGAAGCTGATCCTGGGCGAGCTGCGGCCGTTGCAGGCCCGCTATTTCGAGGCCATCGAATCCCTGGTCGGCTACCAGCGCGAACAGACCGAGGCCACCGCTGCCGCATCGATCAGCCAGGTCACCGACGCAGGAGCGACCATGATGCTGCTCACCACCCTGGCCGCTCTCGTGGGTGGCGCCGTGGCCTGGTGCATCACGCGCGCGGTCAAGGGCCAGCTCGGCGGCGAGCCGTCCTATGCGGCGCAGGTGGCGCAGGCCATCGCCCAGGGCGACCTGGCCGTTGCCGTGCAGACGCGGCCCGGCGACACCACCAGCCTGCTGTTCGCCATGGACCGCATGCGCGCAAGCCTGGCCGGCGTGGTGGCCGATGTGCGCCAGGGCAGCGAATCCATCGCCACCGGCGCCAGCCAGATCGCCACCGGCAATGCCGACCTGAGCCAGCGCACGGAAGAGCAGGCCAGCAACCTCGAGGAGACGGCGGCCTCCATGGAGCAGATGAACGCCACGGTGCGGCAGAACGCGGACACGGTGCGTGCCGCCACGCAGCTGGCCGCTTCTGCCCGCGAGGCGGCCATGCAGGGCGGTCAGAGCGTCGGCCGCGTGGTGAGCACCATGGACCAGATCACCGCCAGCTCGCGCAAGATCGGCGACATCATCGCCGTGATCGATGCCATCGCCTTCCAGACCAACATCCTCGCCCTCAATGCCGCGGTCGAGGCAGCCCGCGCCGGCGAGCAGGGGCGCGGCTTTGCCGTCGTCGCCTCGGAGGTCCGCAGCCTGGCCCAGCGCAGCGCCGAAGCCGCGCGCCAGGTCAAGGCCCTGGTCGGTGAAAGCGTGGCCACGGTCGAGCAGGGCGCCGTCCTGGTCGCAGAGGCCGGCTCGGCCATGGATGGCATCGTCCAGCGCGTGCGGCAGGTGGCCGATCTGATCGGCGAGATCGGCGCCGCCACGCAGGAGCAGGCCCAGGGCATTGCCCAGGTCGGCGAGGCGGTGACGCAGCTCGACCAGGTCACCCAGCAGAATGCGGCCCTGGTGGAAGAGTCCGCCGCCGCTGCCGCCAGCCTCAGCGGCCAGGCGGCCCGGCTGGTGGAGCTGGTCAGGGTCTTCAGGATCGAGGGCGGCATGCCCGTGGCGGCGGCCGGATCCCCGGTGGACAGGGCGCAGCAGGGGCGCCTGCCGCATGGCGCCGTGGTCGCAGCCTTGTAGCGGGCGGCGTGGGTGGCCACAGGGGCCGCGCCCCGCGAGGCAGCAGGCCTGGCCCCGGGTGACACTGCTGCCGGCACTGGGCATCCAGCCCAGGGCGGGGTGCATGCGGCGGAATCAGGCCCCGGATTTCCCCTTGCCGCGCGGCGCGCGGCCGGCGCGCATGGCCTGCGTGAGGCTGTCCACGGTACCGCGCACATGCGAGCGCACTTCCCGTTCCGCCCGATCGGGGTCGCCGGCCTGCAGGCTGGCCAGCAGCCGCTCGTGGTGCTGCTGCAACCGTGGCGAGGGCGTGTTGCTCTCCAGCCAGATGCGCATCAGCGGCTCCACCACCGAATGCAGGGCCGAGATCTGCCCGGTCAGGCGAGGGGCCGCGCTGGTCTGGCACAAGCGCTCATGAAAGCGCCGGTGCACCGTGATCCATTCCGACAGCTGGCCCTCGCAGCGTTGCATTGCGGCGAGCAGGTCCTGCAGGTCGTCGATGTCCGCGCGGGTGCAGCGCCTTGACGCCATGGAGGCGGCGAGCCCTTCGAGCACGGCGCGCATCTCGAAGACTTCGATGACTTCGTCCTCCGACAGCTCCCGCACGACGGCGCCCCGGTTCGGGGGCATGACGAGCAGGCCTTCCGCGGCCAGCTGGCGCAAGGCCTCGCGCACGGGCATCCGGCTCATGCCCAGGGATTGCGCGACGTCATCGGCCACCAGCCTGTCGCCCGGTCTCAAGATCCCCATGCGGATGCCATGGGACAGGTGGCGGTAGGCCTCTTCGTGGGCGCTGGTCTGTGCCGCGTCGGGCGATGGGGGGGCGAAAGGCAGCATGGTCCCGATTCTAGGTTTGGCGGGCCGCTGCAGGCTGGCCCGGAAAACGGTCCCCGGACGGGCCGTGCCCCGCAAAGAGGCGTTGTTCTTCGCTGACACCGCCGGGCAGGAAAGGCGCGCGCCCGTCAAAAATTGGATACAAAGATACAGAGATACGATAATCTCGTGGCACCCCAGTCCCTGCCGCCAGGCGCGATCCGCCGCGCAAGGCACGAGCAGCGCCATCACCACCAGGAAAAACACTTTTTATGCGCGATTTCCAGCACCCCGGACGCTCCGTCGTCATGTCCACCCACGGCATGGCCGCGACCTCCCATCCGGCCGCCACCCAGGCGGCCGTCCGCATCCTCGAGGCCGGTGGAGCCGCCATGGATGCGGCCATTGCGGCATGCGCCGTCCAGTGCGTGGTGGAGCCGGGCTCCACCGGCATCGGCGGGGACTGTTTTGCGCTGTACAGCGAAAAGGGCTCCGACCGGATCACGGCCTACAACGGCGCGGGCTGGACGCCGCAGGCCACGTCCCTGGCCGGCGTGCTGGCGTCAGGCGAGGCAGGGCAGCTGCGCCGCCAGTCGCCCTATGCGGTCACGGTGCCCGGCGCGGTGGATGCCTGGGTGGCATTGACGGACCGCTTCGGCCGCCTGCCCATGGCCCGCATCCTGGAAGATGCCATCCGCTTCGCCGAGCAGGGCTATGCCGTGGCGCCGCGCGCCGGTACCGACTGGGCCATGCATGAACCGCTGCTGGCCGCCACGGCGGCGCGCGGCATCATGCTGGTCGACGGACGCGCGCCGGCCATCGGTTCGGTCCATCGGCAGCCACAGCTGGGAGCCACCTTGCGCAGGATCGCCGAGAAAGGCCGCGCCGGCTTCTACGAGGGCGAAGTCGCGCAGGACATCGTGTCCTACCTGCGCAGCCTGGGGGGCGTGCACACGCTCGAAGACTTTGCGGGCTACCGCGGCGAGTTCGTGCAACCGGTCAGGAGCCGGTTCCGCGACCATGTGGTGCACGAATGCCCGCCCCCGGGCCAGGGCATCATCGCCCTGCTGCTGCTGAACATCCTGCAAGGGCTGGAGCCCGGCGAGGACCCGCTGTCTCCCGAGCGCCTGAAAGCCGAGATCGACGCCACGCGCATGGCCTACAAGGTGCGCGATGCGCTGCTGGCCGACCCGCGCTGCGCCGATGTGGACACCGGCTATCTGCTGTCGCAGGAGCTGGCAGACCAGCTGCGCAATGGCGTGCTGCCGCCGCGCCTGCAGTCCCCGGCAACGACCGCTGCGGCCGAGCACAAGGACACGGTCTACATTGCCGTGGTGGACAA
This sequence comes from Comamonas sp., assembly GCA_041984925.1. Classification (GTDB taxonomy): domain Bacteria; phylum Pseudomonadota; class Gammaproteobacteria; order Burkholderiales; family Burkholderiaceae_C; genus Comamonas. The sequence goes on from JBHIXF010000002.1 coordinate 15,380, forward strand.
GGACCGCAACTGCGCCAGCTTCATCAACTCCATCTTCCATCCCTTCGGCTCCGGGCTGATGGCACCACGGTCCGGCGTGCTGCTGCACAACCGGGGGCAGAGCTTCGAGCTGGCCGAGGGCCACCCCAACTGCATCGGGCCCGGAAAGCGGCCGCTGCACACCATCATCCCGGGCATGGCGACGCGCAACGGCCGCGTGGAACTGGTCTTCGGCGTGATGGGCGGGCACTACCAGGCCATGGGCCATGCGCATTTCCTGTCCAAGGTCATCGACTACGGCTGCGATATCCAGGCCGCCAGCGATCTGCCTCGCCTGTTCCCGATTCCCGGCACCGACAGGGTGGAGGTGGAAAGCACCCTGCCGCCGCATGTGCGGCAGGCACTGCAGCAGCAGGGCTGCCAATTCGTCGCGCCCGGCCAGGCGGCCATCGGCGGCGCCCAGGCCATACGCGTGGATTGGGACAATGGCGTGCTGCAGGGCGCCTCCGACCACCGCAAGGATGGCTGCGCCATGGGGGCCAACCTGTCCTGACGCACGCCAGGCGGCGGCGCGGCGTCAGGCCGCCTGGTTCGCCTGATTCGCCTGGATGATGCCGGGCAGCGTGCGCAGGATATGGGCGCGCATCAGGGCCTCCACCTTGTCCCCATCCCGGGCCTTCAGCGCGCCGATGAGTTCGTCGTGCCGGTCGTGCACATAGTCCGGCGAGGGGCGGCCCTCCAGCCACACGCGCATCAGCGGCTCCGAAACCGAATGCAGGGATGCGATCTGCCGCATGAGCTGGGGTGCATCCGCAATGATGCACATGCGCTCATGGAACTGGCGGTGCGCCGTGATCCACTCCGATGCATTCAGGCCGCTGCGCTGCATGCGTTGCAGCAACTGTTCCAGGTCCTGGATGTCATTGGCGGTCACGTTCTCGGCGGCCAGGGTGGCGGCCAGGCCTTCTAGCACGGCGCGCATCTGGAACACTTCCCGCACTTCCTTTTCGCTGAGCACGCGCACCACCGATCCGCGGTTGGGGCGGTTGACGATCAGGCCTTCCGTGGCCAGGCGGTTCAGCGCCTCGCGCACCGGCATGCGGCTGGTGCCGATCTCGGCCGCGATGTCGTCGGGCGCCAGCCGCATGCCCGGCCGCAGCTCGCCCATGCGGATGCCGCGCTTGATGTGCTGGTACGCCTCCTCCTGCGCTGTGGCGTGAACGGGGTCAAACGAGGTTCGGCGGTCAGTCGGCATGGGGATCTCTGGTGGCTCGCCCCGGCAAGAGGCCCGCCGATTCTACGGGCAGGCCTGGCCGGGCGCCGACCCCATGCGCCCGGCCACGGCGGGCAGCCTGGCTGCAAGCTGCGGTTTTCCCTAGACCTGGTTCGAATATTGCTTGGTAGTCTTTTGCTGGATTGGATACAAATATCTAAATATCCATGCATATCGATGTCGCCGCCGGCCCCCGTGCCGGTGCGATACCCGCCCTCCCACTGGATGACGACCATGAATCTCCGAATGCTCCGCGCTCCCATGGCCATGGCCATGCTGTCCCTCCTGGCCCATGTGGCTGGCGCCCAGTCGCCCGCACCGGCTCCCGCCGGCTGGCCCAGCAAGCCTTTGCGCATCGTCGTGCCCTTTCAGGCCGGATCTGCCACGGATCTTCTGAGCCGGCAGGTGGGGGCCGGCCTGAGCAAGGCGCTGGGCCAGCCCGTGCTGGTGGACAACAAGCCCGGCGCCGCAGCCATGATCGGCAGCGACACTGCCGCCCGGGCGCCGGGGGACGGCTACACCCTGCTGATGAGCGGCCCTGCCTCGATGGTCACCAACCGCTTCCTGTACAAAAACCTGAGCTACGACCCGGATGCCTTCGAGAAGGTGGCCCTGGTGGCCGTCACGCCCAACGTGCTGCTGGCCAATCCGTCACTGCCGTTCAAGACGCTGCAGGACATGGTGGCCTATGCCAAGGCCCATCCCGGAAAGCTGACCTACGCCTCGTTCGGCGCAGGCACGACGTCGCACATGGCGGGCGAGTTCCTGCGCCAGGCTGCAGGCATCGACATCGTGCACGTGCCCTACAAGGGGGCGGCCGAAGCCATCCCGGCACTGATATCGGGCCAGGTCGCGCTGTACTTCGACACCATCATGACGGCCCTGCCTCAGGTGAAGGCCGGCAGGCTGCGCGCCCTGGGCGTGTCGACGGCCAACCGGGCCGTGATGGCTCCGGACATTCCCACGATTGCGGAGCAGGGCTACCCGGGCTTCGACATCGCGCCGTGGTACGGCCTTGTCGCCAGCCATGGCACGCCGCCCGCCGTGGTGTCCCGGCTCAATGCCGAGATCAACAGGCTGCTGTCCACGCCCGAATTCCGGGAGCGCCTGGTGGCCACGGGCGCCGAGGCGCGCGGCGGAAGCACCGCCGACTTCGAAGCCTTTGTCAAAGCCGAGGTGCCCCGCACGGAGAAGCTGGTGCGCCAGTCGGGCATCACCTTGCAGTAGGCGGGTGTCACGGCTGCGCACTGCCGGCCCTGTGCGCAAGCGGTGCGTGCCCTGCGCCATTGGCGCCAGCCGCCGTGCGAACGGCGCGCAGCGGCGGCTGCCTGCAAGCCCGAAGCAGGCCGCCTGCGACGGGCTGGCGGCCGTCGCCGCGGTCATCCATGCGCTGACAGCGTTCTTCTGCCGCGCGTACATCGTGATGCAGCCACGGACGGCATGCGGGTGGCGGCGCCAGGCCTAAGCTTTGCAACGGGTCATCAAGGCCCCTTTCTTCAAGCTCATAACCCAAAGGATGCAGTCATGAACAAGGATCAAGTCAAGGGCGCGGTCAAGGATGCCGCCGGCAAGGTGCAGCAAAAGGTGGGCGAGCTGGTCAACAGCCCCGAACAGCAGGCCAAGGGCATTGCCAAGCAGGTGGAAGGCACGGCCCAGAAGAAGGCCGGCGACGTGAAGGAAGCCATCAAGGACGCCACCAAGTGATTCCGGCAATGCCTGCCGGCAGCGCCCGCCAGGATGGCTCCGGCGGGCTTTTTTGCTCAGGGCATTGCAGCCGGGTTCCCGAGGGGAAGCCCGGAAATTCGACCACAGGAGTTCCAATGAAAAATCTCAAGACGCTGAAGATGGGTTTGATCGGTGCCGCGCTGGCGGCCGGTGTGGCTGGCACGGTCTGGGCGCAGCCTGTTGCGGGTACCACCACGCTGGGGGTGCAGGCCACCGAGATCCAGGCCGTGGCCACGGGCTGGAGCCTCAAAAAGTCGGTGCTCGGCAAGAGCGTCTACAACGAAGAGGGCAAGGCCATCGGCAAGGTCGATGATGTGATCGTCGCACCGGACAAGGCTGTCTCCTATGCCATCGTCGGCGCCGGCGGTTTCCTGGGCATGGGCAAGCATGACGTGGCCATCCCGGTCAACCAGTTCCGCGTGGACAACGGCAAGATCACGTTGCCCGGCGCGACCAAGGATGCGCTGAAGGCGCTGCCCAAGTTCGAATACGCCAAGAAGTAATCTGCTTTCTTCGCAGAAAAAATGCCCTGCATTGCAGGGCATTTTTTCTGAAGGGCCGGAGGTGCGTCGCGTCAGGGAGCCACGCGCACCAGCACCAGATCGGCGCGGGCAGCGGCGCCGCCCGTGAGCACGGGTTGGGACATTTCGTTGATGTAGGTAGGCTGGTTGCCGCGCGTGATGCGGGCCGCTACGACGTACTGCGCCGCCGGGTTGAGGCGGCTGGGCTCCACGGGAAGGGTGAAGCGGTAGGGGAGTTTCAGGCCTTCCATCTTGACCGCCTGCTGGGACACCACGGCAGCCGTGGCACCGGCGCGGGCGCTGTCCTGCAGCTCCACGACCAGCACCGAATCGGGGGGGATGTCAGCCTGCTCGCGCAGGCTCACCATGCCGGTGACGCTGGTCACGGGAGCATTCGGTGCGGGCTGGGTCTGGGCACAAGCGGCCAGCAGCGCGGCTGCAGCGATGGTGGCCAGGGCGGTTCGACGTTGTAGGGTGCTCGAAGGCATGCGGACTCCTTTGTCTTTCGGGGCGTCCAGTCTGTCCCGCCCGAAGCTGCGGGCCTGTAGGAACAGGGTCCGCTTTGGCTGCCACGATTTCCTGAAATCGCATGGGGATGGACGCCTGCAGAAAAGGCAAGGGCAAGCATGGGTGCGGCCCGGGCCGGCGCGCACGCATGTGCGGATGAAGGGGTTTTTCTACCAAGACCGACCGCCTTCCCAGGCATATTCCAGTTGCAGGGCCACCAGCTGCGCCGTATCGGAGCCGTAGCGATCAGCAATCTGCCCCAGGGCATGGGGCAAATGGGCCGCCGATGCAAGCGATGGGTCCAGCGGTACAAGCGCGGCATGCGGCGCCTGGGCTTTGCGGGAGTCGATGAAAACTTCGACCCCATCTCCCGTCCTCGCCATGGGGGCTTCGCCCAATGCGATGACCTTGGACCGGTATGTCCTCGCCCATGCATCAGCGGTAAAGGCCAGCGCTATGCCATCGACGCCCTCCGCCACCGGAACACCGATTGCCTCATGGCGCCAGAAAAGGGCTGAATTGGAGAGAACCCGCCATGCGTTCCAAGCGGTCAGGCGGTAATTGCGGCTGTCATGGAGCGGGCCGTAGTCCCTGACCCCCAAATCGCTCGCCAGGCTGGCTGCCGCGCACGCGCCAGCAAGCGACTCGACCAGCGCGAGCGACACCGGCAGCGAGGCTGAAACGCCCGTGGTTGTGGCAACGCCGTCGTCCGCCACATAGCGCATATCTGCAACCCAGCGCATCGATGGATGGGTCGAGCGAAGGCTGGCAAGGGCATACCAGTGCGTCGTCGCCCGTCGGTTGTCGAGCAGGCCGGCGCGTCCCAGCACCTTGGCGCCCTCGCATATGCCGATGATGCTGGCACCCAAGGCCGCTTGGCGGCGGATCCATTCAACGACCGGGCCTGACCGGTCGTCATGGTGCATTGCCGGTACGATGACGAAGTCTGCACCTTGTGGATGCTGTGTTTCAAAGTCGATCAATGTCTGTTGTGTTTTTATTGACAGGGCAGGCATGAGGGTGATCGCCCCTGGCCTGGGCGACACGATGCGCAGGTCGGCGATATCGGCGCGCGTGAGCACGGCATGGGGAATCAGGCAGTCGGTCAGCTCGGTGCCTCGGTTGTCCGCCACGATCGCCACCAGTGGCCGTTCTCTTCTGGGTTTGCGCAACTGCTGCGCAAACGCCTGCCCCGCCTGCTCAGCCGGGCAGGCCCCAAAGGCATGTGATGGACCCAGGATGGCCGACACTGCTGCGGCCGAAGCCATGGTTTTTTTCAAGAATTCTCGCCTTTGCATGCTGCTCGACTACGGGTTCATGGAGGCGAGCAGGTTAGATTCTTCTCACGATGACCACAACGACAGTGCACTCTGATTTTCTGCCAGACACCCAGCGCGGGCGGCCGCCCCGCAAGGTCGTCTTTGTCGCGTTCGACGGAGCGGAACCGCTGGATCTTGTCGGCCCCCTGGGTGTCTTCACGCGTGCACAGGCGCACCGTCCCGGCAGCTATGCGATCCATGTGGCCTCGATGGATGGCCAGCCCCTGCGCACCGGCACGCCCCTTGCTCTGTCCGGTATCGAGCCTCTGTCAAGCGTGGGCGGGGGCGCAACGATAGATACCTTGCTGGTCGTTGGTGGCGATGAAGCCTCGGTCAGGCGAGCAGCCCATGACGAAGCCCTCGTCACGTGGGTGCGGGAAAACGCCCCCAAGATCAGGCGTGTCTGCAGCATCTGTACAGGTGCCTTCATTCTTGGTGCTGCGGGCCTTCTCGACGGGCGACGGGCCACCACCCACTGGGCTGCGACTGGAATGCTCCAGTCTTATTTTCCGGAGGCCGCAGTGGATTGCGATTCGGTCTATCGAAAGGATGGCGCAGTCTGGACTTCCGCGGGCGTGACGACAGGCATCGACCTTTCGCTTGCGCTGGTCCAGGCAGACCTGGGGCGGGATATCGCGACCTCGATCGCCAAGGACTTGGTGCTCTTCGTCCACAGGCCGGGAGGCCACCGGCAATTCAGCGCCACGCTGATGGGCCAGACGGCCAGTACCGACCTGTTCGCTGATTTGCTTGTCTGGATGCTGGACAACCCACAAGAGGACCTGCGTGTGCCCAGCCTCGCAGAGCGCGCGGCCATGAGTCCCCGCAATTTCGCAAGGCGATTCGTTCGTGAAGTTGGAAAAACGCCAGCCCAGTACGTACTGGAGATGCGGCTGGAGCATGCATGCCGTTACCTGGAGCAGACCGCATGGCCCTTGGAGCGCATCGCTGAGCGTTGTGGCCTGGGCACGCCTGATGTACTCCATCGCTTCTTCCGAAGGCATATGGGCACCACCCCCTTGGCGTATCGCAATCGTTTGACGGCTTCCTAGCCCCACGCCTCGGAATCGGGCCAATGCAAAGGACCGAGCCCCGGTCCTGCCAACTTCGGCCCATGCCCCACTCATGTCCCGGACGACCACTTGTTGCGCTGCAAGTGGCCGTCGATACTGGGTAATTCCTGGTCCCTCCGACAGGAATCGAACCCATTAGAGCCATAGTTCTGCTTAATTTGGCTGTATGTGCATACAGTCTTCCCTCTGGAGAATTAAGTGGAACTTCGGCTATGTCACAGGTCATGTCCCGGTCTGTGTCCCAGCTTTCGGCCTGCTGGCGCTGATGAAAGAATCGAGTTTACGCTGCTCCGCTCCCTTGTCTGCGCCGTCGATCCACTTCGAGTAGGTGCGCAGGAACATCTCGATCCCATGGCCCATCTGCCGAGCTGCGTATGCCGGTGTCACCCCTGCCATGAGCATCATGGTCGCATAGGTGTGGCGTGTCTGGCGCGCATCCCTATGGCGAATCCCGGACACCTTCATGGCGGGCTTCCACCAGGAATCCAGGGGAATGTCGGTGTTCTCCAGCTCACCGCCTGTCGCGGTGAGAAACACCCGACCGCCTGCAAGCTGCGAGACTTTGCGCTGGCGCTCCAGCGCGTCCCTGGCGCGGCCTGGCAACTCCACCTTGCGGATCTCGCTGGTCTTCGTACCCTTCACCCGCCCGCGCGTCAGTGCTGAATCGACCATCACAGTGCCTGATCGCAAATCCACCTTTGACCAGGTGAGTGCGATCAGCTCCGATGGGCGCAGGCCACTGAAGAACGCGAACTCGAAGTAGTTCCTGGCAGCCTCCGTCTTCATCTTCCCCAGCAGCACCTCGACCTCATCGAGCGTGAACGGGTCCGGCTCGGGCTTTTGGCGCCGGCGCATCTCAATGGATTCGTGCAGAGGCTCGGCCAGGATCTTGGCCTTGTGCCCGTACTCCAGCACCTGGCGCAGAACGCTGGCCACGTTGTTGAACGTCTTCGGGTTCGCGGGCAGTCTGGCCAGCAGGCGCTTGAGCGCACGGAAGTTGAAGTCCCCAACCAGTTCTTTCCGAACGCCATCGAAGTGATAGCTGTCGATGGTCTGCTGATAGCTGTGGACCGTGCTGTGCTGAAGCTCAGGCTTTTTCACATCGAGCCATTCTCCGAACAGCTGGCCTACCGTCATGCTGGGCACATCGGCGCGGGCGCGCGGGCTGTCAGGGAAATACTCGCTTAGCGCGAACGTGCCGCGTTCGATCTTGCCCAGGATCTCGGCCCGCATGCGCTCGGCATACCTGATGTTTGCAGGCGTGGGCTGCAGCTCCAGGCGTTCGCGGCCGAAGCCGTGGGCGCGAAGGTCGATCTGCAGGTACTTGTCGCGAACGATCACGCCGGGCATGTGTCTTCGGCACGCTTGCGCCGTCCTCGCTGGCTGGGTGTGCTCGGGCGCTCATCGATGAATTCATCCAGCGCCTGGCTGTCGATCATCTTGCGTCCCTCGAACCATTTCCAAACCCGGCCCTCTGGCCATTTACCAGAGGTACCCGTCTTTTCGTGGAAGTTGCTCACGGGCAAGCCGGTGAGTTCCGATGCCCTTTCGAGTGTGACCCACCTGGTCATGCTGCTGGCCCTCCTGCGGTTTTGTGCTCGACCTGCAGCTTTGTAGTGGGCCTGCACCGCTGGGCCCTGCGAATAGCATTGGCTTTGCGCACCGCGCGCTTGGCCCGCATCAGCATTGCACGCTGCGCGTCATACTGGGCTTGGTCGATCTCGCTTTTGAAACCTTCTCGACGCCACTCGCTCAGCACGGTGCCCATCCATTCGACTGCGTGCCACAGCGCCACCGTATCCGCCTTCTCGAGCAGCGGCGGATCGTTGTTCTTTGCGCCGGTCATTGCTTGACCGCCTTCTGGGCATTTTTCTTCGCCTCCCGGCCCTGGCGCATGCGCTCCACGAACTCGGCCTTGCGCTTGGCGCGGTCCTCGCACCAGTCGATGTGCGCTTGCTGGTTCTGCTCAATCTTTTGCTTCAGCCATGCGGGGTTCAGGTTGCGAGCCCCCAGCTCGATCAGCACCTCAATGACCTCCATGAAACCCGATGTGACGTTGGCCACTTCGGCTTTGTCCCAGTTGCCGTAGCCAGTTCCATCGTTTTGCATCGCCTCGCGCAGCATGCGGCCCAGACGCAGCCTGTCCTCCTTGTGTCGCCGATAGAACTGCACGATCTCGCCGGCCATCTGCATCCCACGCGCCTTCCCTTCGTAGTAGTGCATTGCCGGGGCATCGAACAGAACATCGCGGTAGACGTGCTTTTTCGAGCCAGCTTCGCGCTCGACCATGTAGGCAAAGGACAGTTCGGACAGCACGCGGCGCTCACCACTGGGCAGCGTGACGGTACGCGCCTGCCGGTCTGCATCCCGTCGCTTCGTCATCACATCGTCAATATGCTTGGCGATGGCGTCGATTGCTGCGTCGTCCAGCGGTTGACCAAGGCCATCGCAGATCCGAGCACCGACGAGGATCGCGTACTTTTTCAACCGCGCAGCGAGATAGCTGCCGGCTTTCCACATCCAGGCGCACTGGTCGGGGTCGATGTGGACCTGGATCTCCTTGAGGCCTTCATAGATCTCATCGCGGTTGTTGATGACATGGCGCGCGATCTCTTCGCCGGTATCTGGATGAGAGAGCCCGATCAGGTTGGCGGTCTTGATCCAGCCGAAGCCAGCCTCCTGGGCACGCTCAATGCGGTTGCCGTTGAACTTGGGGCCGTTCGGGCGCAGGCTCAGAACGATCATTGAGAGGCTCAAGGGCTCGGCCGCAGGCGGCTGGCCATGTTGGGTTGGCGCGGGTTTCTGGGCTGCCCGCGGGGTCACGGTTTTGCCCTTTTCGGTTGAGGCGCTATATTCCATGGTGTGTTCCTAGTCCTAGTCCGATTGGTTTCACATCCGAGGCTCTTTGGGTTGCCGCCCTTAGAGCCTCATCTTTTTGTGGAGCTGACTCCACTGACCATCCACCTCTTTCGAAGAGGATGGCCGCTGCTTTCAGCCCATGCCTTGCCTAGCCCGACCGGGCCATGCCATGCCCGGCCCAGCCGGTCATCGCCTTACTTCAGCAAGTGAAGCTATCCGCTTCGACCAGCCCCCTCTATGAAGATGCTGGCCGCTGTTGACAGCCCAAACCACGCCACGCCGAGCCTCGCCCAGCCCAGTCTCGCCATACCTGACCAAACCCCGGTGAAGCTATCCGCTTCGGCAAACACACCGTGATGCACTTGCCGCTGTTGACAGCCCATGTCTTGCCCGACCCTGTCATGCCAGGCCTGGTCTCGCATTGCCTGACCCGAGCTGGTCATTGATGCTGAACGCATCAGGAAGCGCTCTCTTTTGAAAACGCTACCTGCTGTTTTCAGCCCTTACCTCGCCGAACCGAGCCCTGTCTAGCCGAGCCGGGTCCCGTCGTGACTTACCCCACCATTGATGCATTCGCATCCACAAACCCTCGCCGAAGGGCTTGCAGCTGCGTCATCGAAGCTGTTTGCGCACCGCGCCGCGCAGATGTGACACCTTCGCCATGGCATCGATGTTTGCTCGGCGCTGCTCGTCGCTCAGTTCGTTGATGCGGACATTGCGCAGGCGCCGGCCGGCCAGACGGAATGCCCTGCTTGCATCGCGTTCGAAGTCCTTGGTTGCGGCCTGGGTCTGCTCGGCTGGCGGGCACCAGCGGTAGCCCTCGCCGCGCACGGACTGCAGCAGCACCTGGTGATCCTGGAGCAGGGTGGCCTTGAAGCCCTCGATGGCGGACAGCCATTCGAACTGGCGGGACTGGAACGCCGCAATGCTCATGCGTTCATCGGGCAGCGGTAGGCCGAAGTGCTTCACCAGCCACTCATGCGGCACGATGTCGCCATATTGGAAGTCGGCCAGAAAATCCTGCACAGCCTGCTTCCATGCCGGGTACAGCTTGACCTCAGACATAGGCCACCTCGAAGCGGCCGAAGCGGGGGCGGTATTCGCAGACGCCGATCAGGGTACCGGAGTCCTCGATGGCCTTGCGGGCCTCGGACCCGTTCAGCACATCTGTGTTCACGGCGATGGTCAGTTCGGCCGACCACTCCAAGAAGATCGGGCGGTAACGCATGATCTTGGCCGTGCCAACTTTCACGCCACGGCAGTCCACGAAGGCCGGCGTCTCCCAAAGCTTCTCGGGCGTTTCCGGGCCTGAGTGCTGCAGCTTCACGCGGTTCTCCAGCACCAGGGCGCCGCGCTTCCAATGGGTGCCCAGCTTCTGGAGCTTGGCGCCGGCCAGAAAGGTCGCATCGAAATTCTGGCCTGGGATGAAAAAGCTGTCCTCCTTGCTCCAGTAGGCGCCCCCGATGAACTCGCTGCGTGCGATGGCCAGATGGTCCTCGTCGGTCTTTTTGCGCTTGCTGGTCAATTCCTTGTGCGCCTGCGTGGCTGGGTTGAGCGGGTTGGCGAAGGTGTCGGCGTGCATCATCAGCGGCGAGGTGCCGGTGACGCGAATCTTGATCTGTTCCATGGCGTGTATTCCTAGTCCTAGTCAGGTTGAGTGGATGTTCACGAGTTGCCGCTCGCGGATTTGGTGATCAGGCCGGCTCGGCTTGAGCGTGGGCTTTCAGCGCGCGGGGCTTCTTGCCATTCCGCAGCAACTGGAACAGGCGGCCGATGTGGCGATGTGAAGCGCGCATCGCCGTCTCCTGCACGCACTCGTCCACGAACTGGGCAAACACGCGCGTGATGTCGGCCACGGCGTAGACCGCATACTGGGAGCCGTTGGCCTCTTCGCGATGGTTGCGCACCATGCCGTGCGGCTTGGGGCTGAGCGGCAGCTTCCAAACCACCGTGTCCACCACCCAGTCGGGCAAGCCGTAACGCTCGTTCATGCGGATGCGGATTTTTGTGATGGGCTCGCAGTTCTGAGGGCATTGATCCCAGACACGGGACTCGGCCAAGTCCTCGACCTGGGTTTCCAGGCGCTGCATGTTGGCGGAGATCTTGGCCTGGGCCTGCTCCAGTTGGTAGAAGGCTTGCGCCTGAAGCATCAGGATCTCGCCTGGCGAACGCGGCGCCAGGCTGTAGCTGCCAGTCTTGCGGATGCTGGGCAGCACCTCGCTGCGAACCCACTTTTGGAACGGCTTCGCTTGGGGCTTGGTGCTGCCCAGGATGGCGCTGTACAAACCGGACTCGCTGATGACGATGACGCCACGATTTCCAAAACCGCGAATTTGGCGGTTTTGCTTTTCGTCCTCGTCCAGGCGCTCGCACAGCTTGTGCGCGTCGGAGTAGTCGAGAACCTCAGCGATCTCCATGGCTATGAAGTGCAGGCTGCCGTCGTCGTCGGAAATGACGGTGACGTCGTGGCCCTCGAAAACAAACGGTGTGATGTTGCTCATGCTGCTGCTCCGTCGGTGATCGTGGGGATGCCGGCCATCTCGATGAGCACCTTGAGGGCGCCATAGATGCCGGACGCCTGGGCGGTGCCGCCCTCCGTCGCGCCCATCGCCATCAGTTCGGAGGTCAGGCCCTTGGCCGCATCCTCCACGCTCACGCCGTTGGCTCGGCTCATCCAACTGTCCACGGCGATCTCGTGGCCCGACTGCTGCGCGTCTTCATCAAGGAAGAACGTCGCGTTCATGTTGAGGATCTCTTTCACTGCTGCTTTCCTTTCGTTGTGGGTTGCTGATCGGCGCGGCGGCTCAGTTCGAGGCGGAACAGGATCTCCTGGTTGATGCTGCGAAACGCCTCCTTTGCCTTGGCTCGGAGGTAGTCCTCAAGGTCATCTGTCGGCCTGAACTGGATGGGGGGCTTCTGCTTTGCTTTCGACATAGAATCAAACTTGGTTGTGATTGATACTGAATAGTCTTGAAGAGTAGTGTAAATACCGTTCGCTACTTGTCAATACTGTTCATGACTAATTCTGGAAAAAATGGACAGCGAACTTTCCCAGCGGCTCATCAAGGCGCGCTCCGGCCATGGCTGGTCTCAGGCTGACCTAGCCGAGGTCAGCGGCGTTGCTGCCGCGCAGATTTCTCGGTACGAGCAGGGCCGGAGCAAGCCTCGAACGGAGGTCATCGCGAAACTGGCAAAAGCGCTTGCGGTGCGATTCGAATGGCTTGCTTACGGCGATGGAGACCTGGATGCAGGGGAGCTCGTACCTCAGCATCCACAGTCTCGCCAGGAGTACGTCGGGCTTGACTTGACGGATGAGGAGTACGCTCGCATTGAGCGTTTCGCGCAGTCCCGAGGCCTCACCTATGAGATGGCTGTCAACACGTTGATGCAAGAGCTTCTCAAGATGGCCGATGAAGAGCTTGGGCAACTTCAGGGACCGAAACGCCCCGCAAAGAGCTGACCCAGAAGGAGATGATTCAGTTCTGAACCATCCAGAGAACCCTCGGTTGATCGAGAGGGCGGCCATCACACAGCCCTCCCGACTAGGCGCTCGGTCAGCGACCGCTCCTGGTACTCGCCGAAGGCCCCGCCGAACACTTCGTTTGCTTCCTCGTGAACGATGCGGTCCAGCTTCGGGTTCGTCTGCAGGGCGTTCATGAAGGCCATCGTGTGGCACCACTTCAGCGGCCTGTGCACGACGTCGTCATCTTTGGTGGCCGAGTTCTCCAGGTCCAGCACGAAGATGAGGCGGCTGCACTTGTCGCCGTACTTGCGAACGTCGTCGGTGTCGCGGTCGGCCTTGTTCGTGTTGAGGGCCTCGAAGATCGCGTCGCGGCTGGCCTTGCTGTCCAGGGCAGGGCACAGGTGGACCAGGTACTTCCCGATCTCAATCTCCTGAAATCCGATCTCCAGCTCCTGCTCTTTCAGGATCGCGATGGCCTGGCTGTAGACGGCTTGGGCCGCAGAGTTTTCAGCCGCGGCGGCATAGTCCTGCTCATGCTGGCGGATGCGGTCACGCACCTTCTGCGTGAGCATGATGTTTCGGCGGGCGAGGTGGCGCAGGTAGACCAGCTGCTTGATGAGCTGGGCGGCTGTCTCGGTGCCGGTGAGTCCAAGTTCCATGGCTTCGGTTTCCCCTGGGGTTACAGGTGCTGGCGCTGGGATGCGCGGTGATTGCGCCAGAGCAGACCCAAGGCCCAGCTCAGCGCTTGAGGGAGGCTGGCACCTGCGCGGCGGCGCATTCCGGTCAGGCGGCAAAAGCAGAGGGCGGTTTTCAAGATTTCCTCCTTTGGATGCTGATGGGAAGGGCCTGGAACGCGGCGCCCGCGTCGATCTCGGCCTGGATGGTTTGTTCGCGCTCGTCGTAGGGCACGCCGGCTGCTGCCAGCTGCTCGCGCCGGGCCGCGGCGTAGTCAATGCGGACGCGCTCGCGGTCCTCGATCTGGCCATTGCCTCCGAAGCCGCAGTGCGAGCACATGCACGGCACGCCCTTGGCGCGCAGCTCGCGGCCCTGGCGCTCGGCAGCGCGGACTTGGTGAGGGTGCAGGCCGTTCTCGTGGCAGATGCGCCGGATCCAGCCGTCGGTGAGGGTGCTGTGCCCATGGCGCGCATCCAGGCGGACCTTCAGAAGCGCTTCGTTCCGGAGGCGCTGGAGAACGTCATCCTTGGCGGCACGGGCAGCTGCCGCCTCCATGCTGTCGTGGGAGCGGTCGAGCTTCATGCTGCTGCCCCTGCTTGCGGCAAGGCGTCGAGCGCGGCCTGTAGCCGGGCTTTCAGCACCGGCGCCAGAAACAGGTCCACGCGGCCGGGCTGTGCGTAACCGATCTGCTCCGGGCTGCCCCAACTGATCTCGAACAAGCGGGCATCCGGCGCCTCGCTGAAGCCTTCAGACACCAGGTCATGGGCGGACTGGAGGTTGTAGATCAGGCCGTCATCGAACCAGGTTTTGCTTTCCACAGACCAGGCCGCGTCCAGCACGCTGGCGAGGCGTTGCGCTGCGTGGCTGCGGGTAGGTGCGTCGATGAAGACGATTCGCTCATGCAGGGGCTCGCTGCGCGGGCACAGGTGCTCCGGCAGGGAGACGATGGCGCGGAAGAGCTGGCCTTGCGCCATGTAGCGAACGTCCAGCGGGTCGGCGCTGTCGCGCTGGCGGGTCTTGGTGTTCGGCATCAATCACTCCAACAGGTTGAGGAATGGATGCCAGTGGCACCCCTTCGCAACACCTCGCGGGCGGGAGTTCATCCCTGGACCTGCCCTCTGCTTCCTGTTGGGCTTACCGGCTTCGTATCGCTTGCCGAGGTCTTGGTGCTTGATGCTGCGTTGAGGTGGATTGAATCATGATTCAAAACTCATGTCAAGCATGATTCAGTTTGTTGCTGAATAATTGTTCAGTTAAGGACACAATGTAATCATGAAGACAAGCAAACCAGACGAAAAAAAGCCCGCGCAGGGCGGGCGTGAGCCTGTAGTGTTGATGGGCTTTGATGCGCTCATCTTTAGACGCTCAGGAGATTGCGTCTCTGTAAGCGCGCTAGGAGCGAGCTACTCCGAGCGACCGCGCTGCTGCGACGTAGTAGATGCCGCTGTCGCCTGGGTCGCCCGCCAGCCCCGGGAACGTATAGGTGCGGACATGAGTTTAGATCATCCTCAGGAAACCGAAGGGATCCAGCACATCCTGTCTTTCATACATAGCATGGAGTCTAGCTACTGGAAGACTGGGGATCCCGCATCTGTCGTCGAAGTGCCCGGTCTAGGGCATTGGATCTTTCGGCCTTCCGAAGTTGGTCTCGGATGACCAAGAGACCAGACAAGTTCTCAGGCTCAAAGAATTCGTCGGCCTCTTTGCAGAATTTTCGAGCTGAGGCGAGGATGCCTTCAACATCGGCTGCTTTGGTGACCAAAGCGCTAAGCTTTTTTAGATCATCCCCAGCGCCGTTGATCTCTTCTTCCAGGTCGTTCTTCAGCCAATGAATGACCAAGAATTTCAAGCCGCGAGCATGCACTGTGTTGTCTTGGTAGAGAAGATCGAGATGCCGAATGACAGCACCAGTGGTTATATCGGCCTTCCCAGAGCTCTCATTCCATTCCGAACGCTTCACCTCAACCAGAACGCGTCCGCCAAGCGTACTCGCAGTTCCTACTGCTGCCCAAAATCCGATGAACTTCGAGAAATCTACGGCACAAGAGTTAATCCGCTCAGCGGCTCGTTCGGCGACAGGAAGTAATTCCTCTGCTTGAACTATCAGTGAGCCTCGAGTCTGATTCAGCTTTCGCAGTATCTCCTGTCGAGCTTGGCGAGTCTCATTCGCCTTGAAGGTGGCCTCTATCTCTTCAAAAACGAAGCCTTTCCTTCTCCCGCAGTCTCGTCCGATGATGGTTTCACGGCCATCTTTCATCCGCAGCAAGAAACCTCGGTAATGCAGCTCATTGCATCCGTTAAGGCCGCAGCGAACCATTCCTGTGCCATAGGGCATTCCGGCTAGTGCGCGCGGAAGATCGTATTTCCCGATGATGCAATCAATTTCTTCAATCGGGGCATTTAAGGAGCTTATGAAATTCTCGCGGTTTTCCCAATCCGCTTGGCTATGAAGTGCCAATACTTCCATAGTTTCTCTCCTTAGATTCGCTCACTTTGCTTGTGTACTATTTCACCTATCAGCTTCACGCCTTCATGACATACCTTTCTTGGGTATCGCCGCTGGTCTGGGTTGTCCGATGAAAGCCACCATTGGCCATCGTCACGGATCAGGCGCTTCACCACCAGGTCGCCTTCGTAGTTGACAGCAAAGACGGTTCCATCCTTTGGCTCGCTCTTGGCTGTGTTCACAATCACGGTGTCCCCGTCGTAAAGCCCTGGCTCCATGCTCCCATTGATGATCGTCGTGGCCAGCAAGTCTTTCGGCTTCAGCCCGCGCTTTTCGTACCATTCTTTTGGAAAGAACAAGGGACTACCAATGTCGTCTTGGTAATCAATGCCAAAGCCGGAGACGCTAGCGGACAGCTTGAACTTGACTCGCCTTATGGCGGGGTAGTCTGGGTTGTTCTCCAAATCAATCTCCTTCGGCTCCGTGCGAGAAAGCTCCATCTCCCCCACGCCGGTCGCAAGCCAGTCAGGACTGACCTGCAAGAAGGCTGCCGCCTTGGCGTTGTTCTCCGCACTGAAGGACTTGGACAGCCCATCCAGCACCCGCTTGACCGCCTGGTAGGTCACACCCATCCCTCGCGCCAGCTCTGTCACGGTGACACCGCGCGCATCTATCGCCTGCTTGAGGCGTCCTGAAAATTCAACCATGGTTCAAATGTGCGCGCAACGAACTGAATGGTGATTGCTTTTTGTGATGAATCATGATTCAATGCTTGCATGAAGAAGACTGAAGCTATCGCCCAACTCGGTGGTTCCATTGCTGAAGCGGCGAAGGCCGTCGGCGTCACCTACCACGCTGTGCGCCAGTGGCCTGACGTGCTTCCCCAGCGGATCGCTGATCGGGTGCAGGCTGCCCTCTGGCGGCGGCTTAACTCTCAAGCGCTGCAGGAGACGGCGGCCGAGAGCAAGGCACAGGAAGCCTGACCCATGCCGCCGCGTCAGAGCCTCCCCCGCCCGCCGCGCGCTGTCGCCAGCTCGCGCTCCACGCACATCACCACCCGGCTCGCCCGGCAGCGGATGTGCAGCTCTCCGGCCCTCCATGACAGCTCCAGTTGGCTCGTCGTCAACGTCTGCTCCCGCGCGCTTGTCTCGGGGTTCACGTTGGTGCTGACGCTGGTCCTGGTGCTGGCGTGGAAGGGCTGTGTGCTGAGGTTCATGGCGGCTCCCTTTGGTGTGTTGGTTGTTTGCATGGCCGCGATGTTCGGCTTTCCCCTCTTTCCCGTCCACGTCCAATTTTTCAGGAGCCGGACATGAACATTTTTGATGGACTGCGCAACGCAGTCGATGCTTACCCTGGAAGCAGGGAGTCGATGGCTCCGCGCCTCAACAAAGCCACTGAAGTGCTGCGTAAAGAGCTCGCTGGATCGCCATCCCACAAGCTGGGGGCGTTGGACGCGTTGGCCATCGCCCGTATGTGCGTTGAGGCCGGAACGCCACACTGCTACGCCTACGCCCAGGCTGTCGCTTCGGAGTGCGGTGGTCGCTTTGAGATCGGCGAGCAGGCAGAGGAGGGTGATCTCCAACCGATGCAGCGCATTTCTGAGCTGATGAAGGAAACGAGCCACGTCACAGCAACCTTTGTCGATGCGCTCAGCGACAACAAGATTTCCGACAACGAGTTGGCCCTCATCGAGCGCGAGATCGCCGAGGCGGAGGCAGTTCTCATGGCCCTCAGGCATGCGGCCCGCTCGATCAATGCTGCTGGGAAGCCCGCCAGCGAGCGCCGCATGGTCACGTTGCCTGTGCGCGAGATGACATCGGAGGCTGCATGACTATCACCGCACGCAATTACGCAGCCCAAGCACGTCGAATGATTGGGGCATATGTACAAATGTACGAAGGCGGGAGGGGTGGTGGCGCGCCTGAGGACCGCGAACTTGAGCTGGCACTGACTCGTGCCGCTGCCCAAAAAATGGATACCGCTGTCCATTTCGCCCTGCCGGATGGCGCACTTCTTTTCGAAGACGATCTGCGGGGATTGCGTGGCCAAAGCTTGAAGTTGCCGTATCCCGCAGTCACGTTGGAGTGGCATCAGCCTCCAAGTGCAAATGACAGTTTCTCATCAAAGCTGACGAAGTTCGTTGCTATCGCCTTTGAGGTGACCAATGAGGATTTCCCGCAGCTTGAGCAGGATGAGCGCGGCATCATGGTTATGGGCGCAAGGGAGCATGAGTCGGAGTGGTGTCCAAGTACCGCATTTGCAGTCATCCCAGAAACCTGGGAGAAGCAGGATTTTGGTGCGCAGCAGCCGGGGCGGGATACCAGAGCGAAAACATACATCTGGGGCATCACGCACTACAACGGCATGGTGCAAAAGATGGGGCAAGAGGCCGCTGACGATGCGATAGATCGCGACATTGCGACCGAGCTTTATACCGTTCTCCAGTTCTGCGAGGCCATGTCCTGCTCCAACGTCGGAACTGAAGTCATCCCGGGAGCGCCGGCTTCTGTGAACGCTCGGCGCATCAAGGACGGCAAGCTGCCTCTGTTGGACACCAAGGTGCTCACGGTTCATGTGCCTGGTGCTGCTTCCGCCCGAATTGGAGTGAGCCGCAAGACCGGCGAGATCCGCCAGCACCTGCGACGTGGCCACATCCGCAATCTCTCTGACGGTCGCCGTATCTGGGTGAATTCCTGCGTCGTAGGGAATCCGGAGAAGGGGCGTGTGGAAAAAGCCTATCGAGTTCTCCCAGAGGCTGAGCAGAGGGCGAAGGAGTAGGCATGGCTGGCGAATGGATCAAATTCGATAACAGCCTGCCAGAGAAGCCGGAGACGCTGGCTATCACGGCGAAGATGGGTTGGGACGACCCGGATTTGACCGTGGGCAAGCTGATGCGCCTGTTTCGCTGGTTCGATCAGCACACCACTGACGGTAACGCTGATGGCGTTACGCCAACGCTGTTGGATCGTGTGCTCGGCGTTACTGGCTTCACTGAATGTGTTGCAACGGTTGGCTGGATCGTGGTCACGGAAGACGGTATCTCGCTGGCCAATTTCGACAAGCACAACGGTGCGACGGCAAAAAGCCGTGCTCAGGGTGCCAAAAGGGCGGCAACTCACCGAAGTAACGCTTCTAGTAACGGCGGAAGTAACGCTGATGGCGTTACGAGGCCGTCACCTAGAGAAGAGAAGAGAAGAGAAGATAAAGACAATACCCCCCAACCCCCCACCGGGGGGCGGCAGCGTCGGAGCGATGCTGGCGACGAGCCGGATGGCTTCGGGGAGTTCTGGTCGACGTGGCCGAAGTCTGAACGCAAGCAGGCTCGGGGCAAGTGCCTGGAGGCTTGGAGGAAGGCCGGGGCCGAGCGGAATGCTGCGAGCGTCCTGGCCCATGTCGAACGAATGAAGTCGAGCCAGGCCTGGACAAAGGATGGCGGCCAGTTCGTGCCGGCCCCGCTGGTCTACCTCAACCAGCGTCGATGGGAAGGAGCGGATGAAGATGGCGGAGGCGCTGCTCAGGGCGACAGCGAGAACCGCCCTCAGTGGGCCTTGCAGGCTGGCTTCGAGAACCGCTGGGAGGCCGAGAACGAGCGCTGCTTCGCCCACAATGCCCACCTGTTCCGTGACGGACGCCGCATGGAGGTTCCTGCTTGAACGCCGCAGAGCTCAGCCAGCGCATGGCCTCCGACGCGGCGGCCATTGCGCAGTACCTGCTGCCCAACGGCAAGCGCAAGGCCGGCGAGTGGGTGGCCGGCAGCATCAACGGCGAGGAGGGGCAGTCACTTTCCGTTCGCCTGACAGGCGCCAAGGCTGGCGTGTGGAAAGACTTCGCATCGGGTGAGGCAGGCGATCTGCTGGACCTGTGGGCCGCCTGCCGCAGCCAGTCCATCGGCGAAGCCATCCGCGAGGCCAAGGAGTACCTGGGCATCCGCGAAGTGATGCCTGAGCGGGAGAAGAAGACCTTCAAGCGGCCGGCAAAGCCGCAGTGCCAGACCGCCAAGGCCGGGGTCAAAGAATGGCTCAACGGCCGGGGGATCACCGACGAGACAATCGCTGCCTTCCGGGTGGCTGAGCAGATCCGCGGCGGCAAGACCTACGCCGTGTTCCCGTACCTGCGCGACGGTGAGCTGGTCAACGTGAAGTACCGGAACATTGCGGAGAAGCGGGACATGCGCCAGGAGGGCGGGGCAGAGCCTTGCCTCTTCGGTTGGCACCTGATCGACCCCAAGGCCCGCACCGTGGCGATCACCGAGGGCGAGATCGATGCCATGACGCTGCACCAGGTCGGCATTCCTGCCCTGTCGGTCAATGCTGGCGCTGGCAATCACCAGTGGCTGGAGAACGACTGGGAGCGCCTGGATTGCTTCAGCGAGATCCTGATCTTTTTCGACAGCGACGAGGCTGGCAAGGCCGGGGCGCAGGAGATCGTCCGCCGCCTGGGCCTGGAGCGCTGCAAGCTGGTCACGCTCCCCGAGAAGGATGCGAACGAGTTCCTGCAGAAGGGCGCTTGCGGCGAGGACTTTTGGCACGCCACCAAGGAGGCGAAGACCCTGGACCCTGAGGAGATGCGCCAGGCCAGCGACTTCATCAACCGCGTGAAGTCCATGTTCTATCCAGCCCACGATGACGGGGGCGACCCTGTGCTGCGCCTGGACAAGGATCTGGACTGGTTCGAGTTCCGCTCCGGCGAGGTCACCGTCTGGACCGGCTACAACGGCCATGGCAAGAGCTTGATGCTGTCCCAGGTGCTGCTGGGGCTGATGCAGCAGGGCGACCGCGTAATGGTGTTCTCGGGCGAGATGACGCCAGAACGCCAGCTCAAGCGCACGGTCAAGCAGGCGGCGGGCCTGGACCGTCCCAGCATGCCCTACATCGACGCCATCGGCGCCTGGCTGCACGACAAGCAATGGTTCTTCAACGTGGTGGGCAGCGCAGGCATCGACCGTCTTCTGGCTGTGTTCCTGTATGGCTCCAAGCGTTACGGCATGCGTCACTTCGTGATTGACAGCTTGATGATGACGGACGTCCCAGAGGACGGGCCTGGCAGCATGACAGCTCAGAAAGAGGCCGTCCGCAAGATCTGCGACTTCGCGCGCCGCAATGGCGTACATGTCCACCTGGTCGCCCACCCCCGCAAGGGTGCGGACGAGTCCAAAGGACCGGGGAAGCTGGACGTTGCCGGCTCTTCCAAGATCACCGACGGAGCCGACAACGTGTTCACGGTCTGGAGCGCACGCAAGGACGAGAACGACCCCAACCATGACCCCGACAAGCCAGACGCCAAGCTGGAGCTGCAGAAGCAGCGCAACGGCGACGTGCAGCACTACAGCCAGTACCTCTGGTTCAACAAGGCCGCCCAGCAGTTCGCCACGAACAACCGGCGCCGCGCCATCAGCTATGTCCCATTTTCAACCCAGGAGCCAAGAGATGAATTCGCTGACCAATCCTGAGCGCGCCATCACCAGTCTTGAGAACTGCCATGTGCTTCTGTGGAGCCAGAGCCAGTGCGCGATGCATATCGAGCCAGTCAGCAGCATGCTGACCCATAACCGCCGAGCCTATGTCGAAGACCGACGCATGGACTACGTGCCAATCGCCTTCGGCACCCGCGAGGAATGCGATGCCGCTGCCAGCCGGCTCCGGCCCGTGCTCAACGAACGCCGCGGCGGACCAACACCCCACTGACCCAAGGAACGAATGAGCAGGACCTACATCGACTTCAACGCCGTGCCCGAGGAGCACAGGCAAATTGACGCGCGCCTGGCGAACTGGGGGCGCTGGTGCCACGGCTCTGTGGCCCGTGAGATCTCGCCGATGTTCCGCATGGTCGCGCCCGAGCCCATGGACCGCGCCCAGGCCCGCGAGGCAAGACAGCGGCAGCAGCTGCAGATCGACCACCTGGACGCCGCCCGCATCCATGCCGCCGTGATCCATCTGCCGCTGCCGCACAGGAGCGCGCTCAACTGGATCTACGTGAAGCCCTGGATGGCGCCCAAGAGGGCCTGTCAGGTCATCGGGACAAGCCTGGTCGAACTGGGCCGCCTGTTGACGGACGGCCGGCAGATGCTCCTGGCCAGGAAGGTGTGAGGTGGGTATGCGACACGGAAAAGAGAGGGCATCGCCCGACGAACAACTGGTCAACGAGCACATGCTGGCGCAGTGCATGCACCGGGACTTCAAGGTGGTGCGCGACCTCGCAGGGCTCTACGCCGAATGCCGCGCCTGCAACGCTTGGCAGCCCCTGCATGGCAGGCCCAGCCGCGAGCAGGCTCATCGCGAGTTGCTGGCCCAGCAGATCAGGCCCGCGCACAACCCGACGAATGGAGCGCAGGTTGAGCGGCTGCTGATCCGCGCTGGCTGGCAGATGCTTTGCCTGTGCAGGGATGGCATGTGGCGCTGCACTGCCACGAAGGGCGCCGCCAGGGTGCAGTCGGACCTGCACGGAACGAGGCCTGAGGCGGTAGTCCAGGTGGCTGCGGCCATCATCCGGGCGGGGTTGCGCAAATGAACTCGACAGTGGAAAAGTATGGTCCAAAAATTGATGAAGCCGAGTTCCGGAGACTCGCCATGTCTGGGTACACGAGGCGGCAACTCCAGTGCGAATTTGACGTGAGCCATCAGGCGATCAGTCAGAGGGCCGCAAAACTTGGATTGGTTGATGTGCTGAACGCCAACCGCTTGGCAAAGCACGGGCGTGGGCAGACATTGCATGAGGTCAAGTACGAATTCCCTCTGGATAGGGTGCGTGTGTTGCGGGCGCAAGGAGCCATGGCCGCGTACAGATGTCAGCGCGGCAACGCGAGGAGGCGCGGGATTGCTTGGGAGATGACATTCCGCGAGTGGTGGGAGGTTTGGGAGGCTTCCGGGAAGTGGGGCGTGCGTGGTAGGAGTAAGGGTGGCTGGGTGATGGGCCGCCGTGGCGATGTAGGCCCCTACAAGGTTGGAAATGTCTACATCTGCGACCACAGTGAAAATGCCCAGGTGCGGAGCAGTCGCAAAGGCGGCAAGAGCTGAGTGCCCTGGAAAATTAGATTTGATCTTGGCTCTATGGTGTGGTATCGTTCGCCCTATCGATTGAGCGAAGACGCATAGGAATCGTGGCATCCCTGGACGGAGGTGGCGGTGCGTCGATAGCTCAAGTTGAGAGCTTCCCCTGGGCGCCAATGCGCCCAAAGAAAAAGCCCGCACGGTTCACGCCTTGCGGGCTTTTTCGTTGAGCTCTAGCCTCTGGAGCGGACCATTGGGTATGATGGCTTCGCAGTCCGTTCGGGGCGAGACGTGGTGGTGGAAGATGCATGCCCCTGCCGGACCTTCATCCGCGCCCACTTGATGGGAGTTGCCGATGCTGGCCCCGCACGGGATTGAGCGGAAGCCGCCTTAAGCTGCCGAGGCCAAACACGGACTGCACCTTTTTTGAAGCCCTGACTGTTCACGCGGTCGGGGCTTTTTCGTTGGCTCCCCGATCCAGCCGGGGCCGCCCCTGAGTGGCGTGATGGGGCGGGAACTCCTCCGTGAGCTGTCGCGGCGCTGGAGTACAGAGAACGGCATTCCCCCTGTGGCATTGGCCATAAGTCCGAAGGGGCCCTATTCGCTGCGCTGCTCAACCCCCGCTGCGACCTTGGTGATGAAGCGTGCTGCCAACTCCTTGCCGTGAAGGCTTTGTTGTTGGACCCACGCGGTCTGCAGGGCTGACAGGTTGGCTTTTCCTGCATTCAGCAGATCTGGCTCGAAGTTGCTCATGAGGCTCTGCCGGAGTTCGGCGAGTGCTTCATCTGCGTTCGGCTGTCGTCGCATGTACTCCACGAACAGTCTTTGCAAAAGCATCTCATGCATGGCAAGACGCGATGCAAGGTCGAGGCCGAAGTCATTGGGCTGCGGCATTTGGTCCTCCTGGCTGGTTTGTGTGGAAGCTCCCATCGTATGCCAGGAGGGTGTCTGCCGCTAAAAAACGTATTGCGCGTTGCACTTCAGGCACGTGACGGCGATTTTGCTGTCGCCGTGCTCCTTTGCTGCGAATTCTCCTTCTACCTGTTTAACCCGTAGATCAACGCTGCTCATGAATGGGTGGTTGTTCTCGGTAACGGTGACGGTGCCTTTTTGTCCGCAGGCTTCGCACCCCAATCCGTATCGAACAGTTTCTCTTGATGCCATAGCGCGCTCCTTGATGAGTGGGTTGTCGGCTTCATTAGCTGCCGATACGCATCGTAGTGTGTGACAGCTGAATCAGTTTCCGCCGCCACCAGGTGTACCCGGCAAAGCATGCATAGCGCATGGGGTGCAAGGCTTGCGTGGCGGTACCTATCCCGCCATCAAGGATATCCACATGTCCCAGACTGAAGAAGCCGAAGGCGTTGTTTACCGCCATATGGAAGATGACGTGGAGAGAATCATCCCGACGCGGCCTCATGTGCTGGCGCCCGACTTGGGCCAGAGGGTGGAGATCCTCCACGATGGCGTCCACCGCCTGATCTTCGTGAACGGCCACCCCATCGGCCAGGTGCTGAAGCTCGAAACACCCCGCGACGTTTTGGCGCTGGCCGGCGTCGTGGATCTCAGATTCGTTGCTTCCGAGATCGTGGAGCGCAAGGTGAGCCGTGATGAGTTCAACGCCCTCAAGTCCGAGGGCTTGGGCAGGAGCTGACGATGAAAGAGCGAATCGCCAAGCTCCTCGACTACATGACCAGGCAGCAGGCGCTGGCGCTGGGCTTCACGAACCACGGTGCGATGTATGGCATCCCCTGCTGGGTGGGTGAGACGGACGCCCATGGCCCGATGGTGGCCGCGAAGTGGGGCCCGGCTGAGTATCTGATCTCGCTGGGCCACTGGGTCACAGGCCTGACGCTCTCCATGCTGGGCCGTGAGCCGTACTTCCGCATCCAGATCGGCCGCGAGATCCGCTGATGGCCAGGCTCCAGACCCTCAAGAGCTCTGTGCCAGTGCTCGACACCCGCCGCGTGCAGACGATGCAGGCCGGCAGCTGGCGCACCAGCGACCAGACGGCAGCGCAGCGCGGCTACGGCTACAAGTGGCAGAAGGCCCGCGAGCAGTTCCTGCAGGCCAACCCGCTGTGCGTGATGTGCCAGGCGCAGGACAGGGTCGAGGCGGCCACGGTCGTCGACCACATCACCCCACATCGCGGGGATCAGTCGCTGTTCTGGCGGCGCAGCAACTGGCAGCCGCTGTGCGCCACCCATCACAGCCGAGACAAGCAACGCGAGGAGCAGAGGCAATGATCGAAGTCACATGCAGCAATGGGCGCAAGCACCTGCTCAACCCCGAAGGCATTGTCAGCGTGAGCGAGGCCTCGACCTCCAGCCAGTGGCATGGCATCCGGTCGTACATCGTGACGATGCACGGCAAGACCATTGAATGCCAGCAGAGCGTCCATGAGCTGCAGGCGCTGCTGCAGTGCCTGGATCTATCCCGGCTCGGCGTTGGCGCCTCCTGAGGCCGTCTGACGCGATCCAGGGGCATCGTCGGGGCGACCGAGGGGAGGGGGTGGTCCGAAGTTCGGAGCCCCTGGCGGCCTAGACCGCCCTGTTCCTCACGCGCAGAAAATTTCCCCCGCGGGAAAAGATGTTAAAGGTCCGGCCTGCCCGTTAACACGGCTGCAGGCCGCGCCAGTGCTGGGTTTGCGCGGTTTTTAACGCGCGCCAGATGTTAAAGGGATGTTAAAGACTGGAAGGGGTTTGCGATGGCGCTGACAGGCAAGAAGCGGCTGTTCGCCGAGGCCTTGTTGGCGGGCAAGTCGAACAAGTTGGCGGCGCTGGCCGCTGGGTACAGCGCGGCATCAGCTTCGGCGGCTGGATCGCGACTGGCCAAGGATAAGGATGTGCTGGCGCACCTGCAGCGCAAGGCCAAGGCGGTCAGCGCGGCACCCCCTGCAGCGGCTGACGCCACCTCGCCGCCAACTGGCAGTTTTGATTTGAGCCAGGCGCTGTCTCACAAGGACCCTCGGGCCTTCCTGCTGGCGGCCATGAACGACGGCCAGTTGGAGCCGAAGCTGCGGATTGACGCCGCCAAGGCGCTGATGCCGTTTGAGTTCGCCAAGAAGGGCGAGGGTGGCAAGAAAGAGCAGCAGGCGGATGCTGCGAAACAGGCTGGCGCTGGCCGCTTCGGCCTGAGGGCAGTGAAATGAAGAAATGGACCACAAGCTGCCCAGACTGGGAGCGCCGCATCGTGGCGCGCAAGTCCCTGGTGCCGCTGGCGCCGCTTTTCCCGGATGTGGCTGCGGATGCCATGGATGTGTTCGGCGCGCTGCGGATGATGGATGCGGACGGAAGCCCGACGATGGGCGAGGCCTGCCTGCCCTGGGTGATGGACTTGGTGAAGGTACTGTTCGGTGCATATGACCCGGACCGCCGTCGCAGGCTGATCACCAATTACTTCCTGATGGTCTCAAAAAAGAACGGGAAGTCGATGATCGCGGCGGGCGTGATGCTCACCGCCCTCATCCTGAACACCAGGCCTTCGGCTGAGTTCCTCATCCTGGCGCCCACGAAGGAGGCGGCTGAGAACGCCTACAAGCCGATCCGGGACATGATCTTGGCTGACGAGGAGCTCTCGGCCCGGTTTCAGGAGCAGCAGCACGTCAAGACCGTCACTTGCCGGCTGTCGCGCGCCTCGCTCAAGGTGGTGGCGGCTGACTCTGCGACGGTGACAGGTAAGAAGGCGACGGGCGTCTTTGTGGACGAGCTTCACGAATTCGGCAAGAGCGCTAAGGCTGCGGCCATGCTCACCGAGGCCACGGGGGGCATCACCTCCAGGCCCGAGGGATTTGTCTTCTACTGCACCACGCAGTCCGAGAATCCTCCGGCCGGCGTGTTCAGGGACAAGCTGGCCTATGCCCGCAAGGTGCGCGATGGAGAGGTGGATGATCCGAGATTCCTGCCGATCATCTACGAGTTCCCCAAGAAGATGCTGGAGGCGAAGGCCTATGAGGATCTGAGCCAGGCCTACATCACGAATCCGAACTGGGGCGTCTCGGTCGATGAGGACGTGATCGCGCAGAAGCTCCTGGAGGCGCGAGAGACTGGAGAGCACGCCATCCGCGACGTGCGGGCCAAGCACCTGAATGTGCAGGTTGGCATGAACATGGCCGGAGACCCATGGGCCGGCGCACTCTACTGGGAGCGCCGAGGCGACGAGGCTGTCACGCTGGAATACATCCTGCGCGAGTGCGAGGTAGTCGTGGTCGGCGCCGACGGCGGCGGGCTGGACGACTTGCTCGGCCTGGCAGTCGAAGGTCGCATCCGTGGCTCGAATCGCTGTGTGCTGTGGAACAGGGCGTGGATTCACCCCATAGGCATTGAGCGCCGCAAGTCCGAGGAATCCAAGTACCAGGATTTTGAGCGCGCCGGCGACCTGGTTGTGGTGAAACGGCCGGGGCAAGACGTTGAGGAGCTGGCTGCCTTGTGCAAGCAGATCTTCGACTCGGGACTGCTGGCGCGCATCGGGCTGGACCCAGAGCGCACTCACAAAGTGCTTTTCCAGGCGCTAATCGATGCCGGCATCCCGGAGGAGCTGGTGATCGGCATCTCGCAGGGCTGGAAGTTGACGGGCGCCATGGCAGTCATGGAGCGTGGCCTGGAGGGCGGTGACCTGGTGCACGCGGACCAACCGCTCATGGCTTGGGCCGTGGGCAACGCGAAGGTCGAGCCGAAGGGCAACGCCTTCTTGATCACGAAGCAGGCCAGCGGCACGGGGAAGATTGATCCGCTGATGGCTTCCCTGAACGCCGTCACGCTCATGGCTACCAATCCGCAGGCCAAAGGGCCATCCGTCTACGAGACGCGCGGCATGCGCTTTCTATAGGGCACGACCACATGAAGTTTTTCGACAGATTCCGGGGATCGCCGGAGGCCCAGTCGCGCCCGCTTGAAACAGCTGTGCGCCAGGAGCCAGACTTGGGCGATGGGCCATTGCGGCCACTCGCCAGCGCATCCGGGCCAGTGTTTCAGGGTCTGGATGATTCCGCGCTGCTGGAGTTCATCCGCAACGGGCAACGCGGCGCAACGAGCCAGATGCTGCGCAACACCTCGGCGCTGCGCTGCCTCTCGCTGATCGGCAATGGCCTGGGCATGCTGCCCACCAGCCTCTACCGGGCCGGCGACGACAAAGAGGTCGCCAAGGACCATCCGGCTCACAAGCTGCTCCGCTACAAGCCGAACCCCTGGCAGACGCCGATGGAGTTCAAGAGCCAGATGCAGCTGCTGCTGGAGACCGAGGGCAATGCCTACGCGCGCATCATCCGCGCCGCTGGCCGCCCGATCCACCTGATCCCCTTCGAAAAGGGCAAGGTGGACGCCAAGCTGGGAAGCAACTGGCGCATGCAATACCGCTGCACGACCGAGAACGGCGGGCAGATCACGCTGGATCAGGAGGAGATCCTGCATGTGCGCGAACTGTCGTTCGACGGCGTGCTGGGTCTGTCCAAGCGGCAACTGTCCACCGAGGTCTTCGAGCTGGCCGAGCAGGCGCAGCGCGCAGCCGGCAACATCTTCAAGACCGGCGTGATGGCTGGGGGCGCGATCGAGACTCCGAATGCCCTCTCCGACCAGGCGTACAACCGCATGCGGGCGTCCCTGGACCAGGGGCTCAGTGGATCGGAGAACGTCAACAAATGGATGATCGCGGAGGAGGGGGCCAAGGCCAATCCCTTCACCTCGACGGCCAAGGACGGCCAGCAGCTGGAAAGCCGCAACCACCAGATCGAGGAGGTCGCTCGTCTGTACGGCGTGCCCCGGCCGCTGCTGATGATGGATGACACCAGTTGGGGGTCCGGCATCGAGCAACTGGCCATCTTCTTCGTGCAGTTCACGATGACGCCGCGCTTCACGGCCTGGGAGCAGGCACTGGAGCGCTCGCTGCTGACGGATGCAGAGCGGGGTCACTACTACTTCAAGTTCAACGAGCGCGCGCTGCTGCGCGGCACGCTCAAGGACCAGGCGGACTACTTCGCCAAGGCGCTGGGCGCCGGTGGCCACCAGCCATGGCACACGGCCAACGAGGTCCGCGACCTGGCCGAGTACCCGGCAGATCCAAACCCCAAGTTCAACACCCTGGGCGATCCCTCGGGGAAGAAAGCAAGCAATGAGCCTCAAGCAACTACCTGAGCTGCAGGCCTACGGCCGCGAGCGAATCCAATCGTTCGTATCGCCGAATGCCTTGGCTCGCTGGTCGCCCGCCATCCAGGCAGCTGCCGGCGATTCGCCCGACAACGTGGTGAGCATCCTCGACGTGATTGGAGAGGACTGGTGGACCGGCGATGGCGTCACCGCCAAGCGCGTGGCAGGAGCACTTCGGGCAATCGGTGATCGCGATGTGACGGTCAACCTGAACAGCCCAGGCGGCGACATGTTTGAAGGCGTCGCGATCTACAACCAGCTGCGCGAGCACCGTGGGCGCGTGACCATCAACATTCTGGGCTTGGCCGCAAGCGCCGCCTCCGTGATCGCGATGGCGGGCGACGAGATCCGCATCGGCCGCCCATCGTTCCTGATGATCCACAACTGCTGGTGCTTGGCTGCAGGCAACCGGCACGACTTCGCCGAGCTGAGCGAACAGATGGCGCCTTTCGATGCCGCCATGGCGGATGTTTACCAGGCCCGAACCGGCGTCGAGCTCAAGCGCATCCAGACCTTGATGGACAAGGAAAGCTGGATCGGCGGCTCTGCCGCAGTCGCGGAGGGCTGGGCGGACGCCCTGCTGGAAGACGCCGCCATCAAGGATGACGGAAACGGCACCCAAGCCGTCGCCGTTCGCCGCATCGAAGCAGCTCTGCGGTCCAGCGGCATGCCGCGCAGCGAGGCGCAACGACTGCTCTCCGATTTCAAGTCCGGCCTGAGCGACTCGGCTGGAAAACCTGGCGGCCTGAGTGATTCGGCTCCGCAACCCGTCGCAGCTTCCGCGCTGCAGAACCTCATCCACGCCATGAAAGGCTGAACATGACCGACGTCAACAAGACCATCGAAGACCTGGGAAAGGCTTTTGAAGCCTTCAAGGCAACTCACACCCAGGAGCTCAACGCCCTCAAGCAGAGCCAGGGAACCAGCGACTTCCAGGCCAAGATCGAGAAGATCAACGCCGACATTGACCGCCATCAGCGCGAGATCGAGGACGCCCATACCAAGCTGGCCGCTGCGCAGCAGGGTGCGCCCGACGCAGGGCCGGCCGACAAGGAATACAGCGCCGCCTTCCGCGCTCACTTCGCGCGCGGCGAGGTGCAGGCCTCGCTGAACAAGGGCACGGCCACCGAAGGAGGCTACCTGGCGCCGATCGAATGGGATCGCACCATCACGGATCGCCTGGTGCAGGTCTCGCCCATTCGTGGCATCGCCTCGGTGCAGTCCATCTCCACTGCCGGCTACAGCAAGCTGTTCAACAACCGTGGCACGACCTCCGGCTGGGTGGGCGAAACCACGGCGCGGCCGCAGACCAACACGCCGACGTTCAGCCCCATGACCTACAAGCCGGGCGAGCTGTACGCCAATCCGGCGGCCACCCAGCAGATGCTGGACGATGCCGAGGTCAACCTGGAGCAGTGGCTGGCCGGCGAGGTGGAAACGGAGTTCGCATATCAGGAGGGCATCGCCTTCCTGACCGGCACGGGCGCGAACGACCGCCCGAACGGCCTGCTGACCTATGTCACGGGCGGTGCCAACGCGGCGGCCCACCCCTGGGGCGACATCAAGACGGTGAGTTCCGGCGCTGTCGGCGCCATCACCTCCGATGCGCTGATCGACCTGATCTACGAGCTGCCCGAGGAATACACGGCCAATGCGCGCTTCCTGATGAACCGCACGACCCAGGGCGTGATCCGCAAGCTCAAGGACGGCGAGGGCAACTACCTGTGGCAGCCCAGCTATGTGGCAGGCCAGCCCGCCACCATCGCCGGCTACCCGGTGACGACCGTGGCCGGCATGCCCAACGTGGCAGCCAACGCCATCTCGGCCATGTTCGGCGACTTCAAGCGCGGCTACCAGATCGTGGACCGCACCGGCGTGCGCGTGCTGCGTGACCCCTTCACGAACAAGCCGTTCGTGCAGTTCTACACGACCAAGCGCGTGGGCGGCGGTCTGCTGAACCCCGATGTGCTGAAAGCCCTGAAGGTGGCTGCAGCCTGATGACCAGGGCGGGCTCCGGCCCGCCCATCACCTGGAGAAAACATGAAAGCCACCAAGCAATTCAAGGCCGTCCCGGACGGCGAGTTCCACCCCGTGACCTACGAGGTCGGCGACGAGGTGCCGCCCGAACTGGAGGCGACTGCACGCTACTTCGAGGCTCTCGAAGAAGACGACTCGGCCGCCAGCAAGCAGGCGGGTCGCGGCAAGGCTGGCGCTGCCAAGGGGTAAGCAAGCATGCCCATCTTGACCATCGAGACGGCCATCGACCACTGCCGGGCCGACCCTGAGGACGCCGCGATGGTCGGTCTGTACCTTGGCGCTGCCATCGACGCCGCCCAGGAGTACCTGGGCCGCAAGGTGTACGCCAACCAGGCTGAGCTTGACGCTGCGGTGGCTGCGGGTGAGGCCGGTGAGCTGCCTATGGTGGCCACCTACTCGGTCAAGGCAGCAATGCTGCTGATCTGCGGCCACCTCTTCGCCAACCGCGAGGACGTGGTGGTGGGTGCGCAGTCCTTCGCTATGCCCAACGGCTCGCGCGACCTGCTGCGGCCTCATCGGAAGGTGCAAGGCCTATGACCACGTTCCGCGCCGGCACCCTTCGAGACCGCATCCACATTCAGCGCAAGACAGGCGGCGCGGATGAATGGGGCACTCTGCTGCCCGAAGGCTGGGAGAACATCTCCACGGGTCGCATCGCCGCCAGCGTGCTGCACAAGTCTGGCCTGGGCACGATCAAGGCAGACGCTGAGGTGTCCATCGTCCGCGCGAGCATCCGCATCCGGCGCCGCGTTGGCGTGGACGCCGGCATGCGCGTGCTGTTCGACGGCCAGATCTACGAGCTCAAGGCAGTGCTGCCTGGGCCAACCCGCGAGTACATCGACCTGGTGTGCGAGCTTGTGAAAGGACCGACCCAATGACCAAACCACGGACACCGCGCGCACCGCGGGCGCCGCGCGCTGCCCCGGCCGACGACGGCGGGCCGCGCACGGTGCTGACGACCAGGCCCGGCACCATCGGCCCCTACGGCTACATCGCCGGCCTGCTGATCGAGGACGTTCCCGCCGATGTGGCTGCGGCCAATTCCAGCTGGATGGACGCGGATCCTGAGCGCGTGTCCGAGGCCCGCGCCGCGCGTGCCGATGCGGTGCCCTTCAAGGGCTGACGGCCATGGCCAGCCGGCGCGATCTGCGCAAGCAGGCCCTGCAGGGGAACAAAACGTTCGGCATCGCAGTGGATCTTGATGGCCTCGACAGCCTGCTGGCTGATCTTGGCGCCGAAGTAGACGCTGCTGTGCGCCCTGTGGCCCAGGCTGCGGCTCAGGTGCTGTACGAACGGGTCAAGATCAATGTGCGGGCTCTGGGCCGCTCCACGGGCAATCTGGATCGCTCGATCTACCAGGCATTCAGTCCTGAGAAGTCGGTCGATGGTCAGAGGGCCGAGTACCACGTCAGCTGGAACCACCGCACCGCGCCTCATGGACACCTTGTGGAGTGGGGCTACCTGCAGCGTTACCGCTACTACCGCGACAACCAGGGCCGAGTCCGGCCGATGGTGCGCCCTGGCATGGATGGCAAGAAGCCACCAGGCCGGCGCGCCAGCCAGGCGCAGAAGGATGTGTACTACGTGACGTTGCCGACGCCGATTCAGGTACCAGGCAAGGCATTCATCCGCAGCGCTGAGAGTTCGCTGGCTGAGGCCCGGAAGGCGGCCGAGGCTGAGCTGTGGCGGAGGCTGTTTGAAAAGGGGGCCTACGGTGGCGCTTGAAGAAGACCTGATGGCCGAGCTGCTGACTGAGTGCTCGCGCGTCGTCGTTGGGACCGCTCCCTATGGCACAGCGATGCCCTATGTGACCTGGCAGCACATCGGCGGCGACGTGCTGCGCTACACGGACAACGCGCCGGCCGACAAGCGTAAGCCGCTCATCCAGATCAACACATGGGCCGCCACGCCGCTGCAGGCCTTCGCGCTGATCCAGCGCATCGAGGAGCGGCTCTGTGCCGCGGCTGCGTTCACCGCGCGTGCGCACGGTGACCCCATCGGGGCCTATGACGATGCAGGCGTGGCCTCTGGCTACCTGCAGACCTTTTCCATTCTGGGCGCTCGATAGGCCCTGGACCATTTCCGCCGCCCTGGCGGTTTCCTTGCCCGCGAGGGCGCAACCTCAACCCGCTTAGGCGGGTTTTCTGTTTCTGAAAGGGCCACAACATGGCATCTCTTCCCACCGGCTCGCGCATCGCCGTGGCCACTTCCATCGGCTCCAAGGTGCCCGTCACCGCGATCAGCAACGCCACCGAGGCCGTCTGCACGTCCGCGGCGCACGGCCTGGCCGTCGGCAACATCGTGATCCTTCTGTCGGGCTGGGGTCGCATCAACGGCCTGGTGTTCCGCGTCAAGGCCGTCCCGACGCCCGACACGTTCACGCTGGAGGGCCGCAAGGCCAACACCAGCAACACCAACCTGTTCACCCCAGGTGGTGGCGCTGGCAGCTTCCAGAAGGCGCTGACCTGGGTTGACGTGGTGCAGATCCTGTCCAACAACACCAGCGGCGGCGACGCCAAAAAGGTTGTGTACCGCTACCTCGAATCCGAGAACGAGCAGGAAATCAACGATGGTTTCTCGCCCGTGTCGCGCTCGCTGGAAATCGACGCCGACGCGATCGAGACCCCCGGCTATGCGGCTCTCGAAGAACTGTCCGCCAGTGGTGCCGACACCATCCAGCGGCTGACCATGCGCAACGGCGCGACCAGTTACCTGGCCTGCACTGTCGCGCTCAATGACGAAGTGCTCATGCAGGACGGCCAGGTCAACCGCGTGAAGTGCGACTTCTCGGGCAAGGGCCGTTCCACCCGCTACGCCAGCTAAGGCGTCCACCCCATGCACCGACCCGGCTGCTTCGTCTCTTTCAGCGGAGGCGGGCAGTCGGGCGCGGGCTTTTTTCCATCCGCTGAAGGATCACATCATCATGACCACTACCAAGAAGACCGTTTCCCCCGCCAAGGCCGAGAAGCCGCCCGCATTCATCTTTGGCTCGCGCCCCGAGACGGTGACCGCCGTCGCCTCCTTCGTTCGCATCACGGGCGAAGTGCACGAGATGGTCTGCAAGTTCAAGTACCGCACGCGCCGCGAGTTCAGCGAGCTGTGGGACGAGATCTCCGAAGCCAAGATCCCGACGGCGACCGACGGTGAGAAGTTCACCTTCGCCCTGCTCGCTGACCGTGGCCTCGAATTCAGCGTTGAGCGCACCCTCAAGTTCCTGGCTGGCTGGGATCTGGACATCGAGCTCGACAAGGCTGCGCTGCTGCAGCTGTTCGACGAGGAGCCCAATGCCGCCGCCGCGTTCTGGGAAGCGTACCGCGCAGCCCTGGTCGATGGCCGCGTAAAAAACTCCTGAGCGCCACCGTCGCCTACTTCCAGCCAGCGCCTGATGTGGCAGAAGGCTGCGAGCCAGAGGACTACTGGGAAGATCCGGTAGAGGTCTGGCCCGAGAACGCCGAGCCGCTTGCCCTGTTCGTCAGCCTGCAGACGCAATGGGCCTGGGCTGTGGGGATGGGCGGCGGCGGGCGCATAGGCCTGCGATACGAAGCGGTCTATCCGCTGCTGGACCGCGTGGCAGCAGGTGACCAGGAGGCCTGGGACCGGCTGTTCGCTGATGTGCAAGCGATGGAGATGGCCGTGGTCAACATCCCGCAGAAAAGGTGATGCGGTAGCATGCCATTCAATTTTCAAGCGAGGGGTATATGCGCAAATTCTTGTCTGTCGGGCTGTTGGTTCTACTGGTGCTGGGGGCCGGCGTTTACATGTACGGCAGCTATCTGGTTCACCAGCACAGAAAACCCGTCCTGGCCGAGCTGAAGGATCCTGATTCTGCGCAGTTTCGCAACGAGAGGTTGGTGCGGAAGGCTGGATTCACCTTGGAAGGAACCATACTCTGCGGAGAGGTGAATGCAAAGAATGAAATGGGCGGATTCGCTGGCTATAAGCCATTCGCATCCGCTGCCAATGGCAGGGCGGAAATAGGCTCGGATGCCGTTGATAGAAAGTTCGTTGAACTCTACTGTGAGTAGGTTCGATATTCGTTACTAGACCGGCATTGTTCGGCAGGAAAAGGCTCGCTTCGGCGGGCCTTTTTGTTTGGGGGTCACATGGAAGAACAAAACCGCAAGATTGGCTTCGTGGTTTCTGCGGAAGACGACACCAAGACCGCCTTTCAGAACATCAAGACTGGCGCGGCCGATATGGCTGCGTCCGTCGCCAAATCCGGCGAGCAGGCCGCCAAGGGCGTGAAGGGGATCGGCGATGGCGCCGATGAAGCCGCCCAGAAGATGGGCCGGGCCGAAAGCGCGATGGCCCAGGCTCTGACCCGCGCGACGGAAAAGGCCAAGATCGCAGCGCAGGCGGGTGAGAGCCTGAGCCGCGCCTTCGAGCAGAAGATCGAGATGCGTGGCCTCGACGCGACCAAGCTGAACCCGCTGGTCGCCAAGCTGCGCGAAGCCGAAGATGCGCTCGCATCGTTCAAGGCTCAGCAGGCCCGTGACGCTGGGCAGTCGTCTTTCCTGGAGTCTCTGCGCTCGCAGACACTGGCCCTGGGCAAGACCAAATCCGAGCTGCTGGAGCTGCAAGCTGCGCAGCTGGGTGTCGCCAACCAGGCCGCCCCGTACATCGCCAAGCTGCGCGAGACCGAGGCCAGCATGGGCAAGGTGGGCGTGTCGGCCGCGCAGACCGCCGCAGCGATGCGGCTGGTGCCGGCGCAGTTCACGGACATCGTTGTGTCGCTCCAGTCTGGACAGGCCCCGCTGACGGTCCTGCTGCAGCAGGGCGGTCAGCTGAAAGACATGTTTGGCGGTGCTGGTGCGGCTGCGCGCGGTATGGCTGGCTACGTGGTCGGCCTCGTGAACCCCTTCACGGTGGCCGCTGCTGCCGTGGGCACGCTCAGCTTGGCGTACTACCAGGGCAGCAAGGAATCCGATGCCTTCCGCAAGGCCCTTGTATTGAGCGGCAACCAGGCCGGCACCACCGTCGATGAGCTTAATGCCATGGCCCGCGCCATCGCCAGCACTTCGGGCACGCAGGGTGCTGCTGCAGCTGGCTTGGCCGAGATGGCCCGCTACAGCAAGGTCGCATCCGACCAGTTGAAGGACTTCACTGCCATCGCTCTGCAATGGGAGAAGACCACGGGCCAAGCCGTCAGCGAGACGGCCAAGCAGTTTGCGGACCTGGCCAAGGATCCGCTGCAGGCATCGCTCGCGCTTAACGAGCAGATGAACTACCTGACGGCGAGCATCTACGACCAGATCAAGGCGCTGGAGAAGCAGGGTAAGACTGCCGAGGCCGCGGCGGTGGCTCAGAAGGCCTACGCAGACGCGATGAAGACCGGCGCAGATGAGCTGACACAGAACCTGGGCTACATCGAGCGCGCGGTCCAGATCGTGACTGGTGGCGCGAAGAAGATGTGGGACGCCATCCTGGGCGTGGGCCGCCAAACGTCGCCGACGGACCAAGCGGCAAAGCACCTGGAGACCCTCCAGCAGAAGCTGAATAACAAGCTCGCCCAAGGCCCGTTGAACGGGCAAACCACCGAGTCCTACAACAAAGGCCTGGAGATCATCAAGAAGGAGATCCAGCAGGCCTCCGATTTCCTCGCTTTCGCTGGCGCTGCCGGCAAGTCCATTGCCGAGACTCAGGCCGCCAACAAAGAGTACGTCGGTGCAATGGAGGATTTCGACAAGGTTGCCGGCCAATTTGCGACTAAGGAAGTCAGGCGCAAACAAGAGCTGACCATTGCCGAGAACAAGTACAACACGGCCGTTGAGCAGACGGAGAAAGCGTATGCCAATAGCCCCAAGCTGATGGCATCGAAGCTGGCTGAGCTGGAGGCGCGCTACAAGAACACCGTCGAGGGAATCAACAAGCGGTACACCGAGAAGGGCTCGGGCGGCGTCAGCATCTCGGACAACCAACTGGCGAACCTGGAAGGCCAGCTCGCCGCCGCCAAGCAGTACCGCGAACAGCTGCTGACGCTGGGCGTGGCTGCTGCCGATCTGAACGCGGGTGAGCGCGAGTCGCTCAAGCTGTCGGCCCAGATCGAGAAGGCGACCAACGCGAAGACCCGCGCCAAGCTGCAGGAGGCCAAGGTCATGGCCGATGCGCTGGGTGTGCAGCTGCGCAGCAATGACGGCTTGGAGAAGTCGATGAAGGCCCATGAGGCCATCATCGCCGGCAACTACAAGTCCGCAGACTCCATAGCCGAGCGCGCTCGCGAGCAAGAGGCGGCCAACGCCGTCTTCGGCAAGGGGCGCGCGGAAATCGAGCGCATGACGCTGGCCACGCTGGAAAACCAGATGGCCGAGGCGCAAGGCAGCGACCGCTTCGACCCGAAGTACATCGCGAGCCTTGAGGCCAAGATCGCCGCCCAGAAGCGCTACACCGCTGCCCTGCAGCAGGCCGATTACAAGCAGATGGACGACCGTCTCACGAAGTCGCTGCAGACGGCCAAGGATGAGCTTGCGATCCAGAAAGAGGGCCTGTCGCTGCTGGGCGCTGATGAAGTGCAGCGCAAGAAGATCATCGCGCAGCGCCGCATCGAACTGGAGCTGTCTAAAGAGCTTGCCGCCATTGAGCGCATGGCGTCCAGCGGCGACGCAGACGAGGATGAGCGTCAACGCGCCGCGCTGCGCAAGAAGGCCCGCGAGAAGGCCGAGATGGACACCCAGACAGCACTGCTGCGCATCCAGGAGGAGTACGTCACCAAGCAGGTCGAGCAGTACGACGAGATTTTCCGCAAGGGCTTCGCCGACATGCTCAACAACGGGCGCGACGGCTGGGACAGCTTCACGAAGAGCCTGACCACGACGTTCAAGACGACCGTTGCGGACCAGATCTACAAGATGTTCTTGCGGCCATTTGTGGTGCAGGTCGTTGCATCGCTGGTCGGAGTCAACGGGGGCAATGTCCTGAGCTCCACGCTGGGCCTGGGGGGCGGATCTGGTGGTTTGCTGGGCGCCCTGAGCAACGGCAGCAGCATCTACTCGCTGCTGTCAGGCGAGAGCTTTATCGGCAATCTGGCCAAGAGCGCCGGGAGCCTGCTGGGTCTTGGCGGTGCCGCATCGGGGCTCGGCTTGTCGGCCGGCATCGGCTCTGGGCTGACGCTTGCGAGTACGTCGGCGGGCCTGGGCCTGACGGGGGCGGCGGGCGCAGGCCTGGGCCTTGTTGGTGGCGGCGGCCTGGGCATCACTGCGGGCAGTGCCGGCGCTGGCGCCATCGGTGCTGGCCTCGGTTCCGGGGCTGCAGCCGCTGGGGTGGGCAGCCTGTCGGGCGCGCTGGCCGCAATCCCTGGCTGGGGCTGGGCCTTGGCTGGCGGCGCGCTGCTGCTGGGCTCGATGGACTTCGGCAGTCGTGGCGCGAACCACACGGGCGGTGCCTACTCGACATCGACGGGCGACCGCAATGCCGCCGCATCGCAGGCCCTGGGCAGTGATGCCTGGGGCAACGCCTTGGGCGACATCACGCAGCGTGCAAACACTGCGCTCGATGCGCAGTTGGGCAAGACTGTGGATGCGCTCTCGGGTGTGTACACGTCGCTGGCCAAGTATGCCGGCAGCAGTGCCAAGCAGATCGACATCGCGGCTGCGTTTGCGGTCAATCCGAGCTACAGCGACGAGGACAACTATGGGTACTTCCGGCTGATCGACAAGATCACTGGAGAGGCCCTGTCCACGTACAAGGCCCGGGACGGCGTGCTGGGCACGGACCCGGAGAAGGCATATGCCACGTTCGTGGGCGAGATGGGTGGCGCCTTGGTTGAGCAGTTGAAGGCTGCCGACATCCCGGGCTGGATGCGCTCGATCTTCGACGGTCTGGGCGACGAGGTGACCGTGGATGGCCTCAATCAGGCGATCCAGGCCATCGCGGCAGTTGACGCCGCCTTCAAGGGTTGGGCAGACACGCTGCAGGGGTTCTCGGGCCTCTCGGCCGAGGTTCAGACCGCGCTGCTGAACGTGAGCGGCGGCATCGAGGGCTTGGGCACGAACGTCAACGCGTTCTATGGCGGGTTCTACAGCGAGGCCGAGCGCATGGGCATCTTGCAGCGGCAAGTGCTCGAGCAGTTGAGCAGCTTGGACGTGACCGTGGACACATCCACCGCGGAGGCCGCGAAGGAGTCCTTCCGTGCGACCGTAGAGGGTGCACTGGCGGCCGGAAACGGCGAGCTGGCGGCGAAGCTGCTGGCCCTGTCCGGGTCGTTCGCCACTGCGGCCGACTACGCCGCGCAGAGCGCAGAGGCAATCTCGAATGCCGCGAAGGAGACCGCAGAGACCGCGAAAGAAGCGGCTGCCGCTGTTGCGGAGTTTGCAGCAAACCTGCGCAGTTCGCTGATCGGCCTTGAGAGCCAGTTCGCTGGCGGCGGCTTCGCGCGCCAGTACCAGGCCGAGGATCTCGCCGGCCAGGTGCAGGGCCTGTTCGCGGGCGTGGGCATCCAGAAGGACGCGGGCGTGCTCGCGGGCCAGATCCTGAGCGCGACGAGTGGCGACGTGGAAGAGTACTTCCGGTCGATGTGGGACCTGCTGGACACGGACGAGGCGCGCCAAAAGCTGGTCACGGTGACCGGCGCGCTGCTGGACCTCGCAGGGTCTGCCGAGACAGCCGTGAACTCGGTCAAGCAGGAGCGAGGGGGGCTGGAGCAGCGATGGTTGCAGGCCACTGGCAACACGGCCGAGCTGCGGCGCCGCGAACTCGAAGCGCTGGATCCTAGCAACCGCGCGCTTATGCAGATGATCTATGGGCTGGAGGACGCAAAGACCAGCATGACCGACCTCACGAATGCCGCGACGACCGCAGCCCAAAAAGCGGCGGCCGCGTGGCAGAACTGGGGCACGGCGGCGGGCCTGGGTGCCACGTACCTCGGCGACACGTCGGGCCTGGAAGCGCGGCGCGCGATCCTCGGGTCGCAGATCGCGGGCAGCACGGACCCGGCCGACCGGCTGGCGAAGCTGCAGGAACTGATCTCTGTGGAGCAGGCCATCGGCCAGGTCCAGCAGGCGAGCCGCAAGACGGAGCTGGAGGCGATCCAGGCCCGGCAATCGGCGCTGCAGAAAGAGGTGGCCAGCGCCCAGCAACTGCTGTCGGCGGCGCAGTCCCTGGGCAGCTACGTGCAGTCCCTGCGGCTGGGCGAGGCCTCGGGCCTGTCCGAGGCTGACCGCCTGGGCGCCCTGGGCAGCGAGTACACCTCGCTGATCGGCAAAGCCCGTGGCGGGGATGCCGACGCGCTGCAGCGGCTGCAGAGCGTGGCCGGCGATTACCTGGGCCTGTCCCAGACGCTGGCGGCCTCGGGCAGCGATTACTCGGTCCTCGCGGGTCGTGTGTCTGCCGAACTTGAGGCCGTGAGCAAGGCGCAGGAGCTTGTCGCGCAGTCGCAGGTGACGGGCTACGAGGCCCAGATCGCGCAGCTGGCCCAGCAGTCAGAACTGCTGTCCGCGCAGGTGGACCTGAGCGATGGGACCAAAAGCCTCATCGCGAAGTCGATGATCGACCAGGCCGAAGTCTGGGATCGCGAGAACACCCAGGCGCTGACCCTGCAGGAGCTGCAGCAGCGCGCGGTGGACTCGCTGGCCCTGATGCCGGCCGGCATCGCCTCGGCGATCAAGCCGACGATCGAGGGCAGTGCGACCTACATCGCCAACAGCGTGGGTGGCAGCGTGTCGAGCGCGATCAACGCTCTGGCGGGGATGTTGGGTGGCCCAAGCGTCCCCGCATTTGCTGCTGGAGGCCTGCACGCAGGAGGCCTGCGGCTGGTCGGGGAGCGCGGCCCTGAGCTTGAGGTAACCGGCCCGGCCCGGTACTGGTCAGCGGGGCAAACGCAGGCGCTGCTTGGGGGTGGTAGTACTGCGCGGCTTGAGGCGCTGGTCGAGCGGCAGACGCAATACATCGCAAAGCTGGAATCGCGGCTCGCCGTGATCGAGGCCAACACGGGCGGCCTGTACGACCTGACGGACCAAAAGTCCGAAGGGGGCAACGCAGACCGCGTGGAGCTGATGAACGTGGAATCGCTGGCGAGCGCCATCGCTGAAAAAATGAAGGAGACTGCATGAGTACTGCGCAAGTCGCGGTGCTGCTGATCCCGAACACCATCTCTGCGGACATGATCAAGGCGGGCACTTCGGTGCCCGTCGTTGATTCTGCTCGGGGCGAAGTGGCGTGGAACTCAGGCACTGCATATGCCGGAACCGAGAACGGCATCAACTACAACGGTCGGCTTTGGGCATCTGTGGCGGCCAGCACAAATGTCAAGCCGGGGAGCGACACGACGAAATGGCGTGACACCGGTCCCAGCAACCGCATGGCTCCGTTTGACGACCAGATCAACACCCAGGCACGCGGTACGAGCGAGATGACCTTCGTGCTGCAGCCCGGTTTTTTCAACGGCCTGGCGATCTATGGCTTGCTCGGCGAGACGCTGGAAATAAAGCTCTATGACGAGCCGGGCGGGGCGCTGATCTACGAGTGGACGGGTGACATGTTCGAGCAGGCTATCGGGCTGTTCGAGTACCTGTTCATGCCGTTGCGCATGATCACCAAGAAGCTCGCCAACGACCTGCCTCTTTCGCCTGCGGCGGAGCTGCACATCACGGTGCGCTCTGCCAATTCCGGTGCCGTTGGCATCGGGATGATCATCTGCGGCTTCTGGACGTCGCTGCTTGGCACGAGCGACCTGGGCGGCGTGGAGATGGGCGCGAGCGCGCAGATCAAGACGTACAGCTACATCAAGACGGAAGACGACGGCACGACGACCATCATCCCGCGTGCCGCCGCAACCAACATCAACTGCTCGGTCGTGATCGACGCGGAGCAGGCCAACTACGCGGCGGACGTGCTCACTCAGGTGGCTGCCAAGCCCGTCGCGATCATCCTCAGCGGCCTGCCGCGATACGAATACCTCAACACGTTCGGCCTGGTGTCCGCGACTGTCGAGGCCACGGCGTGGCAGTTCGCGCGCCTCACTCTCACTGGAAAAGGGTTCATCTAAATGGCCATCCAACCTGTACCGACGTTGGTGCTTGCGTCGCCGTTCCCGACGAATGCGGACCGTGTCGCCGGCATCTTCAATGCCATGTCCAAGGCATGGGCGGACTCCGAGAACCCCATGGCGCTCAGCGTCCGCGAGATCGCAGTTGTCACGTACAACAATGCGAACGAGGTGTTTAATCTTGCAGCGGCAGCGAATCAGTCGAAGCTCGACGCCGAAGGATTCAGGAACCAGGCTCAGAGCGCCGCGAACAGTGCCGGCGCCTCTGCCGCAGTCGTGAGCCGCTGGGACAAGCTTGTGCTCGGCCCGAAAAACTATTTCCCCACTGTTGACGATGATGGGCAGGCTCTGCGCGTCGGTGCCGAGTTCTACCACACGACCCTGAAGGCTCGCTACAGCTGGAACGGCACGGCCTGGGCCGTCGGCACCAACGTGACGGCGGGCGTGGCCAGCGTGGACGGGATGACCGGGACGGTGGTGCTGGATAAGGGCGCATTCGTGTATTCGCGC
Organism: Comamonas sp.; assembly: GCA_041984925.1. GTDB lineage: Bacteria > Pseudomonadota > Gammaproteobacteria > Burkholderiales > Burkholderiaceae_C > Comamonas. The sequence continues at coordinate 57,871 of JBHIXF010000002.1, forward strand.
GCCAACAAGATCCCGAACGCCAGCTTTGCGCGCGGTTTTGAGGGTTGGGCAATGTACTCGGATACCGGCCGCACTGACTGGGTGTTGCAGGATGTGGCGCAGGGCCTCAAGGCGGCAATGCTGCTGAATGTCCAGGGCGTGGTGGCCTTGTCTGTGGCGCAATTGCCGGTTGTTGCTGGGCGCCAATACGAGTGGACGGCTGAGACGTTTTTCAGTGGTGCCACCGGGGGTGTCACCCGGCTGTATGTCGAGTGGTTTGACGCCGGGAACTCCTATATCTCTGCGAGCTACGGCCCTGCGCTGGGTGTCTCAAACTACCCGGTGGACTATGCAAATCGCCAAGCAAATTTAGCGAAGGCCACGGCTCCGGCAAACGCGGTGTATGCGCGCCTGGCATTCTGGGCTGGCACCCTCACAGGGCCGGCAAACGTGGGCATCCACAGGCCCAAGTTCCAGGAGTCGGCGCCCGGCATCAATAGCCCGATGCTCTTTACCGATGAGGCCACCATCGCATTGCTCGGCCAAGCCTCCGGCGCACGCGGTCAGCAGACGTTCACATCGTCTCAGACGATCAACAAGTCCATATTTGGCCTCGCCACCTACGTCGAGGTCGAGATGTGGGGCGGCGGCGCATCCGGCGGGGCCGCAGTCACGACGTCCGCGGGCTCGGGTGACAGAGCGGGCGGCGAGGGCGCAGAGTACGTGCGTTTTGTGGTTCGCGTAGCCGATTTGCCCGCCAGTATTTCCCTCGTTGCCGGTGCCGGCGGGGCACCGGTCACGGCGACTGCATCAGGCGCTGGGGTGTTCATCAATGGCAACCCGGGTGGGGTCACTTCGTTCAACGATGTGTCCGCGCCTGGCGGGAGCGTGGATGCGACAACTACGGGCTATTTTGGAGCGTCGAAGACTTGGCTCGCGGGAAAGACCGGAGGGGATGGCGGCGGCGAGGGCTCCACATCTGGGCTTGGTGTCCGCCTCAAGACTGGACCGGGCGGGTCCTCGATCTACGGCGGCGGAGGCGGCGGCGGATCCCTTAACAGCATTACGCAACCGGGTGGCACATCGACGTTCGGCGGAGCTGGCGGCCTGGGCGTCTTGGCAACTTCGACGGGAGCGACGGCCGGCGCGGGCGTAGCCCCTGGCGGTGGCGGCGGAGGCATCCGCTACAACAGCAACACGGGCACTGCGACAAGCGGCGCTGGCGCACGCGGCGAGATCCGCCTGCGCTGGTGGTGAGAACTAGGAGGAAGACATGGAAGAACTGAACATGCCCGTGCTGCCCGTTGAGCCGGTGCTGCCCGAGCAGCCCGACGAGGCAGACATCAAGCTCTATGCCGTGGTCGAGAGCAACGTGATCGTCAACGTTGCGCGTGCTGTCGAGCCCCTTGCCTCCAACTGGCTGCCGCTGCCCGATGGCGCCGGTATCGGCTGGCGGCGTGCGAGCAAGACCAAGCCTTTCCAGCCTCCCGCCGCCGGCCCCGCCGAGTTCCCGCGCTTCGTCGGCAACGAGAAGCTGGACCTGTTCACGCCTGCTGAGCAACTGGCAGTCGTCACAGCGACGATGAGCGACCCCATGGTCAAGCTGATGTACGACCGGCTGCTGGGCGCCGCGTACCTGAGCTACGAGGACCCGGAGACGGAGCAGGGCCTGGCGCTGCTCGAATCCAAGGGTCTGCTGACGGCAGAGCGCAAGGCCGAGATCGTGGCCGCGATGCAGCCAGCGTGATCCGCAATACCCCAAACCACAACCCGCTTCGGCGGGTTTTTTCATGCCCGGAGGAGGGCCGATGAATCAACTTGAACCGACGAATGTGGCCATTGCTCTGGCCTCGGTGCTGTTCGGGCCGACGCTGGCCGCCCTGGTGGGGCCGTATGCCGTGATCCTGATTGCGTCCACTGTGGGCGCGGCCTGGGCGCTGGGCCGGCGCGACCCGAGCGCGCGCCTGGGCGCCGCCGGCTATTTCCTGCGGCTGAACGTGACCGCGCTGCTCGTGACCGTGGGCTTGGCCACCCTTGCGGGCCGATGGCTCGGCTTTGACGAGACGAACTGGATGCTCGCCCCGATTGCACTCCTTGTTGGCGGCGTGGGCGACGACTGGCCCCGGCTCGGGCGCTGGATCTTCGAGCGCGCGGCGAGGGTGCTGGAGCGCAAGGCCGGGGGCGGCGAGGGAGGTGCGTGATGACGTGGCAATCCCATCAACTGCTGGCTATGGCCAATCTGGTGATCTGCGCCGGCATCGGCTGGGCGTGCATCTGCCGCCTGAACTCGCACGTGGCCCGCATCCACAAGCTGGCCCGCGCCAGGTATGCGCTGCTGTTGGCTGGCGCGCTGGCCTCGGGCATGCAGCCGGCCCTGTGGGGCACCTGGACCACCGTGGGCGACACCATTTTCTCGGCCTGCGTGCTCGCGGGCCTGCTCATCAACGTGGCGCGCTGGCACGGCGCTGCGCACCCTGCGCGGAGGCAAGACGACCCGTAGCCTAAGCGGATGTCGGTTGTCGTCTGGATTTCCCGGAGACGACTTCGTAGACGTGGCCCTCAGACATTCCGAACAGATCGCCCAGCTCTTTCTGAGTAAACCGGCGGGTAGGCCACAGAAGGCGAATCGCATCCACTTTGTCGTCTCCGAATGCAGTCAAGTTACATCGCTCTCCGTGCTGCCGGTTTAGCTTGAACAGCCGCGCATGCCGGTTGTTCTCCGCATAGGAGGCCCACTCCAGATTGTCCGCTCGGTTGTTGCATTTGTCCCCGTCCTTGTGGTTGACGGTGCGAGCTCCTTCTGGCCGAGGCCCAAGGAAAGCCTCGGCAACAAGAGTATGGATGCACACCTGGCCTCTCGTCGTCAGGTAGACGGCTGGGTAGCCCTGCTTGGGCTTTGGGTTGAGCACTCGTTCGTTACGGATGAAAGTTCGGCCGTCCTTGTAGGTGATCCGATGCGTCAATTTCTTCACTCTTCCAAGCGAAGAAACCTCGAACGTTGGTTCTCCAGAAACCAATGACCAGACTTCATTGTTCATGAGAGAGGATAATATATGAAATTCGATGAAGCGTTTGACCGTTTGCTTGGTCACGAAGGGCTTTATTCCAACAACCCGGCGGACCCTGGCGGCGAGACCATGTGGGGCGTCACGGCCCGGGTCGCCCGCGCCGACGGCTACCTGGGCGAGATGCGCCTGCTGCCGCGCGAGCGGGCAAAGAGCATCTACCGGCGCAAGTACTGGGATGCCGTCAAGGCCGACCAGTTGCCCGAGGTGGTGCGCTTCGACGTGTTCGACGGCGCTGTCAACAGCGGGCCCGTGCAGTCCGTGAAGTGGCTGCAGCGCGCGGCGGGCGCGGCTGATGATGGCATCGTTGGCCCCAAGACCATCGCCGCCGCCCTGGCCGCAGGCCCGGCGCTGGCGGCCCGCTACAACGGCCACCGCCTGCGCTTCATGGCCGACCAGCCGACATGGGGCAGCTTCGGGAGGGGCTGGGCCCGGCGCATAGCTGCCAATCTGCTGGGAGCTGGAGCATGATCACGCCCACGCAAGCCATCATGGCCGTGCTGGCGGCCGGCAACCTGCTGCTGGGCTGGGCCTGGCTGTCCGCCCGCGACGACGCGGCCACGGCCCGCGCTGACCTGGTGAGCATGCAGCAGCAGCGCGATGGCGCACGCCAAGCCGCCCAGGCCTGCAGCGACGCTACCGAGGCCCTGGGCCGGCTGGCTGGCCAGCGTGCTGCCGAGGCGGCACCGGCCCGTGCTGCTGCCGCTGGCCAGGCTGCCGCGCTCAATGCCCGCGCCGACTACACCCTGGCCACGGCGCCGGCCGCGCCCGGCGACAACTGCGCGAGCCTGCAAGCCCTGGGCCGCGACTGGCTCAAGGGGAGGACCAAGCCATGATGCGCACCACCCTGCTGCTGGGCGCGCTGGCCCTGGCCGGCTGCGGATCCGTGCCGCGAGTCGAGATCCAGGAGGTCAAGGTGCCCGTTCCCGTGGAATGCCGCGAGCCGATCCCGGACAGGCCCGCCATGCCCACCGAGGCCCTGGCCGACGATGCCGACCCCTTCGAGTTGCTGCGCGCCGCCCTGGCCGAGATTGACCGGCGCGAGGGCTACGAGGTGCGGCTGCTGGCCGCTCTGCTGGCATGCACCTCGCCGCTGACGCAGCGTTGATGCGGGATGCGTGGCCCAAGCTATCTGATTGACGAGCAACTGTAGAGGGCGGCGATTGCCGCTCATCGCTGACCACGCTCATGATCTTTCAGCATTTCTTTGAGCACCTCGATTCGGCCCTCAATGCGGCGCAGATCCAGTGAGAGCTCCCGGTCTTCTACCCCGGAAGCCTGTAACTGGGCCTCTGCAAATGCCTTCTTCGCTCGAAGATGGTCCAGCATGTCTTCCAACGCTCTGATGTCTGGGGCGCTCATAGGTAGAACCTCCTGGCGGCAATGTACCAGTAGGCTGTCTGTATGAGGGGCGAGACATACCAGGGCGCAGGGAAATCAGTCGGCGGGGACAAGAAGGACGATTTGAGCGACATGCTTCCTAGTAGCGCTGTCGTGAAACTATTGACCGAGGTTCTTAAGAGCGCGAGATAGTCAACAGCCCGCCCCGGGCGGGCTTCGTCGTTTCTGGGCTACCCGCGCACCAGCAGCGTCAGCACACCCAACACCACAGAAAGCAACAGCAGCGCCAGGGCAGCCAAGCCCACGGTGACATTGGCGCTGCTCGCCTCTCCGTCCTCAACCTTCTCTCCGTCCAGTTTCCTATCTTCCATTGCGCCACTCCATGTGCAGGCAACTGGGGAATGCTATGCACCAGTTTTGGGCTTATGCATTGGGGTCATCACTGTGCTCGCTGCTGGCCGCGCCGTTGGTGCTACTCGGCTTGCCTCATCGCCGCTGACCGCGCTGCCTCGGCAGCCTCTCGGGCCTCTTTCTCGGCCTGGATTACCCGTTGCTGCGGCGTCATTGATGTGCCGTCGTAGCCGCCTGTGGCGCGCTCACCGATCTGTATGTGGGAAATCCGAGACGCTCCGTAGAACAGCGCTGCAGCGATGATCAGTAGCACGATGAATCTCATGCAGCCATTGTGCCGTCCGCCCGTCATTTTTTGACGGTCTTGGACGTACACGTAACTTTCGAGAAGCACTACATACCCTTCAGTTGCTGCTTACGCGCCAAGCGCCAAGGTTGTCCGACCATCGCCGGACCGCAACTGTAAACCGGAGTAGGCAAATGGCTAAACCACGATATGACGATTCTCAGCTCAAAGATCTGTTGCTGCAGATGATGGAAACGGAACTCGGAGGTGAGCAGGTGTATAGAACTGCTCTGATCTGTGCCCTGAACGATGACCTTAAAAAGGAATGGGAAGAGTATCTCGAAGAGACGCTCAGCCACCAGAACGTGGTGCGCACTACATGTGAGCTGTTAGGGGTCAACCCGGACGAAGCTTCGCCTTCCCGTGATGTCGTGAAGCACATTGGATCATCGCTGGTGAAGGCGATGGAGCTGGCTCTCAGGGGTGGTAATGCGGCCGCTGCGCAACTCGTGGCGTGCGAGTGCGTGGTCCACGCTGAGACCAAGGACCACGCCAACTGGGAGCTTCTGGGCAAGGTCGCGGAGGTGGCTACAGGTGAAACGGGCAAGGCCCTCAAGGAGGCCCACGCTCGAGTGGAAAAGGACGAAGACCATCACCTGTATCACACCAAGGGGTGGTGCCGCGAGCTGTGGATACAGAGCTTGGGTATGCCAGCAGTCCTGCCTCCCCCTGAAGAGGTCAAGCAGGTTGAAACTGCCATCGGCGCATCTCGAGCGGAGCAGCAACGCGAATCCATGCTGTGATGCCTAGGCCGAGGTGGTTAGAACCCACGCAAGTGCCTCACAGCGCGGAGGTGCTGGTGCTGGTGGATGTCATCAACCCGCTTCAGTTTCCCAATGCCGGGCCTTTGCTGCAGGAAGCGGTACGGGCTGCCCGGCGCATTGTGCGGCTCAAGGCCAGGCTTCGTGAAAAGGGCGTGGCTACGATCTATGCCAACGACAACTACGGCACCTGGCACAGCGAGTTCAGCGACACTCTTGCCGCCTGCCAGGGTTTGGCTGACGAGCGCGGTGAGATCGCTCGGCTGCTTGCGCCCGATGCGGAGGATCTGGTGATTCTCAAGCCCCAGCATTCGGCATTTCATTCCACGCCGCTGCTGCATCTGCTGGGCAGAATGCACGCCCGCAGGCTGGTCATCGTAGGGTTTGCTGCAGACATGTGCGTCATGCTCACGGCTACGGATGCACGCATGTCGAGCTACGAGGTCTGGGTGCCCAGCGATTGCACGGCGGCCGAGACGCCTGCGCGGCGGCAGCAGGCATTGCGGCAGTTGAGGCAGGCCTTCAAGTGTTCAGTGCGCGCTTCGGCGCGTAGCCCCTGGGCAGGGCGGAATTGAAGGAGCGTTGGTATGTGGAATCTGGACATCCATCCGTTTGAATTGGCCGTACGCGCCCTCGCGGTATATGCCTTGCTGCTGCTGATGATGCGCTTGACGGGGCGGCGTACAGTTGGCCAGTTCACGCCCTTCGATCTGCTGGTAGTGGTGCTTGTGAGTGAGGCGGCAGGGCCTTCCATGACGGGTTCGGACCAGTCCCTGCCCGGTGGACTACTAGTGTGCGTGGTCCTCATCGGGCTGAATACGGCCGTAGGTTTCGTGACGGCGCGCTGGCGTGGTGCGGAAAGGCTGCTGGAGGGCGAGGCTGTGCTGCTGGGACGCGACGGAAGGATTTTCGAGGGCGCGCGCAAGAGCCACCGGGTGTCGCGCAACGACATCGAGAAGGCGCTGCGCGAGGTGGACTGCGAGGAATCCGAGATCCGCTGCATGTTCCTGGAGGCCGATGGGTCCCTGACAGTTCAGAAAAAGCAGTAAGCAGAAATGTCAGTCATCTGAGCAACGCGCCCTCGTGCGCTAGATAGTGCTGGGGCCACTCATAGTTTGCACACGTTCCGTCTCACGTACTATGCAGCCATGAGCTTTGATCAGATCGCAATTGCCCTGCTGGGCGCCCTCGCGGCCTGGCTCTCCCAGGCCCGGGGAGAGGGCTCGCGCAAGTGGGCGCCGGTGTTCGGCATGCTGGGACAGCCGTTCTGGTTTTACGCCAGCTGGCAGGCTGAGCAGTGGGGCATCTTCGCCGTGTCGATCATCTATGCCTGTGCGTGGGCCCGAGGGCTGTGGATCTACTGGATCTCGCCTCGGAGAGCAACTGGCTCGGGGTTGATTCAGCTGGTGCCAGGCTGGAAAAGATGATCTACACGCTCCACATCGACAAGGCGGAGCCGGGCCTGTACATGGCCCGCGTGCTTGATGGCCGCGCTGAGGTCGCAGAGTTCCAGGCTGCCACCATCTCGGGCGCCATCAGGGATTGCGCCGTCGGCACGCTGCCAGGCCTCGACGGCTTCCACATCTGGTACGGCCATGTCTCCATCGGCACGACGCCGCTCTACGCCATGCGCCACGACGCCGAGACGCTGGCGCAAAGGCTGGTGAGCCTGCATTCTCAGTTTGACGGGTAGGTGGCCAGGTCAAAAAACCGGCTTGGTCAGACCTGAAATCCGGGCAAGTTGGGCAAGGGTTGGACGTGAAATCCGACCCTGCCAACTGCTGCTCATGTCCCACTTATGTCCCAGACCTCCACTTAATGCGCTGTAAGTGGTTGTCGCTATTGGGGAAATGGTGGTCCCTCCGACAGGAATCGAACCTGTATCTGACGCTTAGGAGGCGTCCGTTCTATCCATTGAACTACGGAGAGTAGGGGAGGATTGTACCCCCGAATTCTATGCATCTGTCTCTGTGGCGCTCATCCCGTATCATCCGATGTAACAAACTCAGTGATACGGAGTGATACGGTGTATCACTCGATACAGGATCAGCACATGGCCAGCATCACCAAGATCGGCAACCGCTGGCGCGCCCTGGTGCGCCGCAAAGGGTTCCCATCATATTGCAAGACGTTCGGGGTGAAGGCGCAGGCCGAGGCCTGGGCGCGGCGCATCGAGGGCGAGATAGATGCGGGCAATGCGCCGCGCGCCGAGGTCGTGCTGGGCAAGCGGCTGCTCGTCTCACAGGTGGTGGACACGTACATCGAGATGCGCGAAAGCTCGGGCCGGTCCATCAGCGAGTCGGCCACGGAGTTCTACATGCTGATGCGCCTCAAGCGCATGCTGGGGTCGCTTGACGCCACGCAGCTGTCGGTGGACGACATCGTGGGCTTTTGCCAGGCCCGGGCCGAGGATGGCGCGGGCCTTTACACGATCAACATGGACATTTCCAAGCTGGGCACGGTGATGCGCTATGTGGCGCCGCTGCTCAAGGTCAAGCTGCCGCCCGTGGTGCAGGAGGCCCGGCCGCTGCTGACGCACCTGAAGCTGATTGGCGGCGGTGGCGTGCGCTTTCGGCGCGCCGAGGGCAATGAGTTGCGCGACATCCTGGCCCACCTGGCCGAGCGGCGTGGCCAGAAGTTCGCCGATGCGGTGAAGTTCGCAGTGCTCACGGCGCTGCGCCGCGCCGAGATTGCGCGCATCCGCTGGGAGGACCTGGACACGGAAAAGCGCCTGGTGCTGGTGCGTGACCGCAAGGATCCGCGCAACAAGAAGGGCAATGACCAGTGGGTGCCGCTGTTGGGCGAGGCCTGGGATCTGGTGCAGGCCCAGCCGCGCGATGATGCGCATGGCCGCATTTTCCCGCTGCACCCGCAGACGTTGAGCAAGTATTTCAAGGAGTCGGCCAAGGCCTTGGGCATTGAGGATTTGCGCCTGCACGACATGCGCCATGAGGGCACGAGCCGGCTGTTCGAGGCGGGTTTTCAGGTGCCGGAGGTGGCGATGGTCACGGGGCACAAGAGCTGGAAGCACCTGAAGCGCTACACGAATCTGCGCCCGGAATCGCTGCATGAGGGGCCGGCTTCGGTGCGTGCGGCCAAGGCCAGGGTCGAAAGTGAAGGCGGCGCGGCTGGCGATCCCGCCCGGCCGCAGGCCGAGGACTGAGCCCCGGCCCGCTGGTGCTAGGCCGCCGCCTGCCGGCAACTGTCGATGTAGGCCGCCACATCGCGGTAATCGGCAAAGCGCTTGCCGCCGTCCTTGTAGGTTGGGATAGGGAAGGTGCCGGCGCTTATCTGGTTGAGCACGGCGCCGCGCGTGATGTCCAGCATCTGGGCCAGCTTGTCGGAGTCCAGGCGCACGCCGTACTTTTCGGCCACGATCATTTGCGTTACCAGGCTGGTCATGCTGCTGTCTCCATTTCCTTCACGGGTTCGATTGCGTTGGGCCGGATGGTCCCTGCCGCGATGCTTTGGGCCAGCGCATCAGCACTGGCAAACAAGGGGCCTGCGATCCCGCCGTGCTCCACGATCAGATCGGCGGCCACTTCGGCGGCTTGTGCCAGTTCTGGCGCCCAATCCGCATCCCATCGCGCACTGTCGCAAGCCATCGCAACGATGGCGGCCAGCGCCTGGTGCAGGCCGCGCGCGTTGGTGCTTTCGCCTGGCGCTTTCGCCGCAACTTCGGCGCCCAGACCCACCACCTTGCCCAGGAAGGCCAGTAGCTCGCGCTGATGGCTCCCATGTTCGGCCAGCATGATGGCCACCGACCTGGTGCGCAGCTCGCTGGCCATGCCCAGCATGGCGTGGCCGCGCCAGATGGGGGCCGCGAACGGGTTGCGGTGGCAGCGTTTCGTGTGCTTTTTCATTTCGTCATGCCCCCTGTTCGCAAAGACCAATTTCCGAATGAAACTCCATTTGCGTTTGCCGCGTGATCGAGGTTGGAGTACTTGCCATTGCTGTGGCGTCCTGGGCCTCGATCAGGCGCCGTCGCGCAATCTCGATATATGCGGGCTCGCGTTCTATGCCCATGAAGCGGCGGCCCATGAGTAGCGCAGCCACGCCAGTGGTACCGCTCCCAGCAAAAGGGTCCAGCACCAGACCACCAGGTACCACCGGCCGCACCAGCTCGCGCATGAGCGCGGTTGGCTTTCCGGTGACGTGGTGCTTGTCGTCACGCCGCACCGGCGCAGAAATACAGCCATCGAATGGGCCGTCATGCTCCAGCAGCACCGCGGGCCCCTTGGTCCCCCATACGATGTACTCGCACTGGTGCCGGAAGTAGCCTTTATGGGGCGCGCGGCTACCGCGCCCCTTATCCCATGCGATCACACCGCGCCAGAACACGCCACCGGCCTGCACAGCGTCGGTCATGACAGGCAACTGCCGCCAGTCGGTGAATGCCAGGAAATAGCCCCCCGGCTTCAGCGCACGGACGCACTCGGCAATCCAGACACAGCACCAAGCCAGATAGCTGCGTTGGTCGCGCGAATCGCCGCCGAAACTGGGGAAGCGGCCCTCGAATCCACCGTGGGTGTACTTGTAGTCGGGGTCGCGCCCCTTGTCGTCGCGTGTGAATCCTCCGCTGCTGTAGGGCGGGTCGGTGATCACTGCGTCGACGCTGTTGTCTCGCAGACGCTGGAGCAACGGCAGGCATTCGCCAGGGGCAAGGGTCCACGCTGGCATGGTTTGAGGATCAATGCTCATGCCATAGCCCCCATGGCCAGCCCCAAGGCAATCGGCCGCACCCATACCGGCTGCGCCGACAGGATGAACGTTTCGCCGCTCCACGCCAGCAGCAGCGTTTCGCCCATGACGTGGGCGATGGCCTCGCCGGCCTCGCTGGGCACCGCGTTGCCGATGCGCTCGCGCCATGCCTGATCGCTCAGGCCGTCCAGCTCGAGTACTTCCTCAGGATCGACCAGCGATTGCAGGGCGGCCAGCTCCAGGGTGGTGAAAGGGCGATGCCAGGTGCCGTCCTCGGCTCGGATGCGGCACACCAGCTTGTCGGCGGCGGCCGGCATGCGCGGGTCTGCCACGCTCCACCGGCCGTTGTCGTGGCAGGCAGCAGCGCTGACGGCGCCGGCCGGGCCGGTCCACGGCAGTACGCCATAGTGGCCGCCCGTGGTGTAGGCCGTGCGATCTGCATCCATGCCGCTGCGCGGGTCGGCCACGGCAAAGGCGCCTTGCCCGGTGGTGCTGCCGCTGATGACGGTGCCAGCGTGCTCGCCGAAGGGAGTCACGGCGTATTTGCCGAAGCTCGGGCCTTCGCGGCGTGGGTCCGCCACGGCCTGGCCCGTGCCGTGGGCGCTGGTGACGGCCATGGCGGAGCGGTCCCAGCGCACGATACGGAATTCGTTGGAATGCTTGGCTGGGCCATGGTGGCGCGGATCTGCCACGCTGTACGAGCCCTGGCCCGGCCCCTGCTGTCCGGCGATGGTGCCCGTGCTCGTTTCCCAGCTGCGCACGCCGTAGGCCTGGCCATCCTTCCAGCGCGCCGACTGCTCGAATCGCGGATCAGCCACCGAGAAAGCACCGTTGGACGGCACCGTCCCCATGCTCTCGCCCCATCCTTGCACGCCATAGGCTCCCCCGCGCAGCTCCGGCACGATCAGGTAGTCCCGCAGCGCGCCGTCCTCGATGGCCAGCCGGTTGAGGCTGCGCCAGTCGCTGCCGGCCTCCACGAAGGCCAGCCGCACCCAGGTCTTCCACTGGAGGGAGGGGACTCGGTGCATGGGGCCGGCGCGCAGGTCGCCGGGCATCAGCATGCGGCCAAGCACGTCGCCCACGGCGCGCAGCGGCTTGCTCTGGGGCTGGTACAGGAAGGCCGGCACTTTCTCTGCGTGCCGCGCCACCAGCAGGAAGCGGCGGCGGCTCTGCGCCAGGCCGCCGATTTCGCCGCAGTCGTGCGTGGTCTCGGCCACGGCATAGCCGTAGGCGCGCAGCAAGGCCACGATCTGGTCCAGCAGGTGCCGGCCGCGTGTTGCGATACGCGGCACGTTCTCGAAAACGATCAGCTCCGGCGGGTCATCGCGCCAGGCCTCCAGCATCAGCCACACGCCGCGCAGCGTGAGGCGGTTGAGCGCCTGGTACTTGTCGGTCTTGCTCTTGCCCTCGGACAGCAGGCCGCTGAAGCCCTTGCAGGGTGCCGACAGGAACACGATGTGCGGGCGCTCGCCGCCGGCCGCGCGCTGGATGTCGGCTGCGGTGGCCTCGCGCCACCCGGCTGGCGGCTCGGCGCCGTGGAAGTCGCGGTATTGGTCGCGGTCGAACAGGTCCAGCACGGTGCCGGGCACACCGGCCAGCTTGCCGAAATCGCGGATGCTGGCCGGGTCCACGTCGATGCCGCCAAGGCAGCGGAATTTCGCGCGCCGGCTGCCCACACGCGGGGATGCTCGGTTGAAGCCGCGCGCGCCGCCGCCCAGGCCGCAGAACAGATGGAAGTGGCGAATTTCCACCAGGTCATTGATGTGTCGAATGTTCATGCTTGAGTCAGCGCCGGGGTGCCGCCGTTGTTGTCGTTGTGGGTTGCTGGGGCGCCCTCGGACTGGATCACTTCCATCTCCAAGGTCTTTGACAGCAGGGTGCTGAAGCCCTTGCACGGTGTGCTCAGAAACACGATGTACGGTCGCTCGGGTCCGGCCGTGCTGCCGCCCAGGTCGCATGACAGATGGAGGTGGCGGATTTCCACCAGGTCATTGATGTGTCGAATGTTCATGCTTGAGTCAGCGCCGGGGCGCCGCCGTTGTTGTTGTGGATTGCGGGCGTGCCCTCGATCACCTCCAGCCCCAGGGCCTGCGCGATGCTGAATTCCAGGCATGCGCCTTTGCTGCTGGTCCAGCCGGGCAGCAGGTAGATGGCCTCGCATGTCGTCAGCTGCCAGATGCCCATGCGCACATAGCCGTTCCAGGTGCCGCAAGGCGGTTCGGGGTTGTCGGCGGGGTTCTCGACGTGCCAGCCCCGGGCGCGTAGCTCGGCGGCCTTGGCGTGGAACGCGGGGTAGTTGAGGTCGGGCAGACCCGTCATGGGGCCGGCAAGATACACGCGCTTGGCGCCCTGGCGCGACTGGATCACGCCGAGCATGGACACGATGCAGCGCAAGTCCTGCTTGCCCAGCAGCACCCGGCCAGCGCGGCGCACTTCGTCGGCGATCAGGTGGCGGGCCATGCGCCAGCCCATGGTGGCGCCGCCCAGCACGGCCAGCTTGACCACTGCGATGCGGATGATGTTGGTCCACATCGCTCAGGCCTCCACGCGCTCAACGCGCAGCACGGGCCGGCCGCTGGCGGCGCGGGCGCCGGCTTCGGCGTGGGATGCGCTGGCGGCCTTGAGCTGCAGCACGGGCAGGCGGCCGGCGTCGGCCAGCTGCTCCAGCTGCTCGGCGCAGACGTTCGGCGGAATGAGGATGGCACGGTAGCTGTGCGCGGTGGTGATGTTGTGCAGGGTCATGGTGGTCCTCTCTCTCTGTGGGTGGTGGTTGCGGGGTCAGGCGACCAGCGACAGCTGGGCGGGGTGGTGGATGGGGGCGGCGGGCCGGGCGGCGCGGCGGCGGCGGGGCTTGGCCAGGGCCTCCAGGCGCTCGCGCTCGGCGGCGAAGACTTCGGCCAGGCGGGCCGGCGTTGTCTTGGCGGAATTGACGTAGTCGCCGTGCAGCGCGCGGGCCCAGCAGTGCACGCGGGGCTCGGTGCGGCGGGCGTTGGCGAGGGTTTTGGACATGGGGAGGCCTCCTTTGCGGGATCAGCGGGAAAAAACGGGTTGGGGGGCGGTGGCGCCGGGCTGGTAGAGCACCGAATCCGGGCTGCTGGGACTGCTCCAGTCCTCCGCGTGGTGCCGACCACGCCCGAAAAGGGCGCGCAGCGTGTCGCCCTTGAGGCGGGCCGTACAGTTATTGAAACCAGTCCAAGCGCGCGCCAGCGGCGCGCGGTCAGCGCCCAGGGCCAGCGCCCGGCCGCTGTCGGCGTCCGTGCAGCGCTGGGGGTCGAAAGTCTCGGTTTCCTGGGCCACGGCGCGCCACGCGATGCGGCGCGACACAAGCCAGCGGCCATTGCGGGCTTCGAGCCCGACCACGCGGCCCTGCTCCGGCGCAATCTCTTCGCCGTACTGGTTCACGGCGCCGGCCGGTACCTGCCGGCGCGCAATGCGCAGGTGCCAGCGGCTGCGCGCGACACAGTGGCCGCCCATGGCCTCCATGTAGCGGCGCCAATCGGCCTTGATGTCTTCGCTGTGCTTGTGGCAGGCGCCCCAGGCCTGCCATGTGGCCTTGTCGCCATCCAGGCGGGCCATGTCGATCTGGTCCTTGCCCACGCGGCGCAGCTCGCGCCACACGCACACGCTGGGCATGCCGATGGCCTGGAACTGGCGGATACCCCAGCAGGCGGCCCAGGCGTCCACGCGGCGGTGGCCGGGCATGTCTCCCTGCTCCACATCCCACAGCTGGCCCTGCACCACGTCCAGGTGATCGGCCAGGGCCGCGTGGCCCACGCTCTTGGCGATGTACTTGGCCACGTAGCCGGCGGCGCCGCCGCAGGTCATGCGCTTGATGTTCACGCGGTTCTGTGCCGCGCCGCGCTCGTCGCCATCGTCGGCCAGCCACTTTTCACGAATCACGGCCTCGATGCGCTGCGCGGCGGCTTCATGCTCGGCCCACACCAGGGCGTGCCAGTGGGGCGTGGCGTCGTGGTGCGGCTCGGCCACGCGAATGCCGTACATGGCGATGCCTTCGCGCGCCAGCTGCGCGCGCACGCGCTGCCAGCACTTGCGCAGCCACATCTGGGCATCGCGCGGCGTGCTTTCGCAGTCATAGCGGCGGTTGGGGCGCGGCCGGCCGCCGCTGCCCAGGGTCACGGCGTGGAAACGGCTGGGCGCCGTCAGCGTCAGGAACAGGCCCACATGGTTGCGGGCATCGGCATATTCCTCGGCGCCGCGGATGCGTGTCATCAGCTCGCCGCCCCGGATGATGGGGTTGGCCGGCGACAGCGCGGCCAGCTCGGCCAGGGTGAAGACCTGGCCGGCTTCGTTCTTGAACAGGCGCCGCTGCAGCGCCTGGGCGTTGCGCTCGATTTGCGCCGTGCGGCGGCGCACGGTGGCATTGCTGGCATAGCCGCCGCCGTGGCGGTTGACCACGCCCAGCTTGACGGCGCCGGCCTCGACCGTGCGCGTGACGTGCTTGCGCAGCAGCCGGCGCCACCATGCGGCATCCAGCGCGCGGCGGATGGCGGGCTCGCCCACCAGCGGCGCGGACTCCTGCACGCCCATCATGCGCAGCATCAGGCGCACCATGTCCACTCGGGCGGCCAGGTCCAGACCCTGCGCCTGGGCGCCGCTGTCCAGCTCGGCCACCTCTTCGGCCAGGCGCTTGGCCATGGCGCAGATTTCGCCGTCGCTCAGGTTCCATTCCGCCGCCTGGCCGTGGCGCGTGCTGAAGTCGTCGATGGCCTGCAGCGCGTCGAAGCACGCGGCCCATTCGGGTTGCTCGCTGCCCGTGATGCGGCCCAGGCCCAGGGCCTTGATGGGCTGCAGCCACTGCGGCGGCAGCGCCTTTTCCAGCGCGGCCATGGCCTGCTGCACCTGGTGGGGGCGCGGCTTGTGCGCCTCCCATTCACCCAGGCCGGCGGTGTGCAGCTTGCGGGTGGTGCGCTTGGCTTGCAGCAGTACGGACATGGCGGCCATCCCCGGTCAGGTCCGCAGCGTCAGCGAGCGCAGGGGCGCCATGGCATCGGCCAGGTGGCGAATCTCGGCCTTGATGGCGGCGCGCTCGGGCGGCGGCAGCTCGCGCCACTCGCGCAGACCCAGCTCTTCCAGATTGCCCTCGATGCCGGCCAGCAGCAGGGCGCACATGCGCACGTTGACCGGCAGCGCGGCCCACTCCATGGCCTCGGCATTGCTCCAGCGGCCATTGCTGGAGCGGCGCACGGCCTCATCCTTGAGCGCACGCAGGCGGGCGCGGCAGTCATCCACGGACATGTCGCGGTACTGCGGCGCCAGGGGCTGCTGCTCCATGCGGCGCAGGGGCGGCGCCAGGGCCGGCGCGGACGGCTGGCCAATCAGGCGCATGAACTCGGGCATGCTGATTTCGGACAGGTTCACGGCTGCACCTCAGGCACGCAGGCGCATGGCCGACAAATACCAAGCCACGCCATACAGGCCTTCCGCGAAGTCCTGGGCGGCCGCGCGCGTCACGGCGCTGATGACCAGGCGGCGGCGCACGCGCTCGGCATCCACATGGGTCACGGTGTAGCGGCTCATGCCTCGCTCCCGGCGAAGCGCAGCGCCTCCACAGGCACTAGGTATTCCTTCTTGCAGCAGCCCTTCACGCGCCAAGCGTGGGCCATGTGCTCGAAGCGGTGCCCGAAGTCCGTGCGGCGATACAGCAGGTTCAGCCACGCATGCACCTCCATGCTGGGGTTCGCATCCATGCGCAGCAGCGCCATGGCGCGGTCCAGGTTCTCCGCATCCAGCAGACGCAAGTCGGTCAGGTCGAACGGGAAGCGCGTGCCGTTGTACAGGCCCAGCAGCAGCCGGGCCGCCACGCGGGCGCCGCTGTGGCTGTGGCAGGTGGCCAGCATGAAAAAGTGGGTCAGGGCCTCGTGCTCGGGGCTCAGTGGCTGCGTGGTCATGGCCGGTCCTTTCAGATTTCGGGCGTAGGAAGGTCCGCAGCGCCGCAAATCCGGCTCTGTCGGGGTGATGGAAAAGGGGGGAGGGCGGGCGCGTGGCCCGCTGGCGTTACACGGGCGCGGCCGGGGGCGGCAGGCCCTGGAACAGTTCACCCGTTACCGGGCGCGTGAAGCACGGGGTGTGCACGGCCTGGGCGGCGCTTTCCAGTTGGGCACGCAGCAGGTCGCGGCGCACATGCGTTGACATGGGCAGGCACACGGACGGGTCAGGCGTTGCGCTGGGCGACAGGGTGCGCACTACCTCGGTCAGCGCCACGAAGGTGTGGCCGCACTCGGGGTTGGTGCAGCAGAACATGTATTCGCGCGTCAGGCGGCTCACCTGCACGCTGGTGCGGATCACGGCCGGCTGCTCGCAGTGCGGGCAGGGCAGGCGGTGCTTTTCACGGGGCAGCTCGGGCGGCTCGGCGGCCATCTTGTTACGCCCTTGTGCGGGGGCGCTGACAGGGGCAGGGGCCAGCTTGCCGTCCACCACGCGGCGCGCGCCCACGGTGAGGGCCGACAGGGCAAAACTACCATGCGTGCGCAGGGCGCGTTCGGTGTCCAGGGCGAAAGGGCTTTGCATCTTGGGCACCTCAGTTGACATGGATGGACGAGTCCACGGCGGGCGCCGTGGGCAGGTGGATGCGGCGGTGCTGGCGGTACACGGCCATGCCCATGTGGAACAGCACGCGCGCCACGTTGCCGGTGGTGCGTTCCTCGACAGCGGCCAGGGCCTGGGCCTCCTGCAGTTCGGCGGCCGTCAGGCGCAGGGCAATGGGCTTTTCATTCACCAGGCCGCTGCGCATCTCCCAGCGGCTGCGCTGTGGCTGGGCGGCGCCCTCGGGCATGGCCACATAGCCCTGGGCTCGGTACACATCCATCCCCATCAGGTACACCAGCCGGGCGAAGTTGCCCGCCGTGCGGCCTTCGGCCTGGGCGCAGGCCAGGGCCTCGGCCAGCTCGGGCGCGGCCAGGCGCAGGGCGATGTGCGGGACGCGGGCGGCGCTGTCCAGCGTGCCGGAGCGGTGGCGCGTCATGTGCGTGGCGGTGGTCATTTACGATGCTCTTTCTTACAACGTACAAGGATCGGATATGCGCGTTCCCGGATCAGCTCAAGACAATCAGAATCCCGCCACCCTGCAGGACGTGATGGGGCTCATTGAGGCCAGCACGGTTGCCCAGGGGATTGCCATCTGCGCAGCGCTCCACAGCATTGACCCGAAGCACGTTGAGAGTTTTGCGAGGAACCTCGCTGAACTCGCCCCTGCGGTAGGCGCTTCCGACGAGGTGGCACAGCATTTTTTGGAGTGCGTCGAGGAAGGCGTGGACGGCTTCCTGCGCAATCGCGGGTGAGTGACCCTGCTTATGCGGCGTTGTCCAACATGCGGCGCGACGTGAACATGAGTCGAAGCCTGCCCAGGGAGAAGCGGAGTGCGTAGTGGTGGTCATGTACGATGGATACCGAAAATTTACAACGTGCCTACATCATTGTCCGAAATTTCGGACATGTCAATAGATGACAAAACAAAGTTTCGGACAAATAGGTGAGCGGCTCAAAGATGAGCGGCAGCGCATAGGAGTCGGCCAAGTGAGCTTGGCCGACTCCTGCGGCATCTCTCGCAGCACTTTGGCCACATGGGAGAAGGGTGATCAAAGCCCGTCGGCAACGGCCCTTGGTGTGATGGCTGGGCTTGGAATTGATGTGCTCTATGTCATCACAGGCAACCGTGCAGGCCAGTCTGAAATGACGCTTGCACCAGCTGAGCGAGATCTGCTGAGCGCCTGGCGGCAGGCAGATGCCAAGGGACGTGCGCTGCTGGCCGCTGCGGCTGATGTTTTGAAGCCTGAATAAGTCAGAACTGATTTAGGGCCTCCACCGTGGCCCGCATGGAGAGAGGGGGGCACTTGAGTTCACTGCAGTTTGACTACCGCAAAGCGGATGGATCGGAGTCCACGCGCCGCCTCGACGAATGGTCGGAACAGGGCCACTATGTAGTCGGCTTCGATGACCTGGCCAAGCAAGTGCGCACCTTCCGAAAGGACCGTATCGTGCGCTATCACGATGGCTGCGATGCGCTGCTCAAGCACCCCCAGGATGAGCCGCCGCCGCGCATCGTGCGTGCTGCCCCCAATGACTTGCGTCCTCAAATTTTGTTCACGGGCTTTACTGCTGCGCTGCGTGCCGAGCTGGAACAGCAGTGCGAGGCAGCCGGGCTGCGTGTGATGAAGTCGGTTTCGCTGTCGCTGACGTTCGTTTGCGCTGGGCCGAACGCTGGACCGGCCAAGGTGGCCAAGGCGCGCATGCAGGGGGCGTATGTGCTGGATGCTGAGGCCCTGCCATCGTTTTTGGAAACTGGCGAGCTGCCGGATTTTGCGGTTGATGAGGTCGGCGTAGCCTCAGGCCGGGCCAACGAGCAAGGAAAGTGATGCATCCGCGCTGCACATGCCCCTTGACAGGAGGCCTCCTACGCCCAAGTTCTTTTTATATCCTCTAAGATATGGCTTACACCATTTGTATCACGGAGCAAGCGTGGAACGATCTAGAGGAGCTGTGGGAAGACCCTGCGACGGCGACGGCAGCGGCCAAGATTGACGTGTTCCTGCAGGAACTGGAGGCCGACCAAGACCTTCTTGACGGTCTCACCGTACATAACTTGGGCGCTCGCAGGCAAGGCGCAATGCACGTTTCCAAGTGGGTAGAGTATTGGAGAAAGGGGGCGGATATATGGCGTGTGAAGCTATGGGCTTTAGAAGATATCGGCCTTCAGTATCGGATTGTTTATGCATACGAGCCAGGTGTGCAAAAGTATCACGTTTTGGCGATAGTAGAAAGAGATTGGAATTATGACGAAGCGCATCCAATTACACACCGGATACTGGCCGCATACGCAGCCATCTATTCATAGATTGGAAGATGGCTCGTCTATTGATTCCTCTGATGTGGAAGTTGTCGAAATAGCATCGCAGCCGAATTGCGATGTGGCCGCCGTTACAGTTACAGATCGTCGGCGCAGGCTTGAAGCAGACCCACGCCGCTCCGCGCTACTTGCGCAAGCTCGATCTGAATTGGCTGATTCTGCCTTGATGGCGGAAGTTCATCCATTTAGGAAAATTAGGCTTAAAGCCGGATTGTCGCAAGAAAAACTTGCGGTGCTAGCAAATACATCGCAAGCTCAGATTGCTAAGTTGGAGAAGACAGGTGCTGATCCACATGTTTCTACAATATACAGGATGGCGCAGGCCATGAATGTTAGCCCGAGCCAAGTGTTTGAGTGCTTTTTCCCTGATAAGGTCGCACAATGAATATAAATGTTTTTTTCTGTGACGATATACGCGCAGAGGAAGATGGGCGTCGGTCGTATATGGGTTTTTATGAGCCTACATTCAAAATAAAAGGCAACCAACTTTTAATTCCGAAATTTTGTATCTATGCCGAACTTCGTTCGAATAATATCGAGGATTATATCAATGCAAAATTGATATTGAGAAATGGTAGCGAGGTTGTAGGTGATTTCTCATTTATCGATTCTGAGCATTATGATAAATTGAAGGCTGTCAAGTCTTTTGTTAGGATTGAGCTTTCAATATCTCCACTTGTTGTGAATGCTCCAGTTGTTGTGTCCGCAGCTTTGTTATTGAATGACAAAGAAACGATTGTCCGTGAAGTTAATTTTTTAAACGAGCTAGAGTCCAAAGATCCTGTCAAAAAGACAGTGATGAAGAAAAAAACTATCACCAAGGAAACATAAAACCCTTGTTGATTATTTTCTGAAACATCGCCTTAATCTTGCTTCGCCCAGCGCTCCATTTCGGCTTTGGTTACCAATCCCGCGCTATCCAGCGTGTGGCTCACTGACTTGACCAGCCACCCCTGCCCATCGATCTGCGGCTTGAACCCGGCCACGGTCACAGGCGATTGCGGCATCAGCTCGGGCCGGCCGCGCGCGAGCTGCAGGCTGAAGGTGGCCTTGCCGCGCTCGATGCGCTGCTGCTCGGACTGGGCGGCCTCCAGCGCGTCTGCTTCGGTGGCGTAGGTTTCCTTGAGGGTCTTGGCGTCGTCGGTGCCGCCCGATACCGCCGTGCGCTTTTCGCCGGTCTGCTTGTCGTGCCACTGCGCTTTGACGCCCGTATACGCGCCGCGCTCGGCCGTGTGCCAGCGGTGGCGGTCGCCCAGGGCGCGCACGATGTGCAGGGCGGCCAGCGGCTGGCCGGCGCTGGTCCTGGTGCCGTTGATGGGCAGGAACAGCAGCTTGCCATCCTTCATCGTGGCCACGGCGTCGTGCTGGCCGGCCAGGCGGGACAGCAGGTTCACATCGCTTTCGTTGGTCTGGTCCAGGTGCTGTACTGGGCGCGCGGCCAGGGCTGGGTCGATGCGCGGCTGCAGGCCGTTGCGCTGGGCCATTTCTTCGACCACGGCGCCCACGGTGGTGTCGTGCCAGCTGCGTTCGGCGCGCTGGCGCATTTCCTTTTTCAGGTTGGCGCTGCTGCATTTGATGGCCAGCTCATCGGGTGTGCCGCTGTGCTCGACCTCATCGACGGTGTACGTGCCCTTGTCCACCAGGGGCTGGCCGGCCCAGCCGATGCGCAGGGCCACCACGGCGTCCACGGAGGGGATGGCCATGCGGCCATCGTGATCGGTGAGGCGGATTTCCAGCGTGTCTGCCTGGCCCTCGCGGCCTTCGTTGAGCGTGAGAGAAATCAGGCGCTGGTTCACGCGCGCGGTGATGTCCTGGCCGTTGACGGTCAGCACGAAATCGGGGCGGGGGTGCGTGGCCATTACCAGTTCGGGTCGCTGTTGTCGGTGGACTCCCAGCTGCCGCCGCCCGGGGTCCAGTTGCTGGCGGCCGGCTCGACGGCGGCGAAGTCGCCCAGGCTGCCCACGCCGACCTGGGCGCCGCCCTTGTCTTCGTCCACGCGGGCCAGGGCCAGGGTGAATTCGATGCGCCGGGGCATGCCGTTGGGCAGGAAGTAGGCGCTGGTTTCGTTGATGGACTCGATGACATAGGCGCCGAACACGTCGCCCACGCCGTTGACCAGTGCCCAGGCCTGGCCGGTGCCGGCCATTTCGCGCAGCTCGTCCAGGGTCTTGGTGCTGCCGGTCAGCTCGGGGGCGATCACGCCCTTGAGGCTGATGGTTTCATCGCCCGTCCCCACGTACTGGCGCGCCGGCATGGCGCCCACGCGGGCGTGGCTGGGGTGGCGCCATGCGTTGGCGCGCTGCATGTCCTGGTAGGCCAGGGTGGTCATGCCGAAAACGAATTGGCCCAAGGCCATGAGCATGGGGGTTTCCTTTCTCGATCAGTCCAGGTCCTGCAGCCGGCTGCGGGCCGCGAAGCCTTTGCGCTGCTCGATGCGCTCCAGCTCCTGCGCCACCAGCTTGGCCAGCGCGCGTTCGTCCATGCCGGGGGCGGCCTGGATGTTGATGGTGATGTTGCTGATGCCGCCTGCAGCGCCTGCGCCGCCGGCCGCTGCCAGCGGGGCCATGGTGGGCAGCGGGGCGATGGGCGCCATGGCGGCCGGGCCTGCGCCTGCCCCCGCCTCAATGTCGCCGGCCTGGGCGGCATCCACGGGCACCAGGGCTGCGCCGGCCATGGCCAGCGCAGCGGCGCGCACGCCGGCCTGCCCGGCCTCGATGCCGTTGGCCGCGCCTTCGCTGATCCAGCCGCCGAACTGCGTGAAGACTTTCGAGGGGCTGGCGATGCCCAGCTTTTCCTTGAACCAGCCGGCGGCGCTGGTGGCGGCGCCCACCACGGCGTCGCGCAGCTCGCCGAGCTTGCCGGTGATGCCGCCGATGATGCCGTCCACCAGGAAGCTGCCCAGGTTGGCGAACTGCTGGGGCAACTGCATGCCCAGCGTCATGACGGTTTGCGTGAGGCTGGTCCACAGCGTGTTCACGCCCGCCAGCAGGGCCTGCCAGGCCATGGCCGCCGTGCCGGTGATGCTGGACCACAGCCCGGACAGCCAGGCCGTGAGGGTGCCCCATGCGGATTGCGCGCCGGCCACGATGGTGCCCCACAGCTGCGATAGCCAGGCTGTCAGGTCGGTCCACAAGGCGATGGCGCCGCCCACCATGTTGCCCCACAGCGCTGACAGCCAGGCCGTGAAGTCGGCCCACAGCATCTTGCCCCCGGCCACCACGGCGTCCCAGTTGCGGTACAGCATGATGCCGGCCGCCACCAGGGCCACGATGGCGATGATGACGAGGGCCAGGGGGTTGGCCGCCAGGGCCGCATTCCAAAGCCATTGCGCAGCGGTCAAGACCTTGCTGATGATGAAGGCCGCGCGCCCGGCGTTGGTGCCCGCCACCATGGCGCCCGTGTGCAGCATCCAGCCGGCGCGCACGGCCAGCAGCGCGCCGCGTGCGGCCAGCAGGCCGCCCTTGATGAAGGTCAGCACGTAGGCCCCGGCGATGGCCGCGATCTTGAACAGCACCAGGGCGCCCACGCCCATGACGATGGCCTTGGTGACGCCCGGGTAGGTCTTGGCCAGGCCGGACAGGCCATTGAGCCACGGCATGATCGCCGCCAGCGTTTCATTGAGCGCGGGCAGCATGACATTGCCCAGGGCGATGCCCATGGCGGCCGCCTGGTTCTTGGTCAGCTGCAGCTGGTTGGCGGTGGTGGCGGCGCGCGTGGCGTATTCCTGCTCGACGGCGCCGGCATAGCGGGTGCTGTCGCCGACCTTGGCGAAGTTTTCCTTCAGGGTGTCCAACTGGGTGAGAAGAGGGGCAATGGCCAGGATGGATTCTTTCTGAAAGATGGCCTGCAGGGCAGATGCCTGCTCGTACTTGTCCAACTTCTTGACGCGCTCCATCAGATTCACCATGGTGCCGGTGGCGTCCTCCTGCATGCTCTTGGCGACAGCCGTGGAGTCAAGGCCCAGCCTCTTGAAGCCTTCACGCTGGGATTTGCTGGCCCCAGTGCCAGCGACCATGGCCAGCATCATGTTCTTGATGCCGGTGGCGGCCACCTCTTCCTGCACGCCCATGCCGGCCAGTGTCGACGCCATGGCCGCGATTTCGCCCGAGGCGGTGCCGGCCACGGCGCCCAGCGGACCCACGCGGGTGACGATGCCCAGGATCTGCTTTTCGTTGGCGGCGCCCGTGTTGCCCAGCAGGTTGATCTTGTCGGTGAGCGTGGCCACCTCGGGGATGGACATGCCGAAGGCGGATTTCATCTTGGCCATGGCGCTGCCCGATTCCTCGGCCGTCATGCCGAAGGCCGTGCCCATCTTGATGGCGTGCTCTGCAAAGCCCACGCCGCCATTGGTGCCCAGGATTTCGTTGGCACCCAGGCCGGACTGGCCGCCCAGGGCCATGATTTGCGCGATGTCCTTGGCGGCCATGGGCAGGCGCTTGGACAGGTCCAGCGCGGAATCGCTCATCTTGGCCAGGCCGTTTTTGTCGTCGCCGAAGTCCATGACCTTGGCCACATCGGCCATGGAGCTTTCAAAGTCCACGGCCATCTTGATGGGCGCGGCCAGGGTGGCGGCCATGGCCACGCCGTCGAACAGCGCGCCCCGGGCTTCGCCGCGCGCGGCGGTGTTGCCCTGCTGGGCTGCCTTGACGGTGGCGGCGCGCTTTTGGTGGCCGGCCTGCAGCTTCAGGGCGTCGGTCTGCTTGGTGATGCTGGCGGTGGTGGCCGCCATGTCGGCGCGCAGCTTGCGTTCGTGCTCGGACAGGTTCTTGGTGCTGATGCCGGCGGCGCTGAGCTTGTCGCGCAGCCCCTGTATGCGTTGCTGGTGGGCGTTGAAGGCGGCGCCGGCCGCGTTGGCTTCGGCGCGGGCCTTGGCCAGGGCGTCGGCCATGGCCTTGGTGGGCGGCCCGGCCTGGCCGTGGACCAGGGCCAGGGCGCGGGCCTTTTCGCGCGCGGCGGCCAGCTTGGTTTCGAGGTCGGCCAGGCCGGTGCGGGCCTGGCGGAAGTCGCCGATGGTTTTCTGCGTGTCGCCCATGGCCTTGAGCTGGTCCTTGGCGGCCTTGAGGGCCTTGGCGGTTTCGCCGCTGCCTTCGCCGATGCGCTTCAGGGGGGCCAGGGCCTTGTCCACCAGGTCAAGGACAACGCGCAGGCGCAGGTTCTGCTCTGCCATGGGGTGCTACTCCGCCGAGGTGTTTGCGAGGTTGTGGATGTCCACGGCGCGGGCGGCCCAGTCCGCCAGCTCGTCCAGGGGCATGGCGTCCATGACGCCCGGGGGCCAGTGGAAGATGAAGGCGATGCGGGTGTAGAGGTCTTCTACTCGCTCTGGAAGTCCGCCCGCTGGTCCTTTGGGACCAGGAACCCGATGACGGCGGTGCCCAGGGCCACCAGGTCGGCGGGGTCGAGGTGGGCCAGGTCGGGCTTGGTGATCTGCGGCTGTGTGATGCGGGGGATGAGGGTGTGCAGCGCGCCCGTGTTCATCTGCAGCAGCTCGGTGAGGTTCAGGCCGCGCAGCGCGCCGGCATTGGGCTTGAGCACCTGTACTTCGGTGATATGGCTGCCGCTGGCGCGCTGCAGAGGCGCATCCAGCTTGACGCTGCGGGCGTCCGTGGCGGGGGCGGTGGTGGGGCTGTCTGGGGTGGTCATGTCGGTGTCCGTGGTGGTGAATGGGTTGGCGGGCGGCATCAGATGCCCAGGGCCGAGCGCCATGCGGCGGCGCGGTCTTCGCCGTTGATGACCTCGATCATGTTGACCATGTCGATTTCGATGATGGTGGCGCCGTCCACGACCAGCTTGTAGTAGCTGCAGGCCATCTTCATGGTCTGCTGGGTCTTGTCGCCGGCCTTGGCGCTGCCGGGGTTGATTTCCTCGGCCCGGCCGCGCACGGTGACTTCGACGGACTGCACGGTTTCGTCGTCCTCGGCCTGGATGCCGCCGGCAAAGCGCACCAGCAGCTTGTCGTGCTTGACGGCGCCGTAGGCCTTGTACTGCTCCACGATGAAGCCGGCGGCCTTCCATTCCAGCTCGATGGCATCCTGGCCCAGGTCGATCTTGACGGGGCCGGGCATGCCGCCGCCGCGGTGGTCTTCCATCTTGCGCTTGAGGGTGGGCAGGGTCACTTCTTCGGTTTCGCCGACGAAGGACACGCCATCCAGGAAGGTGGCGAATTTCTTGAGGGTACGGGGCAGGCCCATGGGGTTCTCCTGTGCGGTTCAGTGGGTTGGCTGCGGCGATCAGGTGCCAGTGGCCACGCGGCCGGCGAAGTCGGCGAAGTAGCGGTCGGTGATGCGCTGGCGGAAGGTCAGGTCCTCGATGGGCGGAATGGGCGTGTAGTCGTAGTCGATGGACAGCTTGCCTTCCTTGAGCGTTTCCTTGATGTTGACCTCTTCGTCGTACCAGGCCGCTCCGTCCAGGATGTAGCCGCCGGTCTTGAGTTCGCGGAACTTGGCGTTGACGCCTTCCAGGATGTCCTTGACCACGCTGGGGTGCAGGGGCTTGTCCACGGCCCACATGTGGGCCTCGGCGATGCTGTCGGCCAGCACATGGGCGGTGCGGGTGGCGGACTCGAAGGCGAACAGCGGCTCGTCGCTGCAGGTGCGCGAGCCCCAGAAGCGGAAGCCGTCGCGGTTGACCAGGGTGGTGATTTCGTTGGCGTTGAGCAGGCCGGCGTCGGTGGACGGGTTCTGCAGATCCCAGTAGATGGCGGGGGTGATTCCAGTCACGCCGTTGACGGCCACGTTGGACAGGGTCTTGTGCCAGCCCGTATCGAGGTCGATCTTGGCGCGCAGTCCCAGGGCGTGGGCCTCGGTGTAGGCGTTGACGGTGGCGTTGGCCACGGTGTCCCAGCGCTGGAAGTTGGCGTGGATCAGCATCAGTTCGCGGGCGCTGAACTTTTCGCGGTACTTGATGGCTTCGGCCACCGAATCCACATAGGTGCCGCAGTAGGCCATGGCGCGCAGCTGCTGGGCCAGGCTCTGGAAGGCCGTGGCCACGGGCTGGGTGGACAGGCCGGGCGCGCCCAGGATGCGGGGCTTGACGCCCAGCTTGGCGGGGGCCGACAGCAGCGCGCGCATGCCGGTGTAGCTGCCATTGGGCAGCGTGGTGCCGATCACCTTGCTGGTGAGGTCGGCGGCCTTGTCCTCGTCGGTGGTGCCTTCGCCATCGGCCACGCGCACGACCACGGTGACGGGCAGGCACTGCTGGGCGATGGCGTCCAGGCTGGCGGCCAGCGTGCCCTGCACGCCGGCCTTGCCGATGGCGGTGCGCACGTTGGTGATGAGCACGGGCTCATTCAGGGGGAAGGTGGCCTCATCGGCGTCGGAGGCCGTGGCGACCAGGCCGATGATGGCCGTGGAGATGGTGCGAATGGGCCGGGTGCCACCGTTGATTTCGATGACACGCACGCCGTGGTGGTACTCGGTTGACATGGCTGCAGCAGTCCTGTGGTTGAGGGTGCTGCAAGCATGCCGCCACGCCCGCGCGCGGGCCAGCGCGGGCGCTTGTGCAGGGCGGCGCTACGTGATCAGGCGCCGGGCCGCTCGGCCTGCGCCACGGGCGCGTGGACGATCTGCTCGGCACGCCCCTGGGCCAGCAGGCCCATGGCTTCCAGTGCGGCCACGCTGGCGCACAGGTCGGCATCGTCCAGGTCGATCCAGTCGGCCGCTGCGGCGTCGGCCAGGTACACGCGCACGCCGGCCGACTGCTGCCGCTGCTGGGCGCTGGCGGCCGGGTCATCCAGCGCGGCCAGCTCCAGGCCCACGCGCTCGGCGTGCGTGAAGCGCTTGCGGAAGGCCCAGTAGGTGATGGCGCGCGCCGGCATGGCGGCGTCGGCCGGCAGCAGGGTGAGCGTGCCATCTTCGGCCACGCGGTAGTCGGACAGGCGGGCCATGTCGAAGTCGGCCGGGGCTTCGATGGACTCGCCCGCGTAGCTGTCCAGGGCGGTGGCGATGATGTGGCCGTTTTGGGTGATGAGTTTCATTGGTCAATCATCAGGTATCGAAGTTGTATGCCGAGCCCGTTGCTTGAGATCACGTTGGATGGCTTGGCATCGACCGCGCACAGAAAGGTTGCTCGCGCATTCGCACCCGCACTTATCGCTGTTGTGGTTCCGCCGCTGGAGATGGCACGCCTTCCGTACAAAGAGACGGTTACCCCTGCTGCACCCGCAGTGCCAGAAATAAACAGAATGCGGCCGAAATTGAAGTAGGCAGAACTTGCCACCGCGTTCATCTTGACATCTGCGCATGCGTGGGCGCGTTCCATGGCCAGCGCGGACTTGTCGAACTTGTTCAATGCGTCGTCACAGGTCCAAAGCTCGAAGCGCGCAATGCGTGAACCCCAAAACAGGTCAAGGGCTGCACTGTTGGCGGCCAATTCAGTAACCGCATCGGGAATGCGCAACAGGTCGCGCACAGCCTCGGGCTGCAGCAGCCATGCCTCGAATGCTTTGGCCGACCCCATCCACACCGTGCGCGCGGCTTTGTCGTTGACCAGCAGGGCCCGCTGCACGGGGGAATTGATGGCGCTTTTCCAGCCCGCCAAGCCCTGGGCCGGTGTAATGGCTGCCGTGAGATTGGCGGCTGTCATGCTGCCGCCGATGATGGAGCTGACCAGGCGCAGGCCTGCCACGGTACTCATGCAATGTTTCTCCTGTTTCTGATGCCCAGCACGGCCCAGACGGCCGGGGTGAGCGAGAGGGTGGCGGACGTGGTATTGCGCAGCTGGACGATGGCCACGCCATCTTCGGACCGGCCCTGCACCAGCAGGCCGGGCGCCGCCGCAACGGCGGTGACTGCAACGTGGTCGCCCAGGCGCAGGCCCAACAGGGGCACGTTGTAGGCCAGTTCGGCACCGGCGGCCAGCGAGGTGGCGAGCATTTCAAAGCTGGTGGGCAGCAGGTCGGCGCGGGCGTTTTCCTGCGCGGCCTGGGCCAGCTCGATGGTCCATTCCGGCGCCATGGCCTGCAGGCGCCAGGCGCCCCCGGCCGTCAGGAAGGTGGTGGCGTCGTCGTCCAGATCGGCCGCCGTGGTCTGCGCATCCCAGGCGAACAGGCCCAGGCCGCGCACCACGGCCAGGCCGGTGGTGATGTCGCGCAGCCGCGCGCGGTCTTCGTACTCGATGAAGTCCAGCGGCGGCATGCCCTTGATGGCGCCATCCGGACCCACGCCCAGCAACTGGCGGACCTGTGCGGTGCCGCGCAGCAGGTCGGTGGCCTTGGGCATGCCCCAGGCCCGGCCGTTGCCATCGTTGGTCAGGAACTGGCCGGCCTTGCCGGCCATGGGCGGGAAGGGGTCGGTGCTGCTCAACTGCTCGACCGTCGTTTGCAGCTGTTCCAGCGCCTTGCGCAGCAGCTCGCGCGCCGCAGCCTCGGCCTGCATGGCGGCTTGCAGCTGCTGGTCCAGCGCCTGCTGGCTCACCATCTCGGGCAGGGCCTCAATGCGGCCCTGCATTTCCTCGATGGCGGCGTTGACCTGCTCCATGGGCTCGCCGACCAGCTCGTTGATGCGCGCCAGGCCCAGCTCCTGGACTTCGGCCACGGCTTCCTGCCAGCTCACGCGCAGCTCTTCCAGCCCGACCAGGCGCAGGTCCAGTTCCTGCAGGATCGGGTTGAAGTAGCCGGCGGCGAGCGGCGTTTTGCCGTCCACCATGCGGTAGGACTCGAAGCGGGAGGGCATGGGCTCAGTCCTGGCCAGGCTGGCGCACGGGCTCGGCGCTGGCGATGGCGGCGGGCTCCAGCGTGTTGAGCACGTCGCCGCGCAGGGTCAGGTCGGCGCCGGGGTAGAAGACCTGGGACAGCACGTCGATGCGCAGGCGCAGCTGCACGCGGTAGTGCGTGGCGTCGTCGTAGTTGGCGGGGGTGGTGGTTTTCTTGGTGGCCATGGTGTGCTCCATTGGTGTGGGTTCAGGTCGCCACGTCGGTGCGTTCGACCACGACAAAGGGGGCGCTGGCCGGCGTGCGTGTGCCGGCGATCTTGATCTTGTAGCTGGACGTGCCGCCGGGGATGCTGAAGACGTAGGTGTGGCGCTTGGCCTGGCCGTCCGGTTCGTCGCGCACGGACGCTGCCGATGCGCTGATCGTGCTGCCGCCCGACTCCAGCACGCAGCCGAGCCAGTGGTTGGCCTGGTCCCATTGCGCCACGACCACCTGCACGGTGATGGTGCTCGACGGGCTGGCCAGGGTGCGCGTCTTGGACCAGTGCCCGAAGTTGGTGGCCGCGCGGCTGCCGGTGATGGCATTGGCCGCCAGACGGAAGGCCGGCGCCAGGTCGCTGGTGCCCAGCAGCACGACGCGCAGCGGCACGATGTCGGGCAGGCCCGACAGGCGCATGACTTCGTCGCCCAGCGGGTACCACTTGCCGCCGACCTGCATTTCGTAGCGCAGCTCGGTGCCATCGGGCACGACCTGGGGCGCGGCGATGTGGATGTCGGAAATGCCGCCGGCCAGGGAAACGGACTGCAGCACGACCTCCACGCGCGGCTGGGCGAACTGGGCCGCGTACAGCGTGAACATCAGGTCCTTGGTCAGGTCACCCGTGAAGTAGTCGCCATCGGTGCCGAAGAACAGCGTGCCCTGGGTGTAGTCGTTGCCGCTGACGGTGGCCACGCGGTGGTCGCCCTGGGTGATGAGCACCACGGCATAGCGCTTGCCCGCCTCCAGCAGCACGGGCGGCACGGGCACGGCGGTTTCGGTGGGGTACTTCTTGATGTCGGCCCGCGCGAGGGTGACGCGGGTCAGCGTCTTTTCGAGGTCGGGCTTGCCGCCGTCCGTCTCGCACACGGCAATCACCACGTCGCCACTGGCGCCGATCTGCGTGAATTGCAGGCCTACCTTGGTCAGCCACATGGCGTTGGACA
Source organism: Comamonas sp. (assembly GCA_041984925.1). Lineage (GTDB taxonomy): Bacteria > Pseudomonadota > Gammaproteobacteria > Burkholderiales > Burkholderiaceae_C > Comamonas. The sequence continues at coordinate 88,126 of JBHIXF010000002.1, forward strand.
CCAGGAAGCTCTGGCCGATGATGGCGCCGTTGTAGCTGGTGGTGACGTTCTGCAGCTCGTAGCGCTTTTCCTGGTGGGCCACGCGGTAGCCGTAGTAGCCGTACCAGCCCCAGTCGTAGCCGTAGTAGTTCCAGTACCAGCTGTTCCACCAGCCGCCGTAGTAGTTGTAGTTCCAGCCGTAGCGGTAGTCCCAGACGGTGACGTTGTATTCGCGCAGGGTCTGGCTTTGCACCTGGTACTGGCTCACGGACAGGTCGCCGCTGTAGCCGCTGGTCTTGATGCGCGGGATTTCGGTGTAGGCGGGCAGCACCAGGTCGTCGGCATGGCGCTTGATGCCGGCGTCATAGGGGTTGAACAGGGCCAGGCCCACGGTGGCCTGGCCGGCCGTGGGGAAGATCAGCCCGTTGTTGACGGCGGCGCTGTAGCCCGCGCCATTGGTGTCGGTCTTGCTCAGGTCGCCGAAGTAGTCGCTTTCGTAGCTGGCGTAGGCGGTGGGCAGGTTGACCTTGGCTTTCAGGCGCGCCACATCGTTGGCCAGTTCGACCACGGTGGAGCGGGCCACCAGCAGGCTGGTCTTTTCGGCCAGGCCGGCCAGGTCGGTGGCGATGGTGCTGATGCGCGGTTCGGCCTGGGCGCGCCAGCTTTCCTGTTCGCGTAGGCGTTCTGCGTGGTTGCTCAGGGCGGGCAGGCGCGTGCCTTCCTGCATTTCGATGCGCTCGATGCCGTTGGTGCCCAGGTAGACCAAGGCCAGGGCCAGGGTGCCGGTCTGCAGCGCGGGCGGCTGCGGGTCCACCGATTCGGTGCCCGGCAGCATGTTGATGTTGGCCTTGCGCAGCTGGGTCATGGACACGGCCTGGGGCTCGGTGGCGCCCGTGGTCAGGTCGGTGATGAAGTCGCGCGGCTGCACGTCGGTTTCCACGGACTCGCCCCACAGCACGATGGCCACGCATTTCTTGGTGGTCAGCGGCAGGTGCTGGAACAGGTTCAGGGTTTCGGCCTGCTCGCTGGCGTAGACGGCGCCCGCGTTGAAGAAGCGCAGCGGCGCCACCTCGACCTGGGTGGTGGTCTTGGCGGCCACGTTGCCGCCCGTGTAGTGCAGCTCGGCGCTGATGGCGTCGGCCACGATGTGCTGCATGGCCTGGGCCGCGTGCGTGCCGATGGCGTTGAGGTCGGCGGCGGTCAGCTCTTGCCGGTCGCGGAAGGTGGTTTGCTTTTCCATGGATGGGCTCGATGGTGGGACGTTAGTGGAGGATCAGGCGATGGCGCGCCACTCGCCGGCCACGGCGGCGCCGGCCAGCACGGCGCCACGGGCCAGCAGCGGGCGGGTGGTGGCGGTGTCGATGCCGATGCGGTCCGATGCGCGCGCCACGCGGCGCAGGCCGGCCAGGGTGTCGTGGTAACGCTGGTGGTCGCCGGCGATGACGTAGCCGGACAGCCAGCGGCCGGCTGCGCGCGGGTGCTTGCGGCCGGGGATGCTGAGGGCCAGTTCGGCATGGTGCGCGGGCATGGTCAGCCGCGTGGCGCCTGCGAATGACAGCGCGCCACGGCGCAGCACTTCGATTTCGGGGTCGAACAGCCACAGCCGTTTGTAGATGCGCTCGCGCGCGGTGCTGGGCCGCAGGTGGCCTGCCACATGCGCGCCTGCATGCACGCCCGTGGCGCGGCCGGTGCCGGTGGTCCAGTCGTAGCGCACGTCCAGCAGCTGCAGGCCGGGGGACACGGCCACGCGGCGCAGCTGTTCTCGGCTGTCGATGTAGGGCGTTTCCACGGTGAGGCGGTACATGCGCTGGCCGGCCTGGCTGGCCAGCAGCCAGCGCCCGGCACGGCCCACGAAACTGGCGCGCGGCGCGGCGCCGGGCTGGCGCACCTTCAGGAACGTGTGCGCGGTCTGCTGCGTGCTGGTGGTGGTGCGCTCGGTGCTTTGCAGCGGGGTTTCCACGCCGTCGCGGTACAGGTAGGCCTGGGGTGCCAGACGCATGGCGGCGTCGGTCTGCACGGGGTGCACGGCCACGCCCGCGAAGCAGCGCGCCAGCATGGCGCCCACGCGCCGGCCGCTGACGCGCTGGGGGTAGATGCGCAGCTGCGGATACCGCTGCACGAAGGCGTTGCGCTCGGCGGCCGTGAGGGATACGCCCGCGTAGGTCTTGGAGGGCGGCACGATGGCGCGCCGGATGGTGGCGCCCTGGTAGCCGGCCATCTCGCGCAGGCCCGCCAGCGTGCCCATGCGGCGGTGCATGGCCCAGGCGCCGGCGGTGAGGGTGCGGCGCAGGGTTTCGTCGGCGTCGGCGGGCCAGGCCAGCACGTCCTGCGACCAGGCCAGCCAGGGCAGTAGCGGCGCGGCCAGGGTGTCGGCGCGGTACAGCGTGGCGATGTCGCGCACGGGGTGCTCGCGCTCGAAGAGGGTTTGCGCCACGGCGCTTTCCAGCGCGGTGCGGTTGGGCGGCAGCAGCTGGCGGAAGTCAGGCATGCAGCAGCTCCACGGTGACGCTGGAGCCCACGCACACGGCGATTTCGCCGCGGCCGGCGGTGATGGTGTCCAGCGGCGCGGCCAGGCGCACGTCGCGCACGGCGGGCTCCATCAGCGCGGCCACGATGCCGGCGCGCGTGATGTCGTCGCCCTGGGCCTGCCGCGCGCGGGTGTAGGCGGCCAGTTCGGCGCGGCGCCGGGCCAGCACCTGGGCCGGGTCGGGGCCGGGCTTGACCTCGATGACGGCCTCAACGGTGTAGGGGATGACGCGCGGCGCGCGCACCACCACATGGTCGGTCAGCGGGCGCACCTGCTCGGCGTTGAGCGCGGCCAGCACCTGGCGCAGCAGCGGCCCGTCGCCGGGCTGCACGATGTGCACCTTGCCGGGCTCGGCGGCCGGGCCGAACAGCGCCAGGCCGGCGGCGGCCTGGGCTTCGGTGGCCTGGGCCTCGGCCACGAGCTGCGGGGCCAGCACGCTGACGGTGACGCGGCCGGGCGCTTCGCTGAAGACGTCCACGTCGCGGATGTCGGCGCTGACGCCCAGCGCGTGCTGGCGGTAGGCCTGGGCCGGGCCGGCGGCGGCCAGCCGGTTATAGGCGGCCTGCACGCGGGCGCGCAGGCGCTCGTCGGCTTCGCCGGGCAGGCGGGCAATTCCGTAGTTGGCGGCCATCTGGTCCAGGTCCGTGCCCACGGCATAGGCCAGCATCAGGGCGCGCGCAGCTTCGTTGATGCGTTGGCGCAGCAGCACCTCGCGGTAGGCCATGAGCTGCATCAGCTTGACCAGCGGCTCGCTTTCCAGTTCCAGCACGCTGGCCAGTTCCAGCACGCTGGCCAGGTCGGGCAACTGCTCCAGCATGCGGGCCTTGAGCTGGGCCAGCAGCTGCTCGAAGTCCAGGGGTTCGACCACGGCGGGCGCGGCCACGGTGCTCAGGTCAATCATGGTGCTCATGCGGCGGCCCTCATCTGCAGGGCCAGTTGCAGGCTCACGGGGCGCGAGCCCTGCGGCGCCAGGTATTCGCCCGCCAGGTCCAGCGTGACCTGGCCGGGCTGGGGGCCGCTGGACAGCTGCACGCGCGACAGGCGCAGGCGCGGCTCCCAGCGCATCAGCGAGCTGGCGGTGGCGGCGTACATGCGAATGCGCGTGGTGCCGTTGTCGGGGTGGTCGATCAGGTCGGGCAGCAGGCTGCCATAGGTGCGCCGCTGCAGCCGGGTGCCCAGCGGGGTGGTGAGGATGTCGGCAATGGACTGGCTCAGGTGGGCCATGTCGCGCATGCCGGTGCCGCCGTTGCGGTGCATGCCCGTCATGCCGGCCTGCCTTCCTGGTCCGTGACCAGGTCATCGGTGCCGCGCAGCGGGTGCTCGGGCGGGGCGGGCCGGTTGGCGGTGCCGCCCACCAGGGGCACCCAGTAGTGGGCCTCGGTGCCGGTGTAGGTGTGGCCGACCCCGTTGGCGTCTTCCTTGAGCGTGTCAGCGCCGTGCAGCTCCAGGTCGCGGCCCTGCAGGCGCGCCAGCTGCTCGGCGCTGGCGTGGACGGTGCGCCCGTTGATGGTGATGTCCGCATCATCGGCCTCGATGCGGAGGTGCAGTCCGCGCATGCCGCGCAGCACCAGGCTGTCGCCTTGCAGGCGCAGGCTGGCCCGCACGATGCTGTTGCCGGGCTCGCGGAATTCGAGGGTGGTGCAGCTCAGGGTGCTTTGAGAGTTCTCGCCGTTGGCCATCATCGATCCCCTTTCCCGGCGCTGGGGCGCGGCATGGGCGGCACCACGCCGGGGCGTGGCGGCCACAGTCCGCCGCCGGCAAAGACGCGGCCGCCAGTGTGCACGCTGCCGCCCACGTGCAGCTTGCGGGCGATGTACACATCCGCATCCAGCACCACATGCGGGGCGCGCAGCTCCACCAGCCGGGCGCCCGTCACGGTGAGCACATGGGCGGCGCGGTCGTATTCCACGCGCGTGCCGTCCTCGAACTGCATGCAGGCCACGTCGGGGCTGTCATCGGGCTGGGGGTGGCTGTCGCTGTAGCAGCCGGGCAGGACCACGCCCGCGCCCAGGTTGCCGCCCGGGCTGAGCACCAGCACCTGCTCGCCCACTTCGGGCGCCCACCAGGTGCTGTCCTTGCCTGCGCGGCCTGCCATCCATGGGAGCCAGTCGGTGGTGTTGTCGCCGGTCCTGACGCGGCAGCGGGCCGGGGCCGCATGGCGCACGGCGGCGATGGTGCCCAGGCGCACGGTGTTTTCCAGCCGGCGCAGCAGCTCGGTGGGGTTCAGGGATGCGGGGGTGTCGGCGGGCATGCGGTCACTGTGCCGGCCGCGCGCGTGTGAGGCCAGCGGGGCGTCTTGTGCCCGCGTGGCCTACACATTTCACCCGCCCGGAGTCAGCCGGCCAGGTGCTGCAGCACCAGGTCTTCGATGGCCTCGGCCATGTCGTCGGTGATGCCGATCAGCGGCCGGGCCGGGTAGTCGTATTCCGGTCCCTTGGCCAGCACTCGGTCGCGCAGGCCGAAGTGGTGCACGCGCGCCAGGCGCTCGGCGCGGCCCATGAATTGCACCATTGCGCCGTCGGGCAGTACCTGGGCACGCAGGTGCTTGGCGCGGCGCAGTTTGCTGAACATGGGGCCGGCGCGCAGGCGCCCGCGCTTGTCGCGCGTGCGGTTCTTTCGGGGTTGCCAGGCCGTGCCGTCCGGGGCCTGCTGCAGCTGCATGGTTTGCTGGTTGCCGGCGCGCAGCAGCTGCGCGACCTGGCGGGCCAGGGTGCGTCGCTGGGCCGCATCCAGCCGGGCCAGCAGCGGGGCCAGCCACGTTTCGAGGCGCTGCAGGTCATCCATGCGCGCTACCCCTGGGCGGCTGGTGGCGGCTGGCGTGGGTCATAGTCCCACTCGGCCAGCTTTTCGCCCTGGAGCCAGAAGCTCCAGTGTTCGGGGATGGGCATGTCCAGCGGCCCGAGCGCTTCGCGCCTGTGCTGCAGTTCCATGGCGCCCTGGGGCGCGGGCAGGGAGCGCACCAGCACGTTTTCGGTGAGTTCCAGCTCTATCAGCAAGTCCATGCTGTGCTGGGTGATGTATTCGGCCTCGAAGCGTATGCCCTTGCGGTCGCGGTTGGCCAGCAGTTCGTTCTGATGGGTCTGCAGCCACAGCAGCAGCGGCGCCATGACTGCATCCGCGTGGCCCGTCCAATCCGTGATGAGCACGCGCAGGGTGTAGTCGTAGCGCCAGGACAGGCTGCCGCTGGCGGTGCACTGGATATTGCCGTCCGTGATGAGCACGATGAGCCGGTGCGGGTCGCGCCTGAGGTCTGGCAGCGCGGCGGTCAGGTGATCGCGCAGGCTAGTGGGCTTGTACATCGGCGGCCCCCAGCGTTGCGCGCCAGCGCTCCACGGCATCGCGCGCAGCGTTGTACCGGGCGATGCAGTGATTCAGTTCGCGGATTCCGGTGTCGCCTTCGTGGGCGATGCCGGCAAGGTCTGCCGCAGCCGCTGGGTCAAGTTCGGCACTCGCGGCTGCAGCTGCAGCGCCGGGATCTCCGGCGGGCTGTAGTCCAGTGGCGCAGCTGGCGGGCACGATGGGGACGCGCACGCCGACAGTGCCAGCGCGCAGGCCAGCGAGGTGAGTTTGATGGGCGGCATCGGCGGTTCCTTGGGCTTGGTTGAGCTGGGTTTGCAGGGTCTGGATTTCGGCGCGCAGCGTGTTCTCGCTGGCGGTGCGCTCGCCGCGCATCCAGGCAGTGGCGCGGGCCTGGCGCCGCTGCAGGTCCTGCAGCTCGGCCGTGGTGGCCCTGGCCACGCGGCGGCCCTCGTAGAGCACGCCCGCATAGAAGGTGGCGATGAGCGCGGCGCACAGCAGCGCGGCGGTGGCCATGCCGGCATAGGGCAGGGTGGGGCGGGCCATCACAGCACCCCCGAGCACGCCGCATGGCGTTGCAGTTGCCGGGTCCACACGCCCATGCATCGCCGGTTGCCCGGGGTGCTGCAGTCGTAGCCGGCGGCGAAGCGGTATAGCAGATAGGCATCGCAGGCCTGGCGGTAGTTGCCGGCCACGTAGCCCCGGCGCATGGAGCTGTTCCACCAGGTGGTGCAGCCGTACTGCCCCGCGAAGTCCACGGCCTGCTGGAATTCCACGGGGTGCATGGGCGTGTCGCCCAGGCTGCGCTGCACGCAGGCCACGTAGGTGTCGCGCAGCAGGTTCTGGGCCAGCGCGTGGGCGCGTTCGCGGGTGATGGGCGGGTCTGCCATGGTGACGCGCGTGCCGTCTTCGTAGTGGGTGGCGCCGTGGCCGATGGTGGGCACGTCGCCCTTGGTGGGGATGACCGGGCCGGCCGTGAAGCCCTCATGTGCCTTCCAGGCCGTGACCATGGCCAGGGTCAGGCCCAGCAGCGAGGCGGGGATGCGCTTATCCATGGGGCACCTCCTGCACGCCTTCGGCGGCCCGGGCGCGCTTGCTGGCCTGGCGCCATTGCCAGATCAGCCAGGCGATTTGCAGCACCAGGTACAGGATGGTCAGGGCCGTGACGGTGTTGGCCATGGTCCAGTTTTCCACCTGGCTGGCGATGGCCACCGAGGTGGGCGGCGCGCCTTTGGCGGCCTCGATGGCCGAGAGTCGGATGAGTTCTTGCTTGTCCATAGGGGTCAGTCCCAAAGCTGGATGACGGGTTGCACGGCCTTTGCTGTGACCACGGGCATGCGCACTTGCATGCCCTGGGGCAGCACCGGCCCCAGGTCGGCCAGGCCGGGATTGGCTTGCAGCACGGCCTCCACCACGCCCTGCGTGGCGCCGTAGTGGCGCCAGCACAGGCTGTCGACGGTGTCGCTTTGCTGGGCGCGGGCGAGCTGGTAGGCCATGGCTTAGATCAGCTCCACGGTGGCCCGGGGCCGGCCCACGATGTCGGCAATGGCCCAGCGCTGATTGCGGCGATGTTCGTCCTGGCGCACGGCCAGGGCCTCCTGCACGCCGTCCTGCTTGCCGTTGCCGGTGCCGCCGGGCATGAAGGACTGGATGCGGTAGGCCTCGGCCAGGTCGGCCTGCAGGCAGGCGTGGACGGCGCGGCGGTAGTGCAGCAGCCGGGCGCTATCCCCGGCGATGCGGGGGCCTGGCACATCGGCCAGGCTGGCGTGGCCCTGTGCGCGCTGGTGGCTGGCCCAGTCCTGCAGCTCGCGGTTGATCGTGAGCATGGCCTCCACCAGCGCAGGCCGCAGGCGGGCGGCGGTGACGGTGCCATCCAGCAGGCAGGCGCCCCGCACGGCGGCCGGGTCCATGGGCGGAAACCAGCCATCGTTTTCGATGACGGGCTCTGCGGTGGCGGCTGGCGGGGAGGCGTTGGCGACAAACATGGGCGTAGGGGTATGAGGTGGCGGTGGTCGGGGGCGTTGCCGGCGTCAGGCGCAAGGCCTGGGCCTGCGCGGCCCCCGAGCCGCCAGGGTGCGGGGTCCGCTCAGTTGGGGGCCTGGGGCGGCAGCAGCTCGGCAAGCCGCCGCTCCAGGCGTTCCACGTCCTTTTTCACGCCCACCTGCGCATGCAGCGCGATGGCGCGGCGCAGCTGGGGCAGCGCGATCTGCACGGCGTCCAGCTGCAATGTCTTGGTGTCCACGTCCTGCGTTGCGGTCTTGCCCATGGCGGCCCAGCCGATGGCCTTTGCCAGCTTGGCGCGGGCCTGGTCCGGGGCGTCCTTGCCATCGGTCAGCAGGTCCACGCGGGCCAGCGTGGCCAGGGCTTCGGTGCCGGTCAGCTTGCCGGCAATGGCGGCTTCGCTGACTTCGTCCAGCAGCAGCGTGGGCAGGTCGCGCTGGTACTTGTCGGGCAGCGGCAGGCTGTGGCGCATGGCGTACTCGGCCAACTGCATGGCGCGCGGCCAGTTGCCCACATCGATGTGCCAGACCAGCACGGTGGACAGCACGATGTCGGGCACGCCGGCATCGGCCTGCAGCACGCCATCCAGATAGGGCTCGTAGTCGGCCAGCATGGTGCGCTTGGCCTCGATCTTGAGCTGTATGGACTGGATGCCCCGCAGCGTGAGCGCGTGCGCGTGCAGCTGGGCCTGCATGAGTTCGTAGGGGCCGCCACTCATTGGCCCGTGGGGGTTGTGCGCGGCGGCGGCCTGCGCGGCCTGGGCGGCCAGTACGCGGGCGCGGTGGCGTTGTGCGGGGGTCATGGGCATGGTCAGGTGGCTGGTGTGCAGTGGAAAAAAAGGGGCCGCCGAGCGTTTCGGCATCAGCGGCCCAAGCCTTGCTCTACTAGCAATCAGCCGCCGGCGCCCACGATCTCGATGCCTTCGATCAGGGCGCACATGCCGTAGTCCTCGACCACGAATGCGTCATTGGAGCTTTCGTAGACCTCGATGCGGTCGCGTTCGGGCTTGTCCACCACGGCGCGGCGGCGGGCGCCGTCCTGGAAGTAGATGGACAGGTTGTCCAGGCGCGTGACCAGCGCCTTGCCGGCGGGGAAGAAGGGCACGGCCATGGCCGGCAGACCGCCCAGGCGGCGCTGGCTGATGACGATGTCCGCCGCCAGGCGCTCGGTGGGCGCATCGTTATTGGCCACCAGCGGGAACATCTTGTCGTGCATGAGGTCACGGCCCACGATGGCGACCAACTGCGGATCGTCCTGGCACCAGGGGTCCAGCAGAGTCTTGTATGCGTCGTAGATCAGGGCGTCGAGGTGCGGATAGTCGCCGCCTTCGCCCACCACGATCTTGCCGGCCTGGGCGCCGTCCTTGAGCACGCGGGCTTCTGCCTCGGCGCGGATCTTCTGCAGCCAGCCGATGTTCACGTCCTGCAGCAGCGGGTTCTGCGCGCGGTTGGTGTTGGCCGCAGCCTGCAAGCCGTTCCAGCCGATGGTGATGCGGTCCAGCGCGCAGCGCTGCAGCACCTGGGCGCTGATGCGCGCCTGGAAGTCCTTGAACTTGGCCCACGAATCCAGCGTGGCATAGCGCAGGTGGGTGTCGTAGTCGGTCTTCATGCACTCGTAGCCGCCGGCCGTCAGGCTGGTGGCGTCCTGGGTCTTGCGGGTGCCCGTGCCGCTGGTGTCGGTGCGGCTGGCGATGGTGCCGCTGATGCCCAGGCCGAGCTTTTCGCCCTTCAGCTCGGGCACGCCGACCACGTTGATGCGGCTCAGGAAGTCGCTGGATTCCTGCAGCTTGCTTTCCAGCTTCTGCTGCACGGTGGAGGAGACGCTGAACTTGGTGGAGGCGTTGGCCACGCCGTTCAGTTGGGCCTGCTGGCCCAGGTAGCCATTGAACAGCTGGCGGGTGTCGTTGCGCATGGGTGGTCCTGTCGTATGGGATGGGTGGGGTTGCGGGCCGCTTAGAACTCGGCCAGCTCTTGGCCGTTGCCGCCTGTGGCCGGCGGGCGCTGTACGCCCTCGGGCTCGGCGTTGAGCTTCTTGACCAGCTCGTCGTGGGCCTTCTGCAGGCTGCTGTACTGCCCCTGCAGGCCGGCGATGGTCTGCGCGTCCTTGGCCTGCTGCGTGGCGAATGCCTGCATGGCGGTGCCCGCTTCCTTGACAGCGGCCAGCACGGCCGCGCTGGTGTCGTTCTGGCTGTGGTTTTTGATTTCGGGCTTGGGGGGCTCGCTGCCCACCAGCTTTTCCATGATCGCCGCGAACTTGGCCAGCGCGGTGGCAACCACGCCGGTATCGGCATCCGGTGCCGGCGTTTCAAACTCCAGGGTGAATTCCTGGGCGGCAGAGAACACCACCGCCTTGTCGCCCTTGCGGGCTGCAAAAGGGTTTTCCTTGGCGCCAGCTGCGAACTTCAGCACTTCGGTGCCCAGGCTTGCGGGGCTGTCCGTGACGCCCAGGCCGTACAGGTAGGCGCCGCCGCCCGTGGTGGGGAAACTGGGGTGAATCTCGACGGAGCTGTAGAGCTTCTGGCCCTTCTTGTTCATTTCGATGAGTGCGGGAAGGGGCTCGATCTGCGCGAACAGCGCCCGCTTGCCGTCTTCGACGTCGCGGGCCTCGACGGCCAGCACATCGCCCAATGCGTCGAACGGGCCGCCCGGCACAGTGCCGCGATAGTGCTCCAGCCAGATGCGCGCCCCGTACTTCGCGGGGTCGTAGTTCTTGGCCATCTGCTCGATTTCGGCGCGCGTGATTTCGCGGCCATCGGTGGTGGCGCCTTCGGTGGCGACGCGGAACCATTTGGACTTGGGCTTAGACATGGGTGCGGTGGACGGTTGATTGATCGGCGCCGTTTTGGCGTAGTCCCTATGTTCTTGGGCTTGCCCGTAGGCGGCCAGCGCATCGTCTTGTGCGCGGCGCATTGACATAAACGGGCGGGTGCGCGCGCGCGTGGTGTTGCCCAAACTGCCAGCCATGACAGCCACCACCGGCCGCCGTGCGCGTGTCCGCGCCAGCCAGGCCAATCCCTTTCCGATCACTGATGCAGCCGCCGAAAAGCCCGCGGCCGATGCGCCAGCGCTCGACGCGCTGCATGCGCTGACGGACCCCGCGCAGGACAAGCGGCGCCAGGCCCGCGCGCTCTATTGGATGGGCTGGCGGGTGACGCACATTGCCGAGCGCCTGGAGCTGCCGCGCACCACTGTGCATGAGTGGAAAAAGGCCGATGCATGGGACCAGGCGACCGGCCTGCAGCGTGTCGAGGGCTCGCTGGAAATGCGGCTGTGCACGTTGATCAGCAAGGAGCAAAAGACCGGCGGCGATTTCAAGGAAATCGACCTGCTGGGCCGGCAGATGGAGCGCATGGCGCGCGTGGGCCGCTATGAGAAAACGGGCAAGGAAGCGGACCTCAATCCCAACATCCTGGCGCGCAATGCAGGGCCGAAGAAGCAGCCCGAGCGCAATCTGCTGGGCGGCGAAGAGGGCCTGGAAAAACTCAAGTCGGCCTTCATTGATCGCCTGTTTGGCTACCAGTTGGCATGGTGGCGCAACAGCCAGCAGCGCACGCGCGCCATTCTCAAATCACGGCAGATCGGGGCCACCTGGTACTTTGCGCGCGAGGCGCTGATTGATGCTCTGGAGACGGGGCGCAACCAGATTTTCCTGTCGGCCAGCCGGTCGCAGGCCCACATCTTCCGGCAGTACATCGTGGCCTTCGTCAAGGAGGTGCTGGACATTGAATTGAAGGGCGATCCCATCATCCTGCCCAACGGCGCCACGCTGTACTTCCTGGGCACCAACGCGCGCACGGCCCAGGGCTACCACGGCAATTTCTACTTCGATGAGTTTTTTTGGGTCCACGGATTCGAGACGCTCAACAAGGTCGCCAGCGGCATGGCCATGCACTCGAAGTGGCGCAAGACCTACTTCAGCACGCCGAGTAGCCTGCAGCATGAGGCCTATGCGTTCTGGTCTGGCGAGCGGATCAACAAGCGGCGCGCTAAGGCCAACCGCCTGCAGATCGACATCAGCCACGACCGGCTGGCCGGCGGTTTCACGGGCGAGGATTTGATATGGCGGCAGATCGTCAACATCCTGGACGCCCAGGCCGGCGGCTGCGATCTGTTCAACCTTGATGAGCTGCGCTTTGAGTACTCGGACGAGGAATGGGACAACCTGCTCATGTGCGGGTTCGTGGACGAGACGTTCGCAGTGTTCAAGCTCGCGGACCTCATGCGCTGCCATGTGGACAGCTGGGAGGCGTGGTCTGCGGACTTCAAGCCCTTTGCCTTGCGCCCCTACGGCTACAAAGGCGTGTGGGTGGGCTACGACCCCAGCCACACAGGCGACGCGGCCGGCCTGGTGGTGCTGGCCCCGCCCACCACGCCCGGCGGCAAGTTCCGCGTGCTGCACAGGGAGCAATTCAAGGGCGCGGACTTCGAGGCCCAGGCCGAGGCCATCCGGCAGATCACGCTGCGTTACAACGTGCAGCACATCTGTATCGACACGACCGGCCTGGGGCAGGGCGTCTACCAGATCGTCAAGCAGTTCTTCCCGGGTGCCAAGGCCCTGCAGTACAGCCCCGAAGTCAAGACCCGGCTGGTGCTCAAGGCGCAAAGCGTGATGCGCGCCGGCCGCCTGGAATTCGACGCGGGCGATGTGGACCTGCAGCGCAGTTTCATGGCCATCAAGCGCGAGGTCACGGGCAGCGGCAAGGGCGTGACCTACGCAGCCGGCCGCAGCGCGGACGCGGGCCATGCGGACCTTGCGTGGGCCTGCATGAATGCATTGGACAACGAGCCGCTGGAAGCTGTCGCCGTGGGCGGCGGTCAGCGCGCTGTGATGGAGTTTTCTTGATGAGCGATACCCCCCATACCCCCGATACCCCCCAGGCCCCGGCCAGTGCTTCGCCTGCGCCAGGCGTTCAAGCCTTCACCTTCGGCGAGCCCGAGGCCGTGCTGGACCGGCGCGAAGTCCTCGATTACGTGGAGTGCTGGTTGAGCGGCGAATGGTACGAAACGCCCGTGAGCTTCGACGGCCTGGCGCGCAGCCTGCGCGCGGCCACGCACCACGGCAGCGCGGTGCACTTCAAGGCCCAGGTGGTGGCCAGCACCTTCATGCCGCACAAGCTGCTGACGCGCGCGACGGTGCAGCGTGTGGCCCTCGACTACGTGACCTTCGGCAATGCGTACCTGGAGCATGTCGGCAATCGGCTGGGCGGCACGTTGGAGCTGCGCCACGCCCCGGCCAAGTACATGCGGCGCGGGCGTGATCTGCGGGACTATGGTTTCGTGCGCGGCTGGCGGGAAGAACACAAGTTCCAGCGGGGCCGCATCTGCCACCTGCTTGAGCCCGACGTTCATCAGGAAATCTATGGCCTGCCGCAGTACCTCGCCTCGCTGCAGGCGGCCTGGCTCAACGAATCCGCCACGCTGTTCCGGCGCCGCTACTACAACAACGGCAGCCATGCCGGATTCATCCTCTACCTCACGGACCCATCGCAGAGCCAAGATGACGTGGACAACCTGCGCGAGTCGCTGAAGTCCTCGAAGGGCGTGGGCAATTTCAGGAATCTCTTTTACTACGCGCCGAACGGCAAGAAAGACGGCATCAACCTGATTCCCATCGGCGAGGCGACCGCCAAGGACGAATTTTTCAACATCAAGAATGTGAGCCGTGACGACCAGCTGGCGGCCCACCGCGTGCCTCCCCAGCTCATCGGCGTGGTGCCGGCCAACGCTGGCGGCTTCGGCAATGTGATCGACGCGGCCCGGGTGTTCTCGCGCAACGAGATTCAGCCGCTGCAGGCGGTACTGGCACAGGGGATCAATGATTTTGCGGGCGACGAGATTTGCAGGTTTCTGCCGTATGTCATCCCGGCTGTAGATGAGCCGGGTCCGCCCGCACTGCGCTGACAGCTGCGCCCATCGACCACGGCCCCGCGATGCGGGGCTTTTTCATGTGCGCCGCTCGGTGCCGTCCGCGCAGTCCGCCAGGTCGCCCGCGACAGCGTTCAGACGGCGCGCCACGGGCTCCAGCAAGGCATGGATGGCTGATGCGGCCAGGGGCCTGTCACTGGCCGCCTGCAACAGCTCACACAGCGCCCCCACTTGAAGAGCTGCGTTGTCCAGTTCGGTCTGGATGCTGTCGATCGCTTGCGGCTGCGGCATGTCGGTGCAGGTTTGTACTGTATGAATATCCAGTATATAGCCAGACCGCGAAAGTATCCAAATGCAACGAGCGCGGCGCATTTAGACGCCCTAGAACGCATTGCGCAGTGCAACCCTGCCCTACCCCCTCGGCACTCTCTGAGCGGCGCGCCTGCGCCCGTCTCGCTCGCCTCAGGTGCTCCCCGGCATGACCCCCTACCCCCAGCCCTTGCCCATGGCCGAACCCCATCACGACCGCCAGCGCGCGCTGAGACCCCCGCCTCGCCCGCCCGCTTCGTGTGTCGCTTTCGACGGCGGCGACGGCTGGCCGCAGCGCAAGGCCTGGCGCGGGCCGCGCGCGAGAACTCGCGCACTTTCACATGACGGGATTTGACGGGATTGGGTGGCCTTTTTGACGGCGAGGCGCGACCAGATGCAGCCGTGCGCACCAGCTGAGCACAGCGAAGCCGCGCCAGTGTTGGAACGGCGCTGCTCTAATCGCTTTGGCTGGATGAGATGGAGATACGTATTTGATACAAATGGGGCTTTTTCCCTCTGAAAGCACCCATTGAACTACGGAGAGGACAAGACAGAGATTGTAAACCCATGGCGGACCCTGTCCGCAAGCCGCGGCTGACGTGGCTTGCGGATGCGGGGCTCAGTCCTTGCGCACGGTGTAGATCAGGTCGAGCGCGCTGGTTTCTCCCGTCTGGCCGCGCAGGGTGAGGCGGCGCGAGAGGTCGTAGAAGATGTAGATCGTGCCCATGGCGCCGGACAGGCTTTGCTCGTAGGTCACGTAGAGGTCGCTGGACAGGCGCTTGCCCAAAGTCAGGGCGGCGCCCGTGGAGCCGTCGCCGCCCGGGCCTTTGAAGCCGATTTCGTCCAGTCCCAGGTTGCTGGCGATCTTGCCGCTGTTGTTGCGCCCGCCGCTGAGCAGCGACAGCGCGGCCTGCTGCAGCAGGGCGCTTTCGGCGCCGCCCGTGGCCGGGTCGCGTCCCATGACCACCCAGGAGAGCTTTTCGGCGTCGGGCAGTTCGGGGTCGGAGTACAGGCGCACGCGCGGCGCGTTGGCCGTGCCCTGGACCTGCACGCCCGCGCGCACGGCGATGTTGGGGCGCAGGGCCAGGATGTCGAGCGAGGGGTTGGCGTAGGGGCCGTTGAAGCGGATGAGGCCTGTCTCCACGTCCAGCGACTGGCCCCAGGCGCGGTAGCGGCCCTGCACGGTGCGGATCTCGCCCGTGATGCGCGGCGGCCCGCCCGCCACGGTGGGGCCTTGCACCTGCAGAGCGCCTTCCAGGCGGGTGGTGATGCCGTAGCCTTGCAGCGCGAAGTCGCGGCCCAGGTTGAGCTGCACGAGGATGTCGGGCAGCTTGCGCGTTTCGGCGCGTGCCTGGGCCTTGCGGTCGGCCTGCCGCTGCTTGCGCGCGGCTTCCTCTTCGGCCTTGCGCGAGGCGGCCGAGTGCACGACCACGTCGGAATCCAGCGAGGGCGCCGATTCCTCGGGCAGGATGATGGTGGCGCGGTCGGTGGTGAGGTCGCCGCGCAGCGTGAACTGGCCCTGCTGCAGCCTGGCCTGGAGGCTGCCCGAGATGCTGACCTGGCGGTCGGCGCGCACCAGCGCCTGCAGCTTGCTGGCCTGCGCGCGCAGGTCCATGCTGAGGCCGGAGTTGCTGCCATCGGCGCTGGGCGGGTCCCAGCGCACGAAGCCCGATCCCGTGAGTTCGCCGCCGTCGCGCGGTGCCGTGGTGAGGTTGCCGCTGTAGCCGAGGATGCGCGCGTTGCTGCCACGCCCGCCCTTGAAGCGCAGCTCGGTCAGGTCCAGCCGGTTGCCTTGCAGGCGTGCGCGCAGCACGCCGTCCTGAAGGTCCACGCCGTCCAGTGAGGACAGCACGCTGAGCCCGTCGGCCGACAGGCTGCCCTGCCACTGCGGGTTTTGGCGGTCGCCGCTGATCGCGGCCTTGGCCTGCAGCGATCCGGTGACGCGCCAGCCGGGCGGGGCGAACAGGGCCCAGATACCGATGTCGGGCATGCGCGCATCGATCTGGCCCGACAGCGGGGCCTTGTCGGGCCAGGCCCAGCTACCGCCCTGCTGCGCCAGGCGGGTGCGCAAACTGGCCGTTGCCGTGCCGGCGCGCTCGCTGTCCCAGTCGAGCCGGGCTTGGATGTCGTCCCCCTGGGCGCGCAGGCTCAGGCGGGCCTGCCGGATGTGGGCGCGCATGCCGACGCCCCGCACGGTGTGCGTGCGCACTTGCCCAGGCTTGTCCGCGGTGGGGCCGCTGGTATGGATGACGGTGGTGCCCGCGCCGTCGTCGATGGCCAGGCGCAGGTCGCCAGCGGCACGCTCGACCAGCAGCTCGGCCTTGAGGGCCGCGCCGGTGGTGTCGATGTCCCAGCGTCCATTGAAGCTCAGGTCGCCGCTCAGGCCCATGGCGGCCAGTGGCGGCTCCTCGGCCGTCGACAGGGCGTCGACCCAGGCCAGCGGCAGGCCCTGGGCGCGGCCGGTGCTGCGCAGTGCCCAGCGGCCGTTGCCCCCCTGGGTGACCCGGGTTTCATCCCAGGCGAGCAGGGCCGGTGCCGGCGGCTCGGCGCTGCTGCGCCGCTGCGCCTGCTGGGGTGGGGTGACTTGCAGGCTGCCGGCCGTCACCACATAGGCCCGGGCCAGCACGGTGCGGCCTGCGGTGCGCTGGGCGATCTGCACGGGCGGGCCGCCGGCCAGCTTCACCTGCCAGGGGCCGGGGCTGCCTTCGCCGGGGTTGAGAATGGCCTGCAACCGCTCCAGGCTGGCCTGCCAGTCCAGCGGCGCGGAGCCGCGCGCCTTGGCCAGGCCGGCCTGCAGACTGGTGTCCAGTTGCACGCTTTGCATGCCGCGGCGCGCCTGGCCGGCCAGCGTGAGCCGGGCCTGCTCGGGCGTTCCCTGCACGGACAGCTTCAGCACAGGCATTTGCAGGGCTTGCGCGGGTGGGGTGTTGGCGGGCAGGTAGCGCCATTGGCTGGCTTGCAAGTCGACCTGCAGTTGCAGGCCGCTGGCGGGCAGCGGATCGCCGACGGCGGCTTTCATGCGCTTTTGCAGCGCGCCCCAGCCGCCGCGCCAGCTGGCATCCAGCTGGGCCTGGCCTTCGAGCAGGGCGCCGTCCAGCGGATCCTTCAGGCCGGGCAGCTTGCGAACCCATTGCGTCAGGGCCGTCAGCGAGGACAGCTTGAGCTGGCTGCTGCCCTGGCCTGTGTCCGGGCCGATGTGGCCGTCCAGCGAAAGGTCGGCGCCGGGCAACTGCGCCTTGAGCACGGTCTGCAGCCTTTGCTGTTCGGTGTCGAACCGCAGGCTGCGGCTGCGCACCGAGGCCTGCAGCGCATCGAGCTGCAGGTTCTCCAGCGACAGCACGGGCTGGGCCCAGCGGCCCTTGGCGGCGAGCTTTTCTATGCGCAGGGGCTGGCGCTTGCCACCCGCAGGCAGGGCTGCGGCCTGGATGTCCACGCTGAAGTCCACCTGCTGCTGCGCCGTGGCGCTGGCGCGCAGCTCGCCCTGCAGCGGCGCGGCTTCCAGGATGCTGTAGAGCGCGGCGGGGTCCAGGCGCCGGACCTTGGCCTGGCCTTCGAAGACCTGGGTGGCGGGCTCGAAACGGCCTTGGGCGTCGATGCCGCCTGCGCCCACGGCGAGCTGCGCCTGCTCCAGCAGCCATTGCCGGCCGTCATAGCGCACGGCGGCCTCGATCTGGTCCAGCGGCAGGCGCTGGCGGTCCCAGGGGCCGGGCATGGCGTTGTCCAGGCGTGTCGTCAACTGCCATGCGGTGGTGGCGATGGCCGAGCCTGGCGCCTGGTCCGATGCCTGCCCCGTCGCTGGCGCCTGGGCTGCATCGGCCACCTGGCCATCCGGGCCGGCCTGCAACTCGCCGCTGATGCGGGTGCGCGGTCCCTGGGGCCAGAAGGCGGCGATATCGAGCTGGCGCAACTGTGCGCGTGCGGACTGCAGCGGCTGGGGCTGCCAGGGCCGGATGCTGGCCTCGACATCCACATGCATGGGTTCGGATGCGAGGGCCGCTTCCTTGCAGTCCCTGGAGGATTTGCGGGGGGGCTGGGCGGGCAGTGCCTCGTCGGCCAAGGCGCCGGGTTGGGCATCGGCCTGGAGCTTGATGCCCAGTTGCGCTGCGGCAGTGGCCAGGGTGCCGTCGATCTGTGCCCTGGCCTGCACGGCCAGCGGCGCGGCTTGGGCGCTGGCGCCTTTGTCCGAGGCCAGCGCAGGCGCCTGCAGGTCGCCGCGCAGTTCGGCCTCGATGGCCATGGGCGCGCGTGCCTGCAGGCGCAGCCGGGCCTGGTAGCTGCCGTCGGCCCACTGCAGGTCGCGCACGTCCAGCTGGTGCTCGCTGCCGTCGTAGGCGTAGTGGCCGCGCAGTCCCAGCACCTCGGCCTCGGGCGGGCCTTGCCAGAGGATGCGGTCCACCTGGAAGGGCAGGTCGATCCTGATGGGCAGCACGAGCTGCTGCAGGGGTTCGACGGGCTTTTTGTCCTCGGGGTCCGGCGTGCTGGCGATCTGCAGTTCGGCGATGCGTACCTCGCCCAGGCGCAGGGTGCGCGACAGCAGGGGGCGCAGCTGCCAGCCGATGCTGGCGTCGCGCAGCTCCACCTTCATGGTGGGGCTTTGCCATTGCAGCCAGCCGATGCGCCCGCCCCGGCGCAGCGTGCCGGTGACTTCGCGGGCCTGCAGGCTCTGGCCTTCGGGCAACCATCCGGCCACGCGCTGCAGCGTGTAGGCCAGCGAGTCTGAGCGGCCGGTGAACCACCAGGCCGTGGCGATCAGGGCCGCGAGGGCCAGCAGCAGGGCTGCAAAAAACCACAGCAGGGCGCGTGGCCAGCGGCGGCGGCGGGGGGCTGGCTCCGGGGCAGCCGCAGGGGGCTGGCTGGAAGGTGAAGGTGCGGGGGTATTCAAGCGGGAATCCACCATGGTCAGAAGTTGAAGCCCAGGCGCAGATGAAGGCGCAACTGCTTTTCCTGGGCGCCCCAGGCGATGTCCGCCTGCACGGGGCCCACGGGGCTGCGCCAGCGTATGCCGGTGCCGACGCCCACGCGCATGTACATGGCGTTGAGCGAGTCGCCGACGGTGCCGGCGTCGATGAAGACGGCGTGCTCCCAGTCCTGCGTATTGCCCTTGATGACGATGGGGCGCTGCCATTCGACGCTGCCCACGGCCAGGTAGCGCCCGCCGATGACCCGGCCGCTGTCCGTGCGTGCGCCGATGCTCTGGTAGCCATAGCCGCGCACGGTGTTGTCGCCGCCGGTGATGAACAGCTGGGTCACGGGCAGGTCGGCGTCCTTGCGTGCGAGCAGGGCACCGCCCGAGGCGCGCAGCGCCAGGCGGCTGCGGCGCTTGGTTTCGGGATCGGCCTCGCCGATGGGAATCAGGCTCAGCCAGCGGCCCGAGAGGCGGCCGAAGGGGGTGCGCTGAGGCGTCAGCGTGGTGCCCGCGCCGACTTCCCATGCGAAGCCGAAGCCCGAATTCGGTGACAGGTTGCTGTCGAAGTAGCGCCCGGTCCAGCCGTAATTGGCGGTGAGGGATGAGCTGGAGGGCGGCGCGCCGAAGCCCTGGGTCTTGGCGATGTCGTACTGCAGGTAGTAGTTGCGGTCGATGTGGTCCTCGGACTTGGTGCGGCCCGCGCGCAGTTGCAGGCTGTTGACATCGAAGTCGCCCGAGGGCTCGCGTTCGGCCTTGGCGGTGCCGAACCAGCGCCACAGGCTGTCGTCGGGCAGGGCGGTCCATTGCGTGGACAGCAGCGGGTTCTTCCGGTCCAGGCGCGCACGCGTGACGGCGCGCCAGCCCAGCCAGGGCAGCCGGTTGTGGATGTGGTCCACGCTCAGGCGCGGCCCGGTGTCGGTGCTCATGCCCACGCCGAACACCCATTTCTGCAACCGGGCCTCGCGCACCTGCGCGATCACGGGCGTGGTGACCGCGCTGCCCTGGCGCTTGATGGCCTCTTCGTCGGCCTGGGCGCTTTCGCCCTGCTGCGGCGCATCGGCCAGCGTCAGGAACACCGAGTCGTAGTAGCCGCTGCTGGCCAGCCGCAGCTGGGCATCGACCAGTGCGGTCTGGCTGTACTCCTGGCCTTCGGGCAGGCGGGCGATGCGCGCCGTGCCCACGGGGTCGTAGCGCTGGGCGCCTTCGATGCGCAGCGGACCGAAGGTGTAGGCCGGGCCGGGCGCGTAGGCCACGCTGACGTCGGCCTGGTGCGTGTCGGCATCGATGTCGGCCAGGCTGGAGTCGATGCGCGCCAGCGGGTAGCGCCGCGATTGCAGGGTGCGCAGGCCCTCGCTCTTGGCCTGGCTCCAGGCCGATTGCGTGAAACGCTGGCCAGGCTGCAGCGGCCAGTCGCCTTCGATGGTTGCGCGCTGCGATGCGCCGCCGGGGTCATCGGCATTGGCGCCCGCGAAACGCACCTGGCTGCGCCGGATGGTCGCCGGCTCGCCAGGATCGACCTTGACGGTGACTTGCAGCGGCGCCTCTTCGGATTGGGGTGTTTCCTGGATCTCCACCGTGACCGTGGGGCTGAAGTAGCCCAGGGTGCCGATGAGCTCGCGCACATTGGCGTCGGTGGCGCCCAGCAGCCGGGTCAGTTCCCGGCGCTGCAGGTCGCTCTGGAAACGGTACCGGCGCAGTTCGAGGTGCTTTTCCAGCAGCTCGCGCACCTGCTTGGGTGCATCCACGACGAGGGTGAAGGCCGGCTCGCCAGTGGCGGCGGCAAGCGTGGGATCGCTTTCGTCCTTCTTGGATGAGGGCAGGAGGCTGCAGCCACTGAGCAACAGCGCTGCGCTCAACAAAAACGCCGGCCCTAGTGCCGGCGCAGTTGCGGGGGGGAGCTTGGGCATCGCCCTATTTTGACAGCAGGCGCATGGCCTCCTCGAGACCTTTGAGTGTCAAAGGGTACATGCGGTTGCCCATGAGCTGCTGCACGATGCTGATGCTCTGGCGGTACTGCCAGACGCCGGGCGGCTCGGGGTTGATCCAGGCAAAGCGCGGGAAGGCGTGGGTCAGGCGCTGCAGCCATTCGGCGCCGGGCTCCTCGTTCATGTACTCCACGCTGCCGCCGGGCTGCAGGATCTCGTAGGGGCTCATGGTGGCGTCGCCCACGAAGATCAGCTTGTAGTCCTTGTTGTACTTGCGGATGATGTCCCAGGTCGGGAACTTCTCGGCGAAGCGGCGGCGGTTGTTCTTCCACATGAAGTCGTAGACGCAGTTGTGGAAGTAGTAGAACTCCAGGTGCTTGAACTCGCTCTTGACGGCGGAGAACAGCTCCTCCACGCGCTGCACATGCTCGTCCATGGTGCCGCCCACGTCCATGAGCAGCAGCACCTTCACGTTGTTGTGGCGCTCCGGGATCATCTTGATGTCCAGGTAGCCCGCATTGGCGGCGGTGCTGCGGATGGTGTCGGGCAGGTCCAGCTCCAGCTCGCCGCCTTCGCGCGCGAACTTGCGCAGGCGGCGCAGCGCGACCTTGATGTTGCGCGTGCCCAGCTCCTGCGTGTCGTCATAGTCGCGGTAGGCGCGCTGCTCCCAGACCTTGACGGCGCTCTTGTTGCGGCCCGGCCCGCCGATGCGCACGCCGGCCGGGTTGTAGCCGCCGTGGCCGAAGGGGCTGGTGCCGCCCGTGCCTATCCACTTGCTGCCGCCTTCGTGGCGCTCCTTCTGTTCCTCCAGGCGCTTCTTGAGCGTGTCCATCAGCTCGTCCCAGCCCATGGCCTCGATGGCGGCCTTCTGCTCGGGCGTGAGCTCGCGCTCCAGCAGTTTCCGGAGCCAGTCCTGGGGAATGTCGCGCGTGAGGTCGGCCACCATCTCCACGCCCTTGAAGTAGGCGGCGAAGGCGCGGTCATACTTGTCGTAGTGCTTCTCGTCCTTGACGAGGACGGTGCGTCCCAGATGGTAGAAGTCGTCCAGGCTCCAGGCATCCTCGCTCCTGGGGCCGACCACGCCGGCCTCCAGCGCCTGCAGCAGGGTCAGGAACTCCTTGACCGAGACGGGCAGCCTGGCTGCGCGCAGGGTGTAGAAGAAGTCGATCAGCATGGCATCCCCCTGAAGCCGGCGGCGCGCGCCCTCATGGGCGCGCCACGGCGTTCGTGCCGCCCGCGTGGCGCTGCAACTGGTCCAGCAGCTGCGCGCGCGACTCGGGCCATTCGCCGCTGCGCAGGCTGTACATGACGGTGTCGCGGATGGTGCCGTCGCGGCGCAGCGCATGGCCGCGGATCACACCGTCCTTTTTCGCGCCCAGGCGCTCGATGGCGCGCTGGCTGGCGAAGTTGAAGCAGTCGGTGCGCCAGCCGACCACATGGCACTGCAGCGTGTCGAAGGCATGGCCCATGAGCATGAGCTTGGCAGACGTGTTCACATGGGTGCGCTGCACGCTGCGCGCGTACCAGGTGTAGCCGATCTCCACGCGCCGCACCTCGGGCAGGATGTCGTGGTAGCTGCTGGTGCCCAGCACCTGGCCGCTGTCGTCGTCGAGCACGGCGAAGGCGAAGCGCCGGCCCTGGCTGCGCTGCTCCAGCGCGGTTTCGATATAGGCGCGCACTTCGCCGGGCTCGGGCGCCGAGGTCACGCGCAGGCGCCACAGCTCGCCGTCGCGCACGGCCTCGCGCAGGCCGGCCTCGTGCGACAGCGCCAGCGGCTCCAGCCGCACGCCGTTGAAGCGCATGACCACGGGCTGCACGAAGCCCTGGTGCGCCACGGCGCCGGCCACGGGAATGGTGGTCACCTGGCCGCTGACGGCCGGGACGCGCTGGCCCGTGCCAGTGTCGGCGCGGGCATCGTCGGGACGTTCGGTATCGGACATGGCTGCGGCCTCAGCGGTTGCGCTGGTTCATCATGACCAGCTTTTCGAACAGGCTCACGTCCTGCTCGTTCTTGAGCAGGGCGCCGACCAGCGGCGGCACGGCGACCTTGCCTTCGGCGGTCTGCAACGACTCCACGGGGATTTCCTCGGCCACCAGCAGCTTGAGCCAGTCGATCAGCTCGCTGGTCGAGGGCTTCTTCTTGAGGCCCGGCAGGTTGCGCACGTCGTAGAAGACCTTCATCGCGGCGGCCAGCAGCTCACCCTGCAGCCTGGGGAAATGCACGGCCACGATCTGGCGCATGGTGTCCGCGTCGGGGAACTTGATGTAGTGGAAGAAGCAGCGGCGCAGGAAGGCGTCGGGCAGTTCCTTTTCGTTGTTCGAGGTGATGAACACCAGCGGACGGTGCTTGGCGCGGATCATCTCGCGCGTCTCGTAGCAGTAGAACTCCATGCGGTCGATCTCGCGCAGCAGGTCGTTCGGGAATTCGATGTCGGCCTTGTCGATCTCGTCGATCAGCAGCGCCACGGGACGGTCCGCCGTGAAGGCCTGCCACAGCACGCCCTTGACGATGTAGTTGTGGATGTCCTTGACGCGCTCGTCGCCCAGCTGCGAGTCGCGCAGGCGGCTGACGGCATCGTATTCGTACAGGCCCTGCTGGGCCTTGGTGGTGGACTTGATGTGCCACTGCAGCAGCGGCATGTCCAGCGCTGCGGCCACTTCCTCGGCCAGCATGGTCTTGCCGGTGCCGGGCTCGCCCTTGACCAGCAGGGGGCGCTGCAGCGTCGCGGCGGCATTGACCGCGAGCATCAAATCCTGGGTGGCGACGTAATTCTCGGAACCTTGAAATTTCATGGGCGGTATCAGCGTAAGTATTGATGGGGAGGCTTGACGTCGGCTGACATAATCGTTTGCGCTAACCGCAAGCATTGGGCATCCGTCAGAACTCTTGAAGGATTGTGCGCGCAAAATGATAAAAAATTTGACCACGGTATTGGCGCTGGCTGTCGCATCTGTGACCTCCCTGGCGCAGGCCCAGCAGATCAAGGGCGATGCAAGGGCCGGGGAAGGCAAGATCGCCATGTGCATAGGCTGCCACGGCATCCAGGGCTACCAGGCCAGCTTCCCGGAGGTGTACAAGGTACCCAAGATTTCAGGCCAGGGCGCGCCCTACATCGTGGCCGCGCTGCAGGCCTACCAGAAGGGCGAACGCAAGCATCCCACCATGCGCGGCATCGCCGACTCCCTGACCGAGCAGGACATGGCCGACGTGGCGGCCTACTATGCCGAGCATGGCAACGCCGGCGCGGCCGAGGCCAAGGCCCGCGAACCCAGCGCCCAGGTCGCGGCCCTGCTGCAAAAGGGCGCCTGCGTGTCCTGCCATGGCCAGGGCTTTGCCAAGCCCATCGATCCTTCCTATCCCAAGGTCGCGGGCCAGTATGCGGACTATCTCTATTCGGCGCTCAAGTCGTACAAGACCGAGGGCAATGCCCATATCGGCCGCAGCAATGGCGTGATGGCCGGCATTGCCAAGCAGTTCACGAACAGCGAACTCAAGGCACTGGCGAACTACATCGGCAGCCTCGACGGTGAACTGCAGACACTGCCGCAGCCGCACTTCCGCCTGGGCCAGAAATCGCAGTGACCGCGCCAGCGGCGCAAAAGACAAAGCCCGCGACCGCGGGCTTTGTCTTGAGGCCATGAGGGGAGCGCTTTAGACGCCGCCCATGGCCTTGGCGCCATCGCTGGTGGCACGCCGCTGCACGGCGGCGATATAGGCCTCGCCATCGGGCGGGCGGCCCGAGCGCTGGCTGTCCCAGAGCATCTGGCCCAGGCATTCCATGGCCGCGTGGTGGGCGTCGTGCAACGAGTCCAGGCGGCGGCTCAGCAACTCCACGGCCTGGCGTATGCCGCGCGGCTGGTCGATGCTGCACTGCTCGCTGATGGACAGGTGCATGGACAGGTGCAGGAAGGGGTTGGTCACGCCGGGCGTGGCATCGTAGTCGCGCAGCAGGGCCGCGTCCACGTCGGCGAGGTCGTCGAAGTACTCGGGATGCTCGGCGATCCAGAGGCTGGCCAGCGTCTCTATGGCCTCCATCGGGGCGCCGCTGAGCATCTTGGTGCGCACGCCGCAGAAAAAGCGCCGCACATCGGCTTGGGTGGGGTTGAACATGGTGGCGCGCAGCGTAGCACGCAGCCCATGTTCATGGGCCTGCAAGGACTTTGGCGCAGGCCCGGTGCGGCCACCGTCAGAGCACCTCGTACACCCGGCCGGTCTGGGCGCCCTCGATGCTGCGCTGGTAGGCCAGGGCCACGCGGGCGGCGGGCACGGTCTCGAAGCCCGGGAAGATCGCCCCATAGGCCTGGGCCGATTCGGTCAGCAGCGTGGGACTGACGGCATTGATGCGCAGGCCGCGCGCCAGGTCCACGGCGGCACCCGCGACGAAACCGTTGATGGCGGCGTTGACGGCCGAGGCATTGGCGCCATGGCGGATGGGTTCGTTGGCGATGACGCCGCTGGTCAGCGTGATGGAGCCGCCGTCGCGCAGAAAGCGCTGGCCCAGCAGCGCCAGCCGCACCTGGCCCAGCAGCTTGTCCTGCAGGCCGCTGTTGAACTGTTCGGCCGTCATCTCGGACAGCGGGCCGAAGTGCAGGCCGCCCGCCGTGCTCACGATGGCGTCCACGGAGCCTGCGGCCTCGAACATGGCTTGCAGCGTTTCGGGCTGCGTGAAGTCGGCGCGCAGGTCGCCGCTGCCGCGGCCCACGGTGACGATGTCGTGGCGCTGAGCCAGCAGGGCGTGGACGGCGCGGCCGATGGTGCCGGAGGCACCCAGGAGCAGGATCTTCATGCGGTCTTCTTTCGGAAGGAGTGAACAGGCCTGCAGTGTTTTCCAAATCATGAATGCCATAAAGTAGCGGATCATTTTTTGACTACTAACCATTGGTTTGCAATCCATGGACAGGCTACGCAATATGGAGGTCTTCAGGGCCGTGGTCGAGGCCGGCAGCTTCGCGGCGGCCGCGCGCCAGCTCGACATCTCGGCCGTGATGGTGGGCAAGCATGTGCAGCAGCTGGAGGCGCACCTGGGCGCGCGCCTGCTCCAGCGCACCACGCGGCGCCAGAGCCTGACCGAGGTGGGCCGCAATTTCTATGAGGACAGCCGGCAGGTGCTGGAGCAACTGCGCTGGGCCGAATCGGCCGTGGAGCGCAGCCGCAGCGCGCCGCAGGGCCTGTTGCGCATCAGCGCGCCCGTCACCCTGGGCAACCATGTGGTCGCGCCGCTGGTGGCCGATTACCAGCTGGCCCATCCGCAGGTGCGCGTGGACCTGCTGCTGAACGACGGCATGGCAGACCTGGTGGGCGAGAACATCGACGTGGCCGTGCGCATAGGCCCGGTGGGCGGGGAGGGCCTGGTGGCGCGGCCGCTGGCACCCTACCGCATGGTGATCGCGGCGGCGCCGGCCTATCTGCGCCGGCGCGGCCAGCCCCGCAGCGTTGCCGACCTGGCGCGCCATGACTGCCTCAGCTATGCGGTATGGCAGCGCCGCTCGGAGTGGATACTGCGCGACGGCGATGCCTCGGCCCCCTGGCCCGATGAGGCCAGGCTGCGCTGCAACAGCGGCGAAAGCCTGCGCCATGCCGCCGTGCGCGGCCTGGGCCTGATCCTGCAGCCGCAGGTGCTGCTGGCCGATGACTTGGCGGCGGGCCGCCTCGTGGCCGTGCTGCACGATTGCGTGCCGCTGCCGCGCCCCGTGCACCTGGTCTATCTGCCCGACCGGCGCCAGCTGCCCAAGCTCGCGCATTTCGTGGACCACATGCTGCGCGCGCTGGGCGCGGCCTGAGTTTCAGGCCTGCTTTTCGTCCTTGGCGGCTTGGCGTGCCTGCTCCTGTGCCTCCTGCCGTTCCTTGGCCATCTGCTCGACCAGTTGCTGGCGTCCCTGGCGGGCCACGGCGATGAGCTGGGCCTGGTCCTTGTGGTGGGGGTACATGCGCTCGATGAGTTCGAGGTTGTGCTCGCGAAAGCGCGTGGTGGTGCGCAGGGCTTCGGCAGGGCTTTGGCCCGCCAGCTCCAGCACGGTGCGCGCCGAGACCAGGCTGGACTCGAACACCTCGCGCTCGGCGTGGCGCACGCCCAGGTCGCGCAGCTGGTACCAGTGGGCCATGTCGCGCGCGCGGGCGACGATTTCCAGATGGGGAAAGCGCTTGCGCACGCGGGCGGCGATCTTCAGCGACTGCTCGGACGAGTCCACGGCGATGACCAGCACGCGCGCCTTGTCGGCGCCTGCGATGCGCAGCAGGTCCATGCGCGTGGCATCGCCGAAGAACACGCGGTAGCCGAAGGTGTGGGCCACCTCCAGCATCTCCACGCTGTGGTCGAGGATGGTGGCCGGAATGCCCTGGGCCAGCAGCACGCGCGCCACGATCTGGCCGTAGCGGCCGAAGCCCGCGATGATGATCTGCGCCTCCTGGGGTTCGGTGATCTCATGCGCGCGGGCGGCCTGCGCCGCCGGGTCGGCCTGGCAGTCCTTCATGTCGGCGAAGCGCTTGAGCAGCAGCCTGTCCAGCAGCACCAGCACCAGCGGGCCGATCAGCATGGACAGGGCCACGGCCGCCACCAGCATGGACGAGATGCTGTGGTGAAAGACCTTGTACTGGGCCGCCGTCTGGAACACCACGAAGGCGAACTCCCCGCCCTGGGCCAGCAGCAGCGTGAACACCGGGCGCTCGCGCCAGGGCAGTTGCATCACGCGGGCCAGCGCGTAGAGCATGGCGGCCTTGAGCGCCAGGAAGCCCAGCACCATGGCCGCCATGGCCCAGGGCGCGCGCAGCAGCACGCCGAAGTCGATGCTCATGCCCACGGCCATGAAGAACAGGCCCAGCAGCAGGCCCTTGAAGGGCTCGATATTGGTCTCCAGCTCGCTGCGGTATTCGCTGTCGGCCAGCAGCACGCCGGCCAGGAAGGCGCCCAGCGCCATGGACAGGCCCACCTGCACCATCAGCATGGCGATGCCCACCACCAGCAGCAGCGAGGTCGCCGTGAAGATCTCGGGCGTGCGGCTGCGCGCGATCCAGCGCAGCAGCGGGCGCAGCAGCAGGCGTCCGCCGATGACGACGGCGGCGATGGTGCCCACGGTCTTGAGCACCTGCAGCCACAGGTGGCTGTCGCTGTGCGTGGCATGGGCGGCCTTGACGGCGCCCAGGATGGGGATCAGCGCCAGGATGGGGATGGCTGCCACGTCCTGGAACAGCAGGATGGAAAAGCCCGCCTGCCCGCTGGGTGTGCGCATGAGATTGCGCTCGGCCATGACCTGCAGGCAGATGGCGGTGGACGACAGCGCCAGCCCCATGCCGGCGATCAGGCTCACGCGCCATGAGAAACCGAAGGCCCAGGCGGCCAGGAACAGCACGCCCGTGCAGGCCAGCATCTGCGCCAGCCCCCATCCCAGGATGGGGCGGCGCATCTCCCACAGGCGGCTGGGCTGCAACTCCAGACCGATGACGAACAGCATCAGCACCACGCCGAACTCGGCGAAATGCAGGATGTCGTCCACATTGCTCACCAGGGACAGGCCCCAGGGGCCCATGGCGATGCCCGCGCCCAGGTAGCCGATGATGGCGCCCAGTCCGAGGGCGCGTGCGATGGGAACGGCCAGCACGGCGGCCGTGAGGTAGATGAAGCCGTAGGTCAGCCAGATGGGGGCGCTGTGTTCCATGGGGTGTGGATGTTGGGATTGGTATTTACCCTGGGGGCATTGATTGTGTCACTCCCATTGCCGGGACAGCTTTCCGACAGGGACGAAAAGCGTCACCGGATGCTTCTGCGCCCGTGCCGGCTTTGCCCTGGCGACGCACTGGACTGGTGCCGCGGTTTTAAGATGCCGGGTTGCTTTCTGTTTTGAGGTGTGGACATGGATTGGCATACGTGGATTGCGTACTTCGTGGCGTGCTGGATCATTGCGGTCTCCCCGGGCTCGGGCGCAGTGCTGTCCATGAGCCATGGCCTGTCGTATGGCGTGCGCAAGAGCAGTGCCACCATCTTCGGCCTGCAGCTGGGCCTGCTGACCATCTTGCTGATCGCGGGCGCGGGCGTGGGATCGCTGCTGCTGGCGTCCGAGTGGGCCTTCAATGCCGTCAAGATCGTCGGCGCCTGCTACCTGATCTACCTGGGCCTGAGCCAGTGGCGCGCAGGCGCCACGCCGCTGGCGGCGCAGGACTCCATGCCCGAGCTCAGCGTGCGCCGCCGCGTGCTCACGGGCTTTCTGACCAATGCCACCAATCCCAAGGGCATCATCTTCATGGTGGCCGTGCTGCCCCAGTTCATGACCACCACCCGCCCGCTGTGGCTGCAGCTGCTGATCCTGGCCGCCACCATGCTGGCCGTGGACACCATGGTCATGCACGGCTATGCGGCCAGCGCCAGCGCGCTGCGCGGCTTCATGCGCAGCGCTCGCGCGGTGCGCAGCCAGAACAAGGTCTTCGGCGCGCTGCTGATGGCGGTGGGCACGGGGTTGTTCTTCGTGCAGCGCGCATCCCGCTGATCTGCGCGCTAACCCTAGGCTGTCGCGCGTCCGACATGGAGCGCGTGGCGCCGCCCCCTACAGTGGGGGCATGAAGACCTTTCACTCCTACTCCGAAGTGCGCGCCTGCGTGGGCCAGGAGGTCGCCGTCAGCGACTGGCTCACCATCACCCAGCAGCAGGTGCAGCTGTTCGCCGATGCCACGGGCGACCAGCAGTGGATCCATGTGGACCCCGAGCGTGCGGCCAAGGGCCCGTTCGGCGCGCCCATCGCCCACGGCTTCCTGACGCTGTCGCTGATCCCGCAGTTCTTCCAGAACTGCTTTCGCATCGAGGGCGCCCAGATGGGGGTGAACTACGGCCTCAACCGCGTGCGCTTCACCTCGCCCGTGCCCGTGGGCAGCCGGCTGCGCGCACGACTGACCTTGCAGCAGGCCGAACCCATCGAGCCCGGCGGCCTGCAGATGACCTGGCTGGTGACCGTGGAGCGCGAGGGCGCCGACAAGCCGGTGTGCGTGGCTGAGTCGGTCGCACGCAACTACGGCGCCCCCGCCTGAATGGCAAAAGCCCGCAGGCGGAACCTGCGGGCTGGCTGCGAAAGACGGCTGCTGCGGGAGTCAGCCGCCGTAGCTCAGCAGGCCGGCGCGCTCGGCGGCGGCGGCTTCCTGGCGCACCTGGTCGCGGCTGACGGTGGACTGGGCGGTGCTCTGGAGCGGCTGGTAGCCTTCTCCCACCGAAGGCATCGTGCCGTTGGCCTGGGCGGCCTGCAGGTCGGCGATCACCTGGGCGCGGGTCAGCGCGCCCTGGCTCTGGGCTTCAGGAGGGTAGTTGTTGCTGCCGGCGAAATCGAAGCCGCCGGCCTGGGCTGCGAAAGCGGAGGCGGCGAGGGTGGCCAGGACGGCAAGACGGCGGGTGTTCTTCATGATCAAGTCCTTTGTTCTGTTTCCGGGACAGGGCGTTCCTTGCGGAAATCGCTTGGTAACGGAGAGCCCTTGGACACAATGTAGGACGGACTGGAACTGGGAAAAACCCTTGGATCGGCAATGCGCTTTTTCAGCGATTGAAACAATCGGCGGGGAACTTTCCCTGCCGCGCACGGGCATCACCCGCCCGCTGCGGCGCCCGCGAATCCCTGCTGCCGCCAGGCTTCGAAGACGGTGACGGCCACGGCATTGGACAGGTTGAGGCTGCGCTGCCCCGGCAGCATGGGCAGGCGCAGGCGCTGCTGCACGGGGAACTGCTCGCGCACCTCGGGCGGCAGGCCCCGGCTTTCCGAGCCGAAGACCAGCCAGTCTCCGGGCGCGAATGCCATGGTGTGGGCCGGGTGGCTGCTGTGCGTGGTCATGGCGAACATGCGCCCGGGCTCCGGCCGGCAGGTCTGCAAGAAGGCCTGCCAGCCGGCGTGCCGCTGCACCGGCGCGTATTCGTGGTAGTCAAGGCCGGCCCGGCGCATCAGGCGGTCTTCCATCGAAAAGCCCAGCGGCTCGATCAGGTGCAGGCTGCAGCCCGTGTTGGCGGCCAGGCGGATCACATTGCCGGTATTGGGCGGGATCTCCGGCGCGACGAGAACGATATGGAACATGGTGGGGCGTATTGTCTCGCCTCGCGGCCCGGCCCGGCCTCTTCAAAGCGGGGTGCGCGCCAGCACCAGGGCACTGACTTCGGCGGCACCCGCGCGCCGCAGGCAGCGGGCCAGCGCATGCAGGCTGGCACCCGTGGTCATGACATCGTCGAGCAGCAGCAGCCTGCGTCCCGCGATGCACTCACGCTGCGCCGGGACCACATGGAAGGCCGAGCGCAGCTGGCGCAGGCGCTGCGCGCGCCCCAGGTCATGCTGGGGAACGTCGGTATGCCGGCGCTCGACGGCGCGTGCGAGGACCGTGACGGGCTGGTGGCGTGCCAGCGCCCTGGCCAGCAGCAGCGTCTGGTGGAATCCGCGCTCTCGCAGCCTTTGCGGCGACAGCGGCATGGGAACCAGGGCATCGCAGGCGGCCAGCTGCGCGCAGGCCGCGGCCGACTGCAGCAACAGGGCCGAGAGGCTTGCCGCCAGGCCCGTGTCGCCACGGAACTTGAAGTCGCCGATGACGGCTTGCCACGGGTAGGCATAGTCCACCGCCGCGACGCACGCGGTCAGCGCATCGGGATTGCGCAGGCAGCTGCCGCAGACCTGTACGCCGGAAGGCACGGCGATGGCGCAGCTGCGGCAGCGCGGCAGTGCCGGGGCCCAGCGCGCGCGGCAGTCGTGGCACAGGCGGTGCGCGGGCCAGCGCCGGCAGACCGCGCACTGGCTGGGCAGCGCAGCGGCGAAGTGGCGCAATGCATGGGCCGGCGTCGCCAGCCGGCGCGAAATCCATGACACGGGCAGGACGGGCATGGAGTCAATATACTCGCGCCGCGCGAGGCCCATTCCACCGCGCTCCGGGCCGCGCGCATGCCTTCCACGGAGCGGCCAGCACAGTCAAGCCATGTCCCACGAGTTGCCCCCCACCATCGATCCTGCCGCAGCGTCCCGCTGGCAGCGCGCAGCGCCCGCCGCCTCGCCCTGGCTGCACGAGGAGGTGGCGCAGCGCATGCAGGAGCGGCTGGACTGGATCGTCAAGCCGCCACAGCGCTGGTGCCACTGGCAGCCCGTGCGCGGCGGGCTGCAGGCCCACGACCTGCTGCGCCAGCGCTTTCCCAAGGCCGAATGCCAGGTGTTCGAGCCCGCTGCCGCCCACGAAGCCGTCGCCCGCGAACAGCTGCAGGCACCCTGGTGGCAACCCGCACGCTGGACCGGGGCGGGCATGCGCTTGGGCGCGCCCGCGCCCGCCAGCGTGGACATGCTGTGGGCCAACATGGCGCTGCACCATGCGGCCGATCCGCAGGCACTGATCGAGCGTTGGCACCAGGCGCTGTCGGTGGACGGCTATGTGATGTTCTCCTGCCTGGGGCCCGACACGCTGCGCGAGCTGCATGCGCTGTATGCGCAACTGGGCTGGCCCCCTGCGGGCCAGGCCTTCACCGACATGCACGACTGGGGCGACATGCTGGTGCATGCGGGCTTCAGCGAACCGGTGATGGACATGGAGCAAATCACGCTGACCTTCGCCACGCCCGAGCGGCTGCTGCAGGAGCTGCGCGAGCTGGGCCGCAACCTGCACCCGCAGCGCTTCGGCGCGCTGCGCGGGCGCCGCTGGCTGCAGGCCTTGCATGGCTATCTGCGCGAGCGCCTGTCGGGCCCGGACGGGCAGCTGTCGCTGACCTTCGAGGTGGTCTATGGCCACGCGTACAAGCCGCAGCCGCGCGTGCGCCTGGAATCCCGCAGCGCCGTGTCGCTGGACGACATGCGGAGCATGCTGCGCCAGCCGCGCAACACGGGTTTGCGATAGCCCGAATGTCGCTTTCCGGTCATTGATTGAAAACAAAGCCCCCTACAATTTCTTTCAGCTGAAAGAGACAACAGCTTTTCCCGAGGGCCCCTCTCCTGGCCTGGGAAAAGACCAGCGGCCTGCAGGCCGCAAGGGGAGAAGACTTGGTGTTTCGCTTTGCCACGGGGACGGGCCAGCGTTTTGAAGGGCGGCCGGTCCACGCATTTCATCGCCACCGATTGCAGCAGTGCCTGGCCCTGTGGCTGCGCGCACTGGCCCTCCTGTCCCTGCTTGCGCTGCCGCGCGGGCTGCGCCCGGTGCCGGCCGCGCGCCACGGCGGACCGCGCCTTCGTTCACCGTTCCTGTCGCTTGCACCGCACATCGCTGCCGTCTGGCTGCGCGGTGCCGCTGCAGCGGCGATCCTGCCGCGCCCCTGCCCTGCGGCAGGCTTGCCCTCCCCGCCAGCCGGCCCGCTATTGGTGATTGCGCGCAGGCGCAGGTACGGCGCTTTCATGCATGCTCATGAAGGCAAGGTCGGGTACTGCCAATGCGGCAGGCGTTGAATGGTCTGGCTGCGCGGCCCCCACGCCGCGGCAGCAGGAGCCAAGTGGATAACCTGAAGGCTTAGACGCAAGTGAGAACTATGAAAAGCATTTCCACCAAGCTGGGTTTCTGGAGCTTGCTGAGCATGGCGGGGGCCGTGCCCCTGGCGCATGCGGCAGCGGATCTGCCAGGTGGTCCCGCCGTCAATCAGCTCAACCTGCATCCTGCGGTCACGCGCATCGCCCAGGAGCAGCATTTCCTGCACTGGATGATGCTGGTCATCTGCACGGTGATCTTCATCGGCGTGTTCAGCGTGATGTTCTATTCGATCTGGAAGCATCGCAAGTCGCGCGGCGCCCGGGCCGCGAACTTCCACGAATCCGCCACGGTCGAAGTGGTCTGGACCGTGGTGCCGTTCATCATCGTGGTGCTCATGGCCCTGCCCGCCACCAAGGTGCTGGTCGCGCAAAAGGACACGACGAATGCCGATGTCACCGTCAAGGTCACGGGCTACCAGTGGAAGTGGGGCTATGACTACATCAACGGCGAAGGCGAAGGCCTGAGCTTCATCTCCACGCTGGACAGCAGCCACCGCCAGCTGTCCGACAGCGGGGACGTGTCCAAGGCTCCCAACGACTACCTGCTCAAGGTCGACAACCCGCTGGTCGTGCCCGTGGACCGCAAGGTGCGCATCATCACCACGGCCAACGACGTGATCCACTCGTTCATGGTGCCGTCCTTCGGCATCAAGCAGGACGCGATACCGGGCTTCGTGCGCGACACCTGGTTCCGCGCGGAAAAGACCGGCGACTACTACGGCCAGTGCGCCGAGCTGTGCGGCAAGGAGCATGCCTACATGCCCATCCACGTGAAGGTGCTGTCCAGCGAGGACTACAAGGGCTGGGTGGAAGCGCAAAAGAAGATTGCCGCGGCCAAGCAGGACGACCCCAGCAAGGTCTGGACGCTGCCCGACCTGATCGCGCGTGGCGAGAAGGTCTACGCGGCCAACTGCGCCGCCTGCCACCAGGCCAATGGCAAGGGCGCCGGGCCGATCAAGCCGCTGGATGGCAGCCCCGTCGTGCTGGGTCCGCTGGCCGAGATGATGCACGTGGTGCTGGAGGGCCGTGCCAATGGCGCCATGCCCGCCTGGAAGCAGCTGAGCGACACCGAGCTGGCGGCCGTGGTGACGTTCGCCAAGAACCACTGGTCCAACAAGACCGGCCAGCTGGTGCAGCCGGCCCAGTTCGCAGCCGCCCGCGCCGGCAAGTTCCCCGAAGGCGGCGCCGCAGCGGCGGCCAGCCAGTGAGCCCGCAAGACAGAAGAGCGATTGGAGACCACAGCATGAGCGCCGTACTTCCCCCTGTCCACAGCCCTGCGGGCCAGGAGCATGCACACCACCACGACCATGACCACGCGCATGGCCACGACGACCACCACCACGCCACGCCCACGGGCTGGCGCCGCTGGATGTTCGCCACCAACCACAAGGACATCGGCACGCTGTACCTGCTGTTCTCGTTCACCATGCTGATGGTGGGCGGGGTGCTGGCGCTGCTGATCCGCGCCGAGCTGTTCCAGCCGGGACTGCAGATCGTCAACCCCGAGCTGTTCAACCAGCTGACCACCATGCATGGGCTGATCATGGTGTTCGGCGCCATCATGCCGGCCTTCGTGGGCTTCGCGAACTGGATGCTGCCGCTGCAGATCGGCGCCTCCGACATGGCCTTCGCGCGCATGAACAACTTCAGCTTCTGGCTGCTGATTCCTGCGGGCATCATGCTGGTGGGCTCGTTCTTCATGCCCGGCGGCGCACCCGCCGCGGGCTGGACGCTGTACGCGCCGCTGACGCTGCAGATGGGGCCGTCCATGGACACCTCCATCCTGGCCATGCACATCATGGGCGCCAGCTCCATCATGGGCGCCATCAACATCATCGTCACCGTGCTCAACATGCGCGCGCCCGGCATGACGCTGATGAAGATGCCCATGTTCGCCTGGACCTGGCTGATCACGGCCTACCTGCTGATCGCCGTCATGCCCGTGCTGGCCGGCGCCATCACCATGACGCTGACCGACCGCCACTTCGGCACCAGCTTCTTCAACCCGGCCGGCGGCGGCGACCCGGTGATGTACCAGCACATCTTCTGGTTCTTCGGCCACCCCGAGGTCTACATCATGATCCTGCCGGCCTTCGGCATCATCAGCCAGATCGTGCCGGCCTTCAGCCGCAAGAAGCTGTTCGGCTATGCGTCCATGGTGTATGCGACCTCGTCCATCGCCATCCTGTCCTTCATCGTGTGGGCGCACCACATGTTCACGACCGGCATGCCCGTGACCGGCCAGCTGTTCTTCATGTACGCCACCATGCTGATCTCGGTGCCCACGGCCGTGAAGATCTTCAACTGGGTGGCCACCATGTGGCGCGGCTCGATGACGTTCGAGACGCCGATGCTGTTCTCGGTGGGCTTCATCTTCGTGTTCACCATGGGCGGCTTCACGGGCCTGATCCTGTCCATGGCGCCCATCGACATCCAGCTGCAGGACACCTACTACGTGGTGGCGCATTTCCACTACGTGCTGGTGGCCGGTTCGCTGTTTTCCATGTTCGCGGCCTACTACTACTGGGCGCCCAAGTGGACGGGCGTGATGTATTCGGAGCGGCGCGGCCAGATCCATTTCTGGGGCTCGCTGATCTTCTTCAACGTCACGTTCTTCCCCATGCATTTCCTGGGCCTGGCCGGCATGCCGCGCCGCTATGCGGACTACCCCATGCAGTTCGCCGACTTCAACATGCTGGCCTCGATCGGCGCGCTGGGCTTCGGCCTGATGCAGGTGTACTTCTTCCTCTTCGTCGTCGTGCCCGCCATGCGCGGCAAGGGCGAGAAGGCGCCGCAAAAGCCCTGGGAGGCTGCGGAAGGCCTGGAATGGGAAGTGCCGTCGCCGGCGCCGTTCCATACCTTCGAGACGCCGCCCAAGCTCGATGCCACCGCCACGCGCGTCATCGGATGACGTGGGAAAGGACATCCGCATGGGCATGGATCCGCAGCAGCGCAAGGCCAACCTGAGGTTGGCCCTGATACTGGTCTCGGTGGCGCTGGCCTTCCTGGCCGGCTTCATCATCAAGATGGCCGTGCTCCACTGAGCGCGGCTGACAGGGGGCGATGCCGTGAGTTTGCGCAGGGAAAACGCGAAGATGGTGGGCAAGCTGGCCGTGGTGGCGCTGGGCATGTTCGCCTTCGGCTACGTGCTGATCCCCATCTACAAGCACATCTGCGAGCTCACGGGCATCAACATCCTGTCGCTGTCCGAGCGCCAGGTGCCGGGCAACGGCACGGCCGGGCGCGATGTCAGGCTGCCCGCCAACTCGCAGGTGGACAAGAGCCGCACCATCACCGTGGAGTTCGACGCCAATGCGCGCGGCCCCTGGGATTTCAGGCCGGCGCAGCGCTCCATCCAGGTGCACCCGGGCGAGCTGGCAACCGTCATGTACGAATTCCAGAACGTGCAGGACCGACGCATGGCGGCCCAGGCCATTCCCAGCTATGCGCCGCGCCAGGCGGCCGCGCATTTCAACAAGCTCGAGTGCTTCTGCTTTTCGCAGTACACGCTGGATCCCGGGGAAAAGCGCGAGTGGCCTGTGGCCTTCGTCATCGATCCGCGCATCTCCAAGGATGTCACGACGATCACGCTGTCCTATACCTTCTTCGAGGTGGGCGGCCGGACGCCGGCGGCGCCGGGCGGCGAGGCGCCGGTGGCGGGTGCGCATGGCGCGGAGCCGGCCTCATGAGCGGGCCTGCACCGCGGCCCCCGGCCAGCCTCTGGCGCACCGTGCGCGCCGTGGCATGGTCGCTGCTCGGCGTGCGCAAGGGGCGCGAGTACCAAAAGGACATGGAGCGCATCACGCCCCTGCACGTCATCGGCGTGGGCCTGGCGGCGATCTTCGTGCTGGTGCTCGGGCTGATCGCGCTGGTCAGGCTGGTGGCCTGAGCGACGGGCGGCACGATGAAGTGATGGACAGCAACGATGGAAACCACGCAAACAAGAATGTCAGGAGCTGAGCGATGAGTGCAACCACCCACGGCAAGACGCCTTATTACTACGTGCCCGCAGAATCCAGCCATCCCGTCATGGCGGCGGTGGGCCTGTTCTTCGTGATCCTTGGCGCAGGCAACTGGATCAACGGCCATGCCTGGGGCATGTACGTCCTGGCCATCGGGCTGGTCTGGTGGCTGGCCGTGCTGTTCTTCTGGTTCCGCGAGGCCGCGCGGGAGAGCGAGTCCGGCAAGTACGGGCGCAAGATCGACCTGTCCTTCCGCTGGAGCATGAGCTGGTTCATCTTCTCGGAGGTGATGTTCTTCGGCGCCTTCTTCACGGCGCTGTGGTGGGCGCGGGCCCACTCGGTGCCGGCGCTGGGCAGCCTGGACAACGCGCTGCTGTGGCCCGACTTCAAGGCGGTATGGCCGAGCATGGCAACGGGCGCCACGGCCTCGCCCGCCAATTCCGTCGAGCCGTTCCAGACCGTGGGCCCGTTCTGGCTGCCCACCATCAACACGGCGCTGCTGCTGACCTCGGGCGTGACGCTGACCATCGCCCACCATGCGCTGCAGATGGGCCAGCGGGCGCGCACCATCGCCTTCATGTGGATGACGGTGATCCTGGGCTTCGTCTTCCTGTGCGTGCAGGGATACGAGTACTACCACCTCTACACGGAGCTGAACCTCAAGCTGTCCTCGGGCGTGTTCGGCTCCACCTTCTTCCTGCTCACGGGCTTTCACGGTTTCCACGTCTTCGTGGGCATGCTGATGCTGTTCTTCATCACGCTGCGGCTGCATGCCGGCCATTTCACGGCCGAGCGCCATTTCGGCTTCGAGGGCGCCGCCTGGTACTGGCACTTCGTGGACGTGGTCTGGCTGTTCCTCTACGTGCTGGTGTACTGGATGTGAGCGGCCCCTGCATTGGCGAAAGAAGCGCTGCGGCGCTTCTTTTTCGTCGTGCGGGCCATGCAGGCCTAGCGGCCGGCGGTCCAGCCGGTAGGATGGATGTAGCCCAGCTTGGCAGCCAGCAGCACGCACAGGAACAGGGCCACGGACAGGCCCACGCGCAAGGCCAGGGAGCGGAACATGGCGCGGCTGCGGCGCCTGTCGTCCTGCGCGTTGTCCTGTCCTTCGGGGTTGCGGCGCATCATGAAGAACAAGGCGCTGCCCAGGCTTGCGAGAATGGCCAGCAGGACGAGGGCGATCACGAATTTCATGGATGGATTATCCGGTGCGCTTTTCCCGAATGCCAGAGCGCTGGCGGTTTGTACTGATCACCGTGGCCGCCGTGCTGGGCGTGGCGCTGGCGCTGGCGCTGGGGCGCTGGCAGCTGCAGCGCGCAGCCTACAAGCAGCAATTGTTCGACGCCGTCATGCGCCAGCAGGGCCTGCCTGCCTGGGACAATGCGCAGCTGGTGGCCAGCCTGCCGAAGGAGGAGGGCGGCGCTGGCCGGGACCTGCCCTGGATGCACCGTCCGGTGCAGGTGCAGGGCCAGTGGGTGCAGGGGCAGACCCTCTACCTCGACAACCGCCAGATGCAGGGCCAGCCCGGTTTTTACGTGCTCACGCCGCTGCGCCTGGCGCCACCCCATGGCAACGTGGTGCTCGTCGTGCAGCGTGGCTGGGTGCCGCGCAATTTTCTGGACCGCACGGCACTGCCGCCCGTGCAGACGCCGCAGGGGCTGGTGACCGTGCAGGGGCGCCTGGCGCCCGCGCCGTCCAGGCTCTATGAGCCGGGGGGCGGCGAAGGCGCCGGGGCAGACCCTGATGGGAAAAAGTCGCGCATCCGACAGAATGTGGACATTGCCGAATGGGCCGCGGCTTCGGGGCTGCCCCTGGGCAACTGGAGCCTGCTGCAGGTGGGTGAAGCCAGTGAAGGCCTGCGGCGCGACTGGCCCGCAGCCACGGCCGGCGTCGAGAAACACCATGGCTATGCGTTCCAGTGGTTTGGAATCGCGGCCCTGATCACGCTTTTGTATGTCTGGTTCCAAATCCTCCGCCGCCATGTCCGCCCGCACCGCACCGGTGCCTGAATCCCCGCTGGAGATGACCGTGCACGGCCTGCCGCAGCCGGGCCGTGCGCTGGACCAGGCGCGGCGCACGCGCAGCGGCCGCTGGAAGATGCTCGCGGTGCTGGCCATCTGCGCCGCGCCTGTCGTGGCCTCCTATTTCACCTACTACGTGCTGCGGCCCGAGCAGCGGCGCAGCTTCGGCGAATTGATTGCCTCCCAGCCGGCCTTGCCGCAGGTGGACGGGCGCCGGCTCGACGGCACGGTGCAGCCGCTGCAGTCGCTCAAGGGCCAGTGGCTGCTGGTCAGCGTGGCTGGCGGGGCCTGCGCCGGGAGCTGTGAAGACAATCTCTATCTCCAGCGCCAGCTGCGCGAGGCGCTGGGCCGCGAGAAGGACCGGCTGGACCGCGTCTGGCTGATCAACGATGACGCGGCCGTGCCCGCGCACCTGCTGCCCGCGCTGGCGCAGGCCACGGTGCTGCGCCTGCCCGATGCCGTGCTGCGCGGCTGGCTGCAGCCCGCACCGGGCCAGGCGCTGCAGGACCACTTGTATGTGGTCGATCCGCAGGGCCACTGGATGATGCGCATGCCTGCCCATCTGGGCATGGCCGGCGCCGGCAAGGCCAAGCGCGACCTGGACCGGCTGCTGCGCGCTTCCGCCTCCTGGGATGCGGCGGGCCGCCCGGGCGACTGAAGTCCGGCGCGGGCTTGCGCCGGCTGGGGTCTTGCGGTTATCGGTTATGGTCTTCGCCAGTGTGCGAAGCCGCCGTGGCGGGCATTTCGCATTTCCCCGGATCCCTTTTTCGTTTGGTAGAGGAAGCATGAAAAAACGGACGGTGCTGCACGCTCTGGGTGCGGCCGCATTGGCCTGTGGCGCGGGTGCGCTGGCAGGCTGCTCGCGCGAGAGCAAGCCCAGTTTCCAGGGCGTCGATGTGACGGGCGCCGAGTACGCCAGGGATTTCCCGCTGCGCGACTCCGAAGGCCGCCAGCGCAGCATCAAGGATTTCGCGGGCAAGGTCGTCGTGGTTTTCTTCGGCTACACCCAGTGCCCCGATGTCTGCCCGACCACGATGCAGGAGCTGGTCGAGGTCAAGCAGCAGCTCGGTGCCGATGGCGACAGGCTGGTCGGCGTCTTCATCACGCTGGACCC
The DNA here is from genome assembly GCA_041984925.1 of Comamonas sp. Classification (GTDB taxonomy): domain Bacteria; phylum Pseudomonadota; class Gammaproteobacteria; order Burkholderiales; family Burkholderiaceae_C; genus Comamonas. Next base: position 128,472 of record JBHIXF010000002.1, read on the forward strand.
CGAGCGCGACACCCCCGAAGTGCTCAAGGCCTATGTGGCCAACTTCGATCCGGGCTTCGTCGGATTGCACGGCACGCCCGAGGAAACGGCGGCCGTGGCCAAGGATTTCAAGCTCTTCTACAAGAAGGTGCCGGGCAAGACCGAAGGCAGCTATACGCTGGACCACTCGGCCGGCAGCTATGTCTACGACACGGCGGGCCGCCTGCGCGTCTATGAGCGCTACGGCGGCGGGCCGCAGGTGATCGGCGCCGACGTCAAGGCCCTTTTGCAGGAGAGCCGCACCTGAGCGCTGGCTGTCGCCGCGCATTGTGACGCCTGTCACATTCAAGTCGTTTTGTCGCGCCGGCGCGCCCCATCCCTGATGTGCGGCGCCGAAGGACTGCTTAGAGTGGCCCCGCCTGGGACGTCATGCCGACGTCCCGACCATCTCCGAGAGACCTGTTCCATGCCGCGAAACGTGTACGTCACCCAGCGTGAGTACCCCCTGAGCGAAGGCGAGACGCTTCTTTCCGTCACCGACCTCCAAGGCCGCATCGTCTATGCCAACGATGCCTTCATCCGCGTCAGCGGCTTCGAGGCATCCGAGCTGTACGGCCAGGCGCACAACATCGTCCGCCATCCCGACATGCCCGCGGCCGCCTTCGCCGACATGTGGTCCACCATCAAGCGCGGCCTGCCCTGGAGCGCGCTGGTCAAGAACCGGCGCAAGAACGGCGACCACTACTGGGTGCGGGCCAATGCCAGCCCGCTGCGCCACGGTGATGCCGTCGTCGGTTATCTGTCCGTGCGCACGCGGCCCGATCCCGGCGAGGTGCGGCAGCACGCAGCCCTCTATGAAAGACTCAATGCCGGCTCCGGTGCGCAAGGCCTGCACCGGGGGTTTCCCGTCTGGCGAGGCACGCTGGGCGCGTTGTCGCTGTGGTGGCGCTTCCGGCCCCTGTCGTGGCGCGTGCAGGCCGTCATGGCCGGGCTGTGGCTGCTGGGCGCCGCATGCCTGCTGGAGCCCTGGGTGCAGGCCCGGGCCGTGCCAATGGCCGATGTCTGGCCCGCGCTGCTGCTCTGGAGCCTGGCCTGCGCGGCGGCGGGTCGCTGGCTGCGCAGCCGCTTGCTGCAGCCGCTGGCTGCCTTGCGCAGCCAGGCCCAGTCCGTGGCCAGCGGCCAGCCGGCATGCACGCTGGTCCAGCAGCGCACCGACGAGATCGGCGCCGTCAGCATCGCGGTGCGCCAGGCGGGCCTGAACACGGTGTCCCTGGTCAGCGACATCCGCGGCAAGAGCGACCAGGTGAGACGCTGTGCGCTGGCCGTGCAGCAGGGCAGCACCGAACTGAGCGAGCGCACCGAGGCCACTGCCGCCAGCCTGGAGCAGTCGGCCCAGGCCATGCAGGCCCTGGCGGCCGCCATCGGCGACAGCAGCGTCCAGGCCGGCCAGGCCGCCGCCCGTGCCCTGCATGGCGTGGAGGTGGCCCAGCGCAGCTGCGCCGTCGCGGCCGGGCTGGACCATGGCATGCGCCGCGTGGCCGAAGCCAGCGACCAGGTGGGGCAGATCAGTGCGCTGATCGACGGCATCGCCTTCCAGACCAATCTGCTGGCGCTCAATGCGGCCGTGGAGGCTGCGCGCGCGGGCGAGCATGGCAAGGGCTTCGCCGTGGTGGCCGACGAAGTGCGTCGACTGTCGCTGCGCAGCGCGCAGGCCGCGCGCGAGATCAAGGCCCTGATCGACACCACGCAGCAGCAGGTGCGCCACAGCTGCGCCATGGCGCAGGAAGTGGGCGAGGCCATGCAGGCCGTGCGGGCCGACATGCAGGCACAGCTGCAGCTCGCCCAGGGCATGCAGGGCGCCAGCCAGGTACAGGCCGCTGGCGTGCAGCAGGTGCAGGCCGCGGTGCAGCAGCTGGAGCAGCTGACGCTGCACAACGCGGCCCTGGCGCGCGAGACCATCGCCCATGCCGGGGTGCTGGCGGCGCAGTCGGCTGCGCTGGAAGCGGCAGCGTCGGTCTTCCAGGGCGGCGGGCGGCCTGCATGATGGCGCGCCTGACCGAGCGCCGGGCATGGCCGGTATCCGCGGCACCCGCAGCACCCGCGGGATGCGCGCCGCAGCCGGCGCTCGACGAGGCGCTGCAGCGTGTCGCCATGGATGCTGCGCCCGACGGCATTTTGCTTGTGGACCGCACGGGCCACATCCTGCTGGCCAATCCCGCCATGCAGGCCATGAGCGGCTATGGCGCCGATGAGCTGCTGGGCCAGCCACTGCAGATGCTGCTGCCCGCAGAGGTCCATGCGGCCCATGGCGCGCAGATGGGCGCCTATTTCTCGCGGCCTGCGCGCCGGCCCATGGGCCAGGGGCGCGACCTGTGGCTGCAGTGCAAGGACGGGCAGCGCCTTCCCGTGGACATCGCGCTCGGGCATTCCACGCATGGCGGCGGCGTGGCCGTGGCCTTTGTGCGCGACCTGTCGCAGCTGCGCCAGATGGAGGCCTGCATGCACTACCACGCCACGCATGACCCGCTGACCGGCCTGCTCAACCGCTGGCAGTTCGGACTGCAGCTGGAGCAGGCCATTGCCCAGGGAAGCGAAGGCCCGGACCCTTGCTCCTTCGCGCTGCTGCTGCTGGATCTGGACGACTTCAAGGCCATCAACGACGGCTATGGCCACGAGGTGGGCGACCAGGTGCTCAAGGAGGTTGCGCGGCGCATGCAGGCGGCGCTGGGCGGCACGGTCACCACGGCGCGCATGGGGGGAGACGAGTTCACGGCGCTGATCCAGCCCTGCGAGGACGAGGCCGCGCTGCGCGCATGCGTGCAGGCGCTGCTGCGCGAGCTGTGCCGGCCCTGCCCGGTGGGGCATTTCGCGCTGAACTTCGGTGCCAGCGTGGGGGCGGCTTTCTTTCCGCAGGATGCGCGCGACGCCGCCACGCTGATGCGCTATGCCGACCTGGCGATGTACGAGGCCAAGCAGCGGGGCCGGGCCTCCTATGCGCGCTATGCCAGCGCCATGGGCCGGGCCATGGCCGAGAAGGTGCTGCTGCACGAGCGGCTGAAGCAGGCGCTCGACCGGGGCCTGCTGAGCCTGCATTTCCAGCCGCAGGTGCAGGTGGCGGGCGGCCAGATCCAGGGCGTGGAAGCGCTGCTGCGCTGGAATGATGACCAGATGGGCTGGGTCTCGCCCGAACGCTTCGTGCCCGTGGCCGAGTCCACCGGACTGATTCTCGCGCTCGGGGAGTGGGTCATCGACGCGGCCTGCCGGCAGGCGGGCGAATGGCTGCGCGCCGGCATGCCGCTGCGCGTGGCCATCAACCTGTCGGCCCAGCAGCTGCGCCAGGCCGACCTGCAGCAGCGCCTGATGGACAGCCTCTGCCGGCATGGCGTGCCGCCGCATCTGCTGGAACTGGAAGTCACCGAGTCGGCGGCGATGACCGACCCGGTGCAGGCCCGCGAACTGCTGGGCAGCCTGCTGGCGGCCGGGCTGTGCGTGGTGCTCGATGACTTCGGCACCGGGTATTCGTCGCTGGCCCATCTGCGCGATCTGCCGGTCTCGCGCGTCAAGATAGACCGCACCTTCATCAGCCCCATGCTGGACAGCCCGGCCGATGCCAAGATCGTCAAGGCCGTGATCGCGCTGGCGCGCACGCTGGGCCTGCAGGTGGTGGCCGAGGGGGTGGAAAACTCGGAGCAGCTGCGCCTGCTGCGCATCCTGGACTGCGATGCCTACCAGGGCTGGCTGTTCGCGCGCGCCCTGCCGGCCGAGCAGATCCCCGCGCTGGTGAGCCGGCCGGTGGCGGCCCTTCTGGCGCAGGACAGCATCGCCTAGAGGTTATGCACTGTTACGTGCCCGCGAAAGCCGGGGGCGCCGCCTGTCCGCCGCTGATGCGCTGCAGCATCTCCGGGCGCAGCGTGCAATGCCAGCGATCGGTCCTGTCCAGCGCGCCGAGGCGGGCCAGGCGGTGCAGGCTGCGGGCGATGGTTTCGCGGCTCGTGGCCAGCAGCGCGGCCAGCATGCCCTGGCTGGGCAGCCGGACGAGCTGGCTCGACTGCAGCCGCGACAGCTGCACCAGCGTGGCGGCCAGCTGGCACAGCACGCCGGGCAGGCGCACGATGCGCGCCCATTCGGCCAGCAGGGCATTGTGGTGCGCGCATTGGGTGGCCAGGGCGCGCACGAAATCGGCATCGACCAGGCCCTTGCGCGCAATGGCGGCAATGTCCACGCAGCAGATGCGGCCCGCACCCAGGGCCTCGAAGTGCATGGCCGAAGGCTGGTGCAGCCAGCCGGCGCTGCCCAGGGCATGGCCCTGGCCGAACAGCGCCAGGGGCCGGGCCCGCCCGTCTTCGCCGCTGCGCATGGCCAGCACCAGGCCCAGCTTGATGACCTGGAACTCATGGGCGATGCAGTCCTGCTCCTGCAGCCTCTGGCCCTTGCTCAGGCTGCGCTCGCGGATGTGGGGCCGCCACAGCGCCATGGTGGCTGAAGGCAGCTGGCCCAGCAGGCAATGGGCTGAACGCATGCATTCGCTGCAGCGTACGGCTGAAGGCGTGGAAGACGACGATGGCATGGCTCGGGATGGTGGGAATGCGTCCCGGCCGGTGCGGCCTGGGCGAAGCCGTGCAGGCTAGCGGCTCGCACGGGTCGATGCAACATGCTGTAACCAATGCCGCGCGCATTGGCGCCGATCCGCCGCTGTTCTTTGACCTGGGTCATGGGGGCGCATGGCGCGTGCGCGGCTGGCGCACGCCCTCATTCGGCCGGCATGGGGCCTGGGCTGGCCGCTTCGCGCATGCGGGCCATCTCGCGGGCCGGCAGTGCCATGTCGCCGCTGGCCACCTTCATCAGCAGGCAGTGCAGCATCTCGGTGGACAGGCCGTGCAGCACCAGGCGGTGGCCTGCGCGCAAGGTGGACAGCGGCACCAGCGGGTGCTTGTTGTTGAGCATGACCAGGTGCTCGGGCGAGGCGAGGATCTTGGCCGCGTAGAGGGCCACGGTCTCGTCGAGCTGCAGCGAGTTGCTGGCGCGCCAGAAGTCGTTGTCGGTCAGCAGCAGCTGGTAGACGGGCGTGTAGACCTCGATGGCGCTTTGCAGGTCCAGCAGATTGAGGCGGCCGCGCGGCATGTCCTGCAGGCGCAGCGGTGGCGTGTGCAGCATGGAAAAGTCGGGCTCGGGCACGGCCTGCAGCTCTTTTCCTGCCGCGCGCAGCGCGTTGTTCAGGCGGATGACGAAGTTGAACAGGTTCAGGTCGTGCTTGAGAAACAGCTCGTCCTTGATGTCGTCGATGCAGCCGGGCTCCAGCGCCGTGGTGGCCACGGGCGCGGGCGAGTTGGCGGCGACGAAGGCCAGGATCTGCGAGCCCAGGTGGAAATGGCGCAGGATCAGCCAGTTGGCCTCGGGCGAGACGAAGCGGTTCATGCTGAAGGCCAGCAGCCGGTGCAGCAGCTTCGAATGCGCCCAGTTGCGCGGCAGCAGCACCTTCAGGACCTGGATCAGCACGATGCTGGTGCGCGCCAGCGGCCGCAGAAAGGGCAGCAGGTACTGGCGCGAGCCGCTGCTGCAGTCGCGCAGCCAGGCGGCCTTGACGTCGTCGGGCAGCGGGGTGCTCTGGTCCAGGTAGAGCGCGCGCCAGGGGCTGGGATCGCGCTCGTCGTGGGGCTGGTCGATGAAGTCGTGCGGCGGCATCAGGCCTCCTCGGGGATGACATGCTCGAACTGCATCAGGTACAGCGCCGCCGTGTGGCGCGCCGTGCGCACGATGGCCCGTGCCGCCGTGCCCGAGGCATCCAGCGCCATCACCATCTGCACGGCCATGAGCCAGCGCTCCAGGTGGTGCTCGTCGTTGGCGCCATGGTATTCGAGGAAGCGGAAGGCCTCGGGCGGCAGCGGCAGGCTGGCGCGCAGCAGCGGCAGCAGGCTGGGCACGATGCGCTGGCCCGTGCCCTCGATGATGTAGATGGCGCCCAGCAGGCCGACGGGGTTGGGCGTGGCGGCCAGGCCGTGCAGGTAGGCATTGAGGGCCTCGCCGCCCGGGTTGCGGCGCAGCCGCTCGATGTCCGGCTCGGTGCCGCCTGCCTTCAGGTAGTCCTGGTGCAGGATGCGGAAGTCGTTCTGCTCCTCGCCTGCATGCACGTCGATCAGCGCGGCCAGCGCCGCGTGCTCGCCGGTCAGCGAAGCCGCGCCCTCGCGCATCCACAGGCTGCCTTCGCGCACCTGGGGAATCCACTGGCCCATCCAGCGCACATAGTCGGCTGTCTGCAGCCTGCCCGTTCGCATGCGCCGCAGCAGGGGCGTGCGCCACACGCGCGAGCGGTAGTCCTGCCAGATGCTGGCCAGCTCGGTCAGCAGCGGCGCCAGCGCGGCCGGCGCCTGGCCGGGGTCATGGGGGGCAGCGATGGTGGCGGCATCGGGCAGCAGATCGGTCTCGGGCACGCCGGCATCGGCCGCCGGCGCCAGCGGCACGGCGGCGCCCGCCGGGGCCTGCGACGCGTCCTCCACTTCCAGCAGCATGTAGCCGGCCGTGAAGCGGCCCGACTCGGGGATGAAGCACAGCACGGTGTCGCCGGGCTTCAGGCGTGCCGACTGCGTGCGCAGGAACTCGGACAGCATCACGAAGATCGAGGCCGCACCCGTGTTGCCGCGCCAGGCCAGGTTGCTCCACCAGCGCTCGCGCGGGATGCAAAGCTGGGCCTTGTTCAGCAGCTCGTCCACGACGGGGATGAAGCGCTCGGACGAGTAGTGGCACAGGAAATGGTCGATGCCGCGCGCGGGCACCCAGCCGGTGTGCGCCAGATGCGCGTATTCGTGGATGCACACGTCGAACAGGTGCGGCAGCAGCCGGATGTCCTGGCGCAGCGCCAGCGCGCCTGCTGCCTCGGCATCGCCCCAGGCGGGGTAGTCCAGGTGGCTGGTGGCGCGGTCGGGCGTCAGGCCCAGCTGCATGCACACCGGGTAGTCGCCCGCGAAGCTGCGCAGATGCGTCCAGCGCAGCTTCAGGCGCAGTCCTGCCGGTCCGGGCAGTGCCCTGGGGCCGCCGAGCAGCACCGCGCCCGCGCCATCGGAGAGCATCCAGCGCAGGAAGTGGGCATCGAAATCCGTGTCGTAGCCCTGGGCCGCGAAGCGCGAGCGCTTGAACAGCCGCGAGGGCATTTCGCTGGCCACGGCCAGGGCCAGGCTGGCGGGCGCACGGTCCACGGCCTGGGCGGCGGCCTGCAGCGCGCTTACGCTGGCCGCGCAGACGCCGTGCACCGACAGCGTCTCCATGGGCGGCGCGGCCAGCTCGCCCTGGATCATGCTGGCGAAGCCGGGCATCAGCGCATCGCCGCCCGAGGAGCCGCTGGCCAGAAAGCCGATGTCCCCCAGGGCGCTGCCGGCCTGCGACAGGCAGTCGTGGATGGCCTGCACCGCCATGGCCGTATTGCTGTGGATCGTGCGTCCCTCGGCATCGATGGCGTAGTGGCGCTGGACGATGCCGTTCTCGGCCAGGATGCGCCGCTTGATGCGCCCGGACAGGCGGTTCAGCGGCGCCACGTAGGCGTCCATGCCCGCGTTGTCGACGGGATCGCCAGGCAGGAACATGCCGGCGGCATGCAGATAGACGTTGGAATAGGCTATGGGCATGGGTGATCGGTCATTTCAGGGAAGTGGGCGGGCCGGCATCTGCGGCCGGGTACGGGCTGCGGGCCAGAAGGCGCCCAGCACGAAGACCCGGGCCATGTAGGGCAGCAGCCCGCCCTCGTTGAGCTCGGGTGCCACGCGGCCGCGGTAGTGGTCGCGGTGCAGGCGCGACAGCTCCGACCAGTGGGCCTGGGGGTGCTCGTGGTGGGCCGTGTGCAGCCCGATGTTGAACAGCAGCGGATTGACCCAGCCCTCGAAGTTGCGGGCGTAGTTCAGCTGCGTGGCGGGGTCCAGGCGCTGGCCGCGCGTCAATGGACGGCCATCGGCGTGGGCATGCTGCAGGTAGTTGGTGGCCAGCAGCCAGTGCAGGCCATGCAGTTGCGGAAGAATCACCAGCAGCAAGGCCTTTTGCCAGTCGATGGACAGCAGCAGCGCCCAGCTGCCCAGCCACAGCAGGTATTGGCCCATGCAGTAGCGGAACGCTCCGGGCCAGTGGCGTCGCAACTGCCCCAGCCAGCGCAGGAACAGCGGGTACAGCACCCAGGCGGCCTGCACCGGGTGCAGCAGATAGCCGCTCAGATGGTTGTGGTCGCCGCCGAAGCGGTAGGTTCTGGCCACGTCGCGCGGCCCATGGCGGAAGCGGTGGTGGTTGGCCACGTGGGCCGGCCAGAACACGAAGGTCGGATGGCCCTGCAGCAGCGTGAGCCAATAGTCGGTGAGGCGGTTGGCCCAGCGCCCGTGCCACATGCGCCGGTGCGTGTGGTTGTGGTGTATGACGCCCACGCCCAGGGTCAGGAACAGCTCGATGCCATAGAGCCATGGATTCCAGCCATGGCGCCATTGCCACCAGACCAGCAGCGGCAGCGCCGCCAGATAGGCCAGCGATTGCAGGTCGCGCCAGTGGCGCAGGCGGGGCAGGGCGTGGCGGGCGCGTGGACGCATTCAGGTCCTGGTACGCGCCGTGGCGGGCAGGGCGACACGTGTTCCCATCAGCCGATCCATGAAAGCCAGGGCGAAGCCGTAGTTGCCGCTGGGGCGCGCATGGTGCAGATGGTGGCGGCGGCTGGCCGCCAGCGCATGCGTGTCCGGCACCTGCGGGAAAAAGTCGTAGTTGGAGTGGCCGATGACGTTGAGCAGCAGGCTGAGCACGGGCACCGAGGCCAGCGACCAGAAGCTGAAGTCGTGCAGCACCATGGGCAGCAGGATGACGTTGCCCAGCATCAGCGCCTCGACGGGGTGGAAGCTGTAGGTGGACCAGGGCGTGGTCACGACGGAGCGATGGTGGTCCCCATGGAAGCGCCCCAGCATGCGCGTGTGCAGCAGGCGGTGGTTGATCCAGAAATGCACATCGTTCCAGACCAGCAGCACGGCGATCTCCGCCGCGATGCGCCAGGGGCCTGCATCGGTGGCGAGCCGCGCCCAGCCCAGCTGCAGCAGGCCCCAGGGCACGACCATGCCGATGCCGAAGATCAGCACCGAATGCAGCGACTGGCGCCACTCGCGGCGCAACTGGTCGGGCTTGAGCGGCCGTGTGTCCAGCACATGGCCGATGCGGTGGCGCTGCAGCGTGCGTGTCAGCGCCGACATGCCCCAGCCGCCGGCCAGGTAGAGCGTGCCGAAGAAGGCCAGCCCCCAGCCCATGACCTGCCAGGCATCGAGTGCGGTGAACGCTTGGGCGGCCGTCATGGCGGTCTCACTGGGCACGTATGCCCTGGTCGCGGATGATGCGGCCCAGCGCATCCACATCCTGGCGTATGCGGTGGGCCAGTCCTTCGGGTGCGCTGCCCACGGCCTGCCAGCCCTGGGCGGCCAGCCGCGCCCGCATCTCGGGCATGCGCACGACATCGCCCACCGCCTCGGCCAGTTGCCGCACATGGGCGGCAGGCATGGCGCGCGGGGCGGCCACGGCATTCCAGATCTCCAGGTCGACGCCGCCCACCCCCAGCTCCTTGAGGCTGGGCAGGCCGGGCGCCAGCGGACTGCGCGCGGCCGAGGTCACGGCAATGCCGCGCAGCTTGCCTGCCTGGATCTGCGCCATGGCCAGGGCCGGGGGCAGCATGGACAGCTGCAGGTCGCCGCCCTGGATGGCGTTGAAGACCTGCGGATAGCCGGGATAGGGAATGTGCTCGGGCCGCATGGACGAGCGGCTCTTGAGCAGCTCCATGCCCAGGTGGCCCACGGTGCCCACGCCAGGGGAGCCGTAGCTCCAGCGGCTGCCCGCCTGCGCGGCGGCCTCCAGGAAGGCCCGGCCTTCGGGAGCGCCGGCCGGTGCCACCAGCACCAGCGGTGCCACGCCGATCAGGCTGACCGGCTGCAGGTCCTTGAGGGGGTCATAGCGCACGGCGGGGTTGAGCATGCGCGCAATCGTCATGTTGCCGTTGATCATGACGCTGAACGTATGGCCGTCGCGCGCCCTGGCCACGTACTCGCCCGCGATGTTGCCGCCGGCACCCACCTTGTTCTCGACGATGATGGGCTGGCCCAGGCGCTTTTCCAGCGGCTCGGCCAGCGCCCGCGCGGTGAGGTCGGGCGAGGAGCCTGCCGGAAAGCCCACGATCAGGTGCAGCGGACGGCTGGGCCAGTCGGCGCCGGCCGCCACGGCGGCAGGCATGGAGGCGGCCAGCAAGGCGGTGGCCAGGAGGCGGCGAAGCGGCGAGAAGGCACGGGCGGGCATGGAGGCGGGCGGCTGCGGGCAATAAAAAACCCGGAGATTATCCGGGTTTGGCTGACAGGACCTTGTCAGCCCGGTCCGTCAGGCGAATTCGGCCAGCGCCTTCTTCATCTTCTTCATCGCCGCCACCTCGATCTGGCGGATGCGCTCGGCGCTCACGCCATACTCGGCCGCCAGCTCGTGCAGCGTCATGCCGCCGGAGCCGTCGTCGTTGACCTTGAGCCAGCGCTCCTCGACGATGCGGCGGCTGCGATCGTCCAGCGCGTCCAGCGCCATGGCGATGCCATCCGTCGCCAAATGGTCGCGCTGGCGCGACTCGATCATGGCCGTGGGCTCATGGGCTCCATCGGCCAGGTAGGCAATGGGGCCGAAGGCCTGCTCGCCATCGTCGCTAGGCGAGGGGTCGAGCAGCACGTCGCCGCCTGCCAGGCGCGTTTCCATCTCGACGACTTCCTCGCGCTTGACGTTGAGCTTCTCGGCCACGGCATCGATCTGGTGGGAGGTCAGCGTGTCGCGCACCATGGCATCGTCCGCCATGGCCGCATCGGACTTGAGCTCCTGCTTCATCGAGCGCAGGTTGAAGAACAGCTTGCGCTGCGCCTTGGTGGTGGCCACCTTGACCATGCGCCAGTTCTTGAGGATGTATTCGTGGATCTCGGCCTTGATCCAGTGCATGGCGTAGCTGACCAGGCGCACGTTCTGGCTGGGATCGAAGCGCTTGACGGCCTTCATCAGGCCCACGTTGCCCTCCTGGATCAGGTCGCCGTGGGGCAGTCCATAGCCCAGGTATTGCCGAGAGATCGACACCACCAGGCGCAGGTGGGACATCACCAGACGCCCGGCGGCGTCCAGATCGTTGTGTTCCTTGAGCTTGCGGGCATAGTCCTGCTCTTCTTCCAGGGTGAGCATGGGCAGGCGGTTGACCGCGGAAATGTAGGCATCCAGGTTGCCCAGAGGCGGCACCAGGGACCAGGGGCTAGCGGGCGCCAAGGTGGTCGCAATGGAGCCGGAGGCGTTTGTCATTGCAGAGTTCCTTTCTTCCATTCCTTCATGTTAGCACTCGTTGGAATAGAGTGCTAAAGCCGAAGTTCCGCACATCCCGAAGGGGAAAGCGGATCTGTACGTAAGACATGTGCGCACTCGGCGAGTTCCCTGCCCATGGTTACCGAATGCTGCGCTGCAATGATTGATTTTTTGAATCTCCGGTCTCGGGGTTTTGCAAATTCCTTGCGCGGATGGAGCGATGGCCGGCGCTCACCTGTCGCCTACCCGTCGCTGGTGTTCGGTTGAATGCGCAGGCCTTCAGGCCGCTTGCGCACCCGGGCTATTCCCGAGTGACGGCCTGCAGGGGCGGTGGCGTGTAATGGGTGGCCCGTGCCCATCGGCCCCCCCACCTTCCGGAAGGAGACACCCATGCAGCAAAAAGAAACACCGGCCAGCCGCCACGTGCGCATCCAGGCCCTGGACGGCAGCGGCAGCTTCGATGCCTACCTGGCCCTGCCGCGCTCGGGCCACGGCCCGGGCCTGGTGCTGGCCCAGGAGATCTTCGGCGTCAACGCCACCATGCGCGAGGTGGCCGACTACTACGCCGAGGAAGGCTACGTGGTGCTGGTGCCCGACCTGTTCTGGCGCCAGCAGCCCGGTGTCGAGCTGGGCTACACCCCGCAGGACTGGGAACGCGCCTTCGGCCTGTACAAGGGGTTCGACGAAGCGCTGGGCGTGCAGGACATCCAGGCCTGCCTGAACGCATTGCGCCAGCGGCCCGACGTGCAGGATGCCAGGGCGGGCGTTCTCGGCTTTTGCCTGGGAGGCAAGCTGGCCTATCTGGCGGCCTGCCGCACCGATGCCGATGCCGCGGTCGGCTACTACGGCGTGGGCATCGAGGCCGCGCTGGACGAGGCCGATCGCATCCGCTGCCCGCTCACCCTGCATGTGGCCGAGCTCGATGCCTTCTGCCCGCCCGAGGCGCGCGAGCGCATCGTCGGGGCGCTGGGCGGGCGTGGCCGCATCGCCGTGCATGTCTATCCTGGCGTGGACCATGCCTTTGCGCGCAAGGGCGGTGACCACTTCCACCGCGCCTCGGCCCTGATGGCGCACGAGCGCAGCATCGCCACGCTCAAGTCCGCCATCGGCCCGCACTTCGACCTGGCGGCGCTGTGGGACAGGCACTGCGCCTGCGAATTCGCCACGCGCGACGTGGACGAGACCATGGCCACCATGGTGGCCGAGCCCTATGTGAACCACATCCCCACCATGACCGGCGGGGTGGGCTACCGCGATCTGCACCACTTCTATTCCAACCACTTCGTGCACAGCAACCCGCCGGACACTTCGCTGACGCCCATCTCGCGCACCGTGGGCGCCACCCAGGTGGTGGACGAGCTGCTGTTTTGCTTCACCCACACCACCGAGATCGCGTGGATGCTGCCGGGCGTGGCGCCCACGGGCCGGCGTGTGGAGATTCCCCTGCTGGCCGTGGTCAAGTTCCGTGGCGACAGGCTCTACCACGAGCACATCTACTGGGACCAGGCCAGCGTGCTGGTGCAGGTGGGCCTGCTCGATCCGGCCGGACTGCCTGTGGCGGGCGTGGAGACGGCGCGCAAGCTGATGGACGAGACGCTGCCGTCCAACACGCTGCTTGCGCGGCGCACCGCGACGGCGGCGTAAGCGCGCTCAGTCCCAGGCCGGCGCCAGGCCCTGGGGATCGACCTCGCGGCCGCCACGCTCCAGCGTGGCGATCTGCGCCATGTCCTCGGCATCCAGCGCCAGCTCGCGCGCGCGCAGGTTGCTGGCAAGGTTCTCGCGCCGGGTCGACGAGGGGATCACCGCGTAGCCCAGCTGCAGCGCCCAGGCCAGCGCGACCTGGGCCACGGTGGCGCCATGCTTGTCCGCGATGCGGGCCAGCACCGGGTCCTTGAGCACCTTGCCATAGGCCAGCGTCATGTAGGAGGTCACGGCGATGCCCTGCGCCTTGAGGAAGGCGGCCAGCGTGCGGTTTTGCAGGTAGGGGCTGAGCTCGACCTGGTTGGTGGCGATCTCGCCCGGGCCTACCACGGCGATGGCCTGGCGTGTGAGCTCGATGTTGAAGTTGGAGATGCCGATCTGCCGCGTCAGCCCCAGCGCCTTGGCTTCGGCCAGGGCGGACATGTACTCGGACAGTGCCACGCCGTTGCCGGGCGCGGGCCAGTGGATCAGCGTCAGGTCCACATGGTCGGTGCGCAGCTTGTCCAGGCTCTCGCGCAGGCTGGGCACCAGCCTGTCGCGGGCGTAGTTGTCGGTCCAGATCTTGGTGGTCAGGAACAGCTCGGAGCGCGCCACGCCGCTGTCGGCGATGGCCCGGCCGACCTCGGCCTCATTGCCGTAGATCTGCGCGGTGTCCACCGCGCGGTAGCCGAGCTCCAGCGCGGTGCGCACCGAATCGATCACGACTTGGTCCTTGAGGCGGAAGGTGCCGACGCCAAAGGAAGGGATGCTCATGGAAGACTCCTGTCAGTGAGGTGGTGGAAAGCCAGGCCGTTGCCGGCCGTGTGCGCCGGGGCCATGGACTGCAGTGTGCGCGCTTTATATTTGCGGATTAAGCCCTTTGTGAAACAGTATCTATTGATTTCAATTCAAGAATGAAGACCACCCTGGATGAACTGCAGGCCTTTGTGGCCGTGGTGGACACGGGCTCCCTCACGGCCGCCTCGGAACTGCTGGGGCTGACGATTTCGGCCACCAGCCGCACGCTGGGCCGCCTGGAGGGCAAGCTGCAGACCACCTTGCTGCGGCGCACGACGCGCCGGCTGCAGCTGACGGAGGAGGGGGCCGGTTTTCTGCAGCATGCGCGCGCCATCCTGGCCGCCGTCGATGCCGCCGAAGAACAGATGGCCGCGCGCCGCATGCGCCCGTCCGGCCGGCTGCGCGTGGATGCGGCCACGCCCTTCATGCTGCATGTGCTGGTGCCGCTGCTGGCAGGCTTTCGCGAGCGCTATCCCGAGGTGCAGCTGGAGCTGCACTCCAACGAAGGCATCATCGACCTGATCGAAAAGCGCACCGACGTGGCCTTTCGCATCGGTGCGCTCAAGGACTCCACGCTGCACGCGCGTCCCGTGGCAACGAGCCGCGTGCGCATACTGGCCACGCCCGCCTACCTGCGGCGCCACGGCACGCCGGCCACGCCCGGGCAATTGGCCGGCCATGTGCTGCTGGGCTTCACCCAGCCCGAGTCGCTCAACGACTGGCCGCTGCGCGATGCGCAGGGCCAGGCCCTGCGCATCAGCCCTGCCATCGCAGCGTCCAGCGGCGAGACGCTGCGCCAGATGGCTCTGGCGGGCCTGGGCATCGCCTGCCTGTCGGATTTCATGACGCTGGGCGACCGGCGCAGCGGCGCGCTGGTGCCGCTGCTGGACGGGCACACGCTGGATGTGCGCCAGTCCGTGCACGCGGTCTACTACCGCAACACGGCGCTGGCAGCGCGCATCACCTGCTTCGTCGACCATGTGGCCGGGGCGTTGTCAGAGGCATTCGCGTAGCGGCGCAGTTTGCGGGCCGGCTCAGGGTTTCCATTGTTGTTGACATGTCAACACATCGGCACAATCCTGCCATCGTCCCCCTGGGACTGCGCCGGTCCGTCCATGCCGAAAAAAGCAAGCCCGTCCTCTTCCTCTTGTGCCGGCGTCCAGGTCGACAGCCGGACGCTGGCGCTGGAGGATTTCCTGACCTTCCGCCTGGGGGCGCTCACCAATGCGCTGCAGACCCAGGTGACGCGCCACTACATCGCGCCGGCTTCGCCCGTGGGCCTGACCGAGTGGCGGCTCATGGGCCAGATACAGCGCCATGGCGAGCTGCATGCCAGCGCGCTGTCGCGCCTGAGCCTCATGGACAAGGCCCAGATCAGCCGGGCACTGCAGCCGCTGATCGAGCAGGGCTGGGTGCTGCGCCGCTCCGATCCCGCGCATGCCAGACGCCATCTGCTGCAACTGAGCGCGGCGGGGCAGAAAGTCTTTGACGAGGTGCTTGCGCGTGCGCGGCCCTACCAGGCGGCGCTGCTCAACGCGCTGACCGCCGAGGAGCGCGCCATGCTGGACCGCATCCTGGACAAGCTCGGGCGCGCCTCGCAGGCGCTCGACACTGGGCTTGAGGGCCGCGCGCCCGTCCCTTCTTCCTCCACTGCCCACCACGACACACCATGAGCAATGCCATGCACCCCGACGAACGCGCCGCCCGCATCGAGCTGGCCGCCTGCTACCGCGTCTTCGCGATGCTGGGCTGGGACGAGCTGATCTACAACCACATCACGGTGCGCCTGCCCGACAGCGTGACGGGCGGGGAAAAGCAGTTCCTGATCAACCCCTTCGGCCTGCACTACGAGGAGGTCACCGCCGGCAACCTGGTACGCATCAACGTGCGCGGCGAGGTGCTGGACGGCTCGGCGCACCCGGTCAACCCGGCCGGCTTCGTGGTGCATGCCGCCATCCACGACGGCCTGCCGGGCGCGCACTGCGTTATGCACACGCACACCACCTCGGGCATGGGCGTGGCCTGCCTGGAGCAGGGCCTGTCGCAAAGCAATTTCTACAGCGCCCAGCTGCATGGCATGGTGGCCTACCATGACTTCGAGGGCATCACCATCCATGCCGACGAAGGCCCGCGCCTGCTGGCCAGCATCGGCCAGTGCAAGGCCGTGATCCTGCGCAACCACGGCCTGCTGAGCTGGGGCAGCGACCTGCCCCAGGCCTTCGTGGTGCTGTGGACGCTGCAGCGCGCCTGCGATGTGCAGATGGCGACCATGGCCATGGGCGCGCCGCGCATGATCCCCGAAGCCATGGCCCGGCGCTGCCATGACGACTCGCTGACTTTCAACGCCAGCCACGGCGGCGCCCGCGACGTGTTCGACCACCTCGTGCGGCGCGTGAACCGGCGCGACAGCAGCTATCTCGATCTCTGAAACCGCAACTCCATCGACATGACCGACCCACAGACAAGCCCACAGGCTGGCACCCCCTTCAACAAGGCCTGCGTCTTCGGCGCAGGCGCCATCGGCGGCTGGATAGGCGCGGCGCTGGCGCGTGCCGGCTGCGAAGTCAGCGCCGTGGCGCGCGGCGCCACGCTGCAGGCGCTCGAAGAACACGGCCTGTCCCTGGTGCATGGCCAGGAGCGCGAGCAGTTCGCCTTGCGTGCCGAGCAGGACCCTGCCGCGCTGGGCGTGCAGGACCTGGTCGTCATTGCCGTCAAGGCGCCCGGCATGGCCGACGTGGCCGGGCGCATCGCACCGCTGATCGGGCCGCAGACCGTGGTCCTGACGGCCATGAACGGCGTGCCCTGGTGGTTCCTGCAAGGCGGCGTCGATGCCTGCGTGCGCGGGCGGCAGCTGGACGTGGTGGACCCCGGCGGGCGCATCGCAGCGGCCATCCCCGCGCGCCAGGTGCTGGGCGCGGTCGTCCATGCGAGCTGCTCCCTGGATGCGCCCGGCGTGGTGCGCCGGCATTTCGGCAACGGCATGATCGTGGGCGAGCCGCTGGCCGGCCAGCCGCAATCCCAGCGGCTTCAGGCGCTGGTGCAGCTGCTGCAGCGCGGCGGCATCGAGGCCCGGGCTTCGGACCACATCCAGCGCGATGCCTGGTACAAGCTGTGGGGCAACATGACCGTCAACCCCGTCAGCGCGCTGACGGGCGCGACCTCGGACCGCATCCTGGGCGACGAGCTGGTGCGCGGCCTGATCACGCGCGTGATGCTCGAAGCCAGGGAGATCGGTTCGCGCATCGGCCTGCCCATCGCGGAATCGCCCGAGGACCGCCACGCCGTCACGCTCAGGCTGGGCGCGTTCAAGACCTCGATGCTGCAGGACGTGGAGGCCGGCAAGCCCGTGGAGCTGGATGCCCTGGTGGGCGCGGTGCGCGAGATCGGCCAGCTGTGCGGCGTGCAGACGCCGTTCACCGATGCACTGCTGGGCCTGGCGCGGCTGCAGGCGCGCGTCAAGGGGCTGATGCCCTGAAGCCGGCGCGGCCGGCAAGGCCGGCAAGGGCGCGCAACCGTAGACTATGCCTCCATGAAGTCCACGTCCCACGCCACCCCCTGGTCCACGCTGTGCGTGGTCGCCACCACCGTGCCCAGCGCCGAAGAGGCGGCTGCCCTGGCCCGCAGCCTGGTGCAGCAGCGGGCCGCCGCCTGCGTGCAGGTGGAAGCCATCACATCGCACTATGTGTGGGAAGGCGCGCTGCATGCCACGCCCGAATGGCGCCTGGTCTGCAAGACCCTGCCCGATGTGCTGCAGCGCCTGACCGAGCTGCTGCGCGCGCAGCACAGCTACAGCGTGCCGCAGATCACCATGCGCACCGAGCGCTGCCTGGCCGACTATGCCGGCTGGCTGCGCGCCCAGGTGTCGGTGCACGCGCCCGCCTGAGCCGGGCCCGTGCCTGCATCACTGCGGCGTGATGCGGGCGGCCCGGATCACGGGCACCCAGGCCGCCGTCTCCTTGCGGATCAGCTCGCCGAAGGCGCTGCCGGTGACGACCCAGGGCTCGATGCCCTGCAGGTCCATCTGCCGGATGGTGGCGGGCGCGGCAAAGATTTCCTGGATGTCCTTCTCCAGCTGCCTGAGCACGGCCGGCGGCGTCTTCTTCGGCGCCATCACGCCGTACCAGGAAGAGATGGCGATGCCCGGCACGCCGGCCTGTGCCAAGGTGGGCACGTCGGGCAGGTACTTGCTGCGCGACGGATCGGTCACCGCCAGCGCACGCAGCTTGCCCGACTGCACATGCGGCAGCAGCGCGGGAATATTGCCGAGGATCATGGGCACCGTGCCGCCCAGCACGTCGTTCAGGCCCGGTGCCGTCCCCTTGTAGGCCACGTGCAGGATGTCGGCGCCCGTGCGCTGCTTGAACAGCTCACCGGCCAGATGCAGGCTGGAGCCCACGCCCGGCGAAGCGTAGCTGATGGTGTTGGGCCGGGAGCGGGACAGGGCGACGAGCTCCTGCACGGATTTGGCCGCCACGTCCGGGTGCACGGCGATCACGTTGGCGGCGCGGGCCAGCGAGGCCACGGGCGCGAAGTCGCCCTCGACGCTGTAGCCGGGCTTGGCCAGCAGCGTGGGATTGATGGTGAGGTTGCCCTGGGGCACGACCAGCAGCGTGTGGCCGTCGGGCGCCGCGCGCCTGACCATGTCGATGCCGATGTTGCCGTTGGCGCCAGGCTTGTTCTCCACCACCGAGGTCTGCTGGTGGCGCTCCGCCAGTCCCGCGGACAGCAGGCGCGCCAGCGTATCGACGGGTCCGCCCGGCGGGAAAGGCGCGACGATGGTGAAGGGCTTGGCCGCCAGCTGCTGCTGCGCGGCGGCCTCCTGGGCGATGGCGCCGCTGGCGGCCGTGGCAAGGACGAGGGCTGCGCTCAGCAGGGAACGGGCTTTCATGGGGGCTTTCGGGACAGAGGCAACCAGAGTGGGAGGGAGTTTGTTTCTTTGGTGAATCAATGTTCTTCTTATGAATTGATTCCAAGCATAAGCCCGTGAAATTGACCGATGTCAAAGGGTAAACCCTTGATCTTGGAAGGCGGCATAAAAAAAGGGAGCGCTTGTGCGCTCCCTCGGTGGGCATGCGGGCGGGCGGGCGTGCCGATTCAGGACAGCAGGGCCTGGGCGAATTCGCGGGCGTCGAAAGTTTCGAGGTCCTCCAGCTTCTCGCCCACGCCGATGAAGTAGACGGGGATGGGCCGCTCCTGGGCGATGGCGGCGAGCACGCCGCCCTTGGCCGTGCCGTCGAGCTTGGTCACGATCAGGCCCGTGAGCTGCAGCGCATCGTCGAAGGCGCGGACCTGGGCCAGCGCGTTCTGGCCGGTGTTGCCGTCGATGACCAGCAGCACCTCGTGCGGTGCCGTGGCATCGGCCTTGGTGACCACGCGGCGGATCTTCTTGAGCTCCTCCATCAGGTGCAGCTGGGTGGGCAGGCGGCCCGCCGTGTCCACCAGCACCACGTCCTTCTTGCGGGCGCGGCCGGCACTCACGGCGTCGAAGCTCACGGCGGCGGGATCTCCGCCTTCCTGGCTCACGATTTCCACCGTGTTGCGATGGGCCCAGACGCCGAGCTGCTCGCGCGCCGCGGCGCGGAAGGTGTCGGCCGCAGCCAGCAGCACGCTCTGGCCTTCATCGGCCAGGTGCTTGGTCAGCTTGCCGATCGAGGTGGTCTTGCCCGCGCCATTGACGCCGGCCACCATGACCACCGTGGGCTGGTGCTCGCCGATGACCAGGGGTTTTTGCAGCGGGCGCAGCAGGTCGGCCAGCGCATCGGCCAGCAGGGCCTTGACGGCGGCCGGCTCGGTGGCCTTGGACTCCTTGACGCGGCGGCGCAGGTCGGCCAGCAGGTGCTCGGTGGCCTTGACACCGGTGTCGGCCATCAGCAGCGCATCTTCCAGTTCCTCGTAGAGGGCATCGTTGATCTGCGTGCCGGTGAACACCGTGGCAATGCTGGAGCCGGTCTTGCGCAGGCCGGCCTTCAGGCGCTGCATCCAGTTCTGGCGGCCGGCGCCTTCCGCCTCGGGCTTGGCGGTGGGCTCGGGCGGCGGCACGAAGTCGGCGGCCGGCGCGGCCTGCCCGGCGCCGCCACCGGCTTCGCCCTTGCCGCCGAATGGCTTGCGCCACCAGGGGTTGCCGGAGTCTGCCGGCGCGGGGGGGGAAGCGTGCGCGGCATCGGTGGGGGGCGCGGCGGCATGGTCCGTGGGAGCGGGCGCGGCGGCGGGGGCCGGTGCGCAATGCTCGGCAGCGGCAGGGGTGGGCTTTTTCTTGAAAAAACTGAACATCGGCAGGTTCTTAGAATCACAGCATTCTATGAAACATGCACTCACCCTCCTGGGCTTAATGGCCTGCATGGGCACCGGGGCTGCTTTGGCGGCCCCGGATGCATTGAGCAAGGCCTCTTCCACGCTGGCGCAGCCAGCGGCCGCACAGCCCGCCGATGCAGCACGCGCCGCCACCGCCGCCCGCCAGTTCACCCTCCAAAACGGCATGCAGCTCATCGTGCAGCCGGACCGCCGCGCACCCACGGCCGTGCACATGGTCTGGGTGCGCGTGGGCGCCTATGACGAGGTCGATGGCACCTCGGGCGTGGCCCATGCGCTGGAGCACATGATGTTCAAAGGCTCCCGGAAAGTCGCACCCGGCGAGTTCTCGCGCCGCGTGGCCGCCCTGGGCGGCCAGGAAAACGCCTTCACGAGCCAGGACTACACAGGCTATTACCAGCAGATTCCGGCCAACCGCCTCGAAGAGGTGATGCGGCTCGAATCCGACCGCTTCGCCCACAACCAGTGGCCCGACAGCGAATTCAAGAAGGAGATCGAGGTCATCAAGGAAGAGCGCCGCATGCGCACCGAAGACCAGCCACGGGCCATGCTGATGGAGCAGCTGTTCGCGGCCACCTTCGTGGCCTCCCCTTACCACCGCCCCGTCATCGGCTGGATGAGCGACCTGGATGCCATGGTGCCCGACGATGTGCGCGAATTCCACCGCCGCTGGTACGTGCCCGGCAATGCTGCCGTCGTCGTCGCAGGCGACGTGGACGTGGCCAAGGTCCGCGCCTGGGCCGAGAAGTACTACGGCAGCATTCCCGCGCGCGCCCTGCCGGCCCGCAAGCCGCGCACCGAGCCCGCGCAGCTGGGCATGCGCCGCATCGAGGTCAAGCAGCCGGCCGAACAGGGCTTCGTGGCACTGTCCTTCCGTGTGCCCTCGCTGTCGCGCGTGGACCGGCTGCAGGACGGCGACCGCGATGCGCTGGCGCTGATCGTGCTGTCGGCCGTGCTGGACGGCTATGACGGCGCGCGCCTGGAGCGCGCCCTGGTGCAGGGCGAAGGCCGTGTGGCCGACAGCGCGGGCAGCTCGGCCTCGGTCATGGGCCGGGGGCCCAGCCTCTTCATGCTGACCGGCGTGCCCGCCACCGGCAGGACGGCCGCCGAGGTCGAGGCGGCGCTGCGTGCCCAGGTGGCCAGGATCGCCAGCGAAGGGGTGGAGCCCGCCGAACTGGCGCGCGTGAAGACGCAGTGGATGGCCTCCACCATCTACGAGCGCGACTCCGTGATGGGCCAGGCCCAGACCCTGGGCAGCTACTGGATCCAGGGCCTGCCCATCGATGCCCAGGACCGGCTGCTGGCGCAGCTCAAAGAGATCGGCCCACAGGACGTGCAGCGCGTGGCGGCCCGGTATTTTGGCGACGACCAGCTCACGGTGGGCACGCTGGTGCCCCAGCCTCTGCCCGAAGGCGGCAAGCCCCGGCGCCCCGAAGCCGGCGGCGCCGGCATGGGCGGCCCGGTGCACTGAGATCTGCGGGAGTGAAGATGAAGAACATGACAAAGATGGCGGCCAGCGCGGTGCTGGCCAGCATGGGCCTCGGATGGGGCGCCAGCTGCGCGTGGGCGCTGCTGCCCATCCAGCACTGGACCCAGCCCAGCGGCGCCCAGGTCTGGCTGGTCGACAGTCCGGGCATTCCGATGGTCGATGTGCAGGTGGACTTCGATGCCGGCAGCCGGCGCGACCCGCCTGCACAGGCCGGCCTGGCCAGCGCCGTGGCGCTGATGGCGTCCAAGGGTGTGGCCGCCCGCGGCGATGCGCCCGCGCTCGATGAAAACGCGCTGGGCCAGGCCTGGGCCGACCTGGGCGCGAGCTTCGGTGCGCAGGCCGGCCGCGACAGCTTCAGCTATGGCCTGCGCTCGCTGACCGAGCCGGCGCTGCTGCAGCGCGCCGTGGCGCTGGCGGCGCGCCAGATCGCCGCCCCGAACTGGCCGCAGGACGTCTGGCTGCGTGACCGCGAACGCTGGAGCGCATCGATCAAGGAAGCCGACACCCGCCCCGGCACGGTGGCGGCCAAGGCATTCAGCCAGGCGGTCTATGGCAGCCACCCCTACGGTGCGCGTGCCACAGCCGAGAGCCTGGCGCGCATCGACATCGCGGACATGCAGTCCTTCCACCAGCGGCTGATCGCTGCCTGCCGCGCCAAGGTCAGCATCGTCGGCGCGCTCGACCGCGCGCAGGCCGATCAGCTGGTGCGGCAGCTGCTGGCCGTCCTGCCACCGGCCCGCGATGCCGGGCAGGACTGCGCGCCGCAGCCCGAGCTGCCGCGCGTCGCCGCGCTCAAGGCGCCCGTGAGCGAGCGCATTGCCTTCGCTTCGGCCCAGGCGCAGGTGCTGATCGGCCAGCCCGGCATTGCGCGCAACAGCCCGGATTTCCTGGCCGTCCTGGTCGGCAACCACATCCTGGGCGGGGGCGGCTTCACCTCGCGCCTGACCGAGCAAGTGCGCGAAAAGCGCGGCCTGAGCTACAGCGTCTACAGCGATTTCTCGCCGGGGCTCGATGCGGGTGCCTTCATCATCGGGCTGCAGACGCGGCCAGACCAGGCGGACGAGGCGCTCAAGGTGTCGCAGGACACGCTGCGCCGCTTCGTGGCCGAAGGCCCGACCGACAAGGAGCTCAAGGCCGCCAAGGACAATCTGATCGGCGGCTTCGCGCTGCGCATCGACAGCAACCGCAAGCTGCTGGCCAATGTGTCCAACATCGCCTGGAACGGCCTGCCGCTGGATTATCTGGAGCACTGGACCGAGCGCGTGCAGGCGCTGACAGTGCGCGACGTGCGCGAGGCCATGCAGCGCATGCTGCAGCCCGAGCGCATGGTGACCGTGGTCGTGGGAGGCAGCCAATGAGCCGCAACAGCATCAAACTGCATACGCCGGCCGGCAAGCGCTGGCTGGAACAGGCCACGGCCGAGGCCGCGGCGCCCAAGGCGGCTGGGCCTGCGGCCGCGAAGGCGCCAGGCGGCAAATCCGGCCCATCCGGCAAGCCGGCGCCCATGGGGGCCGGCGAGATCCGCATCATCGGCGGCCAGTGGCGCCGCACGCGGCTGCCCGTGGCGCAGCGGCCGGGCCTGCGGCCCACGCCCGATCGCGTGCGCGAGACCCTGTTCAACTGGCTGGGCCAGGATCTGGGCGGCTGGCGCTGCCTCGATGCCTTCGCGGGCACCGGGGCGCTGGGATTCGAGGCCGCCTCGCGCGGTGCGGCCAGCGTGCTGATGAATGAGCACGATGCCACCCTGGCGCAGCAGTTGCAGCGCCTGCGCGAGCGCCTGGACGCCCAGGCCGTGCGCGTGGTGCGCGGCGACGCGCTGGGCTGCCTGCGCCAGGTGGCGCCGGGCACGCTGGACCTGGTGCTGCTGGACCCGCCGTTCGACCTGCCGGAGGTCTTCCTGCCCGCGCTGCGCGCGGCGGCCGAAGCCGTGGCGGGCGGCGGCTACGTCTATCTCGAAGCGCCCCAGGCCTGGGGCGAGGCGCAGCTGGCCGAGGCCGCAGGCCTGCAGCTGTACCGCCACCTGAAGGCGGGCGCCGTCCACGCCCACCTGCTGCGCAAGCCGCAGCCATGAGCGGCGCAAGGCAGCAGGCCGAGCCCCGCGCCCCGCCTGCTGCCCATGCTGCACTGCAATGCATAATGAGCCATCCGTGCCTGCCCAAGGCACGCGCAGCCAAGGAAGCCGATCGCCATGAGCCACGACGTGATTGCCGTCTATCCCGGAACCTTCGACCCGATCACGCTGGGCCATGAAGACGTGGTGCGACGCGCCACCCAGCTGTTCAGCCATGTGATCGTGGCCGTCGCCGCAGGCCACCACAAGAAGACCCTGTTCAGCCTTGACGAGCGCATGGAGATGGTGCGCGAAGCCGTCGCCATCTACCCCCATGTGCAGGTGGAAAGCTTTGGCGGGCTGCTGCGCGACTTCGTCGTGGCGCGCGGCGGCAAGGCCATGGTGCGCGGCCTGCGTGCCGTCACCGACTTCGACTACGAATTCCAGCTCGCCGGCATGAACCGCACGCTGATGCCCGAGGTGGAGACGGTCTTTCTCACGCCCAGCGACCGCTACCAGTTCATCAGCAGCACCTTCGTGCGCGAGATCGCCACGCTGGATGGCGAGATCGACAAGTTCGTCTCGCCCAGCGTGCGCGACCGGCTGCTGCGCAAAGTGCGCGCCAACCGCGGCGCCTGAGCGTTCAGCGCGCCGGCCGCGCCACCTCGTGCACGAACTGCAGCTTGCGCAGCGCGCCGGGGGCCAAGGCGAACGGGTAGGCATCCCCGTGGCCCAGGCTGCGGTTCAGGCTGTTGGCCAGCAGGGTCAGCGGAACCCATTGTTCGATCATGGCATTGAAGTCCTTCGAGGCACGTGGCGCGAACGGATCGCGCATGTGCACGGGCACCTGCTGTCCGGCGGCGGCGGGCAGCGTGATGCTGGTGCTGTAGCTGGCGGCCGTCTCCAGCAGATCCAGCATGTGCAGGTAGTGGGCCCAGGTCTCGGCCCAGTCTTCCCAGGGATGGGCCGTGGCATAGGCGCTGACAAAGTCGCTGCGCCAGCTGTCATCCCGCGCATCGGCCTCGTAGTGCCGTTGCAGCGCCTGGCCATAGTCCATGCGCTCATCGCCGAACAGCGCGCGGAAATCCTCGATGCGCCCCGTGCGCTGCACCAGCTGTTCCCAAAAGAAATGGCCCGACTCATGGCGCAGATGGCCGATCAGGGTGCGGTAGGGCTCGTGCAGCGCCTGGCGGCGCCGGGCGCGCTCGGCGTCATCGGCCTCCGCGACGTTCAGCGTGATGGTGCCGTTGGCATGGCCGGTGAGCACGGGCTTGTGGCCGGGCAGGTCGGCCAGCAATTCGAAGCGCGGCGGATCCTGGCCGCTGTCGGGGCCCAGGCCCAGCTTGGCGAGCGTATAGAAAAGCTGCCGCTTGGCCGCCTCGATCCGCGTCCAGTGCAGCGCGTTGGCGGGCGAGGACAGGTCGGGCAGCCAGCGCGTCTGCCGGCACGAGGCGCACAGTGTTTCTGTATCGCCGGCCGGCAGGGCGAAGTTGCATTGGCCCACGGGGCCGCGGTGGGCGCACAGCTTGTAGCGCGGTGCGCTGGCGCCCTGGCGGTCCGTCAGCAGGGTCCACTGCGCCGGCGTGGGGCCGGGCTCCGTCTGGGGACGCAGCGCGGCCACGCGCAGCAGCTCCGGAATGAAGGCCAGTTCAGCGCCGCAATGCACGCATTGCACGCTGTCGAAGAAGACCGGGTGCCCGCAGGCATCGCAGTTGAAGACACGCATGGCAAGGACTTTACGCCGTGGGAAGTACAAGGAATGGCGCCCAATGAAAAAGGCCGGTAGACCGGCCTTTTTCATGTCGCCGCAGCGCAGGCTCAGGGGCGCACGACGATGCTGTTGCGCACCTCGCGCACGTTCTTGGTCGTGCGGGCGATTTCTGCGGCACGCGCCTTTTCGGCCTCGGACTTGGCGAAGCCCGACAGCTGCACCGTGCCGTTGAGCGTTTCCACGCTGATCGAGGTGGCCGACACGGACTTGTCCTCAGCCATCTTGGCCTTCACTGCCGTGGTGATGCCTGCGTCATCGACGTAGGAGCCCACGGTCTGCTGGTTGCGCGCAACCGAGCAGGCGGTGGTGCCGAGCACGGTGGCGCCGGCAACGAGGGCGAAAGCAATGGCGCGTGTGTATTTCTGCATGGTCGTTTCCTTCTTGTAGTGCATGAAGAGCTGGGGTGGATGAAATGGGGTGTGCCGCTTGCCGCTGCTCACTTGCGCGAACGCGAGCTCATGAAAAACGCGGTGGCGAGCGCGGCGCCCGTGGCGGCCGCCAGCAGGATGGAGCGGCCGGGCTGCTCGATCACATAGCGCGTGGTGGCCTCGGTGGCGCTTTGCAGCTGGCGGCGTGCGCGGTCCGAGCTGTCGGCGCAGAAGTTGATGCCCCGCGTTGCCAGCTCCTGGGCGCGGGCGGCCAGGTCGTCGATGAACGGGTTCAGTTCCCGTTCCACCGCCTCGATCCCCTGCTCGGCCTTGTCCATCGCATTGGCAGCGGTGCGGCGCGTGGCCTTGACGGCTTCCTTGGCGGTGTCCGCAACGTCCTCTGCCACATCCTTTGCGGTATCGGCTGCCTTGTTCACTGCTTTCTCGGTCTGGTTCATTGAATGATTCCTCCTCAATACGGTCGATGAATAGGGACGTTGCCTGGCGATGGCCGCGGGATCGCGGCCCTGCCGGCACTACTTCCTGGTCATTTCCTGATCAGGCTCATCACGAAGGTGACGACCGCCATGATGACAAAAATATAAAACAGGATCTTGGCGATGCCTACCGCTCCTGCTGCGATGCCCCCGAAGCCGAAGACGGCGGCGATCAGGGCGATGACGAAAAATACGATGGCGTAGTGCAGCATGGAAAACTCCTGGTGATTTTGGGTTCCAAGAGACAGCGCGGGTTGGGGAAGAACCCAAGCACTGCCTGCATGGGTTTCACTGTATTGCCGCAGCCGGGCAGGGCCTGCCGGTGGCCGGCGTGGCATGGCGTCAGGGTTAGGGCGGCCGCCGGTGTAGGAGCGCACCGATCGAAGGCAAAAGCCCCCTGGGCGCGGGGCCTGCAGGGGGCTTGGAGCGTACGGCGGCGGCGGTCAGCCTGCCGCCGGAGAGAGCGGAATCACCGCCGAGATGGCCGTGCCCTTGCCCAGCTCCGACGAGACGGTCAGCCGTCCGCCGGCCGCCTCCACGCGGTGGCGCATGCCGGCCAGGCCATGGGAGTTGGGGCGCATCGAAGAGGGCTCGAAGCCTTCCCCATCGTCCTGGATCTGGACCGTCACATAGGTCGGATAGTTGTGCAGCGACACCAGTACATGGCTGGCCTTGGCGTACTTGCCGATGTTGGTCAGCGATTCCTGGACGATGCGGTAGACCGTCAGCTGCGTGGACTCGGGCAGGTCCACCTGTTCGAGATTCGCGGAGACTTCGATGCCGCTGCGCTCGCCGAATTCGCGCGTGAGTATCTCCAGCGCCGTCGTCAGGCCGAGGTTGGACAGTGACGAGGGCCGCAGGTCCTCGATGATGCGGCGCTTCAGTGCGATGCCGCTGTTGAGCGTGTCCACCAGATGGGTGATGCGCTCGGACACGTCGGGAGAGCTGAGGTCGATCTTGGATTTGAGGCGTGCCACATCCAGCTTGGCCGCCGTCAGCAGCGAGCCCAGTTCATCGTGCAGCTCGCGCGCCAGGTGGCCGCGCTCATCCTCGCGCACCTGCTGCAGGTGGTTGGCCAGTTCGGTCAGCGTGGCCGTGCGCTCGCGCACCAGAGCTTCGAGGCGGTTGCGCTCGTCGCGCTGGATTTCCTGCTCGCGCTGGTGGGCCTGCTGCAGCGCATGGGCCTGCCGCAGATACATGAAAAAGCCCAGCACGCCAAGCGCCGTGACGGTGGCGATGCCCAGGCGCGACAGCGACAGCGTGTGCTCGATGTCGCGCAGGTTGCCGGCCGAGCGGTGGTCTATGCCTTCCAGAAGCCTGCCCGTGTAGTCGCGGATGGCATCCATGTTCTCCATGCCCACGTCGGTGAACATCACGAAGCGCCAGGCTTCCTCGTTGCCCTGGCGGTACAGGCGCAGGCTCAGCTCCATCTCGCTCATCTTGCGCTCGACCTGCCGGGTCAGCGGCGTGAAGACGGCCAGCTCCTGCGGGTCGTAGATGAAGACCTGGCGCAGCTCGTCCATGGTGTTGTTGACGGCCGCAGTGGCCTTGCTGTAGGGGTCCAGGTAGCGTTCCTCGCCCGTCAGCAGGTAGCCGCGCAGGCCCGTCTCGGCATCGAGCATCAGTCGCAGCAGCTGGCTGATCTTGGTGCGCGTGGCCTGGGTCTGGGTCATGGCCTCCAGGGCGTCCGTCGAACGCTTGTAGCTGGCCTCATTGATACTTACCATCAAAACGGCTGCAACGATTGCAAAAACCAAACTGATGGCTATCCTTCGGAAATTTATCCAACGCATGAGCATCCTCTCGCCTACAAGGCCGTCGCCGATATTCTGCATAATCGTGTCATCGGCAGCCGAAGACATCCGTGTGTCGATTGCCATCTTCATTTATTTTGCACGGCAGTTGTCCGTGCTGGTCCCGGAACGAGGTATTCATGATCAGAATCGGCATTGTGGACGACCATGCAATTGTGCGCTCTGGCCTTCGCCAGTTTCTGTCGGAGCATGTTGACTTGCGTGTCGTCGGGGAGGCCGCCAATGGCCGCGAGGCCATCGACCTGGTGCGCAATCACGAAATCGACGTGCTGCTGATGGATTTGTCCATGCCCGGCCAGAGCGGCATCGATGCGCTGGCCATGCTGCGCGCCAAGGCGCCCGACATGGGCATTCTCATCCTCAGTGGCTACCCTGAGGAGCACTATGCCATCAACCTGATCCGCCAGGGCGCCAGCGGCTACCTGAACAAGGAGTGCGATCCGCAGGAGATCGCGGAAGCCATCCGCACCGTGGCGCTGGGCCGCCGCTACCTGACGCCGGCCGTCGCCGACCTGCTGGCCCAGCAGCTCAACCGCAAGGATGATGCGCCCGCTCATGAGCAACTGTCCGAGCGCGAGTTCCAGGTGTTCCTCAAGCTCGCTCGCGGCGAAACCGCTGGTGATATTGCGAAGTCGTTGTCGTTGAGCGTCAAAACTGTGAGCACCTACCGCACGCGGCTCATGGAAAAAATGGGTCTGTCGTCCAACAGCGACCTGACTTATTACGCGCTCAAAAATCGCTTGATCGATTGAGCCGACTGATCGCCTGCAAATGAAAGCCAGCCCGCCCATTGAATGGGTGGGGCTGGCTTTTTTGATGGACGGGTTTTTTGGACGTGTCTGGGTTCAGGCTGTTTTCAGTTGCTTGGAGGGTGTTGCATCGATATTCATGCAATACTCCATCAGTGCATCGATCTCGTTGGATTTGTCGAAAACGGCATCCACTCCCAACTGCGCGCAGCGGTTGCGGATATCCGGCGTGGCGTAGTTGCTGAGCACGATGACTTTCTGGTGGGGATGGCGCTTGCGGCAGGCGGTCACCACGCCCAGGCCGCTGCCCTGGCGCAGGAACAGGTCGACGATGGCCAGATCCCAGGCATCGGGGTTGTCCTGCAACCACTGGGTGCCCGCGCTTTCCGTATCGGCCATGCCCACTGGCTCCACGTCGGCCAGCTCTTCCAGGGTGGCGATCAGGTTCTCGCGGATCGTAGGGTTGTCTTCGACAAGATAGGTGCGCAATTTCACGGCTGTATCCAATAGGGACGCGGGCGGCAACAATGCCTGCGATGCCACGCCCTCATTGTCTTGCGCGACAGGGGGCGATTGTGCCAGTGGGAGAAAGGCGCGCAGGTCAGTGCATTCCTACGCCCTGTGGCCGCACACGGGACAGTCGGGCGAGCGTGTTGTTTGCATGCTACTCCAATCGAGGCTGCGGCTGTCGAACATGAGCAGCCGGCCGGTGGCCGGCGTGCCGAAGCCTGCGATGAGCTGCAGGGCCTGCGCGGCCTGCAGCGTGCCGATCACGCCGACCACGGGCGCAAAGACGCCCATGCTGGCGCACTGGACCTCTTCGAACTGCGCATCGGGGGCGAAAACGCAGGCATAGCAGGCGCAATCGGCGTCGCGCGGGTCCACCACCATGAGCTGTCCGTCCAGGCGGATGGCGGCGCCGGCCACCAGGGGGACGCCGTGCCGCACGCAGGCGGCGTTGATGCGGTGGCGCGTGCGGTAGTTGTCCGTGCAGTCCAGCACCAGGCTGGCCTGGGGCACGAGTTCATCGAGCAGGGCATCGTCGGCGCGCTGCTGGCGGCAGTCGATGCGTATGCCGGGGTTGATGGCATGCACCGCCGTGCGTATGGACTGCACCTTGGGCTGGCCCACGCGATCGGTGGTGTGGGCGATCTGGCGCTGCAGGTTGGTCAGGTCCACGGTGTCGTCGTCCACCAGCGTGAGGCGGCCGATGCCGGCCGATCCCAGGTACAGGGACGCCGGCGCGCCCAGGCCACCGGCGCCGATGATGAGCACATGGGCGGCAAGTATGCGCTCCTGGCCTTCGATGCCGATCTCGTCGAGCAGGATATGGCGCGAGTAGCGCAGCAGTTGATCGTCGTTCATCCGCGTCTCCAGGCGTGAAAAAGCCGGGCGGCGCCCGGCTTGCAGAGCGTGCGGGCCATGCCCGCCGCCCGTCAGTTTTCCTTCTTTTCGGGCTGGCGCTCGGTCAGGGTCTTGCTGACCATGACGGGCTGGCCCTTGAGGCGGTTGAGCGCCTGCTGCAACTGGAAGTCCTTGTCGGTGCCGAATTCGGGCAGGCGGCGCTCGGCCAGCGGCTTCTTGGCCTCCTCTTCGAGGCGCTTGCGGGCTTCCTCGCGGGCCTTTTCGCGCACTTCGTCCTTGACTTCGGCGCCCTGTCCGCTGGACAGGTGCTTTTCGAGATCGGCCTCGCGCATGCGCAGGGCGGCGTACAGGTCGCCTTCGGAGGTTTCATCCACCATCACGTCGGGCACGATGCCCTTGGCCTGGATGGACTTGCCGCTGGGCGTGTAGTAGCGTGCCGTGGTCAGCTTCAGGCCCGTGTCGGGTCCCAGGGGGCGCACGGTCTGCACCGAGCCCTTGCCGAAGGTCTGGCTGCCCATGATGATGGCGCGCTTGTGGTCCTGCAGGGCGCCGGCCACGATCTCGCTGGCCGAGGCCGAGCCTTCGTTGACCAGCACCACCAGCGGCAGCTTCTTCAGGGAGGCGGGCAGGCGCTGCAGCGGATCGCCCATGCCACGGCGCGCGTAGAACTCGGGAGAGGCCTTGTAGGTGGCCTTGCTTTCGGCCAGCTGGCCATTGGTCGAGACCACGGTCACGTCGGGCGGGAGAAAGGCCGCGGAGATGGCCACGGCCGCGTCGAGCAGGCCGCCCGGGTCGTTGCGCAGGTCCAGCACCAGGCCCTTGATGTTCGGGTCCTGCTTGTACAGCTCTTCCACCTTGCGCACGAAGTCGTCGACCGTGCGCTCCTGGAACTGGCTCAGGCGGATCCAGGCGTAGCCGGGCTCGACCAGCTTGCCCTTGACCGACTGCGTCTTGATTTCCTCGCGCGTGATGGTCACGGGGAAGCTGCGGCTTTCGTCCTTGCGCAGAATGGTCAGCTGCACCTTGGTGTTGGGCTCGCCGCGCATGCGCTTGACGGCGTCGTTGAGCGACAGGCCCTTGACGGCCGTGTCGTCGATCTTGGTGATCAGATCACCCGTCTTCAGGCCTGCGCGGAAGGCAGGGGAGCCCTCGATGGGCGAGACGACCTTGATCAGGCCGTCTTCCTGCGTGATCTCGATGCCCACGCCGACGAAGCGGCCCGAGGTGCCCTCGCGGAATTCCTTGTAGGACTTCTTGTCGAAGTACTGCGAATGCGGATCGAGGCTGGAGACCATGCCGGAGATGGCATCGGTGATCAGCTTCTTGTCGTCGACCTGCTCCACATAGTCCGTCTTGATCAGGCCGAACACCGCGGACAACTGCTGTATCTCTTCCAGCGGCAGCGGGGTCATGGCACCGCGTGCCACGGTCTGCAAGGACACCGTGGTCAGTGCTCCGGCGATGACGCCTACGGAAACCCAGCCGGCAATTTTGATTTTCTGGCCCATATCACCCCTTTAACCGCATCAATATACACCCGCTTGGAAAGGCAGGCGCCCGCGTGGTTCCCCCAAAACAGCGTATGGGGGGTAATTTCTGTAGCGGGCGCTTACCTCGGGCGGGCGCTGCTCAAGCCTTGCCCTGGGCCGCCACGGCGGCGGCTGCCTTGGCGGCCGCTTCGGCGTCGCCGAGGTAATAGTGGCGAATGGGCTTGAGATCGGCATCGAGTTCGTAGACCAATGGGATGCCATTGGGCACGTTGACGCCGACGATGGCATCGTCCGAAATGCCGTCCAGGTACTTGATCAGCGCGCGGATGGAGTTGCCGTGGGCGGCCACCACGACGCGCTTTCCGCTCTTGATGGCTGGTGCCATGGTTTCGTTCCAGAACGGCAGCACGCGCGCCACCGTGTCCTTCAGGCACTCGGTCAGCGGAATCTGCTCGGGCTGCAGCTGGGCATAGCGGATGTCGCCGCGCTCGCTGCGCGGGTCCTGGGGCTCCAGCGCCGGCGGCGGCGTGTCGTAGCTGCGGCGCCACACCAGGACCTGGGCGTCGCCATACTGCTTGGCCATGTCGGCCTTGTTCAGTCCCTGCAGGCCACCATAGTGGCGCTCGTTCAGGCGCCAGCTGTGGACCACGGGCAGCCAGGTGCGGTCCATTTCGTCGAGGGCGTGCCACAGCGTGCGCGTGGCGCGCTTGAGCACGCTGGTGTAGGCGATGTCGAAGTCGTAGCCTTCGGCCTTGAGCAGCCGGCCGGCGTTCTTGGCCTGCTCGACGCCGGTGGCGGTCAGGTCCACGTCGGTCCAGCCGGTGAAGCGGTTTTCGAGGTTCCAGGTGGATTCACCGTGGCGGATCAGCACGAGCTTGTACATGGCGGCTTTCTAAGTCTCTCGATGCGACAAGGCGGGACTGTCGCGGGGGCAAAAGCCGACATTCTAGAATTGACGGGTTTGCCAACCCAAGGAATGACGTGAAATTCATCATCGATAACTGGTATTTGATCCTGATCGCGCTGGCGTCGGGCGTGATGCTGCTGCTGCCCATGGTGCGCGGCACCGGCGGCGGGTCGCTGACGGCCGCGCAGGCCGTGCAACTGATCAACCGCCAAAAGGCCGTGGTCATCGATGTCTCCGAGCCCGAGGAGTTCGCGGCCGCCCACGCCAACGGCGCGAAAAACCTGCCCCTGGGCCAGTTCGAGGAAAAGCTGCCCACGACCGTCAAGAACAAGGCGCTGCCGCTGGTGCTGATCTGCGCCAAGGGCAACCGCGCCGCGCGTGCCGAGGCCATGGCCCGCAAGCTGGGCTATGAAAAGGCCCAGGCCCTGGCCGGCGGCCTGAAGGCATGGCGCGATGCCGGCATGCCGGTTGAAAAGGCCTGAAGCGCCTCCACCTGGAAACGATGAAAGCCGCCGATCCCCGATCCCCCAGGCGGCATGCACATTCGGAGAAAGCTGCACATGCAAGCCGTGAAGATGTACACCACCGCTGTCTGCCCCTACTGCATCCGGGCCAAGCAGATCCTCAAGTCCAAGGGCGTGGAGCAGATCGAGGAGATCCGCATCGACACCGACCCTGCCGCGCGCGCGCAGATGATGGAAAGCACGGGCCGCCGCACGGTGCCCCAGATCTTCATCGGCGGGCACCATGTGGGCGGATGCGATGACCTCATGGCGCTGGATGCCAATGGCGGCCTCGTGCCCATGCTGCAGAACTGAAATCCGGGCACTGCATAATGCAGGCCCAGGTGCCCGCTGCGCAACCGCTTCGCAGCGGGCATTTTGTTGGTGTATTTTTTGATGCCCTGGTCGCCAGGCCGGGCTCTTTGCCTAGAAAGACTGATTCCATGGCCGAACAGGACACTCCCGTCTTCCAGATCCAGCGCGTCTACCTCAAGGACCTGTCGCTGGAGCAGCCCAATTCGCCCGCCATCCTGCTGGAGCAGGAACAGCCCAGCGTGGACATCCAGCTCGGCGTCGAAGCGACTCCGGTGGCCGAAGGCATCTTCGAAGTGGCCGTGACGGCCACCGTGCAGACCAAGATCCAGGACAAGACCGTGTTCCTGGTCGAGGCCAAGCAGGCCGGCATCTTCGAGATCCGCAACGTGCCCGAGGACCAGATGGGCGGCGTGATCGGCATCGCCTGCCCGCAGATCATCTACCCCTACCTGCGCGGCAACGTGGCCGACGTGGTCACCCGTGCCGGCTTCCCGCCCGTGCACCTGGCGGAAATCAACTTCCAGGCCATGTACGAGCAGCAGCAGGCGGCCGCCCAGGCCGACGGCAACTCCCTGCCGCAGTAAGCCGCCGCTCTGCGAACGCGGCTGCCGTCGCTTCGCTGTGGTACAAGAAAAGAGGCCTTCAGGCCTCTTTTTTTCATTGTTTGCAGCAACCATCCGAGCAGATATGAACATTGTGGTGATTGGCGCCGGCGCCTGGGGCACGGCACTGGCGATGAGCGCCGCCGCGCGCGGGGACGGACGCACCGTGGCCCTGTGGGCACGCGATGCCGCCCAGGCGCAGGCCATGCAGGCGCAGCGCGGGAACGCCCGCTACCTGCCCGGCGCGGCCTTTCCGCCCGGCTTGCAGATCGTGCAGGGCGAGATCGAGGGGCCACTGGCTGCCGCCGACCTGATCGTCATCGGCACGCCCATGGCGGCCCTGCGCGAATGGCTGCTGCGCCTGCGGCATGCATCGGCGCCCGTGGCCTGGCTGTGCAAGGGCTTCGAGGCCGTGGCGCCCGGTGCTTCGGCGGCCTCGCATGGGCTGATGGCCCACGAGGTCTGCGCCCAGGTGGCGCCGGACCTGTGCAGCGGCGTGCTCAGCGGGCCCAGCTTCGCGGCCGAGGTGGCGCGCCACCAGCCCACGGCGCTGGTGGCCGCAAGCCGCCATCCCGAAGTCAGCGATGCCCTGGTCGCGGCCTTCCACGGCGGTGCCATGCGCGTCTATGCCAATGCCGACATCGTGGGCGTGGAGGTAGGCGGGGCGGTCAAGAACGTGCTGGCCATCGCCACCGGCCTGTGCGACGGCCTGCAGCTGGGGCTCAACGCGCGCGCGGCCCTGGTCACGCGCGGGCTTGCGGAGATGACGCGCCTGGGCCTGGCGCTGGGCGCACGCACCGAGACCTTCATGGGCCTGTCGGGCCTGGGCGATCTGGTGCTCACGGCCACGGGCGATCTGTCGCGCAACCGCAAGGTGGGCCTGCTGCTGGCCCAGGGCCGCACGCTGGACGAGGCCGTGGCCTCGCTGGGCCACGTGGCCGAAGGCGTGTACAGCGCGCGCACCGTGCTGGCGCGCGCGCGGCTGCTCAACGTGGAGATGCCCATCACCGAGACCGTGGTGGACCTGCTCGACGGCCGCCTGCGCGCCGCCGAGGCCGTGCAGCACCTGATGGCGCGCGATCCACGCGGGGAGTGAGGCCCGGGGGCCTGGGCCTGCGAACAAGCCCTGCAGCGTGACGGCTGCGGGGCTTGTTCTGCGATGCCTACAGATCCAGCTCCAGCGCCAGCAGTTCCTCCACCGTCTGGCGGCGGCGGATCAGGCGGGTTTCGGCACCGTCCACCAGCACCTCGGCGGCCAGCGGGCGCGTGTTGTAGTTGCTGGACATGGAGCTGCCGTAGGCGCCCGTGTCATGGATGACCAGCAGGTCGCCCACCGAGGCGCCGGCCAGCGGGCGCGGCAGCACCACGCCGCCATCGCCCTGGGTGAATACGTCGCCCGATTCGCACAGCGGGCCGGCGACCACGGCGTCGCGGGTGGGCAGGGCCTGGCCGTCGCGGCGCAGCACCTGCATGCCGTGCCAGCTGCCGTACATGGAGGGGCGCATCAGCTCGTTGAAGCCGGTGTCCACCAGCACGAAGTGGTTGCTGCCCGCGTTCTTGGTGGCGCGCACCTGGCCCAGCAGCACGCCCGATTCGGCCACCAGGAAGCGGCCCGGCTCGATCTCCAGTCCCAGGGCGTGGCCCACGATGGCCTCGGCCTGCTTGCGCGCCGCATCCCACAGGCCGTGGTAGTGGGCCGTGTCGATGGTGGCGTCGCCCTCGCGGTAGGGGATGGACAGGCCGCCGCCGGCCGAGATGGCCTGCAGGTCGTGTCCTGCCTGGCGCGTGGCGCGCACCAGCTCCACCATGGCGCCGCAGACCTGCTGCAGGTGGCCGTAATCCACGCCCGAACCGATGTGCATGTGCAGGCCGGCCAGGGTCAGGCCGCCGGTGCGGATGGCGTCCAGCGCGGCCAGCAGGTCGCTGTGCCAGATGCCGTGCTTGCTGTGCTCGCCGCCCGTGTTGGTCTTGTTGCTGTGGCCGTGGCCGAAGCCGGGGTTGATGCGCAGCCAGACCGGGTGCCCGGGCGAGGCCTGGGCCAGCTGGTGCAGCATGTCGATGGAGCCGGCGTTCACGGGCACCTTGTGCTCGGCCACGCAGGCCAGCGTCGCTTCGTCCATCACGTCGGCGGTGAACACGATGTCGCTGTGCAGGTCCTGGCCATGGCCGGCACGGTAGCCGGCCGCCAGCGCGCGCAGGATCTCGCCGCGCGAGACCGCGTCCACCTTCACGCCCTGTTCGCGCATGAGCTTGAGGATGTGGATGTTGGAGCAGGCCTTCTGGGCGAAGCGGATGGTGTCGAAGGCCTTGAGCTGTGCGATGCGCGCGCGGATGGTGGCGGCGTCGTAGACCCACAGGGGCGTGCCGAACTGGTCGGCCAGTGCCCAGAGCCGGGCAGGGGAGAAGGGGTTGGACATCGATGTCTCTTTCAACGGAACTGCCGCGCATGATGGGACCGAAGGTGTATTCAGTCCAATACCTGTTTTTATGTTGGCAATTCAACCTGGATATATTCAAGCCGCATGAATGCGACACAACCCCGCCAGCCGCCCGAGCCGCGCATCTCCCACCGCCACCTCGAAGTCTTCCGCGCGCTGATGCTCAGCGGCAGCACCACGGGCGCTGCGCAAATGCTGTTCAGTTCCCAGCCCACGGTCAGCCGCGAACTGGCGCGGCTGGAAAGCCTGCTGGGTTACGCGCTGTTCGACCGGGTCCAGGGGCGGCTGCGCCCCACGGCGCGCGCGCTGTCGCTGTGGGCCGAGGTGCAGCGCAGCTGGCAGGGCCTGGACCGCGTGGTCGAGCATGCATTGGCGCTGGGGCGGCCGCACCAGGCCCGCATCGGCGTGCTGTGCCTGCCGGCGCTCAGCCATGCGCTGCTGCCAGGGGCGCTGGCGCGGTTGCATGCGCTGCATGGGCCGGTGGCGGTCAGCGTGGCCACGCAGGAGGCGCCGTTGCTGCAGGAGTGGATGTCCGCCCAGCGCTACGACCTGGGCCTGGCCGAACTGGCCGAGGCGCCGCCGGGCACGCGCGCGCTGGCGCTGCCGGCCATGGACGAGGTGGCGGTGCTGCCGGCCGGCCATGCGCTGGCGGCAAAGCCGGTGCTGCAGGCCGCGGACTTCGCCGCAGAAAGCTTTGTCAGCCTGGCGCGCGACGACCCCTACCGCCAGCAGATCGATGCCGTATTCGAGCGTGCCGGCGTGCAGCGTGGGCTGTACCTCGAAACGCACAGCGCCGTGGCCGTGTGCGCCATGGTGCAGCATGGCCTGGGCGTGGCCATCGTCAATCCGCTCACGGCGCGCGCCTGCGCGGGCCCGCAGCTGGTCGTGCGGCCGCTGGCCTTTTCCATCCCGTTCCAGGTCCATGCCCTGCTGCCGCTGCACCGCCCGGCCGTGGCCGAGGTGCAATGGCTGGTCGATGCGCTGGCCGCCGAGGTGGCCGAGGTCGGCTGAAGGCGCGGGGGCATCAGGCCGCCGGGGCGCGGGCCATGTCGGCGGGAATGATGGCCAGGGCGCTGCGCTCCAGGCGCTGGCGCAGCCAGCGGTGGGCGCTGTCCTCATGGCTGCGCGCATGCCAGATCAGCTCCACCGGAAAGGACGGAAAGGCGAACGGCAGCGGGCTGACGGCCAGGCCGAACAGCGGCGCATAGTGGCGCGCCACGATGGCCGGCACCGTGGTCATCAGCGGCGCGCGCGCCACGGTGGCGAACAGCGTGAGGAAGTTGGAGGCCGCGAGCACGGGGTTGATGACCACGCCCGCAGCCAGCAGCGCGTCTTCCAGGTAGCCGTACAGGCTGTCCTTGGCCGAGATCATGGCGTGGCGCCCGGCCTGGTACTGCGCCAGGCTCAGCGGTGCGGCAAGGCCAAGCAGGGCCGGGTGGTAGCAGCAGACCACGCCCAGGTCGAACAGCAGCTGGCGGCGGTGCCAGGCGCTGCCTCCGGGCAGGTAGCCGATGGCCAGGTCGATCTGCTCGGCATCCAGCGCGTCGAAGGCGCGCTCGCGGCTGGTGGGGCTGAGCAGCAGCTTGACGCGTGGCGCGGACACGGCCAGGTCGGCGTACAGCTCGGAGACCAGCAACGATTCGGACTGGATGGAGATGCCGATGCGAAAGCTGCGCTCATCGGTGGCCGGATCGAAGCTGCGGCGCGACAGCAGCAGCCTTTGCGAGGCCTCCAGCAGCTCGCGCACCGGGCCGTGCAGTTCGCGCGCCATCAGCGTGGGCTCCATGCGGTAGCCCACGCGCACGAACAGCTCGTCGTCCATCAGCAGGCGCAGCGTGGACAGCGCATGGCTCATGGCCGGCTGCTTGATGCGCAGGCAGGCGGCGGCGCGCGTCACGCTGCGCTCTTGCATCAGCGCATCGAAAGCCAGCAGCAGGTTCAGGTCGAACGAACGCAGATTGAAATGATCGATGCGAGACATCATCCATATCGATTTGTTGAATCAATACCCGAAACCTACACTGAATTTCAATTTCAGGCGGCCCGCCAGGCACAGGGCGATCCGGTCCGGAAAGACGCCATTCAAGAGCCATATGAGGAGACATGACCGTGGTCCATCCCCGCCCCCGCCTCATCCTGCCGGCCCTGGCCTGCGCGCTGGCCACTGCCGCGGCCGCCCAGGAGCCGCGCTTTCCCACGCAGCCGCTGCAGATCGTCGTGGGCTTCACGCCGGGCGGCTCGGCCGACACCACGGCGCGCCTGGTCGGCGACGGGCTGGGCCGCGAACTGGGCCAGGCCGTCATCGTGGTGAACAAGCCGGGCGCCGGCACCAACATCGCGGCGCAGTTCGTGGCCAAGGCGCCGGCCGACGGCCACACCCTGCTGTTCGGCGGCACCTCGCTGGTCTACAGCCCGGGCCTGCTGTACCCCTCGATGAAGGCCAACCTGGCCCGGGACTTCGCACCTGTGGGCGGCCTGGTCAAGGTACCCAACATCCTGGTCGTGCGGCAGGATTCGCCGCTGCGCGATGTCCGCCAGCTGGTGGCGCAGGCCCAGGCCCGTCCCGGCGGGATCAACTACGGCTCCACGGGCGCTGGCGTGAGCCCGCAGATCGCCATGGAGATGCTCAATGCCCGCGCCGGCATGCGCATGACCCATGTGCCGTACAAGGGCACGGCCCCCCTGCTCACGGCCATCCTGGCCGGGGATGTGGACGTGGCCTTCGACATCGCCTCGTCCTCCGGCCCCATGATCCAGGCAGGCAAGATGCGCGGCCTGGCCGTCTCGGGCGCCGCGCGGCTCAAGACCCTGCCCCAGATCCCGACGATCGCCGAATCCGGCTATCCGGGCTTCGACGTCACCTCCTGGTACGGCCTGGTCGCGCCCCAGGGAACGCCGCAGGCGGTCATCCACAAGCTCAACGCCGCCCTGCAGAAAGTGCTGGCCCAGCCGGACCTCCAGAACACGCTGGCCTCCACCGGCAACGAGCTCATGCCCGGCACACCGGCCGACTTCCAGGCCTTCCTGGCGGCCGAGCACCGCAAGTGGAACGACGCCGTCAGGCAGCTGGACCTGCGTGCCGAGTGAGCCAGAGCATGACCACCAACGCAAGACACGACGCAAGACACGAGAAGCTGGACCAGCTGGCCGAGGACATGCCCGAGATCCGGGCCATCCGCCACCGCATCCACAGCCATCCCGAGATCGCCTTCGAGGAGTGCGCCACGGCCGCGCTGGTCGCCGAAAAGCTGGCCGAATGGGGCTTCGAAGTGGCCACCGGCGTGGGCACCACGGGCGTGGTCGGCACGCTGCGCTCGGGGGCCGGGAGCCGCCGCATCGGCCTGCGCGCCGACATGGATGCCCTGTCCATGCAGGAAAAGACCGGCCTGCCCTACGCCAGCCGCATCGACGGCAAGATGCACGCCTGCGGCCACGACGGCCACACCGCCATGCTGCTGGGCGCGGCCCGGTACCTGGCCAG
The DNA here is from genome assembly GCA_041984925.1 of Comamonas sp. Taxonomy (GTDB): domain Bacteria; phylum Pseudomonadota; class Gammaproteobacteria; order Burkholderiales; family Burkholderiaceae_C; genus Comamonas. The sequence goes on from JBHIXF010000002.1 coordinate 168,384, forward strand.
GACGCGCCACTTCTCGGGCACGCTGCACCTGTACTTCCAGCCGGCCGAGGAGCGCGGCCATGACAGCGGGGCCGAGCGCATGATCGCCGACGGACTGTTCGAGCGCTTTCCCTGCGATGCCGTGTTCGGCATGCACAACCATCCGGGCGCCGAGCTCGGGCACTTCATGATGCGCAAGGGCGCCTTCCAGCCGGCGACGGACAAGATCGCCATCCGCGTCATCGGCAAGGGCGGGCATGTGGCGCGTCCGCATCTCACGGTGGACCCGTCCGTGGTCTCGGCCAGCATCGTGATGGCGCTGCAAAGCATCGTCTCGCGCAATGTCGATCCCCTGCAGACGGCGGTGCTGTCCGTGTGCTCGCTGCAATCGGGCGGCTTCTACGGCGTCATTCCCGACGAGGCGCGCATCGAGCTGAGCGTGCGCTGCTTCGATCCGGGCGTGCGGGTGCAGCTGCGCGAGCGCATCGAGGCCATCGCCCGGGGGCAGGCGCAAAGCTATGGCGCCAGCGTGGAGATCGAGCACCAGCAGGGCTATCCGGTGCTGGTCAACACCGGTCGGGAGGTCGACTTCGCCGTGGAGGTCGCGCGCGAGCTGGTGGGGCCGCAGCGCGTGGACCCGGACTTCGGCCCGATCACGCCGGGCGAGGATTTCGCCTTCATGCTGGAGCGCCGTCCGGGCTGCTATCTGCGCCTGGGCAATGGCCTGTTCAGCGAGCACTGCCATCCCGTGCACCACCCCCGCTACGACTTCAATGACGACAACCTGCTGACCGGCGCCGCGTACTGGAGCCTGCTGGTGGAGCGCTACCTGGTGGATTGAGGCGCGGGGTCGGCGGCGGGCTCGGGCACCGCGCCCGGCCCCCACTGCATCCAGTCCTCGCCGAAGATCTCCACGGGATGCTGGGTGCGGTCCGAGCCATTGCCGCAGGCCAGTGCATCGCGTGCGCAGTATTGGTCGCAGCCCCAGCAGGTACGCTCGGGGTGCGCGGGGTGGAGGGGGAATTTCTTGGCCATGGCTCCAGCTTGGACCGCCGTGGCCGGGGGCGCCTTGCGCTGGATCAGAACTCCAGGTTGTCGATCAGGCGCGTCCTGCCCAGGCGCGCGGCGCCCAGGGCCACCAGGGGGGCGCTGGCCAGTTGCGGGCCGTCGGCGGGCACTTGCAGGTCGCGGCGCAGGCGCACCGTCAGGTAGTCCGGCTCCCAGCCCTGGGCGGCCAGCGATTGCATGGCCCAGGCCTCCAGCTCTGCCAGCGGCGCCTGGCCCGCGCGTGCGGACTCGGCCAGCTGCCGCAGCGCCTGCGAAAGCGCCAGGGCCTGCTGGCGCTCCTCGTCGCTCAGGTAGCCGTTGCGCGAGCTCAGCGCCAGGCCGTCCTCGGCACGCGCCGTGTCGCCGGCCACGATGTCCACGGGCAGCGCGAACTGCTCGACCATGCGGCGGATCACCATCAACTGCTGGAAGTCCTTCTTGCCGAAGACGGCGGTGCCGCCGCCGCTGGCGAAGAACACGGCCGAGAACAGCTTCATCACCACGGTGCACACGCCCGTGAAGAAGCCGGGCCGGAAATGGCCTTCCAGCATGTCGGCCAGCTGCGGATCCGGCTGGATCCTGAAGGTCTGGGGCTCGGGGTAGAGGTCGGCCTCGCGCGGTGCGAACAGCAGATCGCAGCCCTCGGAGCGCAGCTTGGCGCAGTCGGCGTCCCAGGTGCGCGGGTAGCTGTCGAAATCCTCGTGCGGCAGGAACTGCAGGCGGTTCACGAAGATGCTGGCCACCGTGATGTCGCCGTGCTGGCGCGCGGTGCGCACCAGGGACAGGTGGCCCTCGTGCAGATTGCCCATGGTGGGCACGAAGGCGGGACGACCCTTGTTGGCCAGGATGGCGCGCAGGTCGGGGATGGAGTGGACGATTTGCATGGAAAAGCGCAGCGGAGGGCGGAAAAGCGGTGGAGGGGGCGGCGCGGCGGGCTTACCAGGCGTGCTTGCTGTCGTCGGGGAAGCTGCCGTTCTTGACGGCCTGCACATAGGCCTCGAAGGCGCCCTTGACGCTGCCCGCGTCCGCCATGAAGTTGTGCACGAAGCGCGCCATCTTGCCCAGGTTCACGCCCAGCATGTCGTGCAGCACCAGCACCTGGCCGGCCGTGCCGCTGCCCGCGCCGATGCCGATGGTGTGGCAGTGCGGCAGCTCGGCCGTGAGAGTGCGCGACAGCTGCGCCGGCACCATCTCCAGCACCAGCATGGAGGCGCCCGCATCCTGCAACTCCAGCGCGTGGCGGCGCAGCGTGGCCGCGCCTTCGTCGCTCTTGCCCTGGACGCGGTAGCCGCCCAGCGCATGCACGGTCTGGGGCGTCAGTCCCAGGTGGGCGCACACGGGCACGCCGCGCTCGACCAGGAACTGCACCGTGGGCGCGGTCCAGCCGCCGCCTTCGAGCTTGACCATGTGGGCGCCGGCCTGCATCAGCGCGCAGGCGCTGCGCATGGCCTGCTCGCGGTTTTCGGCGTAGCTGCCATAGGGCATGTCGGCGATCAGCCAGGCCGTTCCCTGCACGCGGTGCAGGCCGCGCGCCACGCTGGCCGTGTGATAGCACATGTCCTGCAGCGACACGCCTACCGTGCTGTGCAGGCCCTGGCAGACCATGCCCAGGGAGTCGCCGACCAGGATGCACTCCACCCCGGCCGCATCGGCCACGGCCGCGAAGGTGGCGTCATAGGCGGTGACCATGGTGATCTTCTCGCCGGCCTCGCGCATCTGGGCCAGGCGCGGCAGGCTCACGGGGCGGCGCTGGGGCAGCGGCGAGGCGGGAGGAATGGTGCCGTAGGGCGTGCCGGCGGTGGCGGGGGCTTGGGACATGGGGCGCTCTCAGGGGATGCAATTGCCGCGAGTCTATGCGATGCGCGCAGCGCCCGCCTGTCCTCCCGCTGTCCCCCTGGCTGTCCGCCGGGACCCCATGCCATGCCGGGCCGGGCCATGCCCCGGCGCGCCCCGCGACGGATGAGGGCGATGGCGCTATGCTGTGGTCCCCGCGACGGATGGCAAGGCCCGATGAGGCCTTGCGGATGCGCCCCACCTTGTTGCCCTATGTCCGTTTCCCCACAGCTTTCCCCGCATGTCCCGTCGGTGGCCTGGCAGGGCCTGCGCCATGTCCACTTGCTGCAAAGCCTGGCCGACGAGCGCCTGGCCGAACTGGCGGCGCAGTGCCGCTGGCAGCAGCTGGCGCCGTACCAGGCGCTGGAAGGCGCCTACGTCGACCAGCGCCTCTACATGCTCGTGCAGGGCGGCCTGCGTGTCAGCAGTTTTGCGGCGAACGGGCGCGGACTCACGCTGGGCGAGATCGCCCAGGGGGTCTTCTTCGGCGGGCTGCCCCAGCAGCAAAACGACTGCGGCGGCATATCCCTGGTCGTCGAGGCGGTGGAGACCAGCCTGGTCGCCTCGCTGGCCCACGAGGACGTGGAGGCGCTGCTCATGAATGAGCCCCAGGTGCTGCGCGCCTTCATCGGACGGCTCAGCGATCTGGCGCTGGCGCTGGCGCGGCGCATGGTCAGCCTGGGCACGCTGTCCGTGCGCAGCCGCCTGCATGCCCAATTGCTGGAGCGCTGCGAGCGCGCGGGCGTGGAAGGCGGCCAGGCCCTGCTCGCGCCGGCGCCCCGGCAAAGCGACCTGGCCCTGCTGCTGGGCACCAGCCGCGAGGAAGTGGCACGCGAGATGTCGCGCCTGGCGCGCCTGGGGCTGCTGCGCCGCGAGGGCCGCAACCTGCGCATCTGCCATGTCGAGGGCCTGCGCGTGCTGCTCGAGGAAGCGCGCTGAACAGGGCCGGCCGCTCTTGTTCCAGCCGCTTTTGTTGCCAGCCGCGAAACAGACTTTTTCCCACCGCGCCCGCCAGATGGGCAAACGCGTGAGAAAACGCACAGACGCCGAATGCTGCGGTGCCGCATAGTTCAGCCATGCCGCGAGGAATCGACCGCCGACCGGCCTTTTGAAAGGATCTGACATGCGTACCCTCTCCACTGCACTGGCCGCCCTGACCCTGGGCCTTGCCGGCACCGCCATGGCCCAGGAAGCCATCGTCCCCGCCTCCTCCCAAAGCGCCGGCCTGAGCCGCGCCGAAGTGCTGGCCGACCTCGAAATGTGGCACCAGGCCGGCATGACCTACCTGCCTTCCCCCTCCGCCGACCGTGAGATCAGCTACCAGTCGGCCGAATACCAGCGCGGCCTGGCCCGCTACCAGCAACTGCGCAGCGGCCCCGCCTACCGCGAGGCCGTCGCGAAGTTCGAGAACCAGCACACCGTCACCCAGAAGTGATGTGAATGCAGATGGGCCCGGCATGCCGCCGGGCCTGTTGGTGGAAAGCGTCCCGCCGGACGCTTGGTTTGACGCCCTGCGGGGCGTTTTTTTCATGGATGTCCCCCAGGCATCCGGGGTGGTCGCCGCCTGCCCGCCTGCCGCCGCGCTCCAGGCTCTACACTGGGCGGCCAGCGCCCTCGGTTTGCTATTTTATCGATAGCAATAGGCGCAATTGCAGCAAGCTTTGACGGCATTTCTGTGAATTTTCTGATCGATTTTCCCAACCCCCATGACGGCGCGGCCGCCCGGCTGCGCCATGGCTTCGGGCCGCCACTGCGCCACCTGTCGGCCCACGCGCCGCACCAGGTGCGCGGCGTGCTCGATGCCGTGCAGCAGGCCGCCGAATCCGGCCTGTGGTGCCTGGGTTGGCTGCGTTACGAGGCCGCGGCGGCGTTTGACCGGGCCTATGCCGATGCCCTGCATGCCACGCCGGCCGGCGAACCCCTGGCCTGGTTCGCCGTCTTCGATGGGCCCCGGCCCTGGCCCGCGCAAGAGGAGCAGGCCACGGGCCCTGCGCAGGCGCAATGGCAGCCGGGGCTGGAGCGCGCGGACTTCGATGCCGCCATCGCCCGCATCCACGAGGCCATCGCGGCCGGCGACTGCTACCAGATCAACTACACGGCGCAGCTGCGCGGGCGGCTGCTGGGCAGCATTCCCTCGCTGTTCGCCGCGCTGCGCCGCGCCCAGCCCGGCGGCTACGTGGCCTGCATGGACAGCGGCGACGAACAGGTGCTGTCCGTCTCGCCCGAACTCTTCTTCGACTGGGATGGCGAGCGCATCCTCACGCGGCGCGACGTTCTGCCGGTGCGCGGCTTCGGCGGGGTGGGCGATCTGGAGGGTTTCGCCCCGCACCGGATGCACTCCAA
>JBHIXF010000003.1:0-170946 GCA_041984925.1 Comamonas sp.
CCCGGGCCGCCCCTCGCGGCAGCGCCGCAGGGCCTCACCCAGCAAGGGCAGCAGATCCTCAACGCGGCGCACTTGGGCATTCCATTTGGTCACGGGCCGGGAAATGCCCAGGGCATCGCACTCCTGGAAGGCATCGGTGCCGATGGCCGTGGTGGCCACCTGACCGCTGATGCACAGCACGGGAATCGAGTCGCACAGGGCATCCAGCAGGCCCGTGGTGGTGTTGCTCATGCCCGGACCCGAGGTCACGAAGACTACGCCCACGCGACCCGTGCTGCGCGCATAGCCCTGGGCCGCGTGCACCGCAGCCTGCTCGTGGCGCACCAGCACATGGCGCAGACGCGGCTCGCCGTGCAGGGCGTCATAGAGCGGCAGCACCGCACCGCCGGGGTAGCCGAAGACCGTGTCCACGCCCAGGGCCAGCAGGCCGGCAATCAGGGCCTCGGCCCCGTTGCGCGGCAGGCGGGCCGGCTCGGCTTGCATCAGGGCGGCAGCGGCCGCGGGGCGCTGGAGGGCTTCGACGGAGGCATTCATGCCCTCACTGTGCCCGGGATGGCACAGCAAAGGCTGCTGAAATTTCTGGATTACGGTGGAGAATCAGGAAAATTTTCCGAATCACCGAGCCGTCGCAGCATGAAACTGGACAAATTCGATATCGCCATCCTGGAAGCACTGCAGCAGGATGCGCGCATCAGCCTGCAAGCCCTGAGCAAGCGCGTCGGCCTGACCAGCTCGCCCTGCTGGACGCGCATCAAGCGCATGGAGGACGAGGGTGTGATCGAGGGCTATACCGTGCGCATCAACCCCCAGACCCTGGGGTTTGCCGACACGGTGTTGTTGATGGTCACGCTCAACAGCCACAGTGACAACACGCTGGAGAAGTTTGGTGAGCAGTTGGCCACCATCCCCGAGGTGGTGGAGGCGCACCTGGTCTCGGGCGAGTACGACTACCTGCTGCGCGTGGTGGTCAAGGACACGCGCGACTATGAGCGGCTGCTGCGCGAGAAGCTCTACAAGATCAAGGGCATACGCCACAGCCAGTCCAGCTTCGTGCTGCGCACGCTGAAGAAGGCGGACCTGCCGCTGGGGGTATGAGTCCGATGGACGCCGAACCGCACGCGCCTTCCGGCGCCTACCGCGAGCAGCGGCCTCCGCCCGCGCTGCGCCGCCATTTCCAGAGCCTGTGGAGCAGCACGGTCGCCGGCGACTATGCGGGCGGCTTCGTCGTGGTGCCCGACGGCTGCGTGGACATCGTCTGGAAAAGCGGGCAGCTGCTGGCCGTGGGGCCGGACCGGGTGGCGGCTCGGCCCGTGCTGGAGCGGGGCGCGCAGGTGCTGGGTGCGCGCTTTGCGCCGGGCGCGGCGCGCGCCTGGCTGGGAGTGCCCATGCAGGAGATCACCGGCCAGGCCGTGCCGCTGCGCGATCTGGCAGGGCCGCGCGCGCTGGAGTTCGCGCAGCGCATGCAGGATGCGGCGGGGCCGGGCGAACGGCAGGCCATGTTCCAGCGGCAGTTGCTCCGCCTGGGCGGCGAGGCGGCGGCGCCCGATGGGCTGGCGGCGCAGCTGTTCGCGCTGGCGGCGGCGCCTGCCCGCGATGCCTCGCGCGTGCTGGCCGCCATGCGTGAGCGTGCGGGCCTGTCCGAGCGCAGCCTCAGGCGCCTGTGCCATGCGCAGTTCGGCTACGGGCCCAAGACGCTGGAGCGCATCCTGCGCTTGCAGCGCGTGCTGGCGCTGGCGCGTGCGGACCGCGCCCTGCCGCTGGCGGCGCTGGCCTTCGAGGCCGGCTATGCCGACCAGGCCCATCTGTCGCGCGAGGTGCGCGCGCTGTGCGGCATGGGCACCTCGGCCCTGCTGGCGCAGGTGCTGGGCTGATGCCTGGGCCCGGTGGCCGTTTCGTTCAAGACAGGCCGGCCGCACTGCCCGATGATGGCGGCTTCGCAAACACCGCAAGGAGCAGCACATGGGCATCCGGGGACAGGACCGGCAGATCGACAACATCGAATTCAACGTGGCCGACATCGCGCGCAGCAAGGCCTTCTACGGCGAGGCCTTCGGCTGGACTTTCACCGACTACGGGCCGGCCTACACGGAGTTCAGCGACGGCCGCCTCACGGGCGGCTTCACGACCGGCGAGCCTGTGCGGCCCGGCGGCCCGCTGGTCATCCTCTATGCCGACGACCTGGAGCAGGCGCAGCGCCGCGCCGAGGCAGCGGGCGCGCGCATCAGCCGCGCCACCTTTGCCTTTCCGGGCGGGCGGCGCTTTCACTTCATCGACCCCGACGGCTACGAGCTGGCGGTCTGGACGGCCGACGCATAACGGGCCTGCGCCATGTCCGCATTGCCGGGCAGCAGCAGCTCGGCGCACTGGGCGCGCCGCGTCTGCTGCAGCGCCGCCACGACGCGGTCGCAGGCCTTCAGGGCCGCCTGCTGCAGGCTGTCGCCCAGCAGCCAGTGGCCGGTGATGGCGGCGCTGAAAAGATCGCCCGTGCCCTTGGGCGCGGCATCGACGCGCACATGGGTGATGAGCTGGGCGCCGCCGCGCGTGACCAGGGCCACGCGCATTTCGTCCGGCGGGCCGCTGTCGGGCGCGGCGCTGGTCACCGCCATCCATTCGGTGCGGCCGTTGAGCAGGCCGCGTGCGGCGGCGATGACCTCGTCCAGGCGGTGCAGCGGCCGGTCCACCAGGCGCTCCAGCTCGAAATGGTTGGGCGTGAGCCCGTGGGCCAGCGGCAGCAGGTGGCGCCGGTAGGCCTGGACCATGCCCGGGTCCACATAGATGCCGTGGTCATGGTCGCCGATCACCGGGTCGATCACCACGCGCAATTGCGGCAGCGCCTGCTGCTGCGCTGCGGTCCAGCGCGCCAGCACGGCCGCCTGCTGCGGGCTGCCCAGGTAGCCGACGAGCACGGCGCGCAGCGACTGGGCCGCGCCGCGTGCCACCAGATCGTCCAGGTAGCCGGCAAACCATTCGGGCGGTATGGCGCCGCCGTGCATGCTGGGGTAGTGCGGCGTGTTGCTGAACACCACCGTGGGCACGGCCGCCGCCGCCAGGCCCAGCGCGTCCAGCGTGGGCAGGGCGACGTTGTTGCCGACGCGGCCATAGACGACCTGGGATTGCACTGACAGCAGGTCCAGCGGCAGGGGCCGCAGGCGGGGATCGTTCATCATCGTGGCGGCTCCTCGGCCTGGTCCAGCCATTGCGAGAACACGGCATGGGCGGCGGCGGGCAGGGCGGCATGCAGGCCCTGGGCCGCGCCGCGCAGCGTGCGCGGGTCGATGCCGGCCTGGGCCAGCTCGCAGGCGTGGCCGACCAGCCAGCGCTCCAGGCGGCGGGGGTCGGCTTCCAGATGGAACTGCAGGCCCAGCACCCGGCGGCCCAGCGCAAACGCCTGATTCTCGCAGATGGCCGTGGAGGCCAGGCGCTGCGCGCCGGGCGGGATGTCGAACCGGTCGCCATGCCAGTGCAGCACGGGCGTGGCGCCCAGCAGCGCCAATGGCGAGGCCTGGCCCTGCGCGGTCAGTGCCAGCGGGCCGAAGCCGATTTCCTTGGGCCCCATGGCCCGCACGCGGGCGCCCAGGGCGCGGGCGATGAGCTGTGCGCCCAGGCAGATGCCCAGCAGCGGCCGGCCGCTGGCCAGGCGCTCGCGCAGCAGGGCGAGCTCATCGGCCAGGAAGGGGTGCAGCGCCTCGTCGAAGGCGCCGATGGGTCCGCCCAGGGCCACGATCAGGTCGGCGGCCTGCAGCGCGGGGTCGCGCAGGTCGTCCAGCGTGGCATCCACATGGCGCACGGCATAGCCGCGCGCGGCCAGCAGCGGCTGCAGCGTGCCCAGGTCCTCGAAGTCGAGATGGCGTATGGCGATGGCGGTCTTCATGCGGCAGGTTCCGGCTGGTTGGCGGCATCGGGCCAGTAATGGCTGTCGGGCAGGGCGCGCGCGCCGAAGATGGCCTGGCCCACGCGCACCACGGTGGCGCCTTCCTCGATGGCGATCTCGAAATCGCCGGACATGCCCATGGACAGTTCGTCCAGCGCCATGCCGGCGGGCGCATCCTGGCGCAGCCGCTCGCGCAGCGTGCGCAGCAGGGCAAAGCACTGGCGCACGCGCGGCGCGTCGGTGGACAGCAGGGCCAGCGTCATCAGCCCGCGCACGCGCAGCGCGCCGAACGCTGGCAGTGCCTTCAGGAAACCCGCCACCTCTTCGGGCGGCAGGCCGTACTTGCTGGCCTCGCCCGAGGTGTTGACCTGCACGAAGACGTCCAGCGCACGGCCCTCGGCCTGCAGGCGCCGGTCCAGCGCCTCGGCCAGGCGCAGGCTGTCCAGCGCCTGGAACTCGTCGGCGAAGCGCGCCACCAGGCGCGCCTTGTTGGTCTGAAGGTGGCCGATGACCGACCAGCGCAGGCCGGGCAGGTCGGCCAGGGCTTCCCATTTGCGGTGGGCTTCCTGGACCTTGTTCTCGCCCAGCATGCGGCAGCCTGCGGCATGGGCCAGGCGGATGCTGGCCTCGTCCATGGTCTTGCTGACCGGCAGCAGGCGCACGCTGGCGGCTGCGCGGCCCACGCGCCGGCAGGCCGCCGCCATGCGGGCGTGCACGGTGGCCAGGTTGCGCTGGAAGTCCGCCACGCTGGCGGCCTTGGGGTACAGGCCGTGGTGCGCGTGCCGGGTCGCGGTGGCGCCGGGCGCTTCAATGGTCATGGTCATCAGCGGGCTCCTGCGGTGGGTTGTGCGGTGGGTTGTGCGGTGGGGGCGGCGGCAGGGCCGGGCATGCGGCCATGGAGCACCGCATGGGCGGCCAGGCCGATGGCCAGCCCCCAGAAGGCGCCGCCGATGCCCAGCAGCTGGATGTTGGCCGAGGCCGCCAGAAAGGTGATCAGCGCCGCCTCGCGCGTTCGCGGCTCGGCCAGTGCGCCGGCCAGGCTGGTGCCGATGGTGCCCAGCAGCGCCAGCCCCGCCAGCGTGGCGATGAAGGTGGCCGGCAAGGCCATGAAGACGGCGGCCAGCGTGACGCCGAAGACGCCCACGAGGATGTAGCACAGCCCGGCCGCGATGCCCGCGATCCAGCGCCGGGACGGGTCTTCGTGCGCTTCGGGCCCGGTGCAGATGGCCGCCGTGATGGCCGCGATGTTGAAGGCGTGCGAGCCGAACGGCGCCATCAGCAGCGAGCCCAGGCCGGTGACGGCCACGATGGGGCTGGCCGCGGTCTTGAAGCCGTCGTTGCGCAGCACCAGCATGCCGGGCATGTACTGGCCGGTCAGCGTGATGAGAAACAGCGGCAGCGCCACGCTGAGCAGGGCGTTCAGCGAGAACACCGGCATCGTCGCCACGGGGGCCGCCAGCGCGGGCCGGATCCCCGAGAAATCCACGCGGCCCTGGGCCAGCAGCAGGGCCAGGCCCAGCAGCAGGATGCCGACCACCGCATAGCGCGGCGCCACGCGGCGCAGCGCCACATAGGCGCAGATCAGCGCGGCGGCCAGCACCGGGTCCACGCTCATGCCGCTGAAGGCCTTGATGCCGAACTGCAGCAAAATGCCCGCCAGCAGCCCGGCCGCCACGCCGCCGGGAATCAGCCGGATCAGCCGGTCGAAGCAGCCCGACAGGCCCAGCAGCACGAAGGCCGCCGCCGATGCCATGTAGGCACCCACGGCTTCGGCATGGGACGTGGTGGACAGGGCCACCACCAGGAAGGCGGCGGCCGGCGTGGACCAGGCGGTGATGATGGGCTCGCGCGAGAACCAGCTCAGCAGCAGGCCCGTGACGCCCACGCCGATCGACACGGACCAGACCCAGGAGGCCGTCAGCTCCGGGCCCAGGCCGGCCACCCGGGCCGCCTGGAAGACCAGGATGAAGGTGCCGCCGTAGTTGACGATGACCGAGATCAGGCCCGCCATCACGGGCGGCAGGCAGTCGCGCAGGCGGTAGGAGGGAGGGTGTGCAGCTGGCATGGATGGCGTGGCTCGTTGGAAAAGCGTTTTTATAAGACCGTAATGGACTGCTGCATCAGTGCACTTTGCGATGGTGCGGCAGACCACTTTGCGCCAGGCCGTCTACCATGCAGCCATGGCACAGACTTTCGAACTCGACACCCTCAAGATGCGGCTGCGCGATGCCGGCCTGCAAAGCCTGGACCTGCACCAGCGCATACAGCGCGCCCTGCGCGCGCTGGCGCTGGAAGGGGTGCTTGCGCCCGGCCTGAAGCTGCCCGCCACGCGGGCGCTGGCGCAATCGCTGGGCGTGGCGCGCGACACCGTGGAGAGCGCCTATGAGCAGCTGCACCGCGACGGCTTCATCGTGCGGCGCCGCGGCTCGGGCAGCTATGTGTCGCAGACGCTGGGCGCGCGGCTGCATGGCGCCGCGGCAGGCCGCGCGCGCGCCAGCGCGCCGGGCGCGCCGCCGCCCGGCACCGGCGCCGGCCTGAGCCGGCGTGGCCGCGCGGTGCTGGCCAGCGGCGGCGTGGCGGACCAGCAGGTGGCCAGCGCGTTCGCGACCGGCCTGCCCGAGACGCGCACCTTTGCCTGCGAAACCTGGGAGCGGCTGCAGCGCCAGGTGCTGCGCGACCACCGCTCGCAGGTGCTGCTGCACGGCGATCCGCAGGGCGCCGCGCCGCTGCGCGAGGCGATTGCCGCCTACCTGAACCTGGAGCGCGGCGCGCGCGTGTCGGCCAGCCAGGTGCTGGTGCTCAGCAGCACGCGCCAGGCCCTGTTCCTGTGCGCGCAGCTGCTGGTGGATGCGGGCGGCGCCATCGCCGTCGAAGACCCCGGCTATGCGGGCGCGCGCAAGGCCTTCGAGTCGGCCGAGGCGCGCGCCGTCCCCATCGCCGTGGACGGCGAAGGCCTGCGCACCGATCTGCTGCGCGCCGACCGCAGCGGCGCGGCCTGCGTCTACGTGACTCCGTCCCACCAGTACCCCACCGGCGTGACGCTGTCGCTGCAGCGCCGGCTGGAGCTGATCGCCTGGGCGGCCGAGGGCGGGCGCTGGATCCTGGAGGACGACTATGACAGCGAGTTCCGCTACGACGGCCTGCCCACGGCCTGCGTGCAGGGCCTGGACGCGCAGGGCCGCACGCTGTACATCGGCACCTTCGGCAAGACGCTGTTTCCGGGCCTGCGCGTGGGCTACATGGCCCTGCCGCACAGCCTGGTGGGCGTGTTCACGCACGCGCGCAGCATCCTGGACGGGCATACGCCGCAGCTGACCCAGCTCACGCTGGCGCGCTTCATGGAAGATGGCCACTACAACGCCCATGTGCGCGCCATGCGCAAGCTCTATGCGGCGCGCCGGCAGGCCATGCTCGATGCCGTGGGCAGCCGGCTGGCCGGCATCGTGGCAGCCGCGCGCCCCGAGGGCGGCATGCAGCTGCCCTGCTATCTGCAGCCGGGCTGGACCGAGGCCGGCACGCTGCGCCAGGCCGCGGCAGCGGGGCTGCGCCTGCAGGGCCTGGGCCGGCTGCACCTGGGGCCGCAGCGGCGCGAGGGCTGGCTGCTCGGCTATGCGGCCATGACCGAGCATGAGATCGGCCAGGCCGTGCGGCGCCTGGCGGCGGCGCTGTGCGTCCCGGCGTGAAAAAAGGCAGCCCGCGCGAACGGGCTGCCTTGACGCAGGCGGGTGCGGCGTGCCGCCGTCAGTGGGTGCCTGGCGACAGCTGCATTTCGTCGTACCGGATGATGCGCGTGCGCCTGGCCAGCCGGTAGCCCAGCCAGATCAGCAGAAACAGCGGCAGGCCGATATAGGTCGCCACCACACCGGTCCAGTCGATGCGGTCTGCCATGAAGGCTTCGTAGTTCTGGCCCAGCGTGATGGCCAGGCACAGCACGAAGGCGAAGATGGGGCCGAACGGAAACCAGGCGGCGCGGTAGGGCAGCTTGGACAGGTCCAGGCCCTGCGCCTCGTAGCCCTTGCGGAAGCGGTAGTGGCTGATGGCGATGCCCAGCCAGGCGATGAAGCCCGTCATGCCCGACAGGTTCAGCAGCCAGATGTAGACCAGTTGGGGGCTGAAGATGTTGGTCAGAAAGCACAGCGCCGCCACCACCGTCGTGGCCAGCAGCGCCATCAGGGGCACGCCGCTGCGGCTGACGCGCGCGAACATGCGCGGCGCCATGCGCTGGCAGGCCAGCGTGTAGAGCATGCGCGTGGAGGCGTACATGCCCGAGTTGCCCGCCGACAGCACCGAGGTCAGCACCACGGCGTTCATCAGCGCGGCGGCCGACAGCAGGCCCGCGCGCTCGAAGACCAGCGTGAAGGGGCTCACGCTGATGTCGCCCAGCTGGTTCTTGAGCAGGTGCGGGTCGGTGTAGGGAATCAGCAGGCTGATGACCAGGATGGCGAAGACGTAGAACAGCAGGATGCGCCAGAACACCTGGCGCACGGCGCGCGGCACGTTCCTGGCGGGGTCTTCGGATTCGCCGGCCGCGATGCCGATCAGCTCCGTGCCCTGGAACGAAAAGCCCACGATCATGGCCACGCCGATCAGGGCCGAGAAGCCGCCCGCGAAAGGCGCATCGCCCTGGCTCCACAGCGCAAGGCTGCCCCACACGCCCTCGGGCGCGCCGCCGCGGATGATGCCCAGGATCATGAGCACGCCCACGGCGATGAAGATGATCACGGTGGTGACCTTGATGGCCGCGAACCAGTACTCGGCCTCGCCGAAGCCTTTGACCGAGATGGCGTTGAGGCCGAACATGATGGCCAGGAACAGCGCGCTCCAGTAGACGCCGCTGGTGTCGGGGAACCAGTAGGCCATGACCAGCTGGGCGGCCACCAGGTCCACCGCGATGGTCACCGCCCAGTTGTACCAGTAGTTCCAGCCCAGCGCGAAGCCGAAGCCTTCGTCCACGTAGCGCGCGCCATAGGTGGCGAACGAGCCCGACACGGGCAGGTTGGCGGCCATTTCGCCCAGGCTGGTCATGAGGAAGTAGACCATCACGCCCACGATCATGTAGGCCAGCAGGGCGCCGCCGGGGCCGGCCTGCGAGATGGTGGCGCCCGAGGCGACGAACAGGCCCGTGCCGATGGAGCCGCCGATGGCGATCATGGACAGATGCCGCGCCTTGAGTTCGCGCCGCAGCGCGGAAGGGGCGGCGTTGTTGGAGTCGTCTGCTGCCATGTGGAAGATGAAAAGTGAAAGTCGTCCCGCGCGGCCCATGGCCGCCGGGGGCAAGGAAGGTGCACCAAAACAAAAGGCCGCTGGAGCGCGGCCTGCACGGCTGGCCAGGAGACCATCCTGGCAGCGGGCGGCCCTGATTGTCTGCGAAGGCTGCCATCGCGCAAGGGCATGAGTTTAATCGCCCTGCACCGGCATAAGCATTTCTAAGGTGCCCCAAAGCGGTGCGTGTCGGCAAACCACCACGCCGGCCAGCGGCCTACCACTGCGTCTGCTGCAGCAGCAGCTCGGCCAGCACCTTGATGCGCGGCGACGCCTGCCGCGTGCGCGGATAGACCAGGGACAGTTCGCGGCTGCGGCCCTCGTGCTGGGGCAGCAGCCGCACCAGCCGTCCGGCCTGCAGGTGCCCGCGCACGGCGAACTCCATGACCTGGGCAATGCCCAGGCCGTGCAGCGAGCCTTCCACCAGCGGATCTCCGCTGTCGAAGATCGCGCCCGGCGGCGCGGGCCAGTCGACCATGGCGCCGTCGGCCAGGAACTGCCAGGGCACACGCCGGCCCAGGTAGTGGTTGTGCACCGACAGGCAGCAGTGGTCCGCCAGGTCCTGCAGGCTGTGCGGCGTGCCGCGCGCTGCCAGGTAGGCGGGCGCCGCCACGGTGACCCAGCGCAGCGGCGCCAGGGGGCGCGCGATCATGCGGCTGTCGGCCAGCGGGCCGATGCGCACGGCCGCGTCGTAGCCTTCCTCGACCATGTCCACCAGGCGGTCGGTGAAGCTGGCATCGATCTGCAGTTGCGGATGCGCGCCCAGCAACTGCCCCAGCAGCGGCACCAGCACGATGCGCCCCAGCATGGACGGCGCCGTCATGCGCAGCACGCCGCTGGGCACGCAGCGCCGGTCGCTGACCTGCCTGCGCGCCTCCTCCAGGCCCGCGATCAGAGGCGCGCAGCGGTCCACCAGCGTGCATCCGTCGGGCGTCAGGGAGACGCTGCGCGTGTTGCGGTGCAGCAGCCGCGTGCCCAGGTCCTTTTCCAACTGCGACACGGCGCGCGAGATGCGCGACTGGCTGGTGCCCAGCTGCGCTGCGGCCTGCGTGAAGCTGCGGCTTTCGGCCACCTTGATCAGCATGTGGACGGCGTTCAGGTCCATGGAAGTTTCCCGGTTTGATTGATTCGATTTTGCATAAGAAAAATGAAAATCTGCTGTTTATCTTCAGAAATGCATTAATTAGCATGGTCAGCATGCATATCTCCGAGTCTTCCCATGGCGCGCTGCGCCATCCGGGCGCCGCGCTGGCGCTGCTGTCCCTGTCCCAGCTCTTGATCGCGCTGGACGCCACCATCGTCTTCGTCGCGCTGGACGCCATCGGCCGGCATCTGCAGATGGATGCCCGCCATCTGCAATGGGTGATCAGCGCCTACAGCGTGGCCTTCGGCGGCTGCCTGCTGCTGGGCGGGCGCTGCGCCGACCTGCTGGGCAAGCGGCGCATGTACGTGGCCGGCATGGCGCTGTTCGGGCTGGCTTCGCTGATCGGCGGCTTTGCCACCGACGCCTGGCAGCTCGTGCTGGGGCGCGCGGGCCAGGGCGTGGCCGCGGCCCTGCTGTTTCCGGCCACGCTGGCCTTGATCAACACCGCGTATGCGGCCGGGCCGGCGCGCAACCGGGCGCTGGCGGTCTGGAGCATGGCCTCGGCGGGGGGGCTGGCGGCCGGCGCCCTGCTGGGCGGCGTGCTCACGCAGACGCTGGGCTGGCACTGGGTGCTGTGGGTGCTCGTGCCCATCGCCTGGCCCTGCGCCATCGCCGCCCTGCGCTATCTGCCGGCGCCGGAGCGCGCGCACCGCGCGGCGCCGCGCCAGGGCTTCGATCTGGCCGGCTGCCTGAGCGTGACGCTGGGCAGCAGCCTGCTGGTGACCGCGCTGGTGCAGGGCCCGGAATGGGGCCTTGCCAGCCCGGCCACGCTGGCCATGCTGGGCGTGGCGCTGGCCGCGCTGGCGCTGTTCGTGCGCATCGAAGGCCGGGCCGCTTCGCCGCTGATGCCGCTGTCGCTGCTGGGCGTGCCCAGCCTGCGCGCGGCCATGGTGCTGACCATGCTCTTCATGAGCAGCTATGGCGTGCAGTACTACTTTCTGGCGCTGTACTTCCAGCAGATCTATGGCTGGAGCCCGCTGCAGGCAGGCCTGGCCTTTTTGCTGCCCACGGCGGTGTGCACGCTCGGCATCCGCTGGACCGAGCACTGGCTGCGCCGCGCCACGCCGCGCACCGTTCTCATGGCCGGCTGGGCCGCAGGCACTGCGGGCCTGGCCTGGATGGCCTGGGCATTGCCGCTGGGCGGCGGCTATGCCTGGCTGGTGCCCGGCTTCGTGGTGCTGAGCCTGGGCCAGGGCGCCAGCTGGACCGCCATGTGGGTGGTGGCCGGGCAGGGCGTGGCGCCCCAGCGCCAGGGTGTGGCCTCGGGCATTGCCGCCACGGCCCAGCAGGTGGGCGCGGCGCTGGGCCTGGCTGTGCTCGTGATGGTGGCCACGGCGCCGCTGGCCGGGCTGGCGCCGGCCGCGGCAGACTCTGCCGATGCCGTGCGCGAGGCCACCGCGCGCGGTCTGCGGCGTGCCGAATGGGGCGCGGCGCTGTTGGCCCTGCTGGGATTTCTGGTGTCGGCGCTGATGCTGCGCACGCCCCGGGCCGGGGCGGCGCAGCAGGCGGCCTGCGTGTCCTGAGCGTTGCGCTGTGCCCGGGCCAGGGGGCGGCAAGCGCAGGAGGGGGCAACAAGCGGCGGCAAGGTGGGCGCGGCGGGCTCACAGCTGGGACAGCGCCGCATGCGAGGAGGCGATCGCGCCTTCCATCCAGCCCGGCATCCGGGACAGGTAGTCCCCCGCGAAGAGGAAGGGGCCATCCGGCCGCTGCAGCAGGGGCGCGGGCTCGGATACGGACCATCCGCCTTCGAAGTAGGGGGCGCGGCTCCAGGAGCGGCTGATGCCGGCGCTGACCATGCGGCCGTAGCCCGGGTGGATCTTCTCGCCCTGCTCCAGTGCCAGCCGGATGCGCTGGGCTGCGGGCAGGTCGCCAAAGCGGTCCTGCGGGAAGGTGCCGGTGTGGTAGGCGCCGACCAGGATGCCCTGGGCGCTGCCCAGCGCATGCGACGGATACCACAGCATGGTGATGTCGTCGTCGGTGTAGGAGACGCCGCCGTAGATGCCGTCCTGGGTCTCCCAGAAGCGGGGCGCCTGGAAGGCCACCTTGGCGGGCCGCGACATGCGGTGCGACTGCAGCGCGGCCAGTACCTGGGGCGAGAAGTCCCTGCCCCAGCGGGCCGCCAGCAGCGGCGAGGTGGTGACGATGACCCGGCTGAAGGCCATCGCCGCCGACTGGCCGTTGCGCGTGAAGCGCACCAGCGCCTGGCCGCCATGGCGTTCCAGCGCGGTGACGGGGCAGTTCAGCAGCACGCGCTGGCCCACGCGGTGGTAGAGCGCCTGGCTGAAGTGGTCCATGCCATGGCGCGGCTGCAGCGTGCTGGCCTGCTGGTCCAGATACTCTCCCAGGTGCATTTTGTACTGCGAGAAAAAGTCCATCCGCGCCAGCTCGCGCAGCTCCAGCGGTGACAGGGGCGTCGCCGCATGCATGGGATCGCTGCCCTCCACCACGCCGCCGCGCGGACTGCCGGTAAAGCGCAGTTCGCGGTCCAGGTCGCCGAACTGGGTCAGCATGGCCAGCATGCCCGGGATTTCGGCCGCCGGGATCACGCCCTGGCTGTTGCCGGCGGCCAGATTCTTGGCCAGCATCTCGGCGATGCCGCCGCGCAGGCTGGCCTGGAACTGCCGCAGCCGCATCGGCCCGCGCCGCGCCAGTGCCGCCACCCGGAAGTAGCCGGCCTTGTTCTCGTTGTTGATCAGCTCCAGCTCCACCGACAGTTCCCGGCAGTAGCCCAGTACGCGCGTGTGCGCCTGCGAGATGCGCGCGGGTCCGGTGTTGAAGTAGAGGTCGCGGTCGCGATGGAATCTGCAGTGCTGCGTCTCGCCCTGCTGCTCCTGGATCCAGCTGTCGGCGCGCAGGGTCTCGATGCGTCCGCCGGGGCGGCCGGTGGCCTCGAAAACCACGGGCTGCAGGCCCAGGCGCTGCAGTTCATAGGCGGCTACCAGCCCGGAGATGCCTGCGCCGATGATGGCCACGGAGCGGGAGGCCGGGCCGTGGCCCAGGCGTGTGCGCCACAGGCTTCGCAGCTCGTCCAGCGAGTAGCGCAGGCTCTGGGCGTGCGCGAGGCTCTGGGCGGACAGCAGGGCGCCGAAGGCCGCCGTGGCGCCTGCGGCCATCAGCAGGCGGCGTCGTGAATGGTTCATGGTTCTTGGGTCGGGAAAGGGCGGGGCGCGCTCAATGGACGAAGAAGCCGTCGGTGCACATCTCTTGCAGGCTGCGCTGGAATGCCCGGGTGACTTCCTCCAGGTCGGCCATGGTGTGCGCCGTGCTGATCATGAAAGAGTGCAGCTCCGGGATGTAGACCCCGTACTTGCGCATGTAGTAGGCCAGCGCGATGTTGGCCTTGAAGTTGCTGCCGGCCTGCTTCTTGCGGTAGAGCTTGGAGGTGCGGTGGCTGAACGTCAGGGAGAAGATGCTGTGGCGGCCTTCGATGAAGAAGTCGATGTCCAGCTCCTGGGCGATGGCGCGCATGCGCGTGGTCAGCCAGTCGGTGTGCGCATTGAGGCGTTCATAGAGGCCGGGGTCGCCCTTGAGCAGGTCCAGCGCCGCGATGCCGGCCTGGCAGGTGAGCGAGTTGCCGCTCATGGTCCCGCCGACGAAGGCCTTGTGGTCGTAGTCGAAGAACGGGTCCTGCGAACTGCGCGCCACGTCCACGATGTCCGCTGCGCCGACCACGGCGCCGCAGGGCAGGCCGCCGCCGATGATCTTGCCCAGCGTGGTGAGATCGGGCCGGACGCCGGCCAGGGTCTGGGCTCCGCCATAGGTCACGCGAAAGCCGGTGACGACCTCGTCGAAGATCAGCACGATGCCCAGCTCGGTGCACAGGCTGCGCAGGCGCTGCAGGAATTCGACGTCGCATTGGGCGATCGACGAAGGCATGGGCTCGCAGATGCAGCAGGCCAGTTCGCCGGCGTGCTCGCGCAGGCGTTCCAGGCCCGCGGGGTCGCCGTACTGCAGCACCAGCGTCTGGTCGACGGTGCCCGGGTCCGTGCCCTGCGAGCCGCTGACCGGGCGCGGCTGCGCCGCCTCGCCGCGGAAGCGGAACCACGAGCTGACCATGCCCTGGTCGGACCAGCCGTGGTAGTGGCCCTCGAACTTGGCGACCCGCCTCTTGCGGCTGTAGGCGCGTGACAGGCGGATCGCCTTGAGGCAGGCCTCCGTGCCCGAGTTGCACAGCACGGCCTTGCCGCCCGGGTGCAGCGCATCCACCAGCCGGCTGGCGAGCTGGAGTTCGGCGCGGTTGCCGATGGCGTTGACCAGGCCGTCGCGCACCCCCTGTATCAGGGCCGCCTCCACCGCGGGATGCTTGTAGCCGAGGATGTGCGGACCGTAGCCGCCCGAGAGGTCCACGAAGCGGTTGCCGTCGACATCGTAGAGGTGGCCTTCCTGCGCCTTGTCGACAAAGATCGGGTAGGCGCTGGGGAAGAAGTAGCGGTGGATGTGCGTGGGCGCCACCAGGTACTGGTCGGCCTGGTCGCGCAGGGCCAGCGAGCCGGGCAGCAGCTGCGCGAAGTGCCGGTCGAAGCTGGCCTTGACGGCGTCGCTCATGTAGGGCGAATAGCGGTCGGTGAAGATGCGGGCATTGGCCCAGATGTCGATGCCGGGGTCGATCATGCAGGCGAAGCCTTCGACGCTCAGGAAGACCAGCTCGACCTTGGTGAACGTGGCCGTGTACCTGGCGCCGAAGGACTTCAGCACCTCGTTGACGTCCTTGAAGTAGCTCACCGTCGACCATTGGTTGTGGCATTCGTCGAAGTGGTGCCTGAGCACGGCGGTGATCCGGGCCTCGTAGTCGGCCCAGCGCGCGTGGATCTGCTGCTTGTCCTCGACGAAATGGTGGGTGAAGCGCTGTGCCGCCAGCGCCCATTCCTTGCGCGTGCAGGCGTAGTAGAACGAGGACAGTCCCCATTTCTCGTCCTCGCTCAGGCTCACCGTGATGCCGTAGTCCAGCAGGATCAGCCGTCCCTGGTCGTCGAAGAAGACGTTGCCGGGGTGGGGGTCGCCATGGCAGAAGCCATGCATGTACAGCATGGTGTAGATGCTGTCCTGCAGCCGGCGCGCCAGCTGCTTGCGGTCGATGGGCGCGCGCTCGACGGCGCGGCCGGGGATGCCGTGCATGAACTGCATGACCAGCAGTTCGGGGCCGCTGAATTCAGGATAGACCTGCGGCACCACCACGAAGCGGTGTCCCTGGAAATTGCTGCGCACCAGTTCCTGGGCCTGGGCCTCCTGGCGCAGGTCCGCCTGGCGCAGCAGCAGCACGGACAGCTCGGCCGCGCGGCGTTGCAGGCCCAGTTGCCGGGCGGACGCGCTGCAGCGCTGCAGCAGCGCCGCCAGCAGGGCCACCAGGCGCAGGCTGTTTTCCAGCTGCCGCCGCACGCCGGTCCGCACCAGCTTGACCGCCACCTCCCGCCCGTCGGCCAGCCGGGCCTTGTGGACCTGCGCGATGGAGGCGCTGGCCACGGGCACGGGGTCGAAAGCCGCGAAGACCTCCGGCACGGGCCTGCCCAGGGCCGCCCGCACCCGGGCCATGGACTCGTCGGGCGCCATGGGCGGCACCTCGTCCTGCAGCTTGCTCAACTGCTCGACCCAGGCGGCGGGAATCAGGTCGGCACGGGTGGCGAGCAACTGTCCGAACTTGATGTATATCGGGCCCATGCGGACCAGGAAGGCATGCAGGAGGCGGGCCTGGAGGCGGGCCTTGTCCTGCCCGGGACGGGTGGCGCGGCCGAATCCATAGGCCACGAGGTACAAGGTGCCGATGAACAGCAGATGCAGGGCGTGAAGCAGGTGCATGAAGGGAGGCTGAGGAGGGAACGGGAGGGGTGGCCGGCGGTGCCCGCCGGCCACGTCGCAAAGGGCAGGGGATCCGGGGCGCTACAGGACGAAGCTGAAGGCGCCGTAGGACATGCCTGCGCTGCCGACCCAGCCGAGCAGCCGGTCTCCGGCCTTGATCCGGTCCTCGGCGATGGCCAGCGCGATGGCGCCCGGGACCGAGGCGGAGACGATGTTGCCGGTCCGGGGGAAGATGCCGTACAGCAGGTGGCCCAGCCCCGCCGCGTCGGCGAAGCCCTGCCAGTCCCGGTGGGAGGAGGCATGCGTGAACAGGGCCTTGGCGCTGTCCAGCGCAACGCTGCGGCCCAGGCGCTGCATGACGTTCAGGATATGCGGCCGCCCGTGCTCGACCAGCTTGGCGCCGTACGAGGTGAAGCGGCCGCAGCCGTTCCTGGCGATGCGTTCCGAGGGCAGTGCGAACTGCTCGTAGGCGTGGATGGGGATGTTGCACAGGTCCGCCAGATCCGGGCGTGATTCGAACTCGAACTGCCATGGCGAGTCGGCGCGGCCGTGCAGGCTGTCCGCGCAGACGATGGTGGCGCTGGCGGCCTCGCCCAGCGTGAAGGCCGGGAAGGTCCACTCGACGGCCTGTGGCGAGCGCAGGTCGAACAGCGCCGGATAGATGGCGCCGCCCTTGACCATGTTGAACTCGGCATTCACCACCATGATGCGGCGGTAGGCGCCGGCCTTCAGCAGGGTCTGGCCCAGGTGCATGGCCCGCGTCCAGCTCATGCATGCGTCGATCAGGTCGAAGCACTCGACGCCGTCCATGCCCAGCGCATTGGCCGCATGGTAGGAGCCGCCGGGCTCGATGAAGCCGCGGCCGATGCCCACGTAGATCAGCAGGTCGATGTCCTGCGGGCGCAGCCCGGCTTCGTCCAGCGCCTGCTGGCCGGCCTGGCGCAGCAGGCCGATGGGCGTTTCGCCTTCGGCGAGCCAGCGGCGTTCGTTGGAGCCGGCAAAGCCCAGGAAGAACTCGACGGCCTTGAGGGTCTGGTCGAGCTGCCCCTCGGTATCCCGCGTGCTGTATTCGCGGATCAGGCCGAGGATGTCGCTGTTGCTCACCACCTTGCCGGGCAGGGCGAGCGCAATGGATTCAAGTTTCATGGCTGGATTGGGAGGGGAAAGGGAACGGGTGGGTGCGGTTCGGCCGCGGCCTCAGGACCCGGACAGGGCGCCGGCCAGGCTGTGGCTGGCCAATTGCATGGCCAGGGCATCCACGCTCGCGGCTTCCCAGACCCATTCGGACGGCACCGGCTTTTGCACGAAGGATTCCAGGTCGCCATGCAGGCGGAACAGGTCCAGCGAGTCCAGGCCCAGGCTGACCAGCGGGCACCCACCGGCATCGGGCGGCAGGGCCAGCTTGCGCTCGCGTTCGATCCAGTCCCTGAGGAAGTTGGTGATGGACATCTGCAGGACGCGCTGCACCGTCGAGGCCGGCGGGGGCGGGGCGGGCGCTGCCTGCGGGCCGGCGGGCAGCGGCTGCTGGGCAATCATGCGTCGGCGCGCCACGGTGCGCAGGCTGCCTTCGAGATATTCGGCGCGGCACTTGCTGCGCTGGATCTTGCCGCTGGTCGTCTTGGCGATGACGCCCGGCTTCAGCAGCAGGATCTCCGTGGCGGGAATGCCGTGGCGGGCGACCACGGCGCCCTGGATGGCCTGCACCACGTCCTCATAGTCCGTCTCTTCGGCGTAGTAGCGCTTGCGTTCGGCGGCGATGATGAGCTGGTCGAAGCCGTTCTCCTGCACGCTGAAGCTGGCGGTGTAGCCTTCGCGGATCAGCGGGTGGGCGCGTTCCACCGTCACCTCGATGTCCTGCGGGTAGTGGTTGGAGCCCCGCACGATGATCACATCCTTGGAGCGGCCCGCGATGAACAGCTCCTTTTCATGCACGAAGCCCAGGTCGCCCGTGCGCAGGTAGCGGCGCGGCTCCTCGCCGTCGATGGCCGCCTGGAAGACCTGGGCGTTGTCCTGCCGTCCCCAGTAGCCCAGGCCGATGGCCGGCCCGCTGACCCAGATCTCGCCCAGCGTGTTCTCGCCCAGGCGCTTGCCTGTCGCGGGATCGACGATGGCCACGTCGACGCCCGGCGCGCTGCATCCGTTGCTCACCAGGGCCAGTCCCTTGGGATGGGTGTCCTGGCAGGGCCGGATTTCATTGCGGCTGAAGGCTTCGCTGTCGAGCCAGATGATGCGCGGGCCCCAGGGACTCTTGTGCGCCGTGACCACCAGGGTGGCCTCCGCGAGTCCATAGGACGGCCTGTGCATGTCCAGCGAGGCGCCGCAGGCGGCAAACCGGTTGTCGAAGGCCAGGATGGAGTCGGCGCGCACAGGCTCCGCGCCGTTGACGGCCACGCGCCACGAGGACAGGTCCAGCTGCGCCAGATCCTGCTCGGGCACATGCTGGGCGCAGTGCATGTAGGCGAAGTCCGGGGCCGCGCTGTGGCTGGCCTTGAAGTCGCTGATGGCGCGCAGCCACAGCTGGGGCCGCTGCATGAACACCGCCGGCGCCATCAGGATGGAGGTCATGCCCAGGTAGACCGGATGCAGGATGGAGAACACCTGGCCCAGGTCGTGGAAGTGCGGCAGCCAGGACACCAGCACGCTGTCCGGCGTGGTGTCCCACAGGTGCTGCAGCTCTGCCGAATGGCTGAGGGTGACGCGGTGGCTCAGCATCACGCCCTTGGGCGCCGAGGTCGAGCCCGAGGTGTATTGCAGGTAGGCCAGGTCGTCAGGGCCGGCGGCCGGTGGCACCCAGGGCGCGTCCGGTGGCTCGCGCAGGCAGTCCGTCGCCAGCCAGGGCAGGGTGCCGACCCCGCTGGTGGCGCGTGCGGCCATGCGCTCGCAGTAGGGCTGGGTGCTCAGTGCCAGGGCGGCCTGGCAGTCGGCGGCGATGCTGTCGATCAGCTCCAGCTTGCGGTCGTTCTGGGGGGAGTACAGCGGTACGGCCACGACGCCGGCCAGCATGCAGGCGTAGAAGGCCTCCACGTAGTCGAGTCCGGGCCCGTACAGCAGCAGCACGCGGTCCTGCGGCCGGGTGTGCTGCTGCAGGTGGCGCGCCAGGAGCTGGGCGCGTTCCATCAGGGCCGCAAACGTGAGTTGCTGGTGGATCCGGCCCGTCTCGTCCAGGCTGGCGAAGGCCAGCTTGTCAGGGACGTTCCGGGTCTTGTCCAAAAGCGCTTCGATCCAGGTGTTCATGGGATTTTCCGAGGCAAAAAAAAGTGAAGGCGAAGGAAATGGGTTGGGGGGCGTGGCCCGGCGAGTCAGGGGGAGCCCGGGGAAGTCAGGGGATATGGAGCTTCCCGCTCATGAAGTAGCTGTCCAGGGGCTCTTCCATGACCCAGCGTCCGGGGGGATGGAAGGCCAGTGCGCGGCATACCCGCAGCAGGTACTGGACATCGGGGCTGACCAGGTACTGCATGCCACCGAGCTGCTCGGCAGCGTCCGCCGCGACCTGCGAGATCACGCGCTGGGCCTCGTAGCGGGCGGCCAGGGCGCTGACGACGGCATGGGGGCCGCACTCGCCGGCGTCAATGCGCCAGGCGACGGCCTCCAGGGACAGCATGGCGGCCTGCAACTGCCCTGCCAGCTGGGCGCGCACGGCGGCGGATCCGCGCTGCAACTGGTACAGCCGCTCGACCAGGGCCGACGCGGCGCCCAGGTAGGAGGCCGACACCAGGGGCTCGAACCACAGGAAGGCAGCGGAAAGCTCGCGGGTCAGGGATAGCTCCTCGCCAAAGTAGGACACGCAGGCATGCGGCACGCTGACGTCGCGCAGCCGCACTTCGAGGTTCTCGGCCGCATCCAGGAAGCCGGGCGCCGAAAAGGGCAGGCGCTCGATGCCATCGAGGTGGGCCGGCACGGTGGCCAGGGCGAAGCGCCGCTTGCCCTGCGCCTGCGGCACCAGCACGCTGACGGTGAACAGGTCCATGGACCGGGCCAGGCTGCAGGGCTTCTTGCTGCCGTTGAGCACCAGCCCTGCGGGCTGCACGCTCACTTCGATGCCGGGCGACTGGATGCTGGTGGCAGGCCGTCCTTCCGCAAAGCCCGAGGCGACCAGCAGGCGGTCCCGGGCGATGCACTGGAGAAGCTCCTGCGTGGCTGCGCACTGCGGAATGGCTGCCACCGTGCAGGTGTGCATGTTGGTCGCCAGCGCCAGCGACGGCGAGCGGCTGCCGAGCGCGCGCTGGATGCGCAGCATGTCCAGCGCGCGCAGCGCCTGGCCGCCCAGGGGGCGGGGGATGTGCAGGCCGCAGCCGCCGGCGCCCTTGTACCAGGCCAGCACGGGCGACTGCGGCCCCTCCAGCATGTCCAGCGGGCAGGCGGCCAGTTGCGCATCCAGCCCGGGCATGACCCGTTCCAGCAGCTCGCGTTCAAGGCTCAAAAGATGTGTCGTCAAATGGTGCTCCTCGGTCTTCAAGCGGGTCTGATTCAGCGGCAGCCCGATACGGTGGCAATTTCGAATTGGTATGAAAAGGCCCGGTCGTCCCGATTGAGCCGGTTGCACAATTCGTTGTCACGTGTCAGCAGCCCGTTGAGGGATTGCGGTATCTGGTGGCGGGCGATGAAGTTCCGGTAGCACAAGCGGCCATTGGACCGGCCGATGCGCGGAATATGGGAAAGAAGCTCCATGAATCGGGGCTTGGCGATGCAGCTGCTGATGTCCGACAGCGAGAACTTGCTGAATGCAGCCTCCGGTGCCTGGCTGGAGAATTGGACGATGTCCTGCTGGATGATGCGGATCTCGGTACTGGCGGCCTTGATTTTCCTGACGACCTCCTCCTGCAGAAAATGGGGCAGGGCATCCCGGCTCAGATAGCGTCCGTTGAACATCAGGCTCAGCCAATCGCTCTCCTTGGCCAGGTGGGTGCTGAATGTATGGTCCAGGGTTTCGAGCATGTAGTTGCCGAGATTCCCGACCTCCACCTCGACTTCATAGTCCGGGTTGTTGAGCACGGCCGTCAGCAGGGATTTGTTGAATCCCTTGCTGATCAGGAAGGCGAAGAAGGGGCTGCGGACCTTCTCGAAATACAGGCGCTTCTGGTGATCGAGGGAATCCGTGGAGAAGATCTCCCTGAGCGCGCGGCCGTACAGAACATGCAGGAAGGGAGCCATGAAGCGGATATAGAACTTCTCGTGCCGGCCGCGAAACAGAATGCCGGCCTTCACGTCGCGCATGTAATGCGCGAAATAGCGTTGCGCGGCGGGGCTCAGGTGCTTTTTCAGGCGCTGGTAGTCGGCCTCGCGCGGATTCAGGGCCGGTTCGACCCCGAGAAAGCCGAGCAGATGGTCATAGTCCAGATGCCGGATGGCCGCGAGCTTGAGCTCCAGCAGGTAGTTTTGCCCGGCGGCGTAATCGATCGAGGTGATGCTGCGCGGATTCCTGGAAATGAGGCTCAGGGTCCGGCACGCGCTGCCCGTGACGCAAAGCACATCGTCCTCGGTATTGACGGCCAGGGCGCGGAGTTCGGACTCGGCATCCTCATCGCATGTGCTGTAGAGGATCCAGTCCTCAATCTTCTGCTGGCTTGTCGAATTCATGCAATTCCTCTGGATTGGATTTTTGGGAGTGATGGCGCATTCATTGCCGTTATTTTGGAAATGATGGGATGTATTTCTCGGCTGAATGGGTGTGGATGCTATGGAGTGATGTGCAGGTGCAGCAATTCCCTGTCAGGGAATTGGCATGGAATGCTTTTTTTCGGATAAATTGGAACCGTTCGGCCGCATTCCGTGCTTCACCGTGCATTCCACGGGCAGCGCAATCCTTCTTCAACCCAGCGTGACGGAAACATGAAAAAAAGCACTGTGTATTTGATTCTTCTTGTCCTGGGCACGGTCCTGCCCCTGGCCTTCCTGGTTCCATTCGTCGCCGCGCAGGGGCCGGATGTGCCGCTGTTCCTGGCGCAACTGTTCGCGAACCGGATCAGCGCCTTCTTCGCCATGGACGTGCTGGTGTCCGCGGCGGTCACCATCGCCTTCACGCTGATCGAGTCGCGGCGCCTGTCGCTGCGGTCCGGGCCGTGGTGCCTGCTGGGGCTGATGGTGGGCGTGTCTCTGGCCCTGCCGTTGTTCCTCTGGGTGCGGCAGCGGCATATCGAGGCGTCCACGAACCGGCAGGCCATTGCCGCAATGGGCGCAGGCGCCTGATGGCGCACTGGCCGGCGCAGTCCCACGGGCCGCATTGCCCCGGTACGGAAATCCGAGTCCCGGGCCCGTCCGTTCGCCTAATCGGCCAAGGAAATGTGTTATTTTCCCGCCCTGCGAGAGATTCCTGGAATCTTCAAGAAATCAATGCGCACGCTACATAATCGTGGATGCATTTCCATTCCCATTGCATGAGGTGAATGGAGTGCTTTTTCTCCAGTGGTGGGCGGCTGCGATACACAAGCGCCCCGCCACGGGCAAGACGCGCCAATCAGGAGGGAAGGCCGGATGGACAACTTCGGAGATCAACTGCGCTTTTGGCGGACCCTGCGGGGCTACAGCCAGATGAGGCTGGCTCACGAACTGGGCATGTCGTCGCGCAACCTGTCGTTTCTCGAGACGGGGCGCTCCAGGCCCACGCGTCCCACCGTCATGCAGCTGGTGCGCTTTCTCAACATCCCCTGCAGGGCGCGCGACCAGCTGATGGCGCTTGCGGGCCTGAAGCCGCAAGCGGCCCGCAGCGCGGACAGCAGCAATCTGCAGCCGTTCTACAACGCGGTGAAGATCATGCTGTCCAAGCACAACCCCTACCCGGCGCTGGTGCTCAACCGCTGGTGGGACCTGGTCGATGCGAACGCCGTGGCGTGCCGCCTGCTGGGCAGCGTGTCGCCCGGGGACAACCTGGTGCAGCACTGCCTGCTGAATGCCGACTGGATGCGCGCCGTGCTGAACCCCGAGGAGGTCCAGTGGAGCATCTACCGCGAACTGCACCACGATCTGATGAGCTTCCATGACGAGCGCTTCATGCAGATCTATGCGGACGTGGAGCGGCTGGTGTCGGGCAAGCAGGAGCACGAGCCTGACGGCAACCCCGCCGTGCGCTTCAGCCTGATGCTGGACGGCCAGGCCTACAGCTTCACCAGCATGGTGACCCGCTTCCGGGCGCCCAGCGACACGCGTATCGCCGAGCTCAAGGTGGAGCTGTTCTTTCCCACCGACGCGGCGACGGAAGCCTATCTCCAGCGGCTGTACGCCGAAGTGTCGGCCTCGCAGGCCGCGGCGCAGCAGGCGCAGGCCCAGGACAGCACGGCCTGGGCGCTGTCGCCCGCCTAGGCAGGCACCGCACGGCCCTGGGCTTTCTTTCGCCGCGCGCGAAGCCCGGCCCCTGCTGATCAGCCGCGCGGCGTGTGCGACACGCGCGAGCAGGGCGGCGGGCGGACGGCGCGGAGCGACGTGGGGGTGTGACGCCGGCCCGCCGTGGTGGTGCGTCATCCAGGCGCGGACGCCGCAAAGCCATGCTGCCTTGCGGACCAGGCCACGGCCAGCGCGGCTGCCAGCAGGGCCAGCGCGGACGGGGCCAGCCCGGCGGTGCCCGTGCCCTGCAGCAGGGCGCCGCCCACCATGGCGCCGCCCGCGATGGCGGCGTTCCAGGAGGTCACCAGCATGGACTGTGCGATATCCACCGCGCCCGCGCAGCCCCGGCGGGCCGTCTTGGCCAGCGCGGTCTGGAAAAGGGTGGCCGAGCCGCCGAACGCCAGGCCCCAGGCGCCCGTCGCCAGCCACACGGCCCAGGGTAGCTGGCCGGCTGCGCCCAGTGCCAGGGCCGCTGCGCCGAACAGCGCGGTGCTGGCCAGGGTCAGCGTGCGCAGGTGCCGGTCGATCAGCAGGCCTGTGGCCCAGATGCCCAGCAGCGAGGCGCCGCCGAAGACCAGCAGGACCAGGTCCGTGCGCTCCTTGAGGCCCGCCGTGACCAGCAGCGGCGCTATGTAGGTGTAGAGGATGTTGTGCGCCAGTACGAAGGCCAGCACCACGAACAGCACGGAGCGGATGCCGGGCAGCAGCAGGACCTGGCGCAACGCCAGCCGGTGCTGCGGCGGCTGGCCTGCCTGGTCCGGCACTCCCCAGCGCACCCAGGCCATGAGCAGCAGGGCCAGCACGCTCATGGCGGCGAAACACAGGCGCCAGCCTGCCAGCGCGCCCAGCCAGCTGCCTGCCGGCACGCCCAGCGACAGGGCCAGCGGCGTGCCCGCCATGGCCACCGCGATGGCGCGGCCCTGCTGGTGCTCGGGCACCAGGCGCGCGGCGTAGCCGGCCAGCAGCGCCCACAGCAGCCCGGCCGAGACCCCCGCGACAAAGCGCGATGCCATGGTCAGTCCGTAGTGGCTGGACACCGTGGTGACGGTGTTGGCGATGGCAAAGCCGGCGATGGCCGCCAGCAGCAGCGGCCTGCGGCGCAGGGACTGGGTGGCGGCGGTCAGCGGAATGGCGGCCAGCAGCGACCCCAGGGCGTAGGCGGTGACCGTCTGTCCCGCGCCGGCCTCGGTCACGCCCAGATCCCGGGCCATGTGCGGCAGCAGGCCGGCGGGCAGGGCCTCGGTGAGGATGGCGATGAAGGCCGCCGTGCCCAGCGCAAGCAGCGCGGCCAGCGGCAGGCGGTCCTGGCGGCGCGCGGTCATTGCGCACCTGCCCGGGCCAGCGCTGCGTAGACCGCATCGCGCAGTTCGGCGACGAAGCGGCCATGCATGCCTTCGTACAGCGTATTGGTCAGTGCCACGGCGCTCAGCCGGCGCGCCGGGTCCACGAACCACGAGTGGCCGTAGGCTCCGCCCCAGCGCCAGGTTCCCGGCGACTCGGGCGACCGGGCAGCCGCCGGGTCGCGCAGCACGGAAAAGCCCAGGCCGAAGCCGCAGCCCGGCGCAACGGGCAGTTCCAGCGCCGGTATCTGGTCGCGCGCCATCTGCGCGATCCAGTCCGCCGGCAGCAGGTCCCCGCCGCCGCCGGGGCGCAAGGCTTCGAGCAGGCGCAGCACGTCGCCGGCCGTGCCTGCCATGCCCGCGCCGCCCGAGGCGAAGGCGCCGGCATCGAAGATGCGCCCGGGGCTGTAGGCAATGCCGACCGTGCCTTCGTAGACCGGCACGGTTTCGCCCTCCGCCAGCCGGTGCGGCTGGGGCATGTCCTGCACGTAGGCGGTGGCCATGCGGTGCGCAGCCCTGGCGGTGAAGCCGGTGTCCTGCATGCCCAGCGGGGCGGTGACCAGCGTGCGCACCGCATCGGCCAGCGGTGCGTCCTGCAGGCGTTCGATCACGGCGCCCAGCACATCGGTGGCCAGTGAATAGCACCATGCCGTGCCCGGTGCATACAGCAGCGGCACGCTGGCCAGGCGGCGCAGGTTTTCGTCCAGGCTGATGCCTGCGTCGTCCATGCCGTCCGACACGCCGGCCCTGGCGTAGGGGCCGTCGGCATCGGCTTCGAGAAAGCGGTAGCCCAGCCCGGCCGTGTGGCTCAGCAATTGCCTGGCGGTGATGCGGGCGGCACGGCCATCGGCCGTGCGTGGCCGAAAGCCCGGCAGCCAGCGCTCCACGCCCTCGTCGAGCGCCAGCCGGCCCTGCGCGGCCAGCTTCAGCGCGGCGGCGCCGACGATGGGCTTGCTGACCGAGGCCAGGCGAAAGAGCGTGTCCAGCGCCATGGCGCGGCCGCTTTCGCGGTCGGCCAGGCCGGCGGCCTGCTGGTGCAGCAATTGTCCGTCGCGGGCCACGAGCACGACGGCACCGACCAGGCGCCGCTGTCCGATGGCCTGCTCCACCACCGATGCGATGGCGGGGGACCAGGCCTGCGATGGGTTGCCCGAAGGTGCGATGGATGGGGAAATCGTCATGGAAACTCCTTTGCGTGAGAGGTGGCCGTGACGATAGGCAAGCCTGGATTGAAGAAAAAGTAGGCTAGAGTTCCGAGGTGTGCGGAAACGAGCGTCCGCAATTGGAGGGCGGATGGACAGCCTCAACGGCTTTGCGGTGTTTGTGCAGGTGGCGGAGATGCGCAGCTTCGCGGCGGTGGGCAGGACGCTGGGCGTGTCCGCCTCCGCCGTCGGAAAAGGCATTGCGCGGCTGGAGGATCGCCTGGGCGTGCGGCTGTTTCACCGCAGCACGCGCAGCGTCACGCTGACGGCAGAAGGCCTGCTGCTGCTGGAGCGCAGCCGCCGCATCCTGGCCGAGATCGAGGCCGCCCAGCTGGAGCTGTCGCAGGCCACGGCCGCGCCACGTGGCCGGCTCCGTGTCAGCCTGCCGCTGGTCAGCTCGCTGGTGCTGCCGGTGCTGGGCGAATTCATGCGCGCCTATCCCGACATCGAGCTGGACCTGGATTTCTCCGACCGGATGGTGGATGTGATCGAGGAGGGTTTCGATGCCGTCGTCCGCTCCGGCGCGCCCGCCGATTCGCGGCTGACGGCGCGGCGCCTCGGCCAGTTCCAGATGGTGCTGGTCGCTTCGCCCGGCTACCTGGCGCGCGCAGGCACGCCGCAGGCGCCCGCCGACCTGCTGTCCCATGCCTGCCTGCATTACCGCTTTCCCCACAACGGAAAGCTGGAGCAGTGGGTGCTGGCCGGCGCGAAGGGCGGTGTCGATGGCGATGCGCAGGGGCCGGGCGAGCCGGGCCTGCAGCTGCCCATCTCGATGGTCTGCAACAACATCGAGACGCGGCTGTGCTTTGCCCTGCAGGGGCTGGGCATCGCCTATCTGCCCGACTTCTCGGTCCGCCAGGCGCTGGCCGCCGGCCAGCTGCAGACGGTGCTGGCCGGCCAGGTGGGGCATGCCAACACCTTCCACGTGCTGTGGCCGGCGGGCAGGCATCTTGCTCCCAAGGTCCGCGTGCTGGTGGATTTCCTGTGCGAGCGGGTGTTTCCGGGCGCTGCCTCGCAGGCAGGCAGCCCTTTGGCCCTTTGACCCTCTCACCCTTTCACCCTTTCACCCTTTCACCCTTTCACCCTTTGAAAATGCCCCCGGGGGGGCACCGGGGGCATCGCCCATGGAGCAGGCCGGCTCAACGGCTCAGAGCGTGCCGGCCTTCTGGCGCGCGATGGCGTCGGCCACGCCCTTGCCGTAGGCGGGGTCGGCCTGGGTGCAGTGCGCTATGTGCTTTTGCACGATGTGCTCGGACACGCCGGCGATGTTGCGTGCCGTGTTCTCGAACAGGCGCTGCTGCGCATCGGGCGTGAGCAGGCGGAACAGGTCGCCGGGCTGGGTGAAGTAGTCGCTGTCGTCCTCGCGGTAGTTCCAGCGGTCGGCCGCGCCATGGAGGGCCAGCGGCGGCTCGGCGAACGCGGGCTGCTCCTGCCATTCGCCCTTGGTGTTGGGCTCGTAGGCGATGGTGGCGCCGTAGTTGCCGTCCACGCGCATGGCGCCGTCGCGGTGGTAGGCGTGGTAGGGGCAGCGCGGCGCGTTCACGGGGATCTGGTGGTGGTTCACACCCAGGCGGTAGCGCGCCGCGTCGCCATACGAGAACAGGCGCGACTGCAGCATGCGGTCGGGCGAGGGGCCGATGCCCGGCACCAGGTTGGCCGGCGTGAACGAGGCCTGTTCCACGTCGGCGTGGTAGTTGCGCGGGTTGCGGTTGAGCTCCATCACGCCGACCTCGATCAGCGGGTAGTCCTTCTTGCTCCAGACCTTGGTCAGGTCGAAGGGGTGGAAGCGGTAGGTCTCGGCCTCGTGCTCGGGCATGATCTGCACGCACAGCTTCCACCGGGGGAATTCGCCGCGGTCTATGGCTTCGAGCAGGTCGCGCTGGCTGCTTTCGCGGTCGGAGGCGACCACGGCGGCGGCCTCGGCATCGGTGAGGTTCTCGATGCCCTGCTGGCAGACCCAGTGGAACTTGACCCAGTGGCGCTCGTTGCTGGCGTTGATGAAGCTGTAGGTGTGCGAGCCGAAGCCGTGCATGTGGCGGTAGCCGCGCGGGATGCCGCGGTCGCTCATGACGATGGTGATCTGGTGCAGCGCCTCGGGCAGGCCGGTCCAGAAGTCCCAGTTGTTCTCGGGCGAGCGCAGGTTGGTGTAGGGGTCGCGCTTGACGGCCTTGTTCAGGTCGGGGAACTTGAGCGGGTCGCGGAAGAAGAACACCGGCGTGTTGTTGCCGACCAGGTCCCAGTTGCCTTCCTCGGTATAGAGCTTGACGGCGAAGCCGCGGATGTCGCGCTCGGCATCGGCCGCGCCGCGCTCGCCGGCCACGGTGGAAAAGCGCGCGAACACCTCGGTCTGCTTGCCGATCTGAGAGAAGACCTTGGCGCGGGTGTAGCGCGTGATGTCGCCGGTGACGGTGAAGGTGCCGAAGGCGCCCGAGCCCTTGGCGTGCATGCGGCGCTCGGGGATCACTTCGCGGTTGAAGTGGGCCATTTTCTCCAGATGCCACAGATCCTGCAGCAGCATGGGGCCGCGCGGGCCGGCGGTCAGCGAGTCCTGGTTGTTGGGAACCGGAGCGCCTGCGGCGGTGGTGAGCTTGTGGGTCATGGTCTCTCCTTGATCGAGGGGTGGTGGCCACGCCGGCCTGCACAGGGCAGTCCGGCGTCTTGAGGTCAATAGCGAGGTGCTATCGAATGGCTTTTATTGTTGTGGGGTTCTATGCATGCGCCAAGGCTTTGGCGATTGGCAAATCTCAACTGCACCATAGCCAAAAACATGCAGTGCACGCAACGGCCGCGGCGCCGCCGTGCACGGCCATGGCAGGGAATTTTCGCTGGCGCTGGCCCGGGGCGATGGCTGCAGGGGCCCATGTAGGCGGCGGCCCTGCGGCATCACGCGGTCAAGTCCCTGCATATGCCTGACGGCGCAACACCAGGCTGCGGCCTCATTGCAGACCGCTGTTTGACAGCACAATCGTTCGTGTTGTGCTGCCGGTCAGGCTCCCGCAACCCGTGGACGCTTGACAGTTTTCAATCAGAACTCTGAGCATTCGAGCAGGAGAAAGGGCCGGTGAGCCCATGCCGCTGCAGCGGCTCGTTTGCCAGGGACGAAATGGAGGAGGGAGAGGCGTGAGCTACCTGTTTCGTACGGAGGACCTGCTGGAGATCCTCCATGCCGTGGATGCCGCGCAGTTGCGCCTGCATACATTGCGGCTGTGCCAGCGCCTGGGTTATGAGTTTTTTGCCCATGGACAAAGGCGCGGTGGCCAGGTGGAGATCTGCAGCACCTATCCGGCCAGCTGGCAGCGGCTGTACTCCACCGAGGGCCTGATCAACAGCGATCCCACCATCGAGCATGCCCGCAGGTCATGCCTGCCACTGATCTGGACGCGCGAGCTTTTCGAGACCGCCGGTGGCCAGCGCGTGGGAGAGATGGCGCGATCGTTCGGTATCCGTAGCGGCATGTCGCTTTCTTGCCGTGACAATGATGGCGCCCTGGCCATCTTCACCCTGGCCTCCGATATCCCGATGGGACCTGCGCGCGAGCGCCACAGCCGGCAAACCCTGCCGGAAGCGATGCTGCTGGCCAGCTACTACAACCAGGCGGCGCGGCGCCTGAATCCCCCCGTGTCCCCGCAGCAGGAGCCTGACGACAGCGCGCTGCTGCGCGCGCTGGAGCCGGGCCCCCAGGGCCGGAACCTGACGGTGCGCGAAATGGAATGCCTGCAATGGGCCATGGCAGGCAAGACATCCTGGGAAACCGGCCAGATCATCGGTTGCACGGAGCGCACGGTGAATTTCCACATTGGCAACATCATGCGCAAGCTGGGTGTCCGCAGCCGCCGTGTGGCGGTGGCCAGGGCACTTTCGCTCAAGCTGCTCCAGCCTTGAGCCGGACGGCACCTGCGACGGGCCTTGCCGGGCCGTGCCGAACCATGACCGGCATTGCGCCGGGCCAGGTCTCGGGGGCGCTTGTTCAATACAGCACCCGCCAGAGGAGGGCCACACCGGTACGGTCAGGAACGGCGCCGTATGAGGAATCGCGGCCGCCAAAGCGCCGCCATGCCTCCAGTGTCCAGTCCCCCCATGGTCCGCGAGGGCCTTGCCAGCGCAGTGCGGCCGAGCCGGAGCCGTCTTGCGCCACCAGCACGGACGGCTGCAATGCGCCAGCCTCGGCCAAGGCGATGGTATGGCGCACGAAAAGGTGCATGCCGCCGGGTGCGCGCAGCGATTCGAGGTCGTAGGCGAGGTTGATGCGCCGCGCGTCGGGGGAACGCAGCCCGTCATGGAAGGCCACGACTTGCTGCCAGATGCGCCTTTCGCCGCGGTTCATGCCGCGGCCATCGCGCCAAAGCTCCAGCTGCGTGGTATCGCCGCTTTCACCGGTGTACTGCAGGCCCAGCAGTGCGCGCGTGCGCCAGCGGCCATCGTTGGCCTGCCACGATCCCATGGGCGAGTCCTCCAGGTACACGTCGCTTCTGCCAAGGCCCGTGCCGCGCCCTTCGGCCACGTTGCGGTGCACGGGAAACGAGTTGCCCTTCGCCGCGAATGCCGCGCCATACAGCGACCAAGCCGCGCCTGGGACCCAGCTGAACGAGCCCCCGGCACCGCCATGGCCGGGCCAGGGGCGCTGCAAGACCAGCGTCCATGTCGACGGGCCGTGGCTCTGGCGCAAGCTCAGTACCAGCTGGCGCAACCCCCGGTTGAAGTTGGGATTGGGGTCGCCGTAGACGTAGTCGCGGCGGGTGGACCGGTCGTCCGAGTAGATCAGCCGAAGGCCTCCAGCCTGCGTGGAGCGTTGCAGCATGAGCAGCGGAAATCCGCGGTTGCGGGCCGCACGGTCCTCGAAGTCGCTGCCCCTGATGGTGTCTTCGAAGAAGTCCAGGGGATGGTAGGACGCGCCGTCGTCGAAACCCAGGTTCATGCTGCCCACGCTCACGTTCCAGCCTGCGGACAGGCGGTGCGTCCAGTTGAGCTGGGTCAGGCGCGCCGTGCTGTCGCGCGCCGGCGGATTGCCAGTGCCCTGGGGAACCTCGCGCGCCAGCGTGCCGATGCGCACACGGGCCGTCAGGCCGTGGGCCTGGTAGTCCAGGACCCCCGCCAGCTCATAGATACCCCGCGGCATGCGCGCCGCATTGCCGGGGTTGAGCCGTTGGCTGCCCCAGCGCCCGGTGGCCGACCCGAGGACCATGCCGCTCCAGGGCGATACCGGCGGCGCCGACGTGGATTCAGAACCGGCTTGCGGGAAAGCGGCTTGCGGCGGCTCAGGGGCAGAGGCGGACGCGCTCGCCGCGGTGGCCAGGAGCAGTGCCAGCCAGGCAGAGCCACGGGTCATTGCCAATTGCCCAGTGTTTCCAGGGAAAAGAACTGAGGCTCCAGGCTTGCGGGTTCCACTTTTTCAATGGACAGCAAGGTGCGGCTGTCCTGTCTGAGCAGATCGCGGAACTCCATGCGCCGCACGCCCCGCCGATCATTGATCGCCTCCACGGGACCGAACTTCACGGCCTTGAAGGCTTTGCCGCTTTTCAGGAAGAATTCGGCCTCCAGCGGCCGGCCATCGTGCTGGGCCACGGTGGCGATGATGCGGTGGTAGGTGGCACTTTCGCTTTGCGCGCTCAAATCGAGCCGCCAGGCAGCAATGCCTTCGAACGTGGTCTGCGCGGGTTCTGCATATTGGGCGCGGTAGTCCGCCTGCCACCGCATGCGTCCGATGTCGCCGACCGAGGCATCACCCATCAGGCGTTGCATCGGCGTGATGCGCACGGTGCGTGTGGTGCGCGGCAGCTTCACCCACAGGCCTTCGTTGAGCATGAGGATCTGCTGCCCCTGGTCCGCGCCCTGCAGCACACGTATCAGCGAGGCATCGCTGTTGCGAAAGGCCACCCGCATCAGCGTTTGCTTGCCTTCGTCGGTTCCCGACAGGCGCGTCAGCCGCACTTGCATGACAGCCTCGGGGTAGACCTGGCGCAGGGCGTCGGCCTGCTTGACGAGCTGGTCCGCGTCGGGCCGCTGCTCCTGGGCGGCGACCGCAGTGGCCATGGCGAGGGCGATTGCGGCGCAAAGTGGCCGGGCGGCCCGGCCAAGGCTATCTGGAAGGTTTGTCATGGTTTGCCTCCATCGGCGGTTGCGGGCTGGCGTCAGGTGTGGGTGAGCTGCTGCAGCACCGACATGCGCCGGATGCTGGCCTGTGCCAGGGCTGCCGCCAGCGCACCGAGGACGACCATGGCCAAGGTCACGAGCCCATAGGCCAGGGGCTCCACGAAGATCAGCAGGGGGTAGGGCGCGGTGCGGCCAGGCGGCGGGGGCATCTGGATTCCCGACACGCTCAGCAGCAGCGCCACGCAAGCGGCCATGGCCAGGCCAGCCAGTGCGCCCAGCAGCCCGACGATGGCGCCTTCCGTGAGGAAGTTCTTCACCACCCGGTGGGCGGGGATGCCGATGGCCAGCAAGGTGCCCTGCTCGCGTACGCGCTCCATCAGGCTCATCAGCATGGTGTTGCCGACCGACAGCAGTACCACGGCGCAGAGGATGATTCCCAGCATGCCGAAGAAGGTCCCGTACAGCGTGACCACTTGCTCGTAGAAGGTGGCCAGCGCGCGCCAGCTGCGCACCTCCAGTCCGGGCAGTCTGTCCTGCAGGGCGGCCGCCACGGCATCGGTGTCCTTCGTGCGGCCCAGCACCACCACGAGGCGCGAGATTTTTTCCGTGTCCAGCAAGGCCTGGGCCGCCGCCAGCGGAACCATCACGGCACGCCGGTCCAGCTCCGGCACGCCCGTGTGGTAGATGCCCTGGACCCGGAGGTCCACGCCGTTGAGGCCGCCGCGCTCGGTCGTGCCCATGATGGTGACGGTGTCTCCGGGCTTGACGCCCAGTGCCCGCGCCAGCTGCACGGCCACGAGCACCTGCATGGCGTCGTCGCCTTCGGCCTGCGGCACCAGGGCCTCTCCCTCCACGATGGGAGAGAACACGCCGGCCAGACGGCTTTCGGATTCGGGCTCGACGCCGCTGCCGATCGTGGTCAGCGTGCGGTCCCCATGGGCGATCAAGCCCTCGAAATGCAGGCGGCGCATGGAAAAGCGCACTTCGGGACGGTCCTGCAGTGCCTGGCGGGCCCGGGCGACCTGGTCGCTGTCCATCGCAGTGTCCAGAGGCTTGCGCTCGAAGTCGCTGAACTGGCCCGGCGCGCCTATCTGCAGATGGCCCAGTTGCGCTGCAATGGTTCCCTCGCGCAGGCCGTGGAAAGAGGCCGTCATGAAGCCGTATGCGCTCAGGAAGGCGAGTGTGCCCACGGCGAAGATCGCCATGGTCAAGAGGGTGCGTCGGCGGTTGCGCAGGACGTTGCGCCAAGCCAGTGCCAGCCACTTCACGAGGTGATCCTTCCATCGGTCAGTTGCACGACGCGCCTGGCGCGCGACAGCACGCGCGGGTCATGGGTGGCAAAGATGAAGGCCGTGCCCCGCCTGCGGTTGATGTCCAGCATCAGCTCCAGCAATTGCTCGGCGGTCTGGCTGTCCAGATTGGCCGTCGGCTCATCGGCCAGCACGATCAGCGGCTCGCGTATCAGTGCGCGCGCCACAGCCACGCGCTGCTGCTGCCCGCCTGACAGTTGGGCGGGACGGTTCTGCAGCCGCTCGCCCAAGCCGACGTCGCGCAGCAGGGCCGCGGCCCTGGCCTGGCGCTCGGGCTTGCCCAGGCCTGTCTCATACAGCGGCAGTTCCACGTTCTCCAGGGCGGACAGGACGGGCACCAGGCTGAATTGCTGGAACACAAAGCCCAGGCGCTGGCCGCGCAGCCGGCCGAGCTCGGCGGGCCGGTCCAGGGGGGCCGGAGCGCCATCGATCAGGATCTGCCCCGCGGTCGGCGCTTCCAGCAGGCCCAGCATGTTGAGCAGCGTGCTCTTGCCGCTGCCGGAAGGGCCGCTCAGGGCCACGAAGTCGCCGGCTTCGATGTCCAGCGTGACATCGGCGAGGGCCCGCACGGCCACATCGCCTTCGCCATAGATCTTCGTCAACCCATGTGCGCCGATGACGGGATGCGCGGCCGCGGTCATGCGGCCTCTGCCTTGATCCTGGCCGCGGTGGCGGGATCGAGCGCCTCGGCCTCGCGCATGAAGCGCTCGGCCTGCGTCGGCTGGTCCTGGCGCTGGTACATGATCGACAGCCAGGCCAGGGCGCTGGCGCGGTTCGCCGCGGACAGTTCGGCGAAGTGTGGATGATTGACCACGGCCTTGAAGTCCGCAAAGGCCGTGCCGCCACGGCCGAAGGCACGGGGAATGTTGGCGCTGGTGACTCCGCGGACCAGGTGCACCTCGAGCTCCATGGCCGTGCCCTTTGCCGACTTGCCCACCATGGCGACGCCGTCATCCATCTGCGTGACGCCTTCGTTCAGCATGGCCAGCTTTTTCCAGGGCATCCAGGAGATGCGGGCGCGCAAGGTCGACAGGGAGCCACGGTAGGTCAAGGCCCGGCCATCGCGCGGATTCGCTGCCAGGAATGCGTCGGCCAGCTCGAGCGCGTGGTCCACCTCGGCCGTCTGTGGCTTGGCGCGTGCCAGCTGGTAGGCCTGCAGAACGCCGTTCCACGCGGCGTCGTCTGCTGCCGAGAGGCCGGGCACGAGGAGGGCTGCCGTGGCGGTGGCGGCCCACAGTCCCAGCCCGTGAAGGAATCGACGCTTGTGCATGTGTTGCTCTCCGGTGTGTTGATGGCGGGGGCGGGCGGCTCAGTCCGCGCCTGCCGGATCGGGGCGGGGGGATGGGGCGTCCGGCGCGGCCGTGCGCAAGTCGTGCTGCAGTGCGGCGGGCCAGCGCACGATCTTGCGGTCGGACAGCGCCACGAGTTCGGCGTCCAGGGTCGCTCGCAGATGGCCCTCCAGCGCGATCCGGGTGTGCATGACGCAGTGCACGTCGTTGCACTTGCGTATGCTTGTGGCCACGTCCAGCCACTGTTCAAGGCGCGCGGGCCGGCGAAAGTTCGCCTGCAGCTTGTGCACCACGGGGACGACACCCAGCTCCTGCTGCAACCGCTCCATGGACCAGCCCAGCTGATGCAGGGCCAGCAGGCGCGAGCGCTCGGCCAGCTCGACATAGCGGCCGTGGTACATCACACCGCCTGCGTCGGTATCCGCGTAGGCGACCAGGTGGCGGATCGTTCCGGTCATGGCCGTGCTCCGCCGGGGTGGTCGACCACCACCGCATGGCACTCGCCGCCCAGCGCCGGATGCAGCACCAGCAAGGGGCCGGGCTCCAGCCGCCGGGCAGGCAGGTCCGCGCCCGCGGGGGGCAACTCGCCACGTCGCAGGATTTCGGCAGCCAAAAGCACATGGACGGCCAGCAGCGCGGAGGCTGACAGGCCCGCGACCGGTGCGGCACTGATCAGCGCAGGCACTTTCAGGAACACCTGCTCGACGGCCTGGAGCTCCGCCTGGCGCAGCGCTGTGGGTCCGTGCCCGACGAGAACGACCGCTGAGACGTGGGTGGGTAGTACCTGGGCCTGCGCCAGGGCCACGATTGCCGCGCGTGCGAGCGTGTCTGCCCACTGGGCCGTTGCGCACGGCTGTGTGCAGGCCACTGCACGTATCCAGGCCAGCCCTTGGATGCCGCGGGCCTTTGCGGCAGATGCACGTTCAAGAATCAGCGCAGCCGCCCCTTCGCCCAGGGGGGCCAGTCCGGGGTCGTGCAGCCCGGGAAACTGTGCCAGTGCCAGAAGCAGCAGCGGCGATACTTCATCGGCCCCGAAGGTGATGGCCCGGTCCTGGCGTCCATCGCTGACGATCCGGTGGGCATAGTGCAGCGCTGCACCTGCTCCGCAGAAGGTGGTGTTGTAACCCTTGATGCCATAGGCGATGGAGACCTGTCCGCCCGTGGCATTCATGGTGGTCAGGGGGAAATGGGTGGCGCTGGCGTACTGCAGCCCGTCCTGGAAAACGCTGGCCATCATCTTTTCGACGTGGCGCAATGCACTGTGGCTCACACCGGCGATCAGGGCGCAGCGCCTTGGGTCTGCCGCCACCAGCGCGCTTGCCGAGCCGTGCTGCAGCGCTTGTCCCACGGCGGCGATCGCGCTGCGGATCATGGTGGATGCCCGGCTGTTTCCAGGAAGTTTCATCCCCTTCAAGGCCTGGGTGGCGCTCACCACGGCAAGTCCGCCCTCGCTGCCGCGCTCGGCCA
Source organism: Comamonas sp. (assembly GCA_041984925.1). Classification (GTDB taxonomy): domain Bacteria; phylum Pseudomonadota; class Gammaproteobacteria; order Burkholderiales; family Burkholderiaceae_C; genus Comamonas. The sequence goes on from JBHIXF010000003.1 coordinate 36,086, forward strand.
CGGGGCGCTGGTGGGTCCAGAGCTGGTCAAGCAGGGCCTGCACGCTGGTGCCGAATCCGCCGACCGCGCCATATCCGACCAGCAGTACCGGCTCATGCGCGGCCCGGTGGCCCCCGGCACCGGATTCGCGGCTGATGACCAGCGAAGAGTTGTTTCCGCCGAAACCGTAGTTGTTGCACAGGAAGTGGCGAGTCGCGTGCGGGGCAGGTGTGTTGGGCACGTAGTTCAACGCGGGACAGCCGGGCCGCACGCCGGCAAAGTGGCGCGTGGGTGCAATGAGGCCACGCTCGGCAAACAGCAGCGAAACAATCAGCTCCACCACACCGCTGGCGCCTAGCGTGTGTCCGAGAAAGGACTTGGGCGAAGACAGCGGGGTGTTCGGGCCTACGACCCGGGCGGTGGCATGGGCTTCGGGGATGTCGTTGGCATCGGTGCCTGTTCCGTGGGCCGAGACATAGTCGATCTGGTGCGGCTCGAGCCGGGCATCTGCCAAGGCGGCGCGCATGGCGGCCTCCACGCCGGCGCCTTCGGTATCTGTGGCCGTCTCATGGTAGGCATCGCCTGACAGGGCGTAGCCGCGCACCCATGCCAAGGGCTTGCATCCGCGCAGATGCGCCGATGCCTCACGCTCCAGCACCAGAACCCCCGCGCCTTCTCCCAGCGTGATGCCGGCCGGTGTCGAGAAGGGCGCGGTAGGCGCCTTGCTGACTGCGCGCAGTGAGTTGAAGCCGGCCAGGATGCTGGGCGAGATGGTGTCGGTTCCCAGCACGACGACGCAGTCCGCCTCGTTGTGGGCCAGCCAGTCCAGCGCCACACCGACTGCCGTGTTGCTGGACGCGCAGGCGGAGGAGACCGTCGCGCGTGGGCCCTTGGCGCCAAGTCGCTCGGCGGCGATGGCGGCACTGTGCTCCGTGCAGGCCGCATCCAGCCAGGACAGGGGAACAGGTCGGCCGCAGCTTAGTTCCTGGTAGCAACGCTCGATGTGCTGTATGCCCGCGTGGGAGCTGCCCAGCACGATGCCCACGCGCTCCGGCGGAAAGCTGGAGGCGGACACGCGGGCCTGCGCCATCGCTTCACGCAGGGCGGCAAGGGCAAACCAGGTGCCGCGATCCAGGGTTTCCAGCTCGCTTTTCTGCAGGCCGAAGAGGCTGGTGTCGGGGCCGAACTCGGAAACCAGGTCACTGGCAAGCATGCTGGCATTGAAGCTGCGGGCTGGCGCAAAGGCGTCCTTGCCGGCGATCAGCGCCTGGATGACTTCCTGCGTTCCTTGGGCCACCGGAAGGCAAAGCCCCATGCCGGTGATGCAGACGGGTGGTTGTCCGGTGGTGGGAGGCATGGCGTGGGTGTTCATTCGTTCCTGGTCGGGAGGTGAGGGCGGGGGCCTGGCATATCGGCCCTGTCAGCGCATGAAGCCGCCGTCGGCGCGCAACGTAGTGCCCTGCAGGTAGCTGGGGCGCAGAAGAAAAGACACGGCCTCGGCGATTTCTGTGGTGTCGCCCATGCGGCCTGTGGCGGTGCCATGGAGGATGTGCTCGAAAGTCGATGGCTCCAGGCCGTCGACCATCTCGGTGCGGATGAAGCCCGGAGCAATCGCATTGACACGCAGGCCGCGGGGGCCGAACTGCCGGCCCAGCAGCTTGGTCAGCCCGATCAGCGCGCCCTTGGTCGTGGCGTAGGCCACCTGGCCTTCCTTGCCGACCACGCCTGCCAGCGATGCAATGGTCACGATGGCGGGATTGGAGCCGCGCAGCAGGTGGGGAATGGCGCCCAGGCTCAGCGCTGCCGTGCCGCCGAAGTTGGACGACAGCAGGCGCTCCCAGCGTTCGGAATCCATGGCGAGAAATGCGCCATCATCCGTGAGGCCGGCGTTGTTCACCAGCACGTCCAGACGCCCCAGCTGGTCGACCACTTTCTGCGGCAGCGTGCTGGCTTCGCCGTGGTTCGCCAGGTCGAGCTGGAATGCCTCAATCTGCTGCCCGGGGGCGCTGCGAAGGGCCAGCTGCTGTGCACGCACTTCGGCGGCCTGGTCTGGATTGCTGCGAAACGTGAAGGCGATGTCGAAACCTTCGCTGAAAAGCCGGTTGACGATGGCGCGGCCAATACCCCGTGTCCCGCCAGTGACCAGCGCGCAGGGGCGGTGGGCGTTTGTTTTCATATGGCTCTCTCAGATATTGGCTTCGGCAAAACCGATGCCGACAGGCATCACCATGCCGCTCATCGGCAGCTGGCGCTGCGCCAGCAGGCCGCTGGCCAGGCGTGCGACATCCAAGGCGGAAGGCGGCTTGAACTTGAGTGCATATGTCTTGAGATCGCTGCGCGCAGCGCGCCAGCTGCTTTGCGGGAGCATGTCCGCGAGGGCCTGGACGTGCATGATGTTCAGCCGCACGCCAAAGCCGAAGACTTCCTTGGCCAGGCTCTTGACGGCCCCCATCAGTGCCTGTGTCTCGATGGGCCGGCTGGACACGTCGAGGTAGTACCGCATGCTGTCCTCGGGCAGCAGGACCCAGACCTGGCCGTCGTCGCGGCGGGCGAGGATCTGGCAGGCGGCCCGCAGCTCGCCGAGGCTGCGCGAGATGCTGCGCTGGATCTCCACAATGTCGGCCAGGGACTCGCAGCGTTCGCTGCGGGCGTGCTGGCAGAACACGATGCGATCGAAAGGGCCGTGGGCCGTGGCCAGGCCAGGCAGCTGGCCGGCAAGATGCTCCACATGCAAATCGGTGTTCGCGCTCGTGCTGCGGGAGTGGGTGACCACGGTATGGCCCGAGCCTGTCAGCTCCACCGCCAGTGCCTGTCCCAATGGCGCGTCGGCGTCGACGAGCAGCGTCGTCAGGTTGAGGGAATGAGCAGCATTGTTCATGGTCAGATGCCTTGTTATCTCACCAGGGCTGTGCCAAAGGTCCACGAAGCCGTCTCAACGCCGATCACGCCGACGTTGGCGCAACCTGGCTTGAACACACCTTCCTCGACCCCCAGGGCCATGGCGCGCAGGACGGCCGGCGCGGGGCAGTTGCCGATACGGTCGCCGATGTAGTAGATGCGGTCGTGCAGTTCCGACTTCACCATGTCCAGCATGGACGGGTTGACCTGCGGCACGATGAGGTGATCGATCTGCCGTTCGCCTGCCACGCGGTTGCTGGCGCGCAGCACCTGGAGGGCGGCCGCCATCACCGGTGGCAGGTTCTCCCGGATGGCACGGTGGTTGTGCAAGGTGTCGCCTGCGCCATTGACGGCAAAGCCCAGCGACTGATCGGCATGGCTGGACTGCGCCGCAACATTCAAGAGGCGCAAGGCTCCGTCGTTCTCGCGTGCGGCTTCGACCACGACGGCTGCGGCGCCGTCGGAGAATGTCGTCGCGTTGACCAGCGCCTCCGTTCTGGGATTGCTCTGACCGATCAAGGGCTTGAGGAAGTAGCGTGAAAGCGTGTCGGCGAGCGTGATGAGGACACGCCGCGAGCGGCCCGATTCGATGAGGGCGCCAGCAAGTGACAGCGCCTGCATGGCCACCGCGCAGCCTCCGCGCAGGTCGAAAGTCTGAACGCTCGGCAAGCCCAGCTCCCGTTGCACGGCGTGGGGCAGGGGGGGCAGGCGATCATCCGGGGTGGAGGTGGCGCAGATCAGCGTATCGATGGCATCGGGCGCAAGCCCTGCCCTGGCCAGGGCCTGCCGCCCCGCACGCACGGACATCTCGGTGGTCCCCAGTCCGGGCTCGATGGCAGCGCCGCTTTGCGGATCGATCACGTAGTGGCGTGTCTTGATGCGGAAGTACTCCATGAGCCGGCAGACCGGGCCTTGCAAAGCATTTTCCAAAGTGGCGTTGTCCACCGCCGGGCCGGGGGAGTAGTTCGCCATGCCGGTCAACGCCAGAATCGATGCGTGCGGGTTGCTGGACTTTGCGTCAGTCATGGGCATGGCGCTTTTCTCGGTGCGTTGGCTCAGGCAACGGTCTGGACCCTGACCGAGACAACGAAGTCGAGCAGGCTTTGCACGCTCGTGCAGGTCTTCTCTATGAAGTCCTTGTTGAGTTCCGGAATCTGGATGCCATAGCTCTTTTCGATGCCGACCAGCAGGTCCAGCGCTTCGACGGAGTCCAGGCCCAATCCGGATTCGTCGAGCAGCAGGAGGTCGTTCGTGATCTGATCGGCGGTGACGCCGCTTTCTGCCAGCTCCAGTCGGTTGAGCAACAGGTCTTTGATGGTCTCGATGATCTGGGCCTCGGTTGTCATGCAGTGCCTCCTAAGAAAATGGAAGATGGGGTCTGGAAGATGGGTCGGGGATGACGGCCATAGGCATCCCGGGCGGCCAGCCGGCCGTTGCCGGGGGTCCATCAGGGGATGGCTTGGTAGAGGTCGATCTGCGCGCGAGCGCACCGGCTCTTGCCGAGATAGGCGGAGCACTTGAAGCTGTGGACCGAGCCGCCCATGGTCAAATCCCCTGTGTCGCGTTCCAGGCGTGCTTCAATGCGCAGCAGATCCCGGGGGCGCACCGCCTGGGTGAATTTGGTGGCGTCCACGCCCACCAGGAACCCGGTCTTGATGGCACCAGCCCGCGCATTCAGCAACAGGCGCGCGGCCTGGGCCATGCATTCGATGAGCACGACGCCGGGGACAATCGGGTTGCCTGGGAAATGGCCCTCGAAATACGGTTCTTCGGGCAGGAAGCTGTGCCAGGTCCGGCAGAGCCGGCCCTGGGGGTCCAGCTCTGCGCGGTCGACAAACAGGAAGGGAGGGCGGTGCGGCAGCAGGCCCTCGATCTCCAGAGGTTCGAAGATCGTCCAGGGGTCCTGCGCGGCAATGGGGTGCTTGGCGGCCGTGGCTGTCATGCGATCAACCTGCGGTGGCTCATGACCTGCAATGCAGCGCTGGCGAGCGCCTCGGCGCCATCGTCAAGCACTTGCACGTTCACGTTGAAGAAGGGGGATGCGGCGGTGGAGAGCTGCGCATGCAGCTTCAATGCGGCGGGAAAGCGGATCTCACTGGGCAGCCGTGCCTGGTCGATCCCGACCAGGAGTCCACCGGGGCTGCCCTCGGTCACTCGACGTATCAGTACGCCAGCGGCTTGCGCCATGGCCTCGATCAGCAGAAAGCCTGGAAGCGCCTCATCTGCGCCCCAGCGATGCTGTCCGCTGTGCAGGTCGAGTCGCAGCACTGCGCGACGGGAGGCGCAATCCAGGTGCTCGACGGTGTCCACGTAGCGAAATGGCGGCTGCTGCAGGATCGGCAGGGGGTCCGGGTTCGGCGCGGGTGAGTAGGTGCTGTGCATCACCTGCTTACTCTAGGATGGCCCATCCCCTGGGGAGAACTGTCAGGACTGACAGGTTTTGACAGGTGCTCTGGCAGGCCGCGATGCGGCGGAAAGCCGGAGGCCGCAAGCGCCGTGCCTGCGCACGATGGCCGGCTAACCTGCCACCAGCTTGTGCACCAGGTCGGCTGCCGTGGACGCGCCGTACTTGCGCATCAGCCGGGCGCGGTAGATCTCCACCGTGCGGTGGCTGATGGCCAGGGCGCGGCCGATTTCCTTGGAGGTCAGGCCTTGCAGCAGGTGCGCGGCCACCTCGCGCTCGCGCCCCGTGAGCTCGGCCTTGACGGGGCGCTGGGCGCTGAGGTCCTCGAAGCTCCAGATGCCCGAGGCATGGGGGTCGCTGCGGTCCAGCGTGCGCCCCGTGACATGGCACCAGAACGTCTCGCCATTGGCGCGCTTCATGATGCGGTTGTCCGAGTACAGGCCCCGGGCGTTGAGAATGGGGGCGATGCGCGCGCCCAGGCGCTCGTATTCGTCGGCGCTGGGGTAGAGGATCTGGAAGCTCTGTCCGATCAGCACCTCGCGCGAGGCGGCGAACATCTCGCAGACCTGGCGGTTGCAGTCCACCATGGTGCGGTGGCGCGAGATCACGAGGCCGACGGGTGCCGCATCGAATGCCAGCCTGTAATCCATATCCATGGTGCAAGTCTTTACGAAAAACTACTTATGCAAGTACGTAGTATCGTAGCGCATCCATTCTGAAGGAGACATGTGTGAAAAAGCTCTACCCCTCTGCGGAGCAGGCGCTCCAGGGCGTCGTGGCCGACGGTCAATTGCTGGCCGTGGGCGGCTTCGGCCTGTGCGGCATCCCCGAGGCGCTGATCGACGCGCTGCGCGACAGCGGCGCCAAGGGCCTCACGGTGATTTCCAACAATGCCGGTGTCGACGGCTTCGGCCTGGGCAAGCTGCTGGAGACGCGCCAGATCAAGAAGATGATCTCGTCCTATGTGGGCGAGAACAAGGAGTTCGAGCGCCAGTACCTCGCTGGCGAACTGGAGCTGGAATTCACGCCCCAGGGCACGCTGGCCGAGAAGCTGCGCGCCGGCGGCGCCGGCATCCCGGCCTTCTTCACCAAGACCGGCGTGGGCACCATCGTGGCCGAGGGCAAGGAATTGCGCGAGTTCGACGGAGAGACCTATGTGATGGAGCGCTCGCTCGTGCCCGATGTCTCCCTGGTCAAGGCCCACCGCGCCGACAAGAGCGGCAACCTGCAGTTCCGCCTGACGGCGCGCAACTTCAATCCCGCCGCCGCCACGGCCGGCAAGATCTGCATCGTGGAAGTGGAGGAGGTGGTCGAGGTGGGCGAGATCGCGCCTGACGACATCCATCTGCCGGGCATCTACGTGCACCGCATCGTGCACAACCCGAATCCCGAAAAGCGCATCGAAAAGCGCACCATCACGGAAAAACAAGGAGCCTGACCATGCCCTGGACCCAAGACCAGATGGCCGCCCGCGCGGCCCAAGAACTCGAGGACGGCTTCTACGTCAACCTGGGCATCGGCATTCCCACCCTGGTGGCCAACCACACCGGCGACAAGGAAGTGTGGCTGCAGTCGGAGAACGGCATGCTGGGCATCGGCCCCTTCCCGACCGAGGATGCCGTGGACGCCGACCTGATCAATGCCGGCAAGCAGACCGTGACCACGATCGCGGGCTCGTCCATCTTCGGCAGCGACCAGTCCTTCGCCATGATCCGCGGCGGCAAGATCAACCTGTCCATCCTGGGCGCCATGCAGGTGTCCGAGAAGGGCGACCTGGCCAACTGGATGATTCCGGGCAAGATGGTCAAGGGCATGGGCGGTGCCATGGACCTGGTGGCCGGTGTCAAGCGCGTCATCGTGCTGATGGAGCATGTGGCCAGGAAGAAGGATGGCACGACCGACCTCAAAATTCTGCCCGCCTGCACCCTGCCTTTGACCGGCGTGGGCGTGGTGGACCGTATCATCACCGACCTGGGAGTGATGGACGTGACGCCGCAGGGCCTGAAGCTCGTGGAACTGGCCCCCGAAGTGAGCTTCGAGGAAATCCAGTCCAAGACCGGCGTGACGCTGATCCGCTGATTGGTCCGCGCAGGGCCGGCGCCTGGTGCCGGCTTTGGAACGAAAAGCCCGCTGCATGCGGGCTTTTTGCTTATATTTTCAGAAACCGAGCCAATGGGAGCTTTTATGACGGATGAAGCGGTCACGCGCAATCCACAGACCACGCAGGCATGGAAGGACGAAGGGGCGCATTTCCTGCGCGCCGTCACCGACATGGCCGAGCATTGCAACGTGGTGACCGGTGAGCCGATCTTCAACGACAAAGGTGTCAAGCTCGTGGAAAAGGGCGCGCGCATCGACAGCCGCATGTACGAGCGCCTGGTCAAGCACAAGCTGCGCGACCCCATCGACAAGCACCTGGGCGTGGACAACCGTGTCGACGTGCTGGCCATCGAGGCGCAGGCCATGGTGCAGTGCGAGACCGTGGACCTGATGCGGCGCCTGGTGAAGTCGCTCGAAGGCACGGACCGGCTGCTGGCTCCGCTGCGCCTGATGGTGCTGCCGCCGCAGATCGCCTTCAAGCTCACCGTCATGCGCGAGCAGCGCCCCGAGCTGTTCGCCCACAGCGTGCAGATGATGCTGGTGGCCGTCTATCTGGGGCTGCAAAACGGCTGGAGCGAGCGCGAATGCGGGCCGCTGGCGACGGCGGCCTTGCTGCACGACGTAGGCATGCTCTACATGGACCCGGCCTGGACCGACCCCAACTACCGGCTCAACGGCGCCGAGCGCAAGCATCTGGTGGCGCACTCGGTCACGGGCATGCTGATCATGCGCAACACGGGCGCTTACTCCCAGGACGTGGAGATGGCGGTGCTCGAGCACCATGAGCGCATGGATGGCACAGGCTATCCGCGCGGCATCCATGGCAAGTCCATCTCCGCCATGGGCCAGGTGCTGCTGCTGGCCGAAGTGGTCTCGGCCTTCTTCGACAAATTCCGGGACCTGCCGGGCCAGCGCCTGTCGCTGATGCTGCGCATGAACCACCGCCGCTACCCGGCCGAGCTGGTGAGCATCCTGCTGCCGCTGCTGTACGACGAGATCTCTCCGGGCACGCCGCTGCAGCCCCTGCAGGCCGAGGTCACGCACAGCGTGGCGGCCCTGGCGGCCGCCTTCCAGATGTGGACCACGCTGAGCCAGAACTTTCCCGAGCGCTGGCAGGCCATGCCCGACCATCAGGCGGCGGTCTACGTCGACTCCAGCATCGGCAGCCTGCAAAAGCAGCTTGCCGAATCCGGCCTGCACCCCCACCAGCACACCACCTTGCTGGCCTACCTCAAGGACGATGTGCAGGGCATGAGCGAGCTGGCACTGCTCAGCCGCGAGGCCCTGTGGCAGCTGCAGGCCATCGTCAACGCCTGCCTGCGCCGCTGGCCCGGCATCCACGCCCGCTCCCATGCCGTGGACAGCGCCGTCGCGCAGTGGTGCGATGCCTGCATGCAGATCGATGCGGGCAAGCCGCCCCAGGCGTCTTCCAGCGCATCCTGAGACAGCCGGGCTTGCCCGGCTTTTTTGCGTCTGCCCGGGATGGGCGTAAATGGCAGCCGAGACCCCATGGAGAACTCCTTGCCGGGCCGTGGATTGCCGCCTGCCCCAATGATCCCCCCCCAAAAAAAAGACAATTGTGGGCATGACGGCCCATATAAGCATGGCTGCCGTAATCCAGGCCAAAGCTGGGGTTCGGGCTGCAGCAATACGGTCTTCGAGGAAAAATCGATTCCAGGCTTGATGCGGGCCTCAGGTGAAATTGGCTGAATGCGATGCCTGGAAATAGTGCCTGGCAACGCGATTGAACGATTTTTCCAATCAATGGGTTTGGAATTTTGCGTTTATGAATCTGTGCCGTGGGTCCTACGATGTACCCAGGCAGTGGAAATCCAAATCTGCATCGGAGGCAGCGCATGACGAACATACCGAGCCGGGGCAGGTCGCCGGTGCATTGGCTGCACCAGGACAGCTGTGGCGCGCGCACTACTGGCCGGCATGGGGTAGCGGTGAGGTCTGGAATTTAGATGCCCCTCGAAAAGCCGCTTCGACGGGCATGCAAGCAAATGGAGACAAATCATGACGACACATTGCAAGGTGCCACGATTCACGCAATTCGCTGAAGCCTTCACGAAAATTGTGACGCTATTTGGGAATGACGAAGAGTCGATATTGGCGGCGGGACGCCCCCTCCTGGGGGAACTTGTCGGAAATGATGACTGGCTGCCTGCCGAGTTCGCAAAGCCTCATCCTCAATACTACCAGCAGTATCTTCTTCACGCCGACCCTGGCGACCGGTTTTCCGTGGTGAGTTTCGTGTGGGGGCCAGGGCAGAAAACGCCTGTGCACAATCATACCGTGTGGGCGCTCATTGGCATGATGCGCGGTTCGGAAAAGGGAGAGCGGTTCGGTCTTGCCGAGAGCGGAAAGCCTATGCGGATGCTGGGTACAGATATCCTGGAGCCAGGAGACGTTGACATGGTCTCGCCTCGGCTGGGGGATATCCATCGCGTCTCCAACATGTTCGATGACCAGGTCTCCATCAGCATTCATGTGTATGGCGGCAATATCGGACGTATCTCACGGCATGTATTTGATCCTGGCACAGGGGCCATGAAAGGATTTATCTCAGGTTACTCCAACGAGTCTGTTTCAGACCAGTCAAAAACCAGCCATTGGTGAAATTGCATGAAGGTCTCAACCGTCGAATGGACTGCCCCTGGTTCGGTAGACAAGCCCCGCCTATCCTTTGAGCATAGGAGGGAATGTCATGAGCACCCAGAGGTTTACGCCGGAATTCAAGGAAGAGGCAGTCAAGCAAGTCGTCGAACGCGGCTACTCCGTCCCAGATGTATCGGCTCGCCTGGGCGTCTCGGCCCATAGCCTGTACAAGTGGGTCAAGGCGGTTTCGCCGGATAAATCTGAGCAACAGTCCAAGGAACTGTTGGAAGCCAAGAGCGAGATCCTCCGCCTGCGCGCCCAGATGCGCAGAGTGGAAGAGGAGCGTGACCTGCTAAAAAAAGCCGCGCGGTACTTTGCCAGGGAGCCCGAGTAAAGTACCGCTTCATGAACGAGCACCGCCATGAGTATCCGCTTGCCATGATGTGCCGGGTTCTGCAGGTGGCGCGTGCAGGTTTCTATGCATGGCTGCAATGCCCAGTGTCCGACAGGTCCAAGGACGACACCCGGCTGCTGGACCTCATCCGACATTCATATGCCGCCAGCCATGGCGTCTACGGCGCTCGTCGCGTCTTTGGCGACCTGCGCGAAGCCGGTGAGAGCTGTGGTCTGCACCGTGTGGAGCGGCTCATGCAGCGCCACAAAATCAAGGCCGTGCGTGGGTACAAAAAGCCCCGTGCCATTGCAGGGCGGCCTTCGATCATCGCGCCCAACCATCTGCAGCGCGAGTTCACAGTTGATGCTCCCAACAAGGTCTGGGTCACCGACATCACCTACATCCGAACCTGGCAAGGCTGGCTGTACCTGGCGGTGGTGCTGGACCTATACGCTCGCAAGGTCGTGGGCTGGTCCATGAAGGCCACGCTGGGCAGGGAGCTGGCGCTCGACGCTTTGCTGATGGCGGTTTGGCGCCGCAAGCCTCAACAGCGCGTCCTGGTCCACAGCGACCAGGGCAGCCAATATGGAAGCGATGACTTCAAGCGCTTCTGTGTCGCCCACAACCTCAAGCCGAGCATGAGCCGCCGGGGCAACTGCTGGGACAATGCCGTCGCCGAGTCATTCTTCAGTAGCCTGAAAAAAGAGCGCATCCAAAAGCGCATCTACAAGACCCGGGATTTAGCGCGCGCCGATGTCTTCGACTACATCGAGGCGTTCTACAACCGAACCCGCCGCCATAGCCATCTTGGCGGCATCAGTCCCGAGGCGTTTGAACGCGCCTCGGCTTGAGGCTGGGGTTTGTCTACTAGACCGGGAGCAGTCCAAGGATAGGCGGGGCTTGTCTACCGAACCAGGGGCAGTCCAGTTTCCATGTCTCAAGTTCTTTTCCAAGCGTTGCGACGCAGCCCGCTGGACCTGGACGGCTATCCAGCTTGTCGAGCTGAAAGCAGTCTATTTTTCATGCCATTCATGTTCAATTGAAATTAAATTCAACATCACGGCATGTGCCGGGTCTGGGAGGGGCGCGATGGCGGGACCACGATGGTGCTGGTGATCGGCTGCCACGGCCGCGAACTGCTGGGCTGGCATCTATCGCGCAGCGGCAGGCCCAAGACCGCGTAGTCGGTACTGGAGCAGGACGGCCTGACCTGTGCAGGTGCTGCTGGGCCGGCACAGGGCCCGTTCTCGACGTTGAAGACGGCCTTTCATTGATGCTGTATATTTATACAGTCTTCAAGAGTTGCCCCTGGACATGCCCACCTCTTTCGCCAATCCAAGTCCGCCCCCCATGGGCGCGGAGCCGTCGGGCGCGGTGCCGTCGCGCGTGCTGCCTCAACTGCCGGGCGTGTGGCGCGGCGACGGCTGGCAGCAGGCGCAGCAGCAGCGCGTCCAGCCCTCGGGCCATCCGCTGCTCGATGCGCAGCTACCGGGCGGGGGCTGGCCGATGGGGGCCCTGGTCGAATTGCTGCAGCCTGCCCACAGCCATGCCGAGTGGCCGCTGGTGCTGCCCGGCCTGTCGGCCCTGATGCAGCGCTGCGCAGGCCAGGTGGTGCTGGTGGCACCGCCATGCAGGCCTTTCGCGCCGGCCCTGGAGGCCGCAGGCGTGGCGGCGCACCGGCTGTGCTGCGTGGAGGGCGATGCCCGTGACCCGGGCAGCGATGGCGCGGGCCTGGCCTGGGTCTGCGAGCAGGCGCTGCGCTGCCGCGACGTGCTGGCCGTGGTTGCCTGGCTGCCGGCCGGCCTGCCCATGGCCACGCTGCGCCGGCTGCAATGGGCGGCCGCCGCCCAGGGGCGCATCCTGTGGCTGTGGCGCGAGGCTTCGGCGGCCTTGCAGAACGCGGCCACGCCGGCGCCGCTGCGGCTGCGCGTGCAGATGGTCCCTGGCGAGGGCGCAGCGGCGGCCCGCCTGCACGTCCAACTGCTCAAGCGCCGGGGGCCGGCGCTCGGGCAGCCGCTGATGCTGCCGCTGGACCGCTGGGCATGGCAGGCCGTGCTGCAGGCCCAGGTGCTGCGGCGTGCCGGCCAGACCCTGCAGGCGCAGCACTGGCTGCATGGCCACGGGCAGCCGGCCCCGGCCGCAATGCCGGCCATGGCGGCGGCCGCGCAGGCCATGGATTGAGGCCACCGCCATGGCATCGCCGCCCCCGACGCATGCGCAGCCTCTGCGGCAGCACTGGATCGCCTGGCCGCTGCCGGCCATGGACGGCGTGGACAACGGCCTTTGCGCGCAGCAGGCCTGGTGGGCCCTGCGCTGGACCCCGCGCGTGGCCGTCTGGCGCCAGGACGGCCAGGCCATCGGGCTGATGGAGATCGGCAGCGTGGAGCGCCTGTGGGGCGGGCGCCAGTCCTTGCTGCTGGGCCTGCTGCGCGCGCTGCGCGAGCAGGTGCCGGCCGGGGGGCAGGCGCACGTGCCATCCTGGGCCCGCGCCGCCACCGCCTGGCAGGCGCTGGCACGGCTGCTGTGGCGCATGCGGGAGCCGGACGCCGGCCGCCAGCCCTGGCCCGAGGCCGACGCGCTGCCCCTGTGGACCTTGCCTGCGCTGCAGCCCCATGCCGCGGCCCTGGAGCGCATGGGCTGCCGCCGCTGGGGCGACCTGCGCGCCTTGCCGCGCGCGGGGCTGGCGCGGCGCATCGGCCTGCCGGCCCTGCTGGCGCTGGACCAGGCCTACGGCAGCAGTCCGCATGCGCTGGACTGGCTGCAATTGCCCGAGCACTTCGCGCTGCGCGCCGATCTCGGCTATCCGGCCAGCGATGCCCAGGCCATGCTGCAGGCGGCGCGGCCGCTGCTGCGCGCACTGCAGTCCTGGCTGCAGGGCCGCCACCAGGGTGTGCTGGGCCTGCAGCTGCGCTGGCACCACGATCTGCGTCGCGTAGACGGCACCGAGCTGCCGGACTGGGAGGCGCTGGACATCCGCACGGCCCGGCCTGCCCAGGCGATGGAGCATATCGCGCGGCTGCTGCGCGAACGCCTGGCCCGCACGCCCTGGCGCGCGCCCGTGGACATGCTGGAGCTCAAGGCCCTGGAGGTTGCCCCCTTCGCTGCCGGGGTGGACAGCTGCCTGCCGCCTGCAGCCCCTGGCCCCGTGCCTTTGGGCGAGGAGGCGGTGGCGGCCGGTGCGGCCAGCGGCATGCCCTGGCATGAGTGGGTGGAGCGCGTCTCGGCCCGCCGGGGCGCGCAGGGCGTGCAACTGGCGCGGCTGCAGGCCGACCACCGGCCCGAGGCCATGCAGCGCTGGATACCGGCCAGCGGGGCCGCGCAGCCGGCGCGGCCGGGGCATGCGCGCGCGGGCGGCGGCAATCCATGGCAGGACCTGCTGCCCCCCTGGCTGCTCGACCCGCCCCGGCCCCTGGCCCTGCAGGGTAGCCGCCCGTGCTGGCAGGGACCGCTGCAGCTGCTGGCCGGCCCTTACCGGCTGGAGGCCGGATGGTGGGGGGAGAGCCAGGCCGATGGAGGCGATGCCGCCCTGGCCGTGCGCGACTACTTCGTGGCCTGCAATGCGGCGGTCGGCCACGTCTGGATCTTCCGCGAGCGCGCGCCAGCGGCCGGGCGGCAGCCGGGCATGCCGGCGCTGCTGGCACCGGTGGCCTGGTTTGCCCAGGGCATCTATGGTTGAGCAAGACCTCCTGCTGGAGGCGCCGCCCCGGCGGACCCAGCCGCCGCCCCAGGCCGCCGGCCCCGTCCCCGGCATGGCCGCGGGGCCGGGCCTGCCCGGCTATGCGGAGCTGCACTGCCTGTCGCACTTCAGCTTTCTGCGCGGCGCCTCCTCGCCGGCCGAGCTGGTGCAGCGCGCCAAGGCCCTGGGCTACCAGGCGCTGGCCCTGACCGACGAATGCTCGGTGGCCGGCGCCGTGCGCGCCTTCGAGGCTGCGCGCGACTGCGGCATGGCGCTGATCCATGGCAGCGAGTTTGCTTTCGGCCCCCTGCGCCTGGTGGCGCTGGCGCGCGACCTGCATGGCTGGGGCAACCTCTGCGAATTCATCAGCGCAGCGCGTGCCCGTGCCGACAAGGGCCATTACCTGGTCGATGCCGACAGTCCCTGGCATCTGCTGCGCGAAGGCTGCGAATGCATCATCGTGCCGCAGCGCGCGCTGCTGGCGGCCGGCGATGTCGCCGCCATCGCCGAGGCCGTGCAGGGTGCCATCGGCCAGCTGGGGCCGGGCTGCTGGCTGGGCGTGGAGCTGCTGCTGGCGCCCGACGACAGCCTGTGGCTGCAAAGCCTGCAGGAAGTGGCCCGTTGCCTGGGCCTGGACTGCGTGGCCTGTGGCGACGTGCACATGCATGCGCGCTCGCGCAAGCCGCTGCAGGACCTGGTGACGGCGCTGCGCCTGGGCTGCACGGTGGCCGAGTGCGGTTTCGCGCTGCACCCCAATGCCGAACGCCACTTGCGTTCGCGCCTGCGGCTGGGCGGCCTCTATCCGCGCGCCATGCTGGAGGCGAGCCTGCAGATCGCCGCGCGCTGCGAGTTCACGCTCGATGAGATCCGCTACCGCTACCCGCAGGAAACCGTGCTGCCCGGCATGGATGCGCGCCAGACCCTGGCCTGGCATACCTGGCAGGGCGCGGCGGGGCGCTATCCCGAAGGCATTCCCGAGCCCGTGGCCAGGCAGTTGCGGGAGGAGCTGCAGCTGATCGCCGAGTGCGGGTACGAGATGTACTTCCTCACCGTGCACGACATCGTCCGCTATGCGCGCAGCCAAGGCATCCTGTGCCAGGGGCGGGGATCGGCGGCCAACTCCGCCGTCTGCTACTGCCTGGGCATCACGGCCGTGGACCCGGCCAAGACCACGCTGCTGATGGCGCGCTTCATCAGCCGCGAGCGCAGCGAGCCGCCCGACATCGACGTGGACTTCGAGCATGCGCGGCGCGAGACCGTCATCCAGTACATCTATGGCAAATACGGCCGTGACCGGGCCGCGCTGACGGCCGTGGTCAGTTGCTGGCGCACGCGCGGCGCATTGCGCGACGCAGGCAAGGCCCTGGGCGTGGACGCGGCGCTGATCGACGCCCTGGCCAGGGAGCACCACTGGTTCAGCGATGCGCAGGACCAGGCGGCCGGGTCCGGGCCGGAAGACGGGCCTGAACCCGAACCCCTGGATCCGGCCCTGGGCTGGGTGCGCTCCAAGCTGCTGCGCCTGGCGCGGCTGCGCGAGCGGCTGGGCGATGCGTGCCCGCAGTTGTCGCCCCATCGCGCACGGCTGTGGCTGGAGCTGGCCCTGCAACTGCGCGACAGCCCGCGCCACCTGAGCCAGCACGTGGGCGGCTTCGTGCTGACCCAGGGGCCGCTGACGCGGCTGGTGCCCGTGGAGCCGGCCACGATGGAGAAACGCTCGGTCATCCAGTGGGACAAGGATGACCTGGACACCATGGGCCTGCTCAAGGTCGATGTGCTGGCCCTGGGCATGCTCACCGTGCTGCGCGGCAGCCTGGATGCGCGCGCCGCGCTGCGCGGCGTGCGCTGGGAACTGGCCGGAATCCCGCAAGAGGACCCTGCCACCTACGACATGATCTGCCGCGCCGACACCGTGGGCACCTTCCAGATCGAAAGCCGCGCCCAGATGAGCATGCTGCCGCGCCTGCAGCCGCGCGAGTTCTACGACCTGGTCGTCGAAGTCGCCATCGTGCGGCCCGGGCCCATACAGGGGGGCATGGTCCATCCCTATCTGCAGGCGCGCGAGCGCAGGAAACAGGGGCAGGCACTGCAGCTGGAAAAACCCGAGCTCAAGAAGGCGCTGGAGCGCACGCTGGGCGTGCCCATCTTCCAGGAGCAGGTCATGCAGATCGCCATGATCGCGGCGGATTTTTCGGCGGGCGAGGCCGACGAGCTGCGCCGCTCCATGGCGGCTTGGCGGCGCAAGGGCGGCGTGCACCGATTCGAGCGCCAGCTGATCGACGGCATGCTGGCCAATGGCTACAGCGCGCAATTCGCCCAGGCCATCTTCCGCCAGATGCTGGGCTTCGGCGAATACGGCTTCCCTGAAAGCCATGCCTACAGCTTCGCCATGCTGGCCTATGCCAGCGCCTGGCTCAAGCGCCATGAGCCGGCCTGCTTCCTGATGGCCCTGCTCAACGCCCAGCCCATGGGCTTCTACACCCCCTCGCAACTGATCCAGGACGCGCGCCGCCATGGCGTGCGCGTGCTGCCCGTCGATGTGCGCCACAGCGACTGGGATTGCACGCTGCAGGCGCCGCTTGAACGCCTGGCCGGCGTCGAGCTGCCGCAGCCGGCCGTGCGCCTGGGCCTGCGCATGGTGGCCCAGCTATCGGAGAAGGCCGGCGAGCGCGTGGTGCGCGCGCGCGCCGAGGCCGCATTCAAGAGCACCGAGGACCTCGCGCTGCGCGCCTGGCTGCAGCGTGCCGAGCTGCAGGCCCTGGCCGCGGCCGATGCGCTGCAGGGCCTGTCGGGCCACCGGCGCCAGCAGATGTGGGACGCGGCAGCCCTGCTGGCGCCGCCGCCGCTGTTCGCGGGCGTGCCCGTGCACGAGGCCCCCGTGCAACTGCAGGCCGCGCCGGAAGGGGAGGAAATCCTGTTCGACTACGCGGCCACGGGCCTGAGCCTGCGCCGCCATCCGCTGGCCCTGCTGCGCGAGCGACTGCGCCGCCACGGGCTGCGCACGGCGCTGGAACTGCGCGATGCGCTGCCGGGCATGCGCGTGCGCGCCTGCGGCATCATCACCGTGCGCCAGCGCCCGCCCACGGCCAAGGGCACCCTCTTCATCACGCTGGAGGACGAGACGGGCACGGTCAACCTCGTGGTCTGGCCCGACACGGTCACGCGCTGGAGCGAGCCCTTGCTGGGCGCGCGCCTGCTGGCGGTGGAAGGCGAGTGGCAAAGCAGCGCCGACTGGGGCCGCAAGGACGAGGCGCAGGAAAGCCGGCGCGGCGCGGACCTGCCCGCCGTGCGCCACCTGATCGTGCGCCGCGCCCGCGACATGAGCCGCCTGCTGGGCCGCCTGGGCGGCTCGGGCGTGGCCAGCCGCAATTTCCACTGAGGGCCGCAGGCGAATCGTCTGGAAGCCGGTGGCCGGCAGTTCGGGATAGTTGCCGACCGACCCATTGCTGCTGTCCGAGTGGGGTTGACCAGCATTTGCAGCGCAGCGGTTAGGGGCGGCAGCGACGGTCTGTCTTCGGGCAATACCAGCCGACCGCGATGACCGCTTGGTCGACTGCTTCAGGCTGCTGGCTGTCCTTCGAATCCTCACCGTGTCCGATCGCTTTCTCTGCGAAGCAGTCGGCTCTTCAGAGCACTGCAGATGTCATCGTCGGATTCTGATGTTTTGAAATGTCCACGAACGGCGACCATAGACGGTTGGTGACACCGACCGAGCCAATGACAGGTATGCGCCTCTGAAGCCAAGGTGAGTCTGTCCGTCGTTCTGCAAAAAGCATCGCAGAATCAGGTTCCCTCAGTGAAACCAGGGCGTCGACGCCTCAACAGCTTCCGATGAATCTTCTCGAATACGTACAACTGAACCTGGACTCGGCAAAGAAAGACCTCTTCATCAAGCTTCTCAACAAGCCGTGGAATATCGATGTAGGGGTGTTGAGCGGTCATGTACCCGCTGAGTTTGCCCGCCAGTTCGACCGAGCCAGGTCTGACGTGCTTGTCAGGCTTGGCGCACAGCGGCGAAGTCGAGGACCATTGGTGTATCGACGCCTTAGCGCAATCGCGGTAGGCGTACTCGTTGTCGGGCCAGACGGCACAAGCCAGCAGGCAAGTGGCAACGACGCCGAGTGGGTCGACCATATTTGGACTCAAGTCGTCGAGGATCTGGAAGAATGCGGCTACCAAAGTCGGCACTTCGGCCACGCGGACCGAGCAGCCTTCCTGTTGCTTTACACCCTGGCACACGCCTGCGTCTTCCTTCTTGGCGGGGTGCACCTTCCTTCAGCCGGACATGCGAGCTCGTTAGCTACGCAAAGGAATCCGCAGGCGCTCGATGCGCACAGGCTCTACTGGTTTGCGCACTACTTGTCCAGTCAAAGTCTGATGGCTGACCGTGCGCTGATGACTCAGCTTCTCGAAAACCTATCGACGATGGCGTCGCGCTGTCAGTCATGTTTCAGTCCGAATCAAGAGCATTGCAGACTATCAACGACTTCTTCATCGATAAGTACCTTTCTTTGCACGCCGACTATGTCGAACTGATGAGGGAAACGGACAGGCCAGCCATAGCAGCCATGAAGCGCCGGAGCTCTCTGATCGTTTATCTCCATCTATGGACGCTCAGGCAGCAGCTTGAAAGAAAACAGTCAGCAGTAAAGCTTCGCCACGATCGCATGCTTCCTCTAGTTGTCGACCGAAGCGAGCTTCGCCTCGCCGGCTTCGAAGACGGCGAAGTTAATGCGCTCGTTGAGGAGTGCAATGCGCACTCGATCGGCGACCGTTTGCTAGAGGCCACAGAGCAAGGTCAACTCCATATCGGCGATGTGTCTTTGAAGTACGCGCTTCAACTTTACTGCCGTGCGGCCCTCAAGAGCATGGGAGATCGCGGGATGTGGTTCGAGAAGTATTACATCGCCAACTACATTCGCGAACGCATCTCAGCCGACAGGTACAGCGTCTACCCGGGAGTCAACGATGAGGAGCAGAAGTACGATGCGGACATCATCATCGTGGACAAGCGAAGCCGGGCGTTGATGTTCTGCCAGGTCAAGCACCGCAGCACCACGCTGCATCCTCACCTTCGGGATGAAACGAAAGAGTACTTCAACAACGATGACATCCAACACGGACTGTTCCAGATCAAGCGCCTGCGTGAGTTGATCGCGACCGACGGTGTGTTGAATCGAGTTCGCCAAAGCCTCCGCAACAAGAGATTGACGGCTGAGGACTTGGGTTCGCGCGCTCGCTTCATGCTTATTCACACCATCGAGAGTCTTGATTTCTGTACGAGCGAAGGGGTGGCCATGTACGAATGGAATACCCTCAGAAATTTGCTGAAAGGAAGCTCGGGGGTCATCTCCAATAGTGGTGGAGAGCGAAAGTCCGCTGAACTCGAGATCGACCTCAGTAACCCTGTTCAAACGATGGAGCGCTGGTGGGATTGGCTCGACAAGGCCATGCCTACGGGATACCGTTTCAGCCCATCGAATCAATGGGCGCTTTTGACAACAGCACGGCTCGTGTTTGAGACGAGATCATCGTGGTATTTGGGGAGGTTAAAGATCTGGCCAGCCAAGCCGCTTGAGCTCAGCCTACCGCTGACCTGACGCGCTCGGTCAGGTTGAGAGAGGCCGCTTTGCAGCGAAAGCGGGCATCTAACCCACAGACTAGACGGGCAGTTCCCGCTGCAAAGCAGCCGCTAGCGGTCAGCCGTTAGGAACCGCCGCAACGCGATCGACAGGCTGACCAATACAAGCCACCCGAACGACCGCATCCAGCCTCAAGCCGCTTCAGCCTCAGGCCATGCGGTCGTCGGCGCGGATGTCGGGCATCTGGTCGATGCGCTTGCCGAACCAGCCTACGCGCTCGGTGTGGCGCACGTCCAGCCGGGGGACATAGGGCTTGATGTCGAGCACGGGCGTGCCGTCCAGCATGTCGTTGCCCAGGAAGTGCAGCACCAGCCCCTCGCGCCGCACCAGGCGCACGATGGACAGGCCCAGCCGGTTGGGGCGGGCCGGGGCGCGCGTGGCGAATACGCCATGGCTGCTGTCGTCCATGAAGGGGACGACCTCCAGCTTTTCCACGGCCTGGTGCAGGTGGGTGATGAGGATCAGGTAGTCGAAGCCTTCGATGTCGCGCAGCCCGGCCCCGAATTGGGCAAGCACCTCGATGCGCCCCGGTTCCTCGGGCGCGCCGGCCGTCTGTATCGGCATGCCCACGGGGGTGGTGAAGCGACTGCGCACCCAGGCGATGGGTCGGCAGGCGATGTCCTGCGCGCCGGTGGCAGCGGTGTTCATGCGGCCGTGCCCTGGGGGTTGAGCAGGCGTGTCAGGGCCGCGATGTCGGCCGCCGCCGCCATGCGCGCCGTGGTCTCGATGGAGCGGTAGTGGCGCACGATGGCCTCGCCCGTGGGAGTCAGCGAGGCGCCGCCGCCATGGGAGCCGCCAGCGGCCGTGTTGACGGCGGGCGACTGCAGCGCGCGGTTCATCTCATCGACCAGCACCCAGGCGCGCCGGTAGGACATGCCCAGCGCGCGTGCGCCGGCCGAGATGGAGCCGGCTTCGGCGATGGCTTCGAGCAGCTGCACCTTGCCGGGGCCGATGGCGATGGTGCTGTCGTTGTATACGCGCAGGCGGAACTGGACTTTGGAGGGCATGGGGTCGCAAGCAAATGGCAGGCCAAACGCCAAGCCTAAGCGAAAACCGCCATCCAGCGTTGCGCAAGGGCTACGTGAAAACACGCAATGCACAGGCCGCTATGGCGGCCAGGCCAGTGCGCGCGGCGGGCCGTCAGCGTCCGGACACCTGCGCCAGGATGCGCTCGCACTGCGCGTCTTCCTCGGCGGCGGGCACCGTCAGCGGCACCAGGGCCAGGGCGGCTGGCGCCGCGACGGCCGCCGCCACGGCCGCGCCTGCGCGCAGCAGCAGCGGGCCGGGCTCCACCCCTACCTTGGGGTGGGCGAAGCTGCCGCGCACGTACAGCGGCGTGCGCAGCGAGAAGAACTTCCACTTGAGCGACTCGGGCTTGATGTGCAGGTCCATGGTCTCCTGGGCCAGGCTGATCTGCCCCGTGGCCTCGACGATGGCCTCGGGCGTGGCCAGCTTGACGTTGCGCGTGCGCGCCAGGCCCTTTTGCACGCTGAAATCGGCCACGGCGCAGTTGAGCTGCACTTCCTTGTCCTCGCCGAACAGCTTGGCCACGACCACGCTGCCCAGGTTCAGTGCGGCCAGGTCCAGCAACTGCTTGCTGAAGCGCCCGTCGCGCACATACAGCCGGATGTCGCCCGAGCTGCTGCCCAGCCATTCGGCGATGGACTGGCCGCGGCCCTCCAGCGCCAGGACGCCGTCCATGCGGCCCAGGCTTTTCTTCATCAGTTCGATTTCGGGGAACAGCGCCGACAGCTGCATGCCTTGCACGCGGCCCTTGAGGTTGGCCTTGGCGGGCTGGGGGCCGCTGTCGACCACCGCCTCGATGTCCAGCTTGCCCTTGGCCATGCCGAAACGCAGCGGCGACAGGCGCAGCACACCGTTGTCCATGATGGCGTGGACGCTGAAGTCCTCGATGGGCAGGGCCTGGGGCCGTTCGATGCGCTCGCTTCTGAAGCGCACGTCCATGTCCATGGCCGTCCAGGTGCGGGTTTCGAAGCGCTGGGCGGGCAGGGCCTTGCCGCTGGCCGCCTCCTTGCTTTTCTGGCCCTGCCGCGTGGACGGTGCGCCAATCACCGGGCCCAGGTCGGCCAGGCGCAGCTTGCGCGATGCCAGGTCGCCCGTCAGCCGGGGGCGCGGCTTGCCCGAGGTGTAATGCAGCGCGCCGCGCAAATCGCTCTGGCCCACGCGGCCCTCGAAGTCCTGGTAGGCCCATACAGCGTGGCCCGGCTTCAGGCTGCCGACCAGGCGGCCATTGGTGTCGAAGGCGGGCGTGCGCGGCAGCAGCAGCCCGGTCAGCGGGAACAGGTCGGCCATGCTGGCGCCGCGCAGCCGCACCTGCAGGTCCATGCCTTCCAGCGCCTTGGGATTGTCCAGAATGCCTTCGGCCTGGGCATGCAGGCTGCCGGCGTCGGCCCACAGCTTGACGGGAAAGCGCGCACTGTCGGTCTGCAGGTCCAGCACGGGGCCGGTCAGGCCGCGGGCCTCGATGCGGGCCTTGGCGATGCGGCCGGCCAGGCCGAAGCGCATGCCGTAGGGAAACTCGGCGCTGGGCGGCTGCATCAGGCTGTCCAGGCGTGCGCGCACGGCGATCTGCCGCGTGCCATCGGTCCAGCCGACCAGCCCGCTGCGCAGGCTCAGTTGCGTGACCTGGAAGCGCCAGCGCGGGCCCGTGGTCTCAGGGCGCTCGAAAGTCCAGTTGTTGCTGCCATCCTTGCGGCGCGCAAAGACGAGGTCCGGGCCTTCCAGCTGCAGATGGTCCAGCAGCACATGCCGGCCCAGCAGCGGCCACAGCCGCAGGCTGGCCGTGGCGCGCGCCACCGTGGCCATGGTGGCGGCATCACGGGTGGGCGGCGCCAGCCTGTCCTCGGACAATGCGATGCTGTCGGGGTCGATGCCGCGTGCGGCCCGGCCGGGCTGGGCGCTCTTGTCCTGGGGCAGGCGGCCTTTGTTCAGATGGTCGGGCGCCGCGGGCAGGGCCGGCAGATCGTCCGTCCCCTTGTCGGGCTCCTGCTCGATCCGCCATCCCTGTGGCTGGCCCAGCGTCAGCTGCTCGGCGACGACGGTGACGCTCGGCACCCAGTGGCGCCAGCCCTGGTCCAGCGGCTGGGGCCAGGTCCAGCGCACGCCCAGATTGCCTTCGATGGCGAAAGCGCGGCCCGTGCTTTCGCTGACACGTTCGTTGATCCAGGGCTTGGCGCGGTTCCAGTCGAAGGTGGCGATCAGCACCACGGCCAGCACCAGCAGCAGCGCCAGCGCGCCCAGCGTCCACAGGACGGCCCTGGCCCAGCGGCGGCGCCGGGGGCGGGAGGGCGGGGCAGGCGGGGGCGCAGGGGCGGCGGTGCTGGTAGGGGTGTCTGTCATGGCGCAGGCGGCTGCGAAACGAAGTTCGGCCCATCCTAGCGCCATGTGGCCGCCTGCCAAGGCCCGGGACGCGAGGGTGCGTCCCAGGCAGGCCCGCATTCAGGGGATTGGCCTACATGGCGGGGCGTGCGCCGGGCGCCGCGATCACCGTGCGGCTTCCTGGCCCTGGCGCAGGCGGGTGGAAGCCAGCGCGGCCACGGCCAGCAGCGCGGCGATGATGAACAGGCCGTTCCTCGTGCTGCCCGTGGCCTGCTCGATCAGGCCCATGGCTGTGGGGCCGATGAAGCCGCCGACCAGGCCGCAGGTGTTGACCAGGGCGATGCCGCCGGCCAGCCCCGCGCCCGCCAGCCGCGAGGCCGGGAACAGGAAGACGATGGACTGCACCACGAAGAACATCAGCGCCGTCAGGCAAAAGCCCAGCAGCCCCAGCACGGGGCCGGTGCGTCCCGCGCCGGCCGCCAGCAGCAGGCCTGCGGCCATGGTGACAAGGCCTGCCAGCAGCAGTCGCCGGCAGCGTTGCGGGCTGGTGGCGAAGCGCGGCAGCCAGGCCGCCCCGATGGCGGCCGCGATCCAGGGCACGGAGTTGAGCAGGCCGATCTGCAGCGGCGACAGCGTGCCATAGGTGCCGATGATGCCTGGCAGAAAGAAAATCACGGTGTAGATGCTGATCTGGTGGCAGAAGTACACGAAGATGGCCAGCCAGATCTGGCGGTCCGCCAGGCAGTCCCTGAGCGAATGGCCCACCGGGCCCGCGTGGGCCTGCTGGGCCTGTTCCGCTTGCAGGCGCTCCAGCACCTGGCGCGCTTCGGCGGCCGTCAGCCAGGGCGCGCTGGCCGGGCCGTCGGGCAGCTTCTTCCAGACCACCCAGGCCAGGCCCACGGCGGGCAGCCCCTCGATCACGAACATCCACTGCCAGCCGTGCCAGCCCAGCAGGCCATCCATCTGCAGCAGGGCGCCGCCCACGGGGCCGCTCAGGATGTTGGCAATGCACACGCCCAGCAGGAAGTAGCCGATGGCGCGGGCCCGCTCCTCGCGGCCGAACCAGTAGGTCAGGTAGAGCATGACACCGGGGAACAGCCCCGCCTCGGCCGCGCCCAGCAGCACGCGCATCACGTAGAAGGAGGTTTCTCCGGTGATGAAGGCCATGCCTGCCGACAGCAGCCCCCAGGTCACCATGATGCGGGTGATCCAGAAGCGCGCGCCCACCCGGTGCATGACGAGATTGCTGGGCACTTCCAGCAGGGCATAGCTCAGGAAGAACAGACCCGCGCCCAGCCCGTAGGCGGCGGCCGAGATGCCCAGGTCGACCTCGATATGCGTCTTGGCCAGCGCGATGTTGGTGCGGTCTATGAAGCTGATCACATACGACAGGACCAGCAGCGGCATCAGCCGGCGGAAGATTCTGGCGTTCAGCGCCGTGCTGGCGCCGCTGGCCGCACCGCCGCGAGTGGGCGGGGGCGCATGGACGGAATGGCTGGACATGGTGCTTGTCTCCTTGAAGGCGGGGGGCCGCCGGGCGGCCTGGTGGGCGGGGCAGGGCTCAGAAGGCCACGTTGGCGGCGCCCTTGAGGCCCAGCATCTGGCGTGCCTCGGCCGGCGTGGCCACATCGATGTTCAGTGCCTGCAGGACGGTGCGGATGCGCCGTACCTGCTCGGCGCTGGAGGTGGCCAGCTGGCCCGGGCCGATCCACAGCGAGTCCTCCAGGCCCACGCGCACATGGGCGCCCATGGCGGCGCCCATGGTGGCCAGCGGCAGTTGGTTGCGCCCGGCGCCCAGGATGGACCATTGGTAGCCGTCGCCCAGCAGGCGGTCGGCCGTGCGGCGCATGTGCATCAGGTCCTCGGGGTGGCCGCCGATGCCGCCCAGGATGCCGAACACCGACTGCACGAACACGGGCCCCTGCACCAGCCCCCGTTCCACGAAATGCGCCAGGTTGTGCAGGTGGCTGATGTCGTAGCACTCGAACTCGAAGCGCGTGCCCTGGGCCTGGCCCAGCCGCAGGATGCCTTCGATATCGGCAAAGGTGTTCTTGAAGACCAGGTTGCGGCTGTTTTCCAGGTGCTCGCGCTCCCAGGCGTGCTCCAGGTTCCGGAATCGCTCCAGCATGGGAAACAGGCCGAAGTTCATCGATCCCATGTTCAGCGAGGCCAGCTCGGGCTGGAATTGCGTCACGGGCCGCATGCGTTCTTCCACCGTCATGTGCGGACTGCCGCCCGTGGTGATGTTCACGATGGCATCGCAGCCGGCCTTGATGGAGGCGAGAAAGGGGCGGAACAGCGCGGGGTCCTGCGAAGGGCGGCCGTCGCGCGGGTCCCGTGCGTGCAGGTGCACGATGGCGGCGCCGGCTTCGGCCGCATCGATGGCGGCCCGGGCGATCTCATCGGCCGTCACGGGCAGGTGGGGCGACATGCTGGGCGTATGGATGGCGCCCGTGGGCGCGCAGGTGATGATGGCTTTGGTGCGGGTGGCCATGGAAGGTCCTTGGCAAGGGGGAGAAGGGTGAGAAGGGAACGCAACCGGAACGCAACCGGGCAGGCGCTCAGCTCAGCGCCTGGGTCAGGCCGTCGACGGCCAGTTCCTGGCCCGTGACATGGGCGGCCAGCGGGCTGGCGGCGAACACCGCCATGTGGGCGATGTCGCGCGCCGTGGCCATGCGGCCCAGCGCGGCCTGGTGGGTGTAGTCGCGCGCCACGTCCTCCAGCGGCCGTCCCGATGCGCGGGCCTTGGCGGCGATGACGTCGCGGATGCGCGGGCCGTCCACGGCGCCCGGCAGGATGGCGTTGGCGCGTATGCCGTCGGCACCCAGCTCCAGGGCCAGCGACTTGGTGAAGCCGATCACGGCCCACTTGGACGCCGAATAGGCCGAGCGGCCCGGCATGCCCAGGTGTCCCGCCGCCGAGGACAGGTTGACGATGGCCGCCTGCCGTCCCTCGCGTGCCGATTGCCGAAGCCGGGGCACGGCCAGCCGTGTGCACAGGAAGGTGCCGGTGATGTTCACATCCAGCGTGCGCTGCCAATCGGCCAGCTCCAGCGTCTCGACCGCACCCGTGGGGCCGGCCACGCCGGCGTTGTTGACCAGGATGTCGAGCCCGCCCAGCGCGCGGTCCACGGCCTCGAACAGCGCAGCCACCTGGGCGGCATCCGAGACATCGGCCAGGCAGCCATGGGTGCCGGGCAGGGCGGTGGCCAGCGCGTCCAGGCTGTCCGCGGCCACATCGCAGACCATGACGCGCGCGCCAGCGCTGGCGAAGGCCCGGCTGATTTCCAGGCCGATGCCGGCCGCGCCTGCCGTCACCAGGACGCGCCGGCCCGCCAGCAGATCGTTGTTCCACATGCGAATACTCCTTGGGGAAACAGAGGAAGGGTTTGGTAATGGATTCTGTATCTGTGATCACAGATCAAATATGGTGAATACCCTGAATGCCGGAAGCTTGCGCTACGATGACTGCCATGGCACTCAATGAACTCGTCACCCCACTCAAGCGCCAGACGCTCAGCAGCGATGTCTATGCGCAGCTGCGCGAACTGCTGATCACGGGCCAGATGTTTCCGGGCGAGCAGATCTCGCTGCGCACCACGGCCAGTGCCCTGGGCGTCAGCGTCATGCCGGTGCGCGAGGCCGTGCACCGACTCGTGGCCGAGCAGGCGCTGGAGCTGACACCCAACCGTGCGCTGCGCGTGCCGCTGATGACGGTCAGCGCCTTTCGCGAGATCACCACCATCCGCACCAACCTGGAGGGCCTGGCGGTCGGCCAGGCCGCGCTGCATTTGCGCGAGGACGAGCTGCAGCAGATCGCCGCCTGGCGGGACCGCTTCGCCGGCGAGATGGCGGGTGCCGAGCCCGACGGGGCACGGCTGATCGCCTTCAACAAGGGCCTGCACTTCGCCATCTATGGGGCGGCGGCCATGCCCATGCTGGTGCAGATGATCGAGGCGCTGTGGCTGCGCATAGGCCCCATCCTCAACCACGACCTGCGCTCCGGCTCGCGCCGCGTGCGCGAGCAGGTCGCCGTGGGGCACCACGCCCGGCTGGTCGATGCGCTGCAGCGCCGCGACGCCGAAGCGGCCCAGGCCGCGCTGCGTGGCGACATCGAAAGTGCGGCGCAGTACATCGTCTCGGCGGGCGTGCTGATCGCTGCCGACGGCGCGGCTGGTGTACAAGGCGGGCGCTGAAATAGGGCGGCTGCACAGGCTGCAGGGGATTGGCAGGTACGCATGATTGCAATGAAGCAAGGAAGTAAGATTTCCTGGTATTCATACCTGCAGGAGGCTGCCATGCTTGCCAAATTGACGTCCAAGAACCAGATCACCCTGCCCAAGGCCGTCGTGTCCG
The DNA here is from genome assembly GCA_041984925.1 of Comamonas sp. Classification (GTDB taxonomy): domain Bacteria; phylum Pseudomonadota; class Gammaproteobacteria; order Burkholderiales; family Burkholderiaceae_C; genus Comamonas. Next base: position 63,471 of record JBHIXF010000003.1, read on the forward strand.
AGGTTGCGGCCACCGAGTATTTCGAGGTGGCGGTCGAGAACGGCCGCATCGTGCTCACGCCGGTGCGTATCCAGCAGGCACAGGCGGTCCGCGACAAGCTGCAGCAGTTGGGCATTTCCGAACAGGATGTGCAGGACGCGGTGGACTGGGCCCGCCGATGACGCGTGTGGTGCTGGATACGAATGTCGTGCTGTCGGCCTTGCTGTTCACTTCGGGGCGCCTCGCATGGGTGCGCCAAGCCTGGCAGCACAGGCGGTTACAGCCTCTGGTCTGCAGGGAGACCGTCGGGGAATTGCTGCGTGTGCTGGCCTATCCGAAGTTCAGGCTGACCGCCGAGGACCGCCAGCAACTGCTGGAGGACTTCCTTCCTTATGCCGAAGTCACCATCTTGCCTGCTCCATGGCCGGCACTGCCGGCCTGCCGTGACCCCAGGGACCAGGTGTTTCTGGTGCTGGCGCATGTGGCCCGGGCGCGGGCACTCATCACGGGTGATGGCGATCTCCTGGCGATGCAGGCTGATTTTCCGGGCCTGATCATGGCGCCCGATGAAGGGGCACGGCACCTTCTGGGCCAAGGAGGGTGAAGGCATGCACAACACCCACGACCCCAAGGTCCTTCCCATCCGCGACGGTGTCAGTCCCAGCTGCGTGGTCCTGCCCAGCCAGGGCACGGGGCTGCTGATCGACTTCCTGTCCGAGCGCCTGCCGGCCGTGGCCCGCGAGGACTGGCTGCGCCGCATGGCGCTGGGCGAGGTGGTGGACGAGCACGGGCGGGCCGCGCAGGCGCACACGGCCTTCTCGCCCGGGCTGCGCTATTACTACTACCGCGAACTGCCTGCCGAGCCGGCCATCCCCTTCGAGGCCGAAGTCATCTACCGCGATGCGCATCTGCTGGTGGCCGACAAGCCGCATTTCCTGCCCGTGGTGCCTGCCGGCAAGTACCTGCAGCAGACGCTGCTGGTGCGGCTCAAGCGCGCGTTCGGGCTGCAGGAGCTGTCGCCCATCCACCGCATCGACCGCGACACGGCGGGACTGGTGGTGTTTTCGGTGCAGCGCGCCACGCGGGGCACCTACCAGGCGCTGTTCCGCGACCGTGCGATCCACAAGGCCTACGAGGCCGTGGCGCCCTGGCGGGCGGACCTGGAGTTTCCGCGCGTGCATGAAAGCCGCATGGAGGAAAGCGGCCATTTCTTTCGCATGCACGAGGTGCCGGGTACGCCCAACACCCGCACCCGCATGCAGGTGCTGGAGCAGCACGGCGGCTGGGCGCGCTACCGGCTGGAGCCCGAAAGCGGCAAGCGCCACCAGTTGCGCGTGCACATGGCGGCCCTGGGCCTGCCGCTGTGGGGCGACGGCTTCTACCCCGAGGTGCACGACATGCCCGAGGGCGACTACTCGCGCCCGCTGCAACTGCTGGCGCGCAGCCTGGCCTTCGACGATCCCCTGACCGGCCAGCCCCGGTATTTCGAGAGCCGCCGTACGCTGCTGGCGCTGGCGGACCTGTAGCTTTTCAGGCTCCGGTGTATCCCATGGCGGACGCATGGGATAGCTTTTTGCGGACATATAACGGACAACTTTGTCCGATAATTGCGTCCATGACTTCCAGACGCCCCAGTGCCGAGATACGCCGCGCCCAATTGCTCGATGCGGCCGATGCCGTGTTTGCCGAGCATGGCGTGACCGCGCCGCTGGACCTGGTGGTCGAGCGTGCCGATGTGGGCCGCGCCACGCTGTACCGCCAGTTCCCCGACCGCCGCGCGCTGATGCTGGCCCTGCTGGAGCGGGCCCTGGAGAGCACGCGCGAGGCGGCCGAGGCCATGAAGGACGACGACGATGCCTTCTACAAGCTGCTTGTGCGCCTGGCCGACCGCATCGCCTTTTCAGCCTCGATTTCCGACTACTGGCGCACCGTGGAGCGCGGTGACGAGGTGATCGCCCAGGCCCGCCTGTCCATGTGGCAGATCTTTCGCGGGCCCATGGAGCGTGCCGTGGCCAGCGGCCGCTGCCGCCAGGTGCTGACCCAGGCCGAGCTGTCCCTGGTCTTCGGCATGCTGGGCGCCTCGCTGCGTGGCGAGACGCCTGCCCAGCGCAGGGCCCTGTCCAGGAAGGCGCTGCAGATCGTCTGGCAGGGCTTGAGCGCCTGACATGGCCACGAACTCCGCCGCACCGGCGCCCGTGCTGCCGCCTTCTCCACCGGTCGTCTATCTGAAGCCGCCGCCGGACTGGGAGGAGCACGAAAAGCCCAGCCTGCCCGGCTCGCCCTCCATGCCGCTGCACCAGCCCGCGGTGCGTGCCGCCTACGGCCTGATCGCCGTGCTGGTGGCGCTCACGGGCGGCCTGGGCAATGCCTTGTTCTCCGCCAACCTGCCCACCATCCAGGGCCAGATGGGCCTGACCGCCACCGAGGCCGCCTGGCTGACCGGCGCCTACGTCATGCTCAACATGACGGCCAATCTGCTGGTCTACAAGTTCCGCCAGCAATTCGGCATGCGGCTGTTCGCCGAAATCGGCCTGGGCGTCTACGCCGTGCTCACGCTGCTGCACCTGGTGCTGGGCAGCTATGCCAGCCTGCTGATGCTGCGCGCGGCCAGCGGCCTGGCCGGGGCGACCTGCAGCACGCTGGGCACGCTCTACATGCTGCAGGCCGCGCCGCGCAAATACGTGCTCAAGATGCTGGTCATCGGCGTGGGCCTGGGCCAGATCGCCACGCCGCTGGCCTGGATCCTCTCGCCGGGCCTGCTGCTCAACAGCGAGTGGCACAACCTCTACCTGTTCGAGGCCGGCCTGGCGCTGCTCTCGTTCGCGGGCGTGGTCGTGCTCAAGCTGCCGCCCGGCGTACACATCCGCAGCTTCGAGCGGCTGGACTTCCTGACATTTTTCCTCATGGTTCCGGGCGTGGGCCTGCTGATCGCCGTGCTGGTGCAGGGCTACAACCGCTGGTGGCTGGACACGCCCTGGCTGGCCTGGATGCTGATCGGCGCCATCGTGCTGCTGAGCGCGGCGCTGTACATCGAGCACCACCGCCGCAATCCGATGCTGCAGACGCGCTGGTTCGTGCTGGCGCCGACGGTGCGCTTTGTCATCGGCGCGCTGCTGCTGCGCTTTCTGACGACCGAGCAGACCTATGGCGTGATCGGCATGCAGCGCATGCTGGGCATGACGGTGGACCAGATGCAGCCGCTGTTCGTGGTCATCCTGCTGGGCACCATCGTGGGCATCGCGGCGTCGGCGCTGACCTTCGGGCTGGAGAACATGGGCAGGCAGATCGTGGGCTCCATCGTGCTGTTCGCGCTGGCGGCCTGGCTGGACCACAGCCGCACCAGCTTCGACCGGCCGCAGGACTTCTTCGGCAGCCAGTTCCTGATGGCCGTGGGCGCAGGCCTGTTCATGGGACCGCTGATGCTGATCGGCGTGGTGCAGGGCCTGAAGTTCGGCGCGCACTACATGCTCACGGCCATCGTCACCATCTCCATGACCCAGGCCATGGGCGCGCTCATGGGTTCGGCCCTGCTGAGCACCTACCAGCTGCACCGCGAGCATGTGTACTCGGCCGCCATCGTGGCCGGGGTCGATCCCACCGACCCCATCGTGGCCGACCGCCTGCGCCAGCAGCAGCAAGGACTGGCCCGCGTCATCACCGACCCGGCGCTGCGCGCCGCCCAGGGCATGGCCCAGCTGGCCCAGGCCGCGCGGCGCGAGGCCCATGTGCGCGCCTACAACGACGTGTTCGCGCTCACGGCGGGCATTGCCGTGCTCTACCTGCTGTGGTCGCTGGCCCTGGCCGGCCGCGCCCGCCAGCGCGCCTTCGTGGAGCGCATGCGCGCCGCGGCGGCCGATGCCTCGGCCATGCGCGGCACGGATGCCGCCGCACCGCAGGACGCACCGGGCCAGCCACCCACCCAGCCGGTCGCCCAGCCGGTCGCCCGCGCCTGAAACCGTTCGCCCAGAGAAAAGACAACAACATGAGTGACTCCCCCAATTCCAACGGCGGCACGGCCGCCACCGCTGCCTCGCCCGCACCGTCGTCCACAGCGGCGCCCACGGCGCCGTCCTCGCCTTCCCCCAAGCTCATCAAGCCTTCGCTGCGCAGCGTGCTGGTGATGGCCGTGGTCGCGCTGGCCGGCGTGCTGCTGGTGCTGCGCGCCTGGAACCTGTTTCCCTTCGCGGGTACCGTGGTCAGCACCGACAACGCCTATGTGCGCGGCCCCGTCACCGTGCTGGCCCCCCAGGTCAGCGGCTATGTGACCGAGGTGCTGGTGCAGGACTACGAGAACGTCAAGGCCGGGCAGCCGCTGGTGCGCATCGACGCGCGCAGCTACGAGGCCGCCGTGGCCCAGGCCGAGGCCCAGCTGGCCAACGCCCGCGCGCAGCTGGACAACGCCGACCAGACCCAGGCCCAGAACCGCGCCACGCTGGGCGCCAGCCGCGCGGGCCTGGAGGCCGTGCAGGCCGAGGCCGACCGCGCCGGCGCCGAGCTGCAGCGCGTGCAGGCGCTGGCCGAACGCGGCTCGGTCTCGCTCAACGAGCGCGACAAGGTGCGTGCCACGGCCCGCCTGGCGTCCGCCAACGTGGCCAAGGCCCGCGCCGACATAGCGATCAATGCCGAGAAGATCAAGGCCACGACAGTGAACCGCGCCTCGCTTGAAGCCCAGGTGCAGATGGCCCAGGCCCAGCTGCGCCAGGCCCGCATCAACCTGGACAACACCGTAGTGCACGCTCCCGTTGATGGCCAGGTCAGCGAGGCGGGCGTGCGCGTGGGCCAGTATGTGACCGCAGGCTCCCAACTGCTGTACATGGTGCCCCGGCGGCTGTGGGTGGTGGCCAACTTCAAGGAAACGCAGACCGCCAACGTGCGCATCGGCCAGGCCGTGCAGTTCAGCGTGGATGCGCTGGGCGGCGCGCGCCTGACGGGCCGCGTGCAGGAGATCGCGCCGGCCACGGGCTCGGAATTCAGCGTGCTCAAGGCCGACAACGCCACCGGCAATTTCACCAAGGTCGTGCAGCGCCTGCCGGTCAAGATCGCCATCGACGAAGGCCAGGCACAGGCCGCCCGCCTGCGGGCCGGCATGTCGGTGGTGGTGCGCCTGGATACGGCGCAGCAGGAGGTGCGGCCATGAGCAGCCGACCGCTCGCAACACTCGCAATGGCCCTGTGCGCGCTGGCGCTGGCCGGCTGCAGCGTGCCGCAGTTGAGCCGGGCGCCCGATGCCGCACGGCCCGTCCTGCCGGCGCAGTGGAGCGCGGCGCGGCAGGAATCGGAGGCCCGGCCCCAGGTCCGGTCCGCATGGTGGCAGGCCTTTGGTGATCCCCTGCTCACGCGCTGGGTGGAGCTGGCCCAGGCGCGCAATGGCGATGTGCTGCTGGCCCTGTCGCGCGTGGACGAGGCGCGCGCCAATCTCGATGTGGCCGGCGCGGCCGGCCTGCCGCAGGTTTCGGCCACGGCGGGCGCTTCCACGGGGCGCAGCCTGGGCGCGCGCGGCCTCGCGCATGTGCGCTCGGCGCAGCCCGGCCTGCAGGCCAGCTGGGAGCCCGACCTCTGGGGCCGCATCGCCCACCAGGAAAAGGCGGCCGCGCTGCGCCTGCAGGCCAGCGAGGCCGACCGCGACGCCGTGGCCCTGTCCGTGGCCGCGACCACGGCCCAGGCCTATGTGGGCCTGCGCTCGCTGCAGCAGCAGCTGGCCGTGGCGCAGGCCACGGCGCGGTCGCGCCAGGATGCGCTGCGCCTGGCCGATGACCAGGTGGGCGTGGGCTACATCTCGCAACTGCAGCGCACCCAGGCCCAGGCGGAACTGCAAAGCGTGCAGCAGGCCGTGGAGCAGCTCGAACTGTCGCTGGCGCGCCAGCGCACGGCCCTGCTGGTGCTGGCCGGGGGCCAGGGCGATGCCGACGCGGCCGCGCTGATGGCTGACAGCATGGCATCCGACACGACGGCGCCGTTGCTGCGTTTGCCACCCACTCCCGAGGCCGGCCTGCCCTCGGCCCTGCTGCAGCGCCGCCCCGATATCGCACGGGCCCAGCTGCAGCTGGCCGCCGCCGATGAAACCCTGGCCGTGCAGCGTGCCGCCTTCCTGCCCCAGGTCTCGCTGACGGCCAGCGCCGGCAGCCTGCTGGTCAATGCGCTGCAATACCATCCGGCCACCGTCTGGGCGCTGGGCGGCAGCGTGCTGGCGCCGCTGTTCACGGGCGGGCGGCTGCAGGGCCAGTTCGATGCCGCCACGGCCCAGCGCGACCAGGCGGCCCATGCCTACCGCAACGTGGTGCTCAAGGCCCTGGCCGATGTGGAGAACGCCCTGGTCGGCACCCGGCGCCTGCAGTCGCAGTGGCAGCACGCCAGCGAGCGCGAAGCCGTGCTGCAGCGCTCCCTGGGCTTTGCCAAGGACCGCTACGAGGCCGGCTACGCCAGCTATCTGGAGGAGCTGGACGCCCAGCGCAATCTCTTCCAGGCGCAGCAGGAGGTGATACGCCTGCGCCAGGGGCAGTTGGAAAACGCCATCGCGCTGTACCAGGCGCTGGGCGGCGGCTGGCAGGCCGCCACCCCCGCGCCCTGAGCGCGGGCCTCTCGGCAGCGCACGCAGCCCCGACCCGCGAGGATTCCCAGAAATCCGATGAGGGCGGGCCGTTGGCGGTTTCTCATGAACAGTTCTTCAGATGTTCGGCCAGGCTGGCGGGCGACAGCTCTCCCATGCGCATGCCGCATTGCCTGCCGTCGGCGCCATAGAAATAGGTGGAGGGAAGGCCTTGCTGGCGCCAATGGCCGCCGGCCTGCTGCCCGGGATCGAGCAGCACCTGCTCCAGCGGCAAGGGGGCCGCAGTCTGCGTGCGCCGCAGATAGCGCATCACGGTCTCGGCGCTCTCGCCCTGGTTGATCCAGATGAAGCGCACATCGGGCCGCTGCTGCTGCGCCCGGGCCAGCACGGGCATCTCGCGCCGGCAGGGCGGGCACCAGGTGGCCCAGAGGTTGATGACCATGGGCCGGCCTTCGGCCTGCTGCAGTTGCCGCAAAGACACGGGCCGGGCCTGCGCATTGACCAGGGTGAAGGCGGGCAGCGATGGCGCATCGTCCGCCGGCAGGGCCTGGAGCAGGGCGCCCACGGCCAGCACGGCGCCGCCTGCGCCCAGCGGCAGCGCGGAGGCGCGGCGCAGCGCCGTGGACTTGCGGCTTTGCCACAGCATCCACAGCAGCGCGGCCAGCAGGCCGGCCCAGAGATTCCAGCCGCCGTCGCGGATGTCCAGGGCACGGCCCACGGCGGCCGGCAGTTCGAGCCAGTCCCGGGAGGCTGGCGCATATTCGTTCCACCATTGCGCCACATAGGCCATTCGCGCCGCCGCAAGGCCGGCCAGTGCGCATTGCCACAGCAGTGCATCCACGGGCTGGCCGCCACGCCTTTGGGCGCGGGCGGCCAGCTGCTGGCCCAGCAGCCACGCCAGCATCGCCACCACCACGCCCATGGGCAGGGCCAGCGGCCCCAGGGACAGGCTGGGCGGCAGGCGCAGGTCGCTCAGCGAGGCGGCGTGCGCCCGGGCGGCCGAGGCCGCCAGCAGGGCGCACGATTTCAGCAGTGTTGCGCAGAGGCGACGCAAAGGCATGGTGGTGGGGCGCATGGCGCCAGTGTGGACCATGCGCCGTGTCGGATGCCGATGCTGCGGGATGTGAATTAACAGCCGGTTAATAACCGAGGATCAGGGCAGGGCCTGGGCAAATCTGCGATGCTCCAGGGCTTTTCGGCAGATGAGGTGCAGGGGTGCGGGTGTAGGCCTCGTGGGAGAGGGCCGCCCGCTGCCCCGATGACGACATATGCATGTTCTCTTGGTGGAAGACAACGCCCTGGTGGCCAGCGGCGTGCGGGCCGGCCTGCAACTGCAGGGTTTCGGCGTGGATACCGTGGCCTCGGCGGGCCAGGCCGACGCCGCCATCCGGTCCTCGCATTTTGATGCCTGCGTGCTGGACCTGGGCCTGCCCGACGAAGACGGCCTGTCCCTGCTCGCGCGCTGGCGTGCCCAGGGGGTGCAGGTCCCCGTGCTGGTATTGACGGCGCGCGACGCCGTGGCCCAGCGCATCGAGGGCCTGCAGACCGGCGCCGACGACTACTTGGTCAAGCCCTTCGACCTGCACGAGCTGGCGGCCCGGCTGCATGCGCTGCTGCGCCGCGCGGCCGGGCGCAGCGTGGACTGGATCGAGCTGGGTGACGTGCGCATCAACCCCGCCGCGGGCCATATCGAGCGCCAGGGCCGCGCCGTCGAGCTGTCGCGCCGCGAATGGTCGCTGCTGCGCGCGCTGTTGCAGTCGCCGGGCCGCATCCTGAGCACCGAGCAGCTGCGCGACAGCCTGTACGGCTACAGCCAGGACGTGGAGAGCAACGCGGTCAACGTGCACGTGCACCATCTGCGCCGCAAGCTGGGCCATGGCATGGTGCAGACCGTGCGCGGCGAAGGCTACCGGCTGGGGCCGAACCCATGATGCGCAGCCTGCGCGTGCGCCTGCTGGCCTGTCTTTGCCTGGCGCTGTGCACGCTGTGGGGCGGGGTGGCGGCGTGGATGTTCGCCGACATGCGCAACGAGCTGCGCAGCGTGCTCGATGACCGGCTGATCGCGTCGGCGCGCATGGTGGCCGGCATCGTCCAGCAGTTCCGCCCCGGCCGCGAACAGCCGCAGGACTGGAGCCCCATGCTCAACGTGATCGCACGCGACGGCGTGGCCTGCGAGGTCAGCCTGGTCCGTGGCGAGGTCCAGCCCGCCCGCCCCGCATCGGCCCTTTCCCAGGTACTGGCCAAGACCGAGGGCAGCCCGGTGTTTCCGCAGAGCATGCCGCTGGGCTTTTCCACCATCGTCAAGGGCGGCAAGCCCTGGCGCACCTATGTGCTGGAGGACCATGGCGTGCGCATCGCCACGGCCGACCGCATCGATGTGCGCGAGGGCCTGATCCACGGCTTCGCCTACACCATCGTCCTGCCCTTCGTGCTGGCCCTGCTGGCCAGCATGGGGCTGATGTGGTGGGCCGTGACCCAGGGCCTGAAGCCGCTGCAGGCGCTGCGGCACGAGCTGGCGCACCGCCCGCCGGGCGACGACTCGCCCGTGGCGCAGGGGCTGCAGACGCGCGAGCTCGCGCCGCTGGTGGGCACGCTCAACCAGTTGCTGCATCGCGTGCGCACCGCCATCGAGCGCGAGCGACGCTGGAGCGACGACGCAGCGCATGAACTGCGCACGCCGCTGACGGCCGTCAAGACGCATCTGCAGGTGGCGCAGATGGCGCTGGCGGCACCCGCCGCGCAGCCCCTGGTCCGCAGTTCCCTGGCCCATGCGGGCGAAGGGGTGGAGCAGTTGCAGCACACGCTGGAGCAATTGCTGCTGCTGGCCCGCCTGGAGCAGTGCGGTCCCGGGGGCGGCCCGGCGGCGCTGGACTGCGCCGGTGCGCCTGCCGATGCATTGCAGGCCCTGGAAAAGGCGTGGCAGCTGGCCGCGCAGGCCCTGGCGCCCGCGCCGGCACGCCGTGTCTGGCTGGATGGGGCGCCGCAGCCGGGTGCGTGGCCGCTGGCGCTGCCCGAGCCGCTGCTGGTCTCGGCGCTGCGCAATCTGCTGGACAACGCGCTGCGCCACGCGCCCCTGCATCCCGTGGAACTGGCGGTGCGCCGGGTCGCGGCCCTGCCGGGAGAGGCACTGTCGCGCAGCTGCGGCTATGTGGAGTTCACCGTGGCCGACCAGGGCCCGGGTCTCAGTGCCCAGGAGTGCGAGGAGGCCACGCGGCGTTTCTGGCGCAAGCGCCCGCAGGCCCATGGCAGCGGCCTGGGCCTGCCCATCGTGCGGCGCATCGCCGAGTGCGCCTCGGGCCAGCTGCTGCTGCAGCCGCGCGAGCAGTGGCGTCCTGGCCAGGCCGGCGCCGGTGGCCTGGTCGTGCGGCTTTTCCTGCCCCTGCCGCTGGCGGACGCGCACCCGAACCCGAACCCGAACCCGAACCCGAACCCGAACCCGAACCCGAACCCGAACCCGAACCCGAACCCGGCACCGGCACCGGCACCGGCACCGGCCTGACCGGTGCCAGGCTCCGAGCGGCGCTGTGCCATGCCGCACGCCCGGGGCGCTGCCCAATCCCTCTCGGTTTCTGCTGGATTGTTTTGTGTTCTAATGAGAATCATTCGCATCGTATTCTCATGGATCTGCCGCCGTCCGCCGAACCGTTTCGGAAATGCACTGGCGGCGTCTTCCTGCCCGGCGCCTGGCGCCCTGCAGGCCTGAGGCAGACCTTCATGGAAACGGCCGGCATCCCGCATGCAACGCAGGGAGGGCGCGGCGCCCCGGGGAAAGCCATGTTGTACACCTTGGATGACGTTCAGCAATTGACGATGGAGCACCAGGCACTTTTGCGTGGCTATGGCCATGCGCAGAACCGCAGCAGCGAACTGCTGCGGCTGCAGGCGCAGGAGATAGAGCGGCTGCAGGGCCGGCTCCTGCGCCAGCAGGCGGCCCTGATCGCCAGGGACACGCTGCTCATGTGGGCCCGCGAGGACCGCGAGGCGCTGCAGCGGTCTGTGCCTGGCCTGGCCCGGCGTGCCACGGTCGCGCGGCGCGTGGAGACGCTGCTGGTGCGCTTGCAGGACCTGCTGCGCGAGCGTGCGCTGTGGCAGCGCGAGGCCGCCAAGCCCGCCAAGCCTGCGCCGCCGCATGCCGAGCCTGCGGCGCTGTTCGCGGACAGCGGCATGGCCGATTCAGCGCATGACGATGAGGCCATGGAGGCCAGCCTGCGCGAGGCCGATCTGGTGATCTGCCAGACCGGCTGCCTGAGCCATGGCCAGTACTGGCGCGTGCAGGACCATTGCCAGCGCACGGGCAAGACCTGCGTGCTGGTCGAAGAGCCCGATGCCCTGCGCATCGTGCGCATCCACAAGGCCGGTGGCGGCGAGGAGCTTGCGCCCCTGGCATGGACGAAGGGAGACGCCGGGGCATGACGGTCGGCGGCAAGGAAAAGGCCCAGCGGCCTGGCGAACCCGAATTGCGCAGCGTGGGCCTGAAGGCCACCCTGCCGCGCATGCAGGTGATGGAGATCTTGCGGCAAAGCCCCGCGCGGCATCTGCATGCCGAGGACATCTACCGCCGCCTGGGCGAGCAAAAGGCCGAGGTGGGGCTGGCCACGGTGTACCGGGTCCTTTCGCAGCTGGAGGCGGCGGGCCTGCTGCTGCGCCAGACCTTCGAGAACGGCAAGGCGGTATACGAGCTCAACGAAGGCCCGCACCATGACCACCTGATCTGCCTGCAATGCGGGCGGGTGGATGAATTCAGCAACGAACACATCGAGGCGCTGCAGCAGGAGGTCGCGCAGCGCCTGGGCTACCGGCTGGCCGGGCACAGGCTGTCGCTGTACGGCCATTGCAGCGAATGCCAGGGCCAGGCGCACGCCGCCGCGCACGCAACGCCAGGAAAGGACATCGCATGAACTCCATGGACCAGCCCTTGCTGATGGATCCGCAGCGCAAGGCCGCCCTGGAGCTGCTGATGTCGCGCCAGTCGCACTGGCCGCTGGTGGAGCCCGCCCCGGCGCCGGCCGAGCTCGACCTGGTGATCGATGCGGCACTGCGCGCGCCCGACCATGGCCGGCTCAGGCCCTGGCGATTCGTGACCATTCAGGGCGATGCGCGCCATGCGCTCGGCGATGTCTTCGTGGCGGCGGCCCGCGCGCGCGAGCCGGGTGCGGATGCCGAACGCTTTCGCGCCGGGGCACTGGCCGCGCCGCTGGTCATCGCGCTGGGCCTGCATCTGCAGCCCGGCCACAAGGTGCCGGAGAGCGAACAGATGCTGTCCGGCGGCGCGGCGGCCATGAACATGCTCAATGCGCTGCACATTCTGGGCTATGGCGGCTTCTGGGCCAGCGGCGCCAACAGCCACGATGCGCAGGTGCGCGAAGCGCTGGGCCTGGAGCCGCAGGACCGGTTGCTGGGCCTGCTGTACGTGGGCACGCCCGGTGCCGTCCGCCGCGTGCCAACGCGCCCGCCGCGCGATCGCTTCGTGCGCGAGTGGCAGCCTTCGGGGCAGTGGGCCGCTGCATCGCGCTGAGCTGGCCGGCACCGGGGCCCAGAAGCGCCAGTCCGCCGTGCGCGGCCGCCCGGCGAAGGCACCGCCCGGCATGCGGTCGTGGTGCTCGAGGGGGGGCCTGGGCGGACAGCAGGGGCCAGGGGCGAATCGGTGGTGGCGTGGGCATCAGCCTTCCAAGAGCCGCATCCCGGCCATGCACAACCTGTTGAGACTTCACAGCTAGCGCACCTTGTGGTCCTCGCCCTTGGCCTCCTGCATGGCCTCGGGCTCCAGCTCTTCGGCGGAGCGGTTCAGGTGGATGAAGACGCCCCAGCCGATCAGCAGCACGCCGACGGCACTGGCCAGGGCGGCCGGGTACAGCAGGTGGGACGGCTCCTCCTGCGTCTTGAAGGCCGCCACCAGGGCCTCCACGGCCAAGGCCACGACCAGCACCACGAGAAAGCGCGACAGAAAGCGCCGCACGCGCGTCGGGCCGCTGATGTGGGCTTCGCGGATGACCTCCTCCTCGGTGATGGTCTGGGCGATCTGCAGCGCCACCACGCCCGAGGCCAGCACTCCCAGCGCCTCGACGATGCTGGCCGCCGTGGCCGCGCCCAGGCCGTCGTTGAGCGCATCCCAGCCCTTCATCGCCGCGATCCACAGCAAGGCCAGGGCGGCGAGCGAGAACATCAGCGCGATCAGCGCATGGATGAGCGTGAACAGGGAATGAAGGGCTTTCATGGGGCGGGCCTGCGATGTGCTGGAGGTGCGATGGCGAGGGTGGTGCATGGTTTCACGGCTGCACCTCGCCGCATGTAGGAAACCGCAGCCAATGCGGCGCCGAGGCCGCCGACGCGCGCCAGCTAAAATGGCCGCACCTATGTCCAGGTGGTTCATCGCGGTCTTTGCCTTGCACTTTATTGCCAGCGTGCTGCTGTCCACGCTGGGGCTGGCACAGCCACGCGCGCAGTTGCCGCAGCCCCATGCAGCGCCGATGCAACCGGACGCCTCCCCCCGCCAGGCCGTGGACACGGCTTCCCTGCTGGACGATTTCGACCATGCCCTCATGGACGATCAGCAGGACCTGCCGGACATCCTGCATGACAGCCTGGATCCCGCCCGGTGCATGCAATCGCGCTGCGCACAGCGGCCCGGGCCCGGGCCTGGGCCGGACCGGCTGTCACGCGCCGTCGCGCCCCCCGACAAGCCCCCGAGCACCGGGCTTGCCTGAGGCGGCGCCCTGCGGCGCCCGCCACCGCTGCCGTCCAGCCCCCGTGGGGCTGGCGCATGGCGTGCGCGGCGCCCGGCCGCGGCGACCCTGTCCGAATCCCCCACAGTGGCCTTGTGCCTTTCCGGGAACCGTGGGCCGCATGCGCGGCGGCGGTCCCTGCCTCAGAACCACCATCATGGAAATTGCCATACTTTTCGCGCTGATCCTGCTCAATGGCGTCTTCGCCATGTCCGAGATCGCCCTGGTGACGGCGCGCAAGGCGCGCCTGCAGAAACTCATCGACGAGGGCGATGCCGGTGCCGCCGCCGCCGCGCAGCTGGGGGCCGATCCCACGCGCTTTCTGTCGACCATCCAGATCGGCATCACCTCCATCGGCGTGCTCAACGGCATCGTCGGCGAGGCCGCGCTGGCAGCGCCGCTGGCGGACTGGCTGCAGTCGCTGGGCGTTCCCTCTCCCTATGGCGGCTATGCGGCCACGGCGCTGGTCGTGGTGCTCATCACCTATTTTTCCATCGTGGTCGGCGAGCTGGTGCCCAAGCGCATCGGGCAGACCCACCCCGAAACCTTCGCGCGCCTGATCGCCCGCCCCATCAACTGGCTGGCCCATCTGACCAAGCCCTTCGTGGTGCTGCTGTCGGTGTCCACCCATGCCCTGCTGCGCCTGCTGGGCGTCAAGGAAAACAGCGGCAGCGCCGTCACCGAGGAGGAGATCCATGCCATGCTGGCCGAAGGCACGACGGCCGGCGTCATCGAATCGCACGAGCACACCATGGTGCGCAATGTGTTCCGCCTCGATGACCGCCAGATCGGCTCGCTCATGGTGCCGCGCAGCGACGTGGTCTGCCTGGATGCGGATGCGCCGTTGCAGGACAACCTGCGCGTGATCGAGCAATCCGACCATGCGCGCTTTCCCGTGGTGCGCGGCGGCATGGACTCCATCGTCGGCGTGCTCAACGCGCGCCAGTGGCTGTCGCGCGCGCTGCAGGGCAAGGCGCAGGGCCTGATGGAGCAGCCCATGCAGGCGGCGCTCTACGTGCCCGAGACCATCACCGGCATGGAACTGCTGGAGAGCTTTCGCCTGTCGGATGTGCACATGGCCTTCGTGATCGACGAGTACGGCGAGGTCCAGGGCATCGTCACGCTGCAGGATCTGGTCGAGGCCATCACGGGCGAGTTCCAGCCGCGCGATCCCCGCAATTCCTGGGCGCTGCAGCGCGAGGACGGCAGCTGGCTGCTCGACGGCCACATCCCCGTGCCCGAACTCAAGGACCGGCTGGAGCTGGCCAGCGTGCCCGAGGAAGAGCGGGGCCGCTACCACACGCTGGCCGGCATGGTCATGCTGCTGACGGGGCGGCTGCCCAAGGTCACGGACACCGTGCATTGGGAGGGCTGGCGCTTCGAGGTCGTGGACATGGATGGCAAGGCCATCGACAAGGTGCTGGCCATGCGCATGCCGGCCCAGGAGCCCGACGATGGTGCGGGCGCGCTGTGAGAGCCGCCCGGCCCCGGCCGCCGCTGCGGACAGCGGCTGTCTGGCACGGGCCCTGGTTGCCGGGGCCCTGGCGCTGGGCATGGCGGCCTGTTTTGATGGCTACCCCCAGCAGCAGGAGCCCATGGTGAGTCCCTACGACATGACCCAGGCCCAGCGGCTCGCGCAGATGAACGCGCTGGGCATGCAGGCCGATCGGCGCTGGACCTACGAGCTGCTGCCCGGCTGCGTGCTGCGCGTGGATGTGGACGGGCCCCAGGGCGAGGCAGCCGCCCGTGACATTCCGCTGCTGGGACAGGCGGTGGCGCTGAGCGCCAACCGCGGTGAAGGCGGCTACCAGGTGGAGCTGCAGTCCGCCGCTGGCGGGCAGGCCCGGGGCGCCCTGGTCATCGCCAGCGAGAAATGGACCGATGCGAGCTGGACGCAACTGCTGCTGAGGCTGCTGCAAAAGGGCTGCATGGACATGGCTGCGGCACCGGCGCACTGACGCGGTGGCTGCGCCAAAAGCCGAGCGGCGCCCCCGGGGCGCCGCCTGATGGAAGCCCGCCCCGCCAATGCAGGCGGGCGCAGCCCCGGCAATTACTTGGCCAGGGTCACCGTGCCCTTCATGAGGGCCGAGTGGCCGGGAAAGGAGCAAAAGAAGCTGTAGGCTTCGCCGGCCTTGAGGGCGCTGGGCGCGAAGCTCACGGAGTCGGACTCGCCGCCGCCGATCAGCTTGGTGTGGGCGATCACGCGGGCATCTTTTTCCTTGATGAAGTCCTTGGCGGCGCCGGCGGCGATGCCGTCATTGGCCACGGCCTGCATGTCGGCGGTCTTGCTCAGCACCCAGTTGTGGCCCATGGAGGTCTTGGGCAGCTTGCCCACATGCTTGAGCTTGACGGTGAACTGCTTGCAGCTGGCGGGCACGCTGATGGCCTGCTTGTTGAACTGCATGGCGTCATTGCTTTCGATCTCGACGGCGCAGTCGGCGGCCAGGGCAGGGGTTGCCGCGGCAGCGGCGGCCATGGCGAGGGCCAAGAGGACGGGCTTGCATTGCTTTGCCATTGTTTTCTCCTTGAAAAGCGGGTGATGTGGCTGGGCGCATGGGCCGTACAGTCCGGAAGGGCCGGCTGCTGCGCGCCGGTGCGCTTCGTGGCTGCTCCAAGCATAGTCAGGTTGCTCGGGGGCAGGTTGATTTGAATCAATTCGGCAAGGGTGCAAGACTTGTGCGCGCGGCAGCATATCTGCCTGGCCGTAGCTGGGGTAGGCGACGGCGCGAACTTTTGTTTGGCAAGCATTGCTTGCACGGCTGACATTTGGGTAACATCTCTGCATAGGAGATGTCTATGAGATTCATTGTTCTGATAGGTGGCTGCGTGGGGGCCGTGTTCCTGTTTTCCGCCTTGCTGGTGCAAAGCGTCCAGCAGCAGGCTGCCCTGGCGGGGCTGGCGTGCGCAAGCGCAATTGTTCCCTATGTGCTTTTCCGGCTGCAATCCATCACCCAGGAGCACCATCAGCTGGCACGGATCGCGGAACTGCTGCAGCAAGGCAATGCCCATGCCCGGCCCATGGCAGGCACGCCGGTGGCCGGCACGCCGGTGGCCGGCGCCGAGGGCAGCCCCCTGTCCCCCAGTCCCGCGGACGGCATGGGGCCGGTGCAGGGCGCCGTGGCCCCGCCGGCCTGAGCCGCTGAGCCGCAGGGCGGCAGCGGCCTCAGCCCCCGTTCTTCTTGGCAGCCGCGCGGGCCAGCATGGCATCGCCGACGCCATGCTGGCCCCGCGCCTTGAGCGCCAGGGCCGCTGCCTCGATGTCGCGCAACTCTTTGTTCTGGCCCAGCTTGGCCTTGCCTTCCAGCGCCGTGATCTCGATCTCCATGCCGACGATGGACTGCAGCAGGGTATCGATGAACTCCCGGGGGCTGTCCGACATCTTCCAGGGCGTGGGCATGCCGGCTTCATGGGTGCGCGTCAGGCGCCCCACCAGGCCACGCACGAAGCGCTCGTCGTCGCGTATGGCCACGCGGCCGCGGGCGTGGACCGCCGTGTAGTTCCAGGTCGGCACCTGCCGGTGCTGCTCCTGCTTGCTCGGATACCACTGCGGCGAGACATAGGCGTCGCCCGCGCGGAACACCACCAGCACTTCGTCGCCATCGGCAATGTCCTGCCACACGGGGTTGCCGCGTGCCACATGGGCCTGCAGCACGCCCAGCGCGCCTTGCCCGGCCCGCAGATCGAACGGCAGATGGTTGGCATCGAGCCCGCTTTTTCCATGGGTAAAGAGGATGCCCATGGGGTGGCTTGCGATCAGTGCATGCAATGTGCCGGCATGCGGCTCGTTGAAGTGGGGCGGGATGTACATCTTGGCGGTTTTCCGGTGGTGCGGCGGTCTTCAGGAACGGGCGGCGCAACGCCCGGTCAGGGCCGGGGCTGCCGGGCGAGCTTGCGGTACAGCGTCTGGCGGCTGATGCCCAGCGTGCGCGCGGCCTGGCTGATGTTGCCGCGGCAGTTCTCCAGCGCCTGGCCGATGGCCGTGCGCGACAGCTCTTCCAGGTTCTGCGCGGGGCGCGCGGGCTGCGGCTCGTGCGCCAGCCGCATGCCTTTCTGGAGCTGTGCCTGGAAGTCCTCGGCCAGATGGTGCCAGTCGATGAGGTCTTCTCCGGGCTCCAGCATGGCGCATGCCGTCTTCAGCACGCTGGCACACTGGCGCAGATTGCCGGGCCAGCGGTAGCTGCCGAACTGGCTGAGCAGGCCGGGCGCCAGCTGCAGGGGGCGCTGGGGTGCGATGCCGCACAGGATGCCCTGGCACAGGGCTTCGAGGTCGGTGCGATCGCGCAGCGCGGGAAGCTCCACCGCCAGGCCGTTGATGCGGTAGTAGAGGTCGGTGCGGAAACGGCCTTGCTCCACCTCCTGCGCCAGGTCGCGGTGGGTGGCGCAGAACAGCGCGAAGTCCACGTCCACGGGCTGTCCGCCGCCCAGGGGCACGACCTGCCGGTCCTGCAGCACGCGCAGCAGCCGCGCCTGCAGCGCCAGCGGCATGTCCCCTATCTCGTCCAGCAGCAGGGTGCCGCCGTCGGCCTCGCGCAACAGGCCAGGGCGGCCTTCGCGCCGGCCGCCCGTGAAGGCGCCTGCCTGGTAGCCGAACAGTTCGGACTCGATCAGCGATTCGGGGATGGCTGCGCAGTTGATGGCCACGAAGGGGCCCGCGCGCCGGGGGCCGCTGTCGTGCGCCGCGCGCGCAAACCATTCCTTCCCGACGCCCGACTCCCCCTGGATCAGCACGGCAATGGACTTGTCCAGCACGCGCCGCACCTTGTCCGCGGCCGCGCGCCAGCGCATATCGCCCGTGTCCAGCCTGGCCAGCGCATCATTGGCCACGGCCGTCCTGGCGGCAGCGCCTGCCGCAGCGGGCGCGCGGACGGTGCGCCTGTCCGGAAAGAGCCTGCCGAACAAGGGGCTGCCGTCGGGCCTGCGCAGTGCCTGGGGCGCGTCGGGCCTGGCGCGGTGGCGCGCCAGCAAGTGCTCCATGCCGCAGGACAGTACCTGGTCCAGCGCCAGGCTGCCGATCTGGCACGCCTGCATGCGCAGCAGCGACAGCGCGCTGCGGTTGGCGCCCGTGATCCAGCCGTCCTCCGACACCAGCACGATGGCCTCGGCCACCGTGCCCAGGCCCTCGGGGTGGGTGTGCAGGTGCAGGCGCATGCGGCCCTGGCCATCGGAGGCCAGCAGGCGGTTTTCGATCATGTGCGCTGCCGTGCTGACCAGGCCCAGGGTGTGCGGGCTGCCCCGGCCGTGCTCGCTGGAGATGTCCAGGATGCCCAGCAGCTGGCCGGTGCCCGACAGGATGGGCGCGGCCGAGCAGGTCAGAAAGCCGTTGCGCTCCAGGAAGTGCTCGCCACCCTGGACCTGCAGCGCCGCCATCTCGGCCAGCGCCGTGCCGATGGCATTGGTGCCGCGCTGTGCCTCGTGCCAGGAGGCGCCGCTGGTCAGCGCCACGCGGCCCGCCTTGTCGAGGAAATAGGCATCGCCGCAGGTATCGACCAGCGTGCCGCAGGGGCCGGCCAGCACCACCACGCTCTGGCTGCCGCGCACCTGATCGAACAGGTATTCCATGATGGGCCGCGAATGCGCCAGCAATTGCTGGTGGCGGCCGCGCAGCGTGCGCAGGGCATGCTGCTCCAGATTGTCCGGTGCGCCCAGGCGGCCCGTGGGCCGCAGGCCCAGGTCGGCGCTGCGCTGCCATGAGCGGGCCAGGCGCTCGTCCAGCAGGCCGCTGGGGCAGTGGCCGAACTCCAGCAGATGCTGGCGGGCCTGCCGCAGGGCCAGGGGGGCGGAAGAGGGGGGCATGCTGTCTCCTGCTAGGACATCCGGGCGTCCTTTCGGGCCAGTATGGCCGCTGGTCCGGACCGGGGCAATCCAGAAGACCCGCTGAGCGTCCCGACTGTTCCATTTCGTGACAGCTGTCCGGCGGCGCAGTGTTCCAGGGCGCGACACCCGGCCGCATGCGGGGCTGGCCTGCCGTGCTGCGGGCCAATGGAATCAAGCAGTTACAGCGCCACGCAGTGCTGGCACGCCTTTTGAAAGATAGCAGGCATCCGGAAGGCCATGGCCACTGGATTGCCCACCACATCCACAGGAGACAAACAGCATGACGGTTTACGCAGCCCCCGGCGCCGCTGGCGCCAAGATCGCCTACAAGGACCGGTACGACAACTTCATCGGCGGCAAGTTCGTTGCGCCCGTCAAGGAGCAGTACTTCGACGTGGCCACGCCCGTCAGCGGCAAGGTCTACACCCGGGCCGCGCGCTCCACGGCCGAGGACATCGAGCTGGCGCTGGACGCCGCCCACGCCGCCAGCGACGCCTGGGGCAGGACCAGCGCGGCCGAGCGCGCCAACATCCTGCTCAAGATCGCCGACCGCATCGAGGCCAACCTGGAGCTGCTGGCCTATGCCGAGACCGTGGACAACGGCAAGGCCATCCGCGAGACGCTGAACGCCGACATTCCGCTGACCGTCGACCATTTCCGCTATTTCGCGGGCTGCGTGCGCGCCCAGGAAGGCGCCCTGAGCCACATCGACGAGACCACGGTGGCCTATCACATCCAGGAGCCGCTGGGCGTGGTCGGCCAGATCATTCCCTGGAACTTCCCCATCCTCATGGCGGCCTGGAAGCTCGCGCCCGCGCTGGGCGCCGGCAACTGCGTGGTGCTCAAGCCCGCGGAGTCCACGCCCATCAGCATCCTCATCCTGGCCGAGCTGATCGCCGACCTGCTGCCGCCCGGCGTGCTGAACATCGTCAACGGCTTCGGCCGCGAGGCCGGCATGCCGCTGGCCACCAGCAAGCGCATCGCCAAGATCGCCTTCACGGGCTCGACCTCGACCGGCCGCGTGATCGCGCAGGCCGCGGCCAACAACCTGATCCCGGCCACGCTGGAGCTGGGCGGCAAGTCGCCCAACATCTTCTTCGCCGACGTGATGGACAAGGACGATGCCTTCCTCGACAAGGCCATCGAAGGCCTGGTGCTGTTCGCCTTCAACCAGGGCGAGGTCTGCACCTGCCCCAGCCGGGCGCTGATCCAGGAAAGCATCTATGACCGCTTCATGGAGCGCGTGCTCCGGCGCGTGGCCGCCATCAGGCATGCCAACCCGCTGGACACGGACAGCATGATGGGGGCCCAGGCCTCCAGGGAGCAGCTGACCAAGATCCTGTCCTACCTGGAGCTGGGCAAGCAGGAGGGCGCCGAGGTGCTGGCCGGCGGGGGCCAGGCCCACCTGGGCGGGGACCTCGAAGGCGGCTACTACGTGCAGCCCACGCTGTTCAAGGGCCACAACAAGATGCGCATCTTCCAGGAGGAGATCTTCGGCCCCGTGCTGGCCGTGACCACCTTCAAGGACGAGGCCGAGGCCCTGGCCATCGCCAACGACACGCTCTACGGCCTGGGCGCCGGCGTGTGGAGCCGCAACGGCAACGTGGCCTACCGCATGGGCCGCGCCATCAAGGCCGGCCGTGTGTGGACCAACTGCTACCACGCCTATCCCGCGCATGCGGCCTTCGGCGGCTACAAGGAATCGGGCATAGGCCGCGAAACCCACAAGATGATGCTGGACCACTACCAGCAGACCAAGAACCTGCTGGTCAGCTACAGCGAGAACAAGCTGGGCTTCTTCTGACCCACCAACGCAGGCAGGCAGGCAAGCCGCCGGCCTGCCTGCGCCGAGGAGAAAGCCATGGTTGAAAGAGTCATCGCAACGCCCGCGGCACTGGCGCTGGTCGCCGAACTGCAGGCGGTCCACGGCGCCGTGATGTTCCATCAGTCGGGCGGCTGCTGCGACAACAGTGCCGCCAACTGCTATCTGCCCACCGACCTGACCATCGGCGCCCAGGACGTGCTGCTGGGCCATGTGGGGGGCGCGCCGTTCTACATCGGCAAATCCCAGTACGGGTACTGGAAGCACACCCAATTGATCCTGGACGTCATCGAGGGGCAGGGCGGCACCTTTTCCCTGGAGGGCCATACGGGCAAGGCCTTCCATACGCGATCGCGCCTGTTCACCGACGAAGAATGGGCAGCCGTCGCGGCAGTGGCCGCCCGGGACCTGGCCTGAAGCCAGGGTCCCCGGATTGCAGTGTATTCACTCTAAATGAGCAGAGCTTTTCATCAGGTGAGGTCTTAAGAAAAAGCATGGGTTGACGAATACCAGCAGATCTTTGTCGCTATGGGCATGGTTTGGCGGCCTGCACGCGAATGGTGCAGGTCTTCTGGTTTTCCAACGAAAGTGCTACGAATGAAATTTGATCAATGGACGGTATCGGCCAAGCTCTGGGGCACCCTGGGCGGATTGCTGGCGATGATGCTTGCCGTCTCGCTGTGGGCCCAATACTCGGCGGCACGCACCATGGACGATGGCATGCGGACGATGGCCGATTTCGACAATCGCATCAATCTCGCCATCCAGTGGAAGGGCATCACCGAAACGGTGGGGGAGCGCGTGCTGGCCAGCAATGCCAGCACCGACGAGGAACTGACCCGGCTGCTCGACGGCCGCGTCAAGGCGGGCTCGGGCCAGATCTCGGAAATCCAGGCCCAGGTGGTCCGGCTGGCGCAAAGCGCTGCCGACAAGGCGGCGCTGGAGCGCATTGCCGCCATCCGCACCGAAGTGCTGGCGCTGAACAAGCGTGCGCGCGAGATCAAGCTGTCCGGCGACACGGAGGCGTTCAGGACCTTCGTGCAGCAGCAGTACATTGCGGCCATCACGCGCTACGTGGAGTCGCTTGAAGTCTTCGTGCAGTTGCAGCGCTCCCAGGGCGAGGCCGCCCGGCAGCAGTCGCAGGCCGAGCGCGACAGCATGGCCCGCTGGGCCTGGGGCGTGCAGGCCGTGGTGCTGCTCGCCGGCCTGGGGCTGGCCTTCATGCTGACCCGCTCCATCACGCAGCCTCTGGAAAAGGCTGTGCAGCTGACCGACGCCATTGCGCATGGCGATCTCACGGTGGCCTCGGACGACAGCCGCAAGGATGAATTCGGCCATCTGCTGCGCTCCGTCTCGGGCATGGCGGCGCGCCTGCGCAGCCTGGTCACCGAGGTGCGCGACAGCGTGCACTCCATCTCCAACGCATCCACGGAAATCGCTTCGGGCAACCAGAACCTTTCGGCGCGCACCGAGCAGGCGGCCTCCAACCTCGAAGAGACGGCCGCCAGCATGGAGCAGCTGACGGCCACCGTGACCCAGGCGGCCGACACGGCCCGCCAGGCCAACCACCTGGCCGGCACCGCCGCCCAGGCCGCCGAGCGCGGGGGCGCTGTGGTGGGCAATGTGGTCGCCAGCATGAACCGTATCGGCGACAGCGCGCGCCGCATCAGCGACATCATCGGCGTCATCGACTCCATTGCCTTCCAGACCAACATTCTTGCGCTCAATGCGGCTGTCGAGGCGGCACGCGCGGGCGAGCAGGGCCGGGGCTTTGCCGTCGTGGCTGGCGAGGTGCGCGCGCTGGCGCACCGCAGTGCCGAAGCCGCCAAGGAGATCAAGGGGCTGATCGGCACCTCGGTCGACGCGGCGCAGGAAGGATCGGCCCAGGTGGAGCAGGCGGGCCAGGTGATGGACGACATCGTGAGCAGCGTGCGCAAGGTCTCCGACATGATCGGCGAGATCACGGCCTCGTCCACCGAGCAGCGCGACGGCATCGGACAGGTCAACCAGGCGGTGACCCACCTGGACCAGATGACCCAGCAGAACGCCGCGCTGGTGGAGGAGTCGGCTGCGGCGGCATCGGCCCTCAGCGATCAGGCGCAGCGGCTGTCGGGCATGGTCTCCGTGTTCAAGGTGGGCCAGGCGACACGCGCATTGCAATGAGCGTGCCGCGGCGATAGCCGCTGCGCCGTTGCACCAGGGCGGCGCTCCCGGTGTCCGGTCAGGCGCGGCACGAACGCATGGCGTTCGGCCGCGCCTTTTTCCTGCCTGGCGGTGGCCAGTCCGGCAGGGCGGCGTACAGGCGGAAAAAAGCCCGCACTCGGCGGGCTTTGTCAGGCGGGGACCCTGTTTGCGGGCAGTGCTCGGTGCCTGCGGTCCTCATATGGCGAAGGCCGTGCGGTCCTTGCCTTCGATCCAGCGCGGCTGCTTGCCGCGGCCGGTCCAGGTGGCACCGGTGGCCGGGTCGCGGTACTTGGGAATGCCCACGTTGCGGGAGGCCGCCTTGGACGAGGGGAAGACGTCGGATTGCGCCAGCGCATATTGCTCGATGATGCTGCGCGCCTGTGCCACGGCATCGGTTTTCTCGTGCTTGAGCGCCGCAGCGATCTGGGCTTCGAGTTCTGCTTTCTGCTGCAGGAGCGTCTTGTAGTCGATGGTCATAGATATCAATGAATGTTGATCTGCCAATATAAAGGATTCCGCAAAGGATTTTTGCAAAGTGAGCCTGCACTGCTGCAAATGAGGACACCTGTTGCAAGCGCATTGCGGCAGCGGCGCCGTGGGGGGCCGTGTGTTTGGAGCCGATTCGCAAGCCCGCGAAGGCGGCTGGTGCAGGGCATGCGCGGCCCCGATGGCGCGCGCGCAGTCAGGCGGCGGCGCGCTCTGTCCGGCCGAGCAGCATCTGCACAGGCGCAATGCGGACGCTGATCTTGGTGGCGCCGGGAAAGCGCGCCAGTGCATCGGCGACGGCCGCGCAGGTGCTCGGAAACAGCGCTACGTAGTGCGCGCCACCCACCTTGATGATGCATCGCTTCATATGTCTCCTCCCTTGCATGACAAGCTTGCCTGTTTATCGGCAAATTTGTATCGGAGTGAAACATTTTTATGCGCATCGCGGCGTCGTGGGGCGGCGGCCTCAGCAGGATGTCAGCTGCGCAAGGCGCCGCACAAGGCCTTGCGTGATAAACGGGCCCGCACAAGGCGGGCGCCGGAACAAAGGGGCCGCTGCCTGAAGGCATGCCAAAGGAAAAAGAGAGGGAAGAAACGTCCTCTGGCGCGGCCCGAAACCCGTGCTTCGCAAGCATGTGAGCGCAGGGCATTTTGCACGATGGGATGCTGCAGTCCAACGTGTTTCCACCCTTGCACGGCGCAGTGGCAGCCGGTATCTGGCGGCCAGGGCGGGGCGCAGAAGGCGGGGCGTTCCGCCAGGAAAAAAAGCCGCATGGTGCACCCCAAAAATATGAGGGAGGGAAAACATAGGGCGCGCGGCGCAAACGGCAGGGTCCTGGGGGCAGGGCACTGGCGTTTGCGACAGAAAAACCCGCACATGGGCGGGCAGGCTGTTTTACAAATTGATACTATAGCATGCGTATTGAAACGAATGGCAGAGCCCGTTCGAAAACTTGCGCCCCGGCAACGGCCTGGCGCCGCAGCCGCATCTCAGGGGCAGGGTGGGCGGGGCGGCCTGTTGCCAGGGATGGCTAAGGTTTTCCGGGGGCATTTGGCCAAAACTATCGGGTGAAGATCACGCTCTTCGGGGCATGGGTGCCGGTGGGGCTCGGCTAGGCTTGGATGTCTTCAATAAGGCCCTTCTTATTTACCTCCCAAGCCCCATGCTCCACACCCTACGTGCACGCCTCATTCTCATTTGCGTGGCCATCACTGCCGTTTCGCTGCTGGCTCTGTCGGTGGCGACTTTCTGGATGGCCCGCAGCAACACACTGGCGCAGATCGATGCCAGCACAGAGCAGCTGACCGCAGCGCATGCGCAGTCCCTGGCCGATTGGGTACAGGACAAGCAGCGCATCACCAGCTCGATCAAGAAAGCCGTGGGTCAGGAAGATCCCATTCCCTTCCTGCTGGCTGCGCAGCAGGCAGGCGGCTTCGACGACGCTTATTACGTCCAGGCGGACAAGCGCAACGTCTTCACCCATCCCATGCCGGAGAACTATGACGGCACGCAGCGCGACTGGTTCAAGCAGGCCATGCGCGAGGGACGCCCGGGTGTGACGCCCGCCTACGTCGACGCCAGCACGGGCGAGCTGACCATCAGCTTCGTGGAGCCTGTCGGCCCTGCAGGCGCGGCGACGGCCGTCGTGGGCACGGATGTGCGGCTGAGTTCCATGTCCAAGAAGGTGGCCGCCATCCGTCCCCAGACGCGCAGCTTTGCGTTTCTGATCGACGGCAGCGGCCGGCTGCTGGCCTATGCCAAGCCAGAGCTGGCGCTCAAGCCGGTGTCCGATATTGCGCCTGAGCTCGACGCAGGCCTGCTGCAGCGCCTGGCCGAACAGGGCGGACATGCCGATATGCAGCTCGACGGCTCGCCCCAGATGGTCTATGCCTCCAAGGTGGAGGGCACCTCCTGGATTCTCGCGGTGGTCATCGACCGTGCCGAAGCCACGCAGTCGGTGCGGCAGCAGCTGCTGGTGGCCGCACTCATCGCGGTGCTGTCGGCCGCCGTGGCAGCCGTCGTGCTGACCGTGGTGCTGCAGCGCATGCTGCGCCGCCTGGCGGTGGCGCGCGATGCTTTGCAGGACATCGCCTCGGGCGAAGGCGACCTCACGCGCCGCCTGGCCGCAGCAGGGCGCGACGAGATGGCCCAGATCGGCCAGGCATTCAACCAGTTCGTGGACAAGATCGCTTCGGTCATGCTGCGCATCCGCCAGTCCTCGGAGTCCGTGCGCATGGCATCGGCCGAAATCGCAGGCGGCAACCAGGACCTGTCCTCGCGCACCGAGCAGCAGGCCAGCTCCCTGGAGCAGACCGCCGCGGCGATGGAGCAGATCACGGCCACGGTGCAGCAAAACGCCGCCAACGCGCGCCAGGCCAGCGCGCTGGCCAGCAGCGCCTCCGAGATCGCCACGCGCGGCGGCGAAGCCGTGGGCCAGGTGGTGCAGACCATGGTCGGCATCGAGGCATCGGCGCGCAAGATCGAAAGCATCATCGGCGTCATCGACTCGATTGCCTTCCAGACCAACATTCTTGCGCTGAACGCCGCCGTGGAAGCGGCCCGGGCCGGCGAGCAGGGCCGGGGCTTCGCGGTGGTGGCCAGCGAAGTGCGCACGCTGGCCCAGCGCAGCGCCACGGCGGCGCGCGAAATCAAGTCCCTCATCGATGATTCGGTCGGGCAGATCGACGCCGGCAGCCGCCTGGTGCGCGATGCCGGCACGACCATCGACCAGGCCGTGGATGGCGTGCGCAAGCTCAGTGCGCTGGTGGCCGAAATCAGCAATGCCAGCCAGGAGCAGAGCCGGGGCATCGCGGAAGTCGGCGGCGCCATCGGGCAGATGGACCAGGTCACGCAGCAAAACGCCGCCCTCGTCGAGCAGGTCACGGCCGCAGCCCAGTCCCTGCAGACCCAGGCGGTCCAGCTGGCGGAAGCCGTGGCCGGCTTCAGGCTGGAGGAAGCGCGGCGCCTGCCGGGCACCGCGCACTAGGACCGGGCGGCAGGCTGCGCCTCGGCCAGGAAGAAGCGGTTGCGGCCGCCGTCCTTGGCGTGGTAGAGCGCCATGTCGGCGTTGCGCAGCAAGGCGCTCAGGCCTGGCGCCGGCTGCGAGCCGCAGGCCCAGGCGATGCCTATGCTGATGGTGGGCCGGATGATGCTGTCCGGGCCCATCTCCATGCAGATGGCGCGCGTTGCCTCGCACAGGCGCTGCGCCACCGCACAGGCCGTGGCCTGGTCCGCGCCGGGCAGCAGTACGGCGAATTCCTCGCCGCCCAGCCGGCCGATCAGCTCATGCGGACGCAGCGCCTGCGAAAGCCGCGAGGTCACCTCCTGCAGCACGCGGTCGCCCGCCGCATGGCCGTGCCGGTCATTGATGCATTTGAAGTAGTCCAGATCCAGCATCAGCATGGCCACCGGCGATCGCTGGCGCGACAGCCGCTCCAGCGAGCGCTCGGCATGCTCCATGAAGCTGGCGCGCGACAGCAGGCCCGTGAGGGCATCGTGGCTGACGGCATGGCGCAGCTTGCTCAGCATGTCCCTGGACGCCTGCAGCGCGCAGGCGACGGCCAGCGGTCCGATCGACAGCATCGCCAGGCCCAGGCGGAACGAGACTTCGTCGCTCGTCGCGCCGGCGACCGAGGCGTCGGTGAACATGGCCAGCTTGATGCCGCAACTGAACAGGCTCAGCAGCGCGACCACGAAGAATTCATAGCGCATGGCGCACAGCAGCAGCGCGGGCATGGTCAGCGACAGCGCCCCCGGGCCGCCGATATACAAGGCCAGGGCCTCGGACAGGATCAGGGCCAGCACTGGCAACAGCTGGTGCCAGCGTACACCTGCGGCGGGCCTGCGCCAGGAGGCCACCTGCCCGGCATCGGGAAGGCTCAGCAGCACCGGGACAAGCAGGGTCATGTGCATCAGCTCGCTGCTGAACCACGAGGCCATCGCGGGTTGCCAGGGACGCTGCAGCAACTGGTACAGGCCCATGGCGCCCAGCAGCGCGCCGACGATGCTCACCACCAGGCTGCACAGCACCAGGCGCAGCATCGACGAAGGCGAGCGCATGCGCAGCACATGCTGGGGCAGCCGGTGCATCAGCAGCCAGCCGCAGGCCACCGCGGCGATGTCTGCAAGCGTCAGCCACAGTGCCAGGGCCAGGGGACTGCCGGACATCCACTCGGCCATGGCCAGGGCGGCCGCGCAACTGGCCCAGCAGCGGCCGCGGCTCAGCGAGGGCCAGCGCAGCATCAGGCCCAGCATCAGGGCATTGCTGATCCAGAAAGAGGCCAGTTGTCCCGCGGGACGCGTTCCCAGGGACATGGCGGCCGAAACGAACACCAGGCCGCCGAAGGCCAGGCTTTCAGACCATGACGCCGGTGCGAGTGCCAGGCCGCGTACCTGCGCTGACTGTGCGTGATCCATCATCTGCTTCCCTTCCGGAGGCGAGATTCAAGCGCCATTCGCCGTCCCGCAGGGCGCCACTGGCTGCGCTGGCTGGCGGGTGGTTAACCTGGCTTCACAAGACTTACGCCTGCGAGCCAATCTAGATGAAATGAAAGTAATTGCAAGCAAGGCCTGCCCAGGCGCTGCCTGGCATGCGCCGCGCTGGCGGGGCCTGGTTGGCCGGTTTGGGCACGCCCGAGTGCGGCAATCCAATGGATAGCTAACTAACCAATGACTTGCGCAGCAGCAATCTGCGTCCTTCCGGTGCACGGGCGCACGCCTGTGCCGCCGCATCGGACAAAAAAGCTGTGATCTTGAATCTTTTGGTTACAAATTTTGCAAAATAGCAATACCTAGTCCAAACCGGGGGCGGGAAGGCCCGGGTGGCCGGCTTGAGCGCGTGGAGCGGCGCTGTAAAGACAGGCCCAGACGATGGGGGTTTCGCCGGATCGTCGAAAAAATTGTCGGAAAGTCGGTTGGTGGCGAATTCTTTGCTCTAATCGATCAAGGGCCGAGTGTGGCGATACCGCTGCTGCCAAGGAAATCGTGAGCATCCACATGGAATATCGACTTGATGAAATCGACCGCCAGCTGCTGCGCCTGCTGCAGACCAATGCGCGGGCCTCCACCGCGCACCTGGCCCGGCAGATGAACCTGGCGCGGACCACGGTCGTTGCGCGCATCGGGCGGCTGGAGCAGGAAGGCGTGATTGCCGGGTACGGTGTGCGGCTGGGGGCGCGGCTGGAGCAGTCTGCCGTGCGGGCCTACTGCGGCATCCGGGTCCAGCCCAAGACGGCGACCGCCGTCATGCAGGCGCTGAACCGTTTCACCGAGGTGGAAGAGGTGTCGGCCGTGAGCGGCCAGTACGACTACATGGTTTTCGTGCGCTGCGAGAGCAACGAAAAGCTCGATGCGCTGCTGGACCGCATCGGCCTGATCGACGGCATCCAGCAGACCTACACCTCGGTGGTGCTCAGCCGCAAGATCGACCGGCGCACCACGGCGGCGGTGGGGCCGCTGTCAGGCCCGCCACCGGAGCCGCTGGCGGCCTGACGCACCGGCTTCAATGCCGCCAGCCGCGGCGCACTTCGAAGAAGCTGCACTCGCCATCGCCCAGGCCCTGCATGCCGGCTTCGGTGGCGGCACGCACGGCCTTCATCCAGCGGGTGAAGGCTTGCTTGGCCTCGTCGCTGATCTCTTCGGGAGGCGTGTCTTCCAGGCCCTGCACCAGCGACAGGGTTTCGCTGACCTGCTCGGCGCTGCCGAGCTGGCGTTCCAGCACGCGGGCATAGCGTGCCTCGGCCTTGTTGCGTTCATGCTCCGGCAGGCCCGGGTAGTCGCACAGGGTGACGGTGAAAGCGGCTTCTTGCATGTCCATGATTCACGATGTGAGGATGATGACTGGTGAAATATACAGTAATAACTGGTTGTGCATCCAGTGTTCATCCAGTGTTTTTTACAGTGTTCTGCTGCCGCAGTGGCGGCGGAGCCACAATCGTGGGCAAGGAGAGATGCATCCGCCATGAACCAAGACATGCCGGGCGCCAGCGCCGCCCGCAATCCTGAGCCGACCGGCCATGCGCTGTTTGCCACGCGCGTCGGCCCCTGCGGGGTGGCCTGGGGCCCCGGCGGCCTGGTGGCCTTCCAACTGCCCGAGGTCGATGGCCCGGCCGCCACGCGCACGCGCATGCTGCGCGGCGTGCAACTGCGCCGCCCGGGCAGCTATGCCCCTGCGGCACAGGCGGCGGACCTGCCGGACAGCGTGGTGCAGGCGATTGCCGGCGTGCAAGTGCTGATGGCGGGCCACGGCGAATGGAGCGGGCAGGCGCCGCCCGCCGCCGGTGCCCGGCAGCTGCGTGACGGTCCCGTGCTGCCCGACCTGCGCAGCCGGCGTGCCCCGCCTGCGGACGGCGCACTGCCTGATCTGGCCGAACTGGTGCTGGACTGGCATGGCGTGTCCGATTTCCACCGCCGCGTCTACGGGCTGACGCGCGCCATCGCCCCGGGCCAGACACGCAGCTATGGCGAGATCGCGCGTGCGCTGGGCGATGCGGGCCTGTCGCGCGCCGTGGGGCAGGCACTGGGACTCAACCCCTTCGCACCTGTCATTCCCTGCCACCGCGTGCTGGCGGCAGGCGCGCAGCCGGGCGGGTTTTCGGGCGGTGGCGGCGCGCTGACCAAGCTGCGCATGCTGGAGATCGAGGGAGCTGCCTGGGGCGGCACGCGCTCCCTGTTCGGAGATATATAGGCCGAGGTGCGCAGGCGCATGCCGCCACGGGAGCCATGGCCCGGCGGCGCGGGGCCCGGCCCAGCGCGGGTGCGCCGCGCCTTTCGACGCGCAGGTGACATATCGGCCGAGGTGCCGCTTGCACAATCGCCGCTGAACGCCGCCCAGGCAGGGCGGCATCCAGCCCCCCACACCACCACGGGCCTGCAGGCCCGGACCAGGAGACAGCGCCATGACTCGCAATGTGCAGCAACTTTTCGACCTCAAGGGCAGGACGGCCCTGGTGACCGGCGGCTCGCGCGGCCTGGGCCTTCAGATGGCCCATGCGCTGGGCGAGGCCGGGGCCCGGATCATGCTGACCTCGCGCAAGGCCGCCGACCTGGAGGAGGCCGCCGCCGAGCTGCAGGCCGCAGGCATCGATGCCCGCTGGATCGCTGCCGACTGCGCCAACGAGGCCGACATCGAGCGCCTGGCCGCCGAAACCATGGAGCGCCTGGGCCAGGTGGACATCCTGGTCAACAACGCGGGCGCCAGCTGGGGCGCGCCCGCCGAGGAGCATCCCACGGCCGCCTGGGACAAGGTGATGAACCTCAACGTGCGCGGCTACTTCCTGCTGAGCCAGCAGATCGCGCGGCGCAGCATGATCCCGCGCCAGGGCGGGCGCATCATCAACCTGGCCTCGATCGCGGGCCTGGGCGGCAATCCGCTGGGCATGAAGACCATCGCCTACAACACCTCCAAGGGCGCGGTGATCAACTTCACGCGCGCGCTGGCTGGCGAATGGGGCGTGCACGGCATCACGGTCAACGCCATCTGCCCGGGCTTTTTCAAGACCAAGATGGCCAGCGTGCTGATCGAGACCCTGGGCGAGGAGGAGATGAAGTCCCACGCGCCGCTGCGCCGCCTGGGCGATGACGAGGATCTCAAGGGGCTGACCCTGCTGTATGCCAGCGATGCCGGCAAGCACATCACGGGCCAGTGGATGGCCGTGGACGGCGGTGTCAGCGCGCTGGTGGGCGGCTGAGCGCCGGCGTGCTGCGCCCCAGGTGACAGTTTTCGGCCCGGCCGGGGCCGCGCCGCGCCGGGCGGGCCTGGCGCGCGCTTATGCTCGACGCCATCGAGATCTGAACTGGAGCATTTCGTGCTGGATTTTGGCCATCGCATCCCCTTCGTAGACCATCTGGGCTTCACGCTGCACCGCATGGAGGACGGAGAGTCCGAACTGCGCTTCGAGGCGCGGCCCGAGCACCTGAACACCTTCGACGTGACCCATGGCGGCGCGTCCATGACCTTGCTGGACGTGACCATGGCCGTGGCCGCGCGCAGCCTGCAGCGCGACATGGGCTGCGTGACCATCGAGATGAAGACCAGCTTCATGCAGCCTGCGCGCGGCCCCCTGGTCGCCAAGGGCGTGGTGCTGCACCGCACGCGCTCCATGGCCTATACCGAGGCGCGTGTGTTCGATGCCTCGGGCCGGCTGTGCAGCCATGCCACGGGCACCTTCAAGTACATGCCGCGGACGGCCAGGCCGGCCGCGGCGGAGACCACGCTCGCCACGGATTGATCCGGGCGGCGCCATCGCCGGATGCCCGCCCCGCGATCGGCGGGAGGCGGCATCCCTTTTTTCATGCCACAGGAGGCTTTCCCATGCCCGTGAACCAGCAGATCGTGCTCGACAACCGCCCCGAGGGCGAAGCCGTGGAGAGCAATTTCCGCCTCGTCAGAACCGAGACCCCCGCGCTGGCCGAAGGCCAGGTGCTGGTGCGCCACCATTACCTGAGCCTGGACCCCTACATGCGCGGCCGCATGAATGACAGCAAGAGCTATGCCCAGCCCCAGCCGCTGGGCGAGGTCATGATCGGCGGCACCGTGGGCGAGGTGGTGGAAAGCCGCCATCCGAAGTTCGCGCCCGGCGACAAGGTCGTGGGCATGGGCGGCTGGCAGGAGTACAGCGTGGTCGACGGCAATGCGCCGGGCATGCTGCGCAAGGTGGACACCACGCATGTGCCGCTGTCGCATTACCTGGGCGCCGTGGGCATGCCGGGCGTGACGGCCTGGTACGGCCTCGTGAAGATCATCGCGCCCAAGGCCGGCGAGACCGTGGTGGTCAGTGCGGCCACGGGCGCGGTGGGCAGTGCCTTCGCGGCCCTGGCCAAGGCGCGCGGCTGCCGCGTGGTCGGCATCGCGGGCGGCCCCGAGAAATGCCGCTACGCCACCGAGGAACTGGGCTTCGATGCCTGCATCGACTACCGCGAACACCCCGACACCAAGACCATGGCCAAGGCGCTCAAGGACGCCTGCCCGCAGGGCATCGATGGCTATTTCGAGAACGTGGGCGGCTACATCCTCGATGCCGTGCTGCTGCGCACCAACGCCTTTGCGCGCATCGCGCTGTGCGGAATGATCGCGGGCTACGACGGCCAGCCGCTGCCCATGGCCAATCCTGCGCTCATCCTCGTCAACCGCATCAGGATCGAAGGCTTCATCGTCAGCGAACACATGGAGGTCTGGCCCGATGCGCTGCAGGAGCTGGGCAAACTGGTCGGCACCGGCAAGCTGCGCCCGCGCGAGAGCATTGCCGAAGGCATTGCCTCCGCACCGTCTGCCTTCCTGGGTCTGCTCAAGGGCAAGAACTTCGGAAAGCAACTCGTCAAATTGATCTGAACCACCACAAAAACCAGGAGACAAGGGAATGATCAAGAACTTCAAGGGCAAGACGGCGGTGCTGACGGGCGCGGGCTCGGGTTTCGGGCTGGAGTGCGCGCGCATTGGCGCGAAGCTGGGCATGAACCTGGTGCTGGTCGATGTGCAGCAGGAAGCGCTGGACAGGGCCGCCGCCGAGTTCGAAGGGCAGGGCGTGCGCGTGCTGGCACGCCGCGTGGATGTGTCCGACGCAGCCCAGATGCAGGCCCTGGCAGATGAGGTGCGCCAGCAGTTCGGCGCGCCGCACTTCGTGTTCAACAACGCGGGCGTGGGCGCGGGCGGGCTGGTCTGGGAGAACACCGTCGCCGACTGGCAATGGGTGCTGGGCGTCAACCTCTGGGGCGTGATCCACGGCGTGCGGCTGTTCACCCCCATGATGCTGGAAGCGGCCAAGGCCGACCCATCCTTCGAGGGCCACATCGTCAACACGGCCAGCATGGCCGGCCTGCTGGCGCCGCCCAACATGGGCATCTACAACGTCAGCAAGCATGCGGTGGTCAGCCTGACCGAGACGCTGTACCAGGACCTGGCCCTGGTCTCCGACCAGATCGGCGCCAGCGTGCTGTGCCCCTTCTTCGTGCCCACGGGCATCAGCCACAGCGAGCGCAACCGGCCTGCCCACCTGGCCGCGCAGCCGCTGACGGCCAGCCAGAAGATCGGCCAGGCCATGAGCGAGAAGGCCGTGGGCTCGGGCAAGGTGACGGCCACCGACGTGGCGCAGAAAGTGTTCGACGCCATCGCTGCCAACCAGTTCTACATCTACAGCCACCCGCAGGCCCTGGGTTCGGTCCAGACCCGGATGGAGGATGTGGTGCAGGGCCGCAATCCCACCGATCCCTTCGCGCACAAGCCCGAGCTGGGCGCCAGCCTCAGGGCTTCGCTGCGCGCGGGCTGATCAGTTGCCGCCCTCCGCATCGGGCGCGGCGGCCGGTGGCGCCCCGTTGCCGGCCTGATCGGCGGGCAGGGGTCGCACCAGCCGCACCATGAGCTGGTTGCCGCGCCCCATGTCGGGCCGCGACTCCAGGCTGTCGAGGTCGATCGCCCAGGCTTGCTGGGCCGACAGCTGGGGCGCGGCGCTGCCCGAGATATTGCTGTAGTTGTAGGGATTGACCGGGCGCGCGTTCACGGCTGCCGTACCCGTCCAGTGCCAGCCGCGCGGCGCATCCGGAAACAGCTCGGGCGACAGCCCCTGCGGCCGGATGTCGCGCGCGATCAGCCGGCGCAGTTCATTGACGCGCGGCAGCCGCCAGCGCACGCCTTCGCTTTTGGCGCGCTCGGCCGCCAGGGCCTGGGCCTGCTTGTGGGTGAACAGTCCGGGCAGGCCTGCGCAGGTCCTGCCGTTCCAGTGCATGCCCTCCACGCAGCGCGGCCACAGCAGGCGGGCGCGCCGGTCGATGACGTACTTGCCGTCTTGCGACACTTGCAGCGCCGTGGCGCCGGCGCTGCGGTCTTCGCCATGGGTTTCTGCCTGCGCAGCAGGCGCGGCGGCCATGCACAGGATCAGCAGCGCGGCTGCAGGCGCGCGGCGGCGCGGCGCGGGCAGGGGGGTGGCGGCGTGGAAGATGGCTTGGGGCATGGCGTGCATGTTCGGTTGGAAGGCCTCTTGGAAGGTATGCCGGTATCCGAGCGTAACAGGATTGCGGCATCGCGGTTTGCGCCACGGCAAGCGGCGCGGCGCCGGACACGGGGGCGGGCCTGCCAGGGAAATGGGGAGGGCACGCGGCAGCCTGGCGCGCTTGCCGCCACAATGGCGCGTCTATGCCATCTTCCCCTTCGTTCCGTCTGGCCCTGATCCTGGGCCTGCTCTCGGCCATCGGCCCTTTCGCCATCGACATGTACCTGCCCGCGCTGCCCCAGATCGGCAGCAGCCTGGGTGCCCCAGTGGGCGCGGTGCAGGCCAGCCTCACGGCGTTCTTCCTTTCCCTGGGCGTGGGCCAGCTGCTCTACGGGCCGGTCTCCGACATGGTGGGCCGCAAGCCGCCGCTGTACTTCGGCCTGGCGTTGTTCGCCGTCGCCAGCGTGGGCTGCGCCCTGGCCACCAGCATCGAGACGCTGGTGGCGCTGCGCTTCATCCAGGGCCTGGGCGCGGCGGCCGGCATGGCCGTGCCGCGCGCGGTCGTGCGCGACTTGCATACGGGCCATGCGGCGGCACGCATGATGTCGCTGCTGATGCTGGTGTTCAGCGTCTCTCCCATCCTCGCGCCGCTGGCCGGCAGCGGGGTGATCGCCATCAGCAGCTGGCGCGGCGTGTTCTGGGCCGTGGCCCTGGCCTCCGTCGTCGGCCTGGTGGCCGTGTTCGCCAGCCTGAAGGAGACCCGTGGCGCCGCCGCCCGCCTGGACAGCAGCGTGGCCGGCGCCCTGCGTGCCTACGGCGTGCTGCTGCGCGACTGGCATTACCTGGGCCTGGTCTTCATCGGCGGCTGCTCGCTGGCAGGCTTTTTCGTCTACCTGGCGGGCTCGCCCTTCGTGCTGATCAACCACTATGGCCTCAGCTCCACGCAGTACAGCCTGGCCTTCGCGCTCAATGCCATCGCCTTCATCGGGGCATCGCAATTCACGGGCTGGCTGGGCCAGCGCTTCGGCATGGTGCGCGTGGTCAAGGCCGCGGCCAGCGCCGCGGGCGTGGTCATGGTGGCGCTGCTGCTGTACTACCTGCTGGGCGGCGATCGCCTGTCTGTGCTGTTGAGCCTGTACTTCCTCTGCAGCCTGCTGATGGGCCTGGTCATTCCCACGACCTCGGTGCTGGCGCTGGAAGAGCATGGCGCGATCGCCGGCACGGCCTCGGCCCTGCTGGGCACGCTGCAGATGCTGTCGGGCGCCGCCGCCATGCAGATCGTGGGCCTGTTTTCCACGGGCAAGCCCCTGCCCATGGTCGTCGGGATGGCCGTGGGGGCGCTCATCGGCGTGGCGCTGACCTGGATCACTCTGGGCGGCGCGCGGGCCCATCGTGCGGCGATGAAAGACCATCCATGAGCGCGGCACCCGCAGGAGCGGTGGCTGCGCCCCAGGACGGCCTGCCCCAGGACGGCCTGCCCCAGGACGGCCTGCCCCAGGATGGCCTGCCCTCCGGCCCGCGCGGCCAGGCCATGCTGGTCATCATCCTGGGGCTGACCCTGTCGGTGCTGGACAGCACCCTGGTCAATCTGGCGCTGCCGGCCATGGCGCGCGAGCTGCAGGCCAGCTCGGCGCATACGCTGTGGGTGGTCAATGCCTACCAGCTCGCCAGCCTGGTGCTGCTGCTGCCGCTGGCGGCCCTGGGCGAACGCCTGGGCTACCGCCGCGTCTACCTGGTGGGCATGCTGGTGTTTTCCGTGGCCTCGCTGGCGGCCATGCTGGCCTCCTCGCTGCCGGCGCTGGTGGCGGCGCGCGCGCTGCAGGGGCTGGGCGCGGCGGGGGTGATGAGCGTCAACGCGGCCCTGGTGCGGCTGATCTATCCGCGCGCCTTGCTGGGGCGGGGCATGGCCGTCAACTCGCTGGTGGTGGCCACGGCATCCATGGCCGGGCCTTCGGTGGCGGCCGCCATCCTGTCGGTGGCCAGCTGGCCCTGGCTGTTCGCCGCCAATCTGCCGCTGGGACTGTTCACGCTATGGCTGGGGCGGCGCGCGCTGCCTGCCAATCCGCTGGCCGGCCATGCGGGGGCGCGGCTGTCGCCGCTGGACGTGCTGCTCAACATCCTGATGTTCAGCCTGATCTTCCTGGGCGGCGAGCAATTGGGCGTGCGCGCGGGCGGCGCGGATTCGGCCCTGCCTTCGGGCTGGTGGCTGCTGGGCGCGGGCCTGCTCGTGGGTGCGCTGTATGTGCGGCGCCAGTGGCGGCTGCCGGCGCCGCTGCTGCCTGTGGACCTGTTGCGCATCCCGGTGTTCGCGCTGTCCATGTGCGGCTCGGTCAGCGCATTCTGCGCGCAGATGCTGGCCTATCTGGCCCTGCCGTTCCTGCTGCTGGAGTCGCATGGCATGTCGCCCATCGAGGCCGGCCTTCTGATCACCGCCTGGCCGCTGGCCACCGTGCTTACCGCGCCCGTGGCGGGCCGGCTGATCGGCCGCTATCCGGACGGCCTGCTGGGCGGCATCGGCATGGCCATGTTCGCCTGCGGCCTGTGGCTGCTGGCGGCCATGCCCGAGGCGGTGTCCGCGGCGGACATGGTCTGGCGCATGCTGCTGGCAGGCAGCGGCTTTGCGCTGTACCAGTCCCCCAACAACCACACCATCGTGACCTCGGCGCCGCTGGCGCGCAGCGGGGCGGCCGGCGGCATGCTCAGCTCGGCCCGGCTGACGGGGCAGACGCTGGGTGCCGTGGTGCTGGCCACGATCTTCACCTTCGCGGGCGGGCATGGCGGGCATGCCGAGATCGTGGCCCTGGCCGTGGCCGGGTGCTTTGCCGCGATGGCGGGGGTGTTCAGCGTGCTGCGGGTACGCAGCGGCACGGTCGCAAAGCACTGAACTGGCAGGCAATGGCATTGAACTTGCATGTGTCAGCGGGCTCTGAGCCGTGCATCATTCCTGTCGGCCTTGCCGTGCGGGTTCTATGGCATGCCATCTACTTTACAAACAGGACATATGGGCGGCGCACAATGCGGCGGCGCCTTCAACGTTTACCGCTGTACTCATGAATTTTGACGTGCCTTTTCCGCTGAGCCAGCGCCATGTGGCGCCTTCCGAATCCCAGCCCGGCGTAGGGCACGCCCATCCTCTTGCGTCATTCACACGCGCCACCTTGTGCGCGCTGGCGCTGGCCGGCACGCTGGCTGGCTGCTCGCGCCAGGAGGCCGCGCCCGCAGCGCCCAAGGCCGCGCCCGAGGTGGGGGTGGTCACCCTGCAAAAGCAGAGCCAGCAGCTCGACACCACCTTGCCGGGCCGCACGCGCGCCTCGCTGACGGCCGAGGTCCGGCCCCAGGTGTCGGGCATCGTGCAAAAGCGCCTGTTCACCGAAGGCGCCCTGGTGCGCCAGGGGCAGCAGCTCTACCAGATCGACCCGGCTTCGCTGAAGGCCGCCGAGGCCAGCGCCCAGGCGGCCCTGGCCAAGGCCGAGGCCAGCGCGCGCACGCTGGAGGCGACGGCGCGTCGCAATGCCGAACTGGTCAAGATCGACGCCATCAGCCAGCAGGCCTTCGAGGAAAGCCAGGCCGCGGCGGCGCAGTCGCGCTCGGACGTGGCCGTGGCCAAGGCCAACCTGGCGACGGCGGGCATCAACCTGCGCTACAGCCGCATCGAGGCACCCATCAGCGGCCGCATCAGCCTGTCGTCCGTGACGCCGGGCGCGCTGGTCACGGCCAACCAGGCCGAGGCATTGACCTCCATCGTCCAGCTCGACCCGATGTTCGTGGACTTCACCCAGTCCAGCAGCGAGCTGCTGCAACTCAAGCGCGACTGGGAGGCGGGCCGCTTCCAGAAGGTGGAGGGCGACAAGATCCCCGTGCGCATCCTGCTGGACGACGGCAGCGCCTACGCGCACCAGGGCAAGCTGCAGTTCGCGGGCGTGATCGTCAACGCCACGACGGGCACGGTCACGCTGCGCGCCGTCGTGCCCAACCCCGATGGCGTGCTCATGCCCGGCATGTATGTGCAGGCCCTGCTGCCCACGGGCCTGGCGCCCGAGGCGCTGCTGGTGCCCCAGCAGTCGGTGACGCGCGACCTGACCGGCAAGGCCAGCGTGCTGGTCGCCAAGGCCGACGATGTGATCGAGAAGCGCCCCGTGGAGATCGACCGCGCCGTGGGCAACCAGTGGCTGCTGCAAAGCGGCCTGGCCGCCGGCGAGCGCGTGGTGGTCGAGGGATTCCAGCGCATCAAGCCCGGCGACAAGGTGCGCGCGGTGGAAGTGGACCTGCGCGCCAAGGCCCAGGCCCGCAAGGGCAAGGCCGCCGACACGGCGCAGGCCCCCGCGCAACCCGCCGCCACGGCTGCGACGGCCACCGCAGGCCAGTAAGCGCGGGGACCGCAGCACATGGCCCAGTTCTTCATCAGCCGGCCCATCTTCGCGTGGGTCATCGCCATCATCATCATGCTCGGCGGCGCCCTGTCCATCTCGACGCTGCCGCTGGAGCAATACCCCGACATCGCGCCGCCGCGCGTGACCATCGGCGCGCAGTACACGGGCGCCTCGGCCGCGACGGTCGAGAATTCGGTGACCCAGATCATCGAGCAGCAGCTCAAGGGCATCGACAACATGCTCTACATGAGCTCGACCTCCGATGCCTCTGGCCGTGCGCGCACCACGCTGACCTTCGCGCCGGGCACCAACATCGACGTGGCCCAGGTGCAGGTGCAGAACAAGCTGCAGTCGGCCGTGAACCGGCTGCCCGATGCGGTCAAGAGCCGTGGCGTGTTCGTGAACAAGGGCGGCCAGGACTTCCTGGTCACCTACAGCTTCTTCTCCAAGGACCCGGCCATGACCGCGGTCGACATCGGCGACTACCTGACCAGCAACCTGGTCGACGTGATCGGCCGGCTCGACGGCGTGGGCGACGTCAACGTCTTCGGCACCAACTATGCGATGCGCATCTGGATGGACCCGGCCAGGCTGGAGAAATATGCGCTGATGCCCTCGGACCTGGTCAACGCGCTGAACTCCCAGAACGCCCAGGTTTCGGCGGGCCAGCTCGGCGCGCTGCCCGCCAAGGCGGACCAGCAGCTCAACGCCACGATCACGGCGCGCACCAAGCTCAAGACGGTGGAGGAGTTCGAGAACATCGTCCTCAAGTCCTCGCTGGACGGCTCGGTGGTGCTCATGAAGGACGTGGCGCGCGTGGAACTGGGTGCCGACAACCTGACCATCAAGGCCCAGCTCAACGGGCTGCCCGGCGCCGGCATGGGCATCGTGCTGGCCGACGGCGCCAACGCCATGAACGTGGCGGACGCCATCGCAGCCAAGCTGGCCGAGCTCAAGCCCTTCTTCCCCAACGAGATCGACTACTTCGTCAGTTCGGACTCCACGCCCTTCGTGCGCGCCTCCATCAAGGAAGTGGTGACCGCGCTGGGCGAGGCCATGGTGCTCGTGGTCATCGTGATGTTCATCTTCCTGCAGAACTTCCGCGCCACGCTGATCCCCGCCATCGCCGTGCCCGTGGTGCTGCTGGGCACCTTCGGCGTGCTGTCGCTGGCCGGCTACTCGATCAACACGCTGACCATGTTCGCCATGGTGCTGGCCATCGGCCTGCTGGTGGACGATGCCATCGTGGTGGTGGAGAACGTCGAGCGCGTGATGCACGAGACCGGGCAATCGCCCAAGCAGGCCACGCGCCAGTCCATGCGCGAGATCACGCCGGCCCTGGTGGGCATCGGCGTGACGCTGTCGGCCGTGTTCGTGCCCATGGCCTTCTTCGGCGGCTCCACAGGTGTGATCTACCGCCAGTTCTCCATCACCATCGTGGCGGCGATGGCGCTGTCGGTGTTCGTGGCGCTGACGCTCACGCCCGCGCTGTGCGCCACCTTGCTCAAGCCGGCGGCGGCCGGGGCCGGGCACGAGCGCCCGGTACGTTCCGGCATCCTGGGGCTGAACGACCGGTTCTTCCGCTGGTTCAACCACCATTTCGATGCCACGGCCGCGCGCTACCAGGGCACGGTGGCCTATTCGCTGCGCCGTGCCAAGCGCATGATGCTGATCTTCATCGCCTTGTGCGGCGTGGTCTGGCTGCTGATGGCGCGCCTGCCCACCTCCTTCCTGCCCGACGAGGACCAGGGCTTCGTCTTCGTCAACGTCAACCTGCCCTCGGGCGCCGCCGATGCGCGGCTGCAGGATGTGCTCGTGCAGGTGCGCGAGTATTTCGCCAAGCAGCCCGACGTGCTGAGCTTCTACCAGGTCTCGGGCCTGAACGGCGACCAGGCTTCGGCCCGCGCCTTCGTGCGCCTGAAGACCTGGGACGAGCGGCCGCTGCCCAGCCAGTCGGCCTCGGAGATCGCCCACCGCGCGACCCGGGATCTGGCGTCGATCCGCGATGCGCGCGTGCTCGTCATGCTGCCGCCGGCCGTGCGCGGCCTGGGTGCCAGCTCCGGCTTCAACTTCATGATCAAGGACATGAACGGCCTGGGCCACGAGGCACTGCTGCAGGCCAAGGAGCAGTTCCTGGCCGAGGCGCGCAAGCGCCCCGAGCTGACCAACCTGCGCATGACCAACCTGGAAGATGCCAGCGAGCTGCGCCTGGACATCGACGACCGCAAGGCCGCCGCCCTGGGGCTGTCGTACGCCGACATCAACGGCGTGCTGTCCAGCGCCATGGGCGGCACCTACGTCAACGACTTCCTGAACAACGAGCGTGTCAAGCGCGTGTACATCCAGGGCGATGCGCCGCACCGCATGCTGCCGCAGGACATCGCCAAATGGACGGTGCGCAACGCCAAGGGCGAGATGGTGCCGTTCAGCGCCTTCTCCAGCAGCTACTGGGCCTATGGCTCGCCGCAGCTGATGCGCTACAACGGCAATCCGGCCTATGAGATCGAAGGCCGCGCCGCGCCCGGCGTCAGCTCGGGCACGGCCATGCAGATCGTCGAGGACATCCTGCGCACGCTGCCGGCCGGCATAGGCTACGAGTGGACCGGCGCCTCGCTGCAGGAGCGCCAGTCGGGCGCCCAGGCGCCGCTGCTGTACGCCATCTCCATCCTCTTCGTGTTCCTGTGCCTGGCCGCGCTCTACGAGAGCTGGACCGTGCCGCTGTCGGTGATGCTGGCCGTGCCGCTGGGCGTGGTCGGCGCGCTGGCCGCCACCTATACGCGCGGGCTCACCAACGATGTGTACTTCCAGGTGGGCCTGCTGACCACGGTGGGCCTGGCGTCCAAGAACGCCATCCTGATCGTCGAGTTCGCCGTGCAGCTGCAGGAGCAGGGCAAGAGCATCTTCGACGCCGTGGTCTCTGCCGTGCGGCTGCGCCTGCGGCCCATCCTGATGACCTCGCTGGCCTTCGGCTTCGGCGTCATACCGCTGGCCATCGGCACGGGGGCCGGCGCGGGCGGGCGCAATGCCATCGGCACCGCGGTGCTGGGCGGCATGGTGGCTTCCACGCTGCTGGGCATCTTCCTGGTGCCGGTGTTCTTCCTGCTGATCCGCAGCTGGTTCAAGAGCCACGCGCGCACCGACGACGAATCCGCACCGCATACCACCCAGGAGAGCGCAGCATGAGGCGCCCCATGATGAAACCATCCGCGCTGGCCGCGGCCGCAGCCTGCGCGGCGCTGCTGGCCGGCTGCAATCTCGCGCCGCAGCACCGCACGCCGGACCTTCCCGTTCCCGCCACCCTGGGCGCTGGCGCCGGCGCGGACACCAGCGCCGCCCGTGCCGACGAGGCCAGCCTGCAGGCGGCCGCCGCGCTGGGCTGGGTACAGTCGCCGCAGCTGCGCGAGGTGATCGCGCTGGCCCTGTCCAACAACCGCGACCTGCGCGTGGCCGTGGAGAACATCGAGAAGGCACGCGCCCAATACGGCATCACGCGCGCGGACCTGCTGCCCAGCGTCAATGCCC
Source organism: Comamonas sp. (assembly GCA_041984925.1). Classification (GTDB taxonomy): domain Bacteria; phylum Pseudomonadota; class Gammaproteobacteria; order Burkholderiales; family Burkholderiaceae_C; genus Comamonas. Next base: position 105,839 of record JBHIXF010000003.1, read on the forward strand.
AGGCCCAGGCCAGCCGCGCCCGCACGGCCGCCGGCATGGCCAGCGCCACCCAGGCCGCCGCGGTCAGCACGCAGTACACCGCACAGCTGGGGTTCGCCAGCTACGAGATCGATCTCTGGGGCCGTGTGCGCAACCTCGGCGAGGCGGCCTTGCAGCAGTTCCTGCAAAGCGAGCACAACCGCCGCAACGTGCAGATCGGCCTGGTGGCCGACGTGGCCAATGCCTGGCTCACGCTGGCCACCGACCAGGCCCGCCTGCAGCTGGCGCGCGACACGCTGGCCAGCCGCGAGAAGGCCTACGAGCTGACGCGGCGCATGCACCAGATCGGCTCGACCTCGGGCCTGGTGCTGGCCCAGAACCAGACCACGGTGGACACGGCGCGTGTCGATGTGGCCAGCTTCACCTCCCAGGTCGAGCGCGACCGCAATGCGCTGCAGTTGCTGGTCGGCGGGCCGCTGCCGGCCTCGCTGCTGCCCGGCGCCGGGCTGCTGGCCGCGGGCGCGCAGGCGCCCGCAGCACTGCTGCCCGTGCCTGCCCCGCTGCCGTCCAGCGTGCTGCTGGCGCGCCCGGACCTGCAGGCGGCCGAGAGCAATCTGCGCGCCATGGAGGCCAACATCGGTGCCGCGCGTGCCGCCATGTTCCCCACCATCAGCCTGACGGCCAGCATCGGCACGGGCAGCCGCGAACTGGACAATCTGTTCGGCGGCGGCAGCAGCACCTGGAGCTTCATTCCACTGGTGCGCCTGCCCATCTTCGACGCAGGCCGCAACCGCGCCGGCGTGCAGGTGGCCGAGGCCAACCAGCGCATTGCCGTGGCCCAGTACGAGAAGGCCGTGCAGACCGCCTTCCGCGAAGTGTCCGACGTGCTGGCCGACCGTGCCCAGTGGGACGAGCGCCTGGCCGCGCAGACCAGCATGGTGCAGGCCACGCAAAAGGCGTTCGATCTGTCCGAGGCGCGCTTCAAGGCCGGCGTGGACAACTACCTGACCGTGCTCGACGCCCAGCGCAGCCTCTACACGGCCCAGCAGACGCTGATCGGCCTGCGCCTGTCCGAGCAGCTCAACCGCGTGACATTGTGGAAGGTGCTGGGCGGCGAGTCCCCGCAGGCATCCGGGGCCTCGGCGAATTCCTGATCGGCACAGGTGTATCGTGCGGGCCTGGTCCTGCCGGACCTGCAGAGCATTGCCCCGTCACGATGAGCCCCTTCGCCAGCACCCCCGAGCCTCCCTACTACGCCGTCATCTTCTCGTCGCGCAGAACGGCCGACGACGACGATGGCTATGGCCTCATGGCCCGGCGCATGATGGATCTGGCTGCGCAGCAGCCCGGCTTCCTCGGCGCGGAGAGCACGCGCGGCGCAGACGGCTTCGGCATCACCGTGTCCTACTGGACCACCGACGAGGCCATTGCCCGCTGGAAGCAGGATGCAGAACATCTGGTCGCCCGGCAACTGGGCAGGGCCGCCTGGTACGAGCACTACGAGCTGCGCGTGGCCCGCGTGGAGCGGGCCTACGGCAAGCGCTGAACCCGGGCGGCCTGCGCTTCGACGACCGCCTCGGCCAGCAGCGCGATGGAGCGTGGCGCGCAGCCTTCGGCATCGTTGCTCACCGTCACGAAGGCAGGCAGCCCGCGGCTGGTGATGCCATCGATGGTCCTGGCGAGGAGGGCGCGCGTGTGCGGGTCGGGGCTGCGGATCTCGTCGAAGGGGTCGTGCTTCTTCTGCGCATCGGGGTAGCCGTAGGCCCCGAACACGCGGTTCAGGTTCCAGCGGCAGACCAGGGGCGTGGGCCATAGCAGGCGCAGGGTTTCCAGCTGCGTTTCGATGGGCGGCATCTTGCCGTGCAGGCCCAGGCACAGGGTGGCGCCCGAATCGCGCAGCATGTGCGCGAACTCAGGTGTATGCAGCCCGGGGTCGCGCACCTCGACGGCCATGATGACCCGGGCCCCCGCAGGATGGGCGGCCAGCGCCGCACGCGCGGCCTCCAGCACGGCCTGCAGCCGTGCCAGCAGACTGGCGGGCCGGCTCAGCAGGTCCCAGGTCAGCGGGCTGAGCTGGAACACCAGCACGCCCAGCTTCTCTCCCAGCCCTTGCAGCGCCGGCTCCACGAAGCTGGACAAGGCCAGCTCCGGCTGCAGGAAGGCCGGGTTCAGCGACATGCCCTTGCCATCCTCGTCACGCACCTGGGCGTCGGTGACCACCGAGGGACACTTGACCACGAAGCGGAAATCGGCTGGCACCTGCCCGGCGAAAGCCAGGTACTGGCTGGCCGTCAGCGGCTTCCAGAAACTGCGGTCCACGCAGACCGTGCGCATCAGCGGATGCTGACCGCAGACCTCGAGCCCCTTCTTGGCCAGCACGCTTTTGTCATAGGCACCGTCCCAGACCAGGCCCTCCCAGCCTGGGTAGGACCAGGTGGAGACACCCATGCGAAGGCCCGCGGGAAGCTGATCCGCAAGTGCCTGCCATGGCAGGGCCTGGGGCGCCAGCTGCACGGCTGCTGCGGCCTTGCTGCGGCGCGGCGCTTCAGGTGGCGGGGCAGGGGAGGGGGATCCGAACAGGTCGTCTTGCATGCGATGCCCGATTGTCCCCCAGGCGGCAGGTCCGTGCTGCCGGTGTCCATGCCTGCGGCATGTCAGAAACTGTGCGTCAGGCCGACGCTGAAGGCGCTGGGACGAAAGCCCGGCGTGCCGTTCGCGGCGCGGCTGCCCAGTCCCGCGTCCAGGCCCCAGGGGGCCTTGTCGTTGTTGAACATCTTCACCGCCTGGACATGGCCCCAGGTGCGCCTGGAAAAGTAATAGGTATAGCCGGTGGCCAGGGTATAGGCCCGGGCCCCTGCCAGGCGGCCGGACGTGGCCCGCAGCTGCGCGATGCTCAGGTCCATGGAGCTGGAGGGCGTGAGGTCCAGCCGGCCGCTGAGGGCCATGGTCCGCATGGTGCAGCCCGCCTGCGCGGCGCCGGGCGCGATGCAGGACGTGGTTGTGCCCGCCGCGCCCCCCAGGGAATCGGTGGTCCGGCCCAGGTTGCCGCCCAGAGTGACCGGGCCGAAGCGGTAGCGGGCCGCCAGCATCCAGGAGCGCTGGATGGCATCGTGGCCCTGCGCGCCGGCGCCGCCCGGCAGGAAGGCGGTGTATTTCTGGAAGCTGGCGCCCAGGTACAACGGCCCCTGCTCCCCCTGGTCGTACTGCAGGTTCAGGCCCACCATGCGCCCGTCCTTGCGCGCCGCGCCGCTGCGCTCGGCCCCCAGGCTGTAGGCGACTTCGCTGCTCAGCCCGGCGAAGCTGGGCGAGCGGTAGCGCAGCGCATTGTTGTAGAAGCCGCCCCAGCCCGTCTGGCCCGTCAGCGTCCTGTGCTGCTGGGTGATCATCGCCCCCATGGAACCCAGGCCCTGCCCGCCGACGCCCGGGTCCGAGGCCAGATAGACCCAGAATGCCGGCATGTACATCCGCCCCATGGCCACCTCGCCCAGCGTCCTGCTGGCCAGCCAGACATGAGAGTGGCGGCTGAAAGCCAGGGCGCCATTGGGGCCGTCTCCGGTGCCGTCGTTGACATTCACGCCCGCCTCCAGGCGAAAGCCTGCGCTGAGCCCGCCGCCCAGATCCTCGCTGCCGCGAAAACCCATTCGGGGCGCGGTATAGGGCGCCTCCGACAGAAAGGTCCTGGAGTTGCCCGGGCTGAATTTACCGACCACCGGACCGGCGTTGAGCAATCCGTATATCTGCAGCGACGACTGGGCCGAAGCCACGCTGGCGCCCAAGGCCATGGCCATGGGGAGCAAGGTGGCGGCCATTTTCCTGGGGGTGTTGAGATGAAATTCCATGCGCTCTCCTGGTTGAACGCGCCAATGATCTTTTCTTGTTCGTCACATGGATTGAGAGATTTCCCTTGAATGGGTGATTATCAGATTGGTCTGAGTGTTTTTTCTGTGTTTCCTAGGAGATTTCCGTATATATCGATTCTGATCGATGTGAATATTGAAGTTGGTCGATGAGATCAACGGTCAGAAAATATAAATGGCTGCATGGCAGCTGTCTTGTCTAGCGGCGCAAAGACATGCACATCGATTGGGTGCTAAGGCATCGGTGTCTTGATAAGCTGAGGTATCCCGCAGGTTGACCTTGTTTTCTTTTTCTCTGCAAGAAATGCTACCGATCTGTTGCAGTTCCCGTGTGTGAAATTTTGATGGACTCTGATTCTGTGAAAGGAGCTGAAATTGAGTGCGAAAAATAATATGTGGCCTGTGATCTGCTTGGCAGGAGCTTACTCTGCGACACCCGCAGCGTGGGATTTGGGTCGATGTGCAATGAACGAAGACGGACTCCGAAGCGTACCTATATATGTCTCTGGAATATCTGCTGAAGATGTGAGAAATAATGCTGCATCTGCATGGACAAAAATTGCGCTGGCAGCAGATAGGGGTGGGTCGGAAACCAATGTTGGATATATTAATTTGGTTATCTTTACAAGAATCTTAGGAAAGACTGTTGCTATGCCTGGTTCATTTTCAATGTAATGTATTTTAGCGGGGCGCAGAGCTTGACCGCAGAGATAATGAAAGAAAGAGGGATTCCGCTACCAGGAGGAAAAGATCCCAGGCCATGCGATCCAGAGAAAAATGCATGCTGTGCTGAATGTGTGGAAAATGGATGGGCCTTGCTTGATCCAATTGTTGATGTTCTTAATGGAGGTTTTTATCGATCCACCACGATGGCTTCGAATGGTCGAGGGAGACGGATTAATCTCGCCCGATTGGATTTTGGTGAATTTCATGCCTGAGAAGTGAGGAGATTATGCAGAGGAACATGAAATTTTTGTTGCTAAGTATTTGTTGTGCAGCATTGGTTTGGTTTGCGTTTTATATGGAGTGGTCGTTGCCCGCAGGCCAATTGCCATCGCCTGTGATACCCGAGGCTAATCAATCTGATTCTTTAATGGATTCATCTGCTTTGGTTCGACAGCGATCATTGCCTTACAAAGACGATCAGACATTTGAGTCGTTGGATTCAACGAAGCCTTTGACTCTTGCTGAAACCCAGAGGCTTGAAAATTGGATACGTGAAAAAGGCTATCTTTTTCATCTGATGGAAGGCGGTGCTGCTGGCATCCCATCCGCCAGTGGATACGATGCAATGCAAGACGATGCCTTGAGACAGGTGGCAGCAAGTGGCGACCGGACTGCTGCATTCACATTGGGGCAACGTCTATTGGTCGATATCAGGAGGCAAAGCACCCAAAGCCAAAATCTGACTGGGATGAAGCCATGCAGTTGCTGACGCAAGCTTCGGTCATGGGGTATACCGCCAGCTTGGAGTTGTTGGTCCAGATGGTGCAACAAGAGGCTCGAATGTCGATTGGGCAGCGGCGGGATGATCCGGGAATATCTATTCCGTTGCTTAGCAAGGCGTATGCCTATACCTATTTGCTGCAAAAGCGAGGCGATTTGACCAATGGCTTGTATCTTCAGGTCGCCAAGCAAACGAAGGAATTAAGTCCCGAGCAAGATGTTGCGGCGCGGAATGAAGCCGATTTGATATATGCCAAATGGAATGACAGTCGAGTGGCGATGGGGATGCCATTGTTTGAAGATGGAGTGCCTGAGGATATTATGGAATTGAGCAACAGAGTGACTGAAATGTATTTGAGGAGGTAGATGTTTTGTTCGCATCATTTCCAATATCAATTATCCGTAAGCGTATTCTGCCAGTTACTATTATCTCCGGATTTCTAGGTGCGGGAAAAACCACCATAATAAATCATTTATTGAACAATGCAGGCGGCAAGCGACTGGCCATTATTGTCAATGATATGAGTGAAATAAATATTGATGCGGACTACCTCACGGAAAATGCCAGGCAAGCCGGTGCAGAAATGGTCGAGCTTCAGAATGGATGTATCTGCTGCACTCTGAGGGCAGATTTGCTCAAGCAGGTCAAGATGATTTCCGATATCGAGCATATAGATCATCTGATCATAGAATCCACAGGGATTTCGGAACCGGGGCCTGTGGCAGAGATATTCCATTTTCCGGTGGATGCGGAAGAGATGGACGGACCGAGGCTCAGTGATTTGGCTTGTATCGACGCCATGGTGACGGTTGTCGATCCGCAAAATTTCATGGAAATCTATCTGTCCGATGAAGATCTGGATGGATCGCCTGGAAAAAATGGCAAGGCCCTGGCGGAGCTGTTGGTGGAGCAGGTTGAACATGCGGATACCTTGGTGCTAACGCGGGCTGAAAGTGCCACGCAGGCTTGTGTCGATTCATTGCGATCTTTTCTGGGGAAGATCAATCCCGCTGCGCGGATACTGACGACTTCCCATGGCGTCATTGATCCTGGCAAGATCATCGGTACCAGAAGTTTTTCGCATTCCAACCTGTCTTTTCTGCCGGATGCACTGGTTTTGCAGGGGTCTCCATCAGAGACGGATGTGTATGCGTTCCAAAGCATGGTGTGGCGGGCGCGGCGCCCTGTTGATCCGGGCCGGTTCTATGCCTTGATGGCGTCCTTGGGGCAGTTTGGGCAGGTCCTTCGATGCAAGGGCTTTCTGTGGGTCTGCACCGTGCCGGACAAGATCGTGGTGTGGCAACAGGCCGGAGTGATCTTTCGCCATGAGATTCGCGGCATGTGGTGGATGGATACGCCAAGGCCCCATTGGCCCAGGGATGCCCGGGCACTGTCATGGATCGACGCGAAATGGGAGCCGGGCGTGGGGGACCGCCGCCAGGAACTGGTCTTCATCGGGCGGGGCATGGACAGGGTGCGCCTGATGCAGGCATTGGAGCAATGCCTGTTGCCACCGGAGCAATGCGCACAAGCGCCTTCATCATGGCGGCACTATGAGGACCCCTTTGAATTCCACAAGGACGATACCGAATACTTGCAGCGTGACCCAATGGACATGCCTTCCTGAAGGCTCTGCCAGGGGAATGGGATGCCGTTGAAAAAATCTCGTTAACATTTTATTACTTCATTGCAAATCACTGTTTTCAGTGATGTACAGGCCCATCCGGGCCGAGAACAATCCAGGCATGAGTGGATTGTTTGCCAGGCCGCAATGGCCTGCGCATGCGTACATCAGGAGGAGGCAGCGAATGCTGACGATCGAGAAGGTGCTGGCCGGCGTGCAGCGGTCGGTGCTCATGACCCCGGAAGGGGTTTTTGCGTGGGGCCATCTGGAGGTGGTGCGGGCATGGCCGCAGGGCGTGGAAGCCGCCGAGGTCTGTGTCACCGACGCCACGCAGATCGGCCACCGCCGCTTTGCGCAGCCCGTGCCCCAGCGCCTGAGCCCCCGGGGCGTGTGCTGGGAGGGCGTGGCCGATGCGGGCCATCTGCTGCTGGCCTGGGGCGAGGGCCAGGCCTATGCGTTCGAGCCCCAGGTCCGCGGCGAGGCGGGTGTCCTGGCCCAGCGGCTGGCGCTGGGCGGCGTCGAGGTGCGGCACATCTGGGCAGGCGAGCAGCAGGTGTTTTTCCAGGATGGCGCGGGCGTGCTGTGGAGCGGTGCCGATGCAGGGGCGCCGCCCCGGCGCGTGCCCGGCCTGCCGGCCGTCACCAGTGTTGCACTGGGCATGGCCCATGCGCTGGCGCTCGATGGCGCCGGCCAGGTCTGGACCTGGGGTGCCAATGCGGCAGGCCAGCTGGGGCAGGGTGACCTGGCCGGCAGCCCCCAGGCCCGGCGCGTTCCCCTGCCGCATGCCGCCGTGGCGGTGGCCGCAGGCGCCACGCACAGCCTGGCCCTGGATGAACGCGGGCGGCGGTGGGGATGGGGCTCCACTCACCATGGACAACTGGGCTCCGGGCTCAAGGCGGCCTTCAGCCTGCGGCCCGTGCGCATTGCCTTGCCAAGGCGTGTGCACAGCCTGGCGGCGGGCCTGCATTTTTCCGCGGCGCTCACCCAGGACGGACAGGTGCTGGCCTGGGGCTGGAACGGCCTGGGCCAGCTGGGGCAGGGCGATACCCTGGCCCGCGCCGGAATCCATGCCGTGCCCGGCATGGAGGCGGTGCGCCAGATCAGCGTGGGCGGCAGCCATGTGCTGGCATTGGCCCACGATGGCCGCTGCTGGGCCTGGGGCGACAACCGCCACGCCAACTGCCAGGGCGAGACCGGCGCGGCCACCCAGCCACGCCCGCTGGCGCTGGCCCTGCATGCGCTGCGTGCCGCAACGACCGAGGAGACTGTATGAGCGCCCCCCGACACAAGACCCTGAATCCGGGCGTTGACACCGGCCAGCCCGCCATCGGCCGCCGCGCCCTGCTGCAGTGGGGGGCGCTGCTGTCGGTGGGCACGGTGCTGCCCGGATGTGGCGGCAGCAGTGGTGCGGGCAGCGCGCGCGACGATCTGCCCGAACCCCTGGAGCTGGGTTCGGTGGGCGGCGTGCTGGAGCTGCACCTGAACGTGGGCTATGCCGCCCTGGACATGGGACTGTCCGCACCCGCCGCAGGTGACGGCATGCGCCAATGGGCCAGCTACCCGGCGCAGACGCAGGCCCGGCGCCTGCAGCTGCGCAGCTTCAACGGCCGCTACATGGCCCCCACGCTGCGGCTGCGTCCCGGCGACACGCTGAAGATGTGGGTGCACAACCATCTGCCGGCTTCGCCCACGGGGTCGGACTGGGCGCTGCTGAACCACCAGAACAGTACCAACATGCATTTCCATGGCCTGCATGTGGACCCGCGCGAGATCCGTCCCGGCGTCTATGGCGACTATGTGGTCGATACGCCCGGCGCGGGCATCGTGCCCGGCGGCTCGCGCTACCACGAGATCCGGCTGCCCGGCGACCACAGCTGCGGCATCTACTGGTACCACCCGCACCTGCACGGCGCCACCAATTCCCAGGTCTCCAGCGGCATGTTCGGCGCCATCATCGTGGCCGACGACCGCGATCCCTTCCGCGCCAGCGTGGACATGCGCGAGCGCGTGCTGTTCGCCCACAAGCTGACCGTGAATGCCATGGGCCGTACTGACACGCTGGAAGACACCATGGAAAACGGGGCCACGGCCTTCCTGCTCAATGGCGCCTACCAGCCCACCATCGTGGTGCGGCCCGGCGAGGTGCAGCATTGGCACATCGCCAACCCCTCGTCCTTCTATCCGCTGCATCCCGTGCTGGACGGCCATGTGATGCAGGTCTACGGGCGCGATGGCAACCACTATGGCGGCATCTACCGGCCGCTGAGCCGGCAGACGGCCGGGCAGCCGCTGGACATGCGCGACTGGCCGGGCAACTACATCTACCCGGGCGGGCGCCTGTCCATGGTGGTGCAGGCGTCGATGGCGCCGGGCGAGTATTTCCTGCGCGCGGCCCCGTGCCCGTCCTTTCACCGGCCGCCTGGCACCGAGCCCTTCGAGGAGGTGCTGGCCCGGGTGGTGGTGCAGGGCGAGCCCGTGCAGGCGCGCCTGCCGGACCCGGCCCTGCTGCGCCGCCCCGGCGATTACCGGCCCATCACCGATGCCGAGCTGGCCGAGCACGGCGGTGTACAGCGCACGCTGCGCCTGGGCGCGCTGCTGGACAGCCAGGGCATGCGCCATCCCGACCTGGCGCCCATGCCGGCCGGTGAGTCCTGGGTGCTGCCGGCGGGCGGCAACCAGTCCGTCTTCGCCGTGGGCAGCGGGCAAGCGCCGGGGGGCATGGCGCCCGTGCATTCGAAACAGCTCACCCCCGTGCTGACCGTGCCGCTGGGCGCCGTCGAGGAGTGGACCATCCAGAACTACAACGGCTATCCGCACCCCTTCCACATCCACGTCAACGACTGCTATGTGGTCAAGGTCAACGGCCAGAGCGTGACGCCGTTCTGGGCGGATACGCTGCCCGTGCCGCCGGGCACGGGCACCGGGGTGAATGCGGGGCAGACCAAGGGCAGCATCACCTTTCGCATGCGCTTTGCCGACTTTCATGGCCAATTCGTCTGGCATTGCCATGCGCTGGACCATGAGGACCTGGGCATGATGCAGTTCGTGGATGTCCAGCCCTGAGCGCCCGTGCGGATGGCGGGCGCCAGGACCTCGAATTCAGGGACTTGCAAAAAATGCTTGCATTTGCTTGAGCGCGTCGACCGGGCCGGCCCGAATCGCGTGTGGCACACTTGGCCGCTTTCCGGATTCCACGCCACGGGGCGCTTTTCGAATGCAAAAAATCATCGGCCAAATCGCCGCAGAACTGAATGTCAAGCCGCAGCAGGTGGGTGCTGCGGTCGAACTGCTCGATGGCGGCGCCACGGTGCCGTTCATCGCGCGCTACCGCAAGGAAGCCACGGGAGGCCTGGACGATGCCCAGCTGCGCCAGCTCGATGAGCGGCTGAACTACCTGCGCGAGCTCGAGGACCGGCGCGGCGCGGTGCTCAAGGCCATCGACGAGCAGGGCAAGCTCACCGACGCGCTGCGCCTGGCCATCGCCAATGCGCCGACCAAGCAGGAGCTGGAGGACATCTACCTGCCGTTCAAGCAAAAGCGCCGTACCAAGGGCCAGATCGCCAGGGAGTTCGGCATCGAGCCGCTGGCCGACAGGCTGTTCGCCGACCCCACACTGGATCCGCACAAGGAGGCCGAGGCCTTCTGCAAGCCGGCCACCACCCTGGACGATGGCAAGCCGGGGCCCGACTTCTCGACCACCTTCGCCGTGCTCGACGGTGTGCGCGACATCCTGTCCGAGCGCTGGGCCGAGGACCCGGCCCTGGTGCAGAAGCTGCGCGAATGGCTGTGGGAAGACGGCCTGCTGCGCTCCAAGAAGGTCGAATCCAAGAACGAGAACGATCCCGAGGTCGCCAAGTTCCGCGACTACTTCGAGTACGACGAGCCCATCGGCCGCGTGCCCTCGCACCGCGCTCTGGCCGTGTTCCGCGGCCGTGCGCTGGAGATCCTCGAAGCCAAGCTGGTGCAGCCCGTCGAGCCCGAGCCCGGCCAGCCCAGCCTGGCCGAGGGAAAGATCGCGCTGCACCTGGGATGGAGCCATGCCGGGCGCGCCAGCGACGACCTGATCCGCAAGTGCGTGGCCTGGACCTGGCGCGTCAAGCTCAGCCTGTCCACCGAGCGCGACCTGTTCTCGCGCCTGCGCGAGGATGCCGAGAAGGTGGCCATCAAGGTCTTCGGCGACAACCTGCGCGACCTGCTGCTGGCCGCGCCCGCGGGCCAGCGTGCCGTGATCGGGCTGGACCCCGGCATCCGCACGGGCGTGAAGGTGGCCGTGGTGGACAGCACGGGCAAGCTCGTGGACACCACCACCATCTACCCGCACGAGCCGCGCCGCGACTGGGATGGCTCGCTGGCCGTGCTGGCACGCCTGGTCGAGAAGCACCAGGTCAACCTGATTGCCATCGGCAACGGCACGGCCAGCCGCGAGACGGACAAGCTGGCGGCCGACCTGATCAAGATCGCCGCCAAGGCCGATCGCAAGATCGAGAAGGTCGTGGTCAGCGAGGCGGGCGCTTCGGTGTACTCCGCCAGCGAGTTCGCCTCGCAGGAGATGCCCGATGTGGATGTGAGCCTGCGCGGCGCCGCCAGCATCGCGCGCCGGCTGCAGGACCCGCTGGCCGAGCTGGTCAAGATCGACCCCAAGAGCATCGGCGTGGGCCAGTACCAGCACGATGTCAACCAGAGCGAGCTGGCGCGCCAGCTCGATGCCGTGGTCGAGGACTGCGTGAACTCGGTGGGCGTGGACCTGAACACGGCATCGGCGCCGCTGCTGTCGCGCGTCTCCGGGCTGTCGGGCAGCGTGGCCAAGTCGGTGGTGCGCTGGCGCGACGCCAACGGATCGTTCAGGAGCCGCAGGCAGCTGCTGGAGGTGGCCGGCCTGGGCGCCAAGACCTTCGAGCAGGCCGCGGGCTTTCTGCGCATCCGTGGTGGCGACAACCCGCTGGACATGACGGGCGTGCACCCGGAAACCTATCCGGTGGTCGAGCGCATCATCGCCGCCACGGGCAAGAGCGTGGACCAGCTCATGGGCCGCGCCGAGGTGCTCAAGGGGCTGAAGGCCGAGCAGTTCGTGAACGAGCAGTTCGGCGCCATCACCGTCCGGGACATCCTGGGCGAGCTGGAAAAGCCGGGGCGCGATCCGCGTCCCGACTTCGTGGTGGCCCGTTTCAATGACGGCGTGGAAGACATCAAGGACCTCAAGGAAGGCATGACGCTGGAAGGCACGGTCAGCAACGTGGCCCAGTTCGGCGCCTTCGTGGACCTGGGCGTGCACCAGGACGGCCTGGTCCATGTGAGCCAGATGAGCCACAAGTTCGTCGAGGATGCGCGCGAGGTCGTCAAGACCGGCCAGATCGTCAAGGTCAAGGTGCTGGAGGTCGATGTGGCGCGCAACCGCATCAGCCTGACCATGAAGCTGGACGCCGCGCCCGCGCGCCGCGACGGCCCGCGCGACAACCGCTTCGAGAGCGCAGGCCGTGGCCATCACCAGGGCGGCCAGCGCCGCAGCCAGGAGCCGGCGCCGCAGTCGGCCATGGCTTCGGCCTTCGCCAGGCTGCAGGGACAGCGCAAATAGGCCCGGACGCCGGCGCCCCAAGGACGATGCGCTCGCATGCCCTGGACCTGCCGACGCTGGTGGCCAAGCCGCTGGCCCTGCCGTCGCAGCCGCGCATCGTGGCCCTGCTGATGCGCGAGCTGCTGCCCGAGCTGCCCAACCTGCGCCGCCTGAGCCTGCTGTTCGGCGCCGATCCGGCACTGGCGGCGCACCTGCTGGCGCTGGCCAACGGCCCGGTGTTCGGCATGGCCCGCAGCGTCACCGGCATCCCCGAAGCGCTGGCGCTGGTGGCACCCGCGCAGCTGCGCCAGATCGTGCGGGCAGCGCCGCTAGGCCTGGGCGCGCAGGCCGTGCCGGGCATGGCGCTGGCCGCCTTCTGCCGCTGCAGCGTCGATGTCGCCCGCGTGGCGCGCGCGTTGGCGACGACGGTGCAGGCCAGTCCGACGGCGGCCTATGCGGCGGGATTGCTGCACGGGCTGGGCGAGCTGGTCATGCACCTGGGCGATCCGCGGCATGCCGCATCCATCTCCCGGCTCGTGGGCCCCCTGGACCCGCGCCGGGCCGAGCTGGAGCGGCGCCTTTGCGGCTACACCTGCAGCCATGTCAGTGCGGCGCTGGGCCGGCGCTGGAACCTGCCGCCGCTGCTCGCCGATGCGCTGGAGCACGCGCATGCACCGCTGTCTGCGCCGGTGTTCGACCCGCTGGCCGGCGTGCTGCACATCGCTGCCTGGCGCGCCCGCTCGCGCGAGGCCCAGTGGGGCGAGCGCGCCCTGGCCGTGTCCTTCCCCGGCGAAGTCGGCATGGCCCTGGGCCTGGACATCGACATGGTGCTGCGCCAGGACCCCATCGACTGGAATGCCGACGCGGGCCTGGACCTGGTGCTCTGATCAGGAACGCGGGCGCCAGGCGGGCGGCAGCAGATCGAACAGGGGCGTGGGATCGCGGCGGTAGGGCGCCGGGCTGGCGGGCGTGATCGGCTGCAGGGTCAGCGGATCGATGCGCGATAGCTGCTGCATCCAGGCGATGTCCACGTTTCCGCCGGGCGCAGGGCGCGAATAGATCAGCTCCAGCATGCGGCGCGCGGCCGGGTGCCCGTTGACCGCTGCCTGCTGGTACAGGCGCATGGCCTCCGTGTAGTTGGCCGGAACGCCTTCTCCCCGGTGGTAGCGCTGTGCCTGCTGCCATTGCTGCTGGGCGGAGGCGGGCTGCTGGGGCTGCAGGGCCGGGCTCTGGCCGAAGGCCTGCATGCGGTCGCCGAGCAGCTGGGCGTTGGCTGCGGCATTCGGCGAGTGCGGCGCGGCGGCGCGGAACTGGCGCAATGCGGCTTCGGGCTGATTGCCGGCCAGCAGGGCCAGGCCCAGTTCGAGCTGGGCGCCGGGGCTGCCGGCCTGCGCCGCACGCTGCAGCTGCGCCAGTCCGGGGGCAAGCTCGGCGTCCGTGGCCGGTATGTCTTGCGGATTTCCGGGGCCGGCGGTGGGCAGGGGGGCCATGCGCTGCGAGACAAGCCATTGCAGGTACTGCGCGCGTGCGGCGTCGGTTTTCGCCAGCTGGGCGATCCAGGGCCGGGCGGCGGGCGGGTCCGGCGGCTGGCCGCAGCCGTCGATGTCGCACCATGCCAGGCCTGCGCTGGCCAGCGGGTGGCCGGCGCGCTGGGCGCGTTCGAACCATTGCCGCGCCTGGGGACCGTCCTGTGCCATGGCGATGCCGTGCAGGGCCAGCAGGCCCATCACCCATTGCGCTTCGCGCTGTGCGGCCGGGCCCACGCCCTTGCCTTGCGCGCGGCTGCGCAACTGGGCCAGTGCGCGCTGCTGGGCTGGCTCCGAAGTGGCGGCGATGTTGCTGGTGCCGGGCTGGCCGCCCGTCAAGCCGGCCGCCGCCACCTTGATCGGCGTGACCGGGGTGAAGCGGGCCGCGGCCTCGACATGCGGCAGCATGGCAGGGGCCAGGCCCGGCAGCAGGGACAGCAGCAGCGCGGGCAGGACTGTCCTTGAACCCCGGCGCCGCCCGGCGGCCCGCGCAGGGGCGGCGCGCGCCGCCGGGCCGGGCCGGGGGGCATGGGCGCTGGGCAGCATGGTGATTGCTCCGCTTGGGGTGCCGCGCATGGTGTTCAGCGCTTGGCCTGGGCCGGCACCACCTGCCAGGTGCGGGCCGTGCCCGTGTACTGCTCGGCACCCAGCGCGGCGGCCATGGACTGGTTGACGTCTTCCAGGCTGCGCAGGCCGGCGATGGCGGTGAAGGCCTTGCCCTGCAGCAGCTGCGGCAGCCTGTCGCTCATGTTGTGCTCGGTGGCGAAGCAGGCCACGCCTTCCTTGCCCGCCGGGCCGGCATTGATCACATAGCCCGGGTTGGGACTCATCCAGTCGGGCATGCGCACGGCCTGGCTGGAAGAGACCCAGCCAGAGGGGTTGACATCGTTGGGGATCAGGCGGATGACCTCGCCGTCCGCGCCGGCCATGAAGCAGGACAGGTAGGAGGCGCGCGATACCGTGGCCGAGAGGAACAGCTGCTCTCCGGTCTCGAAGGCCGTGCGGTTCTGCATGACGTTCTCCACGCGCAGGTCCAGCACGCGCTCCGGCGCCGGCGATCCATAGCGCGGGCCGCTGGTGGCCACGGCCACCGTGTCCGAGGCGGCCGTGACGGGCGCCGCGCTCTGGGTGTTCCAGCCGATGCGCGTCATGTGCCCGTCCGCGCTCACGGCCACGAAGTCGCGCAGCGCCCGGTCATAGGTGTTGAAGTCCACCACGCCGGTGACCACCATGCGGTTGTCCGCCTGGAAGCGCCCGATGGCTTCGCGCCACTGCGGATTGCCCGCGGCGAAGGCCGGCGCGTCGGGCGGCAGATAGCCCTTGCTGATCAGCGACTGGCGCACCAGTTCCTGGTGGATGCCGGCCTCGCCTTCCTCGTACCAGTCGCGCAGCTGGCGCTGGAACTCGGGATGGGTCTGGTCCAGCGTCAGGCATTGCCAGTACGGCAGGCGCGCCCATTTGCCCAGCAGCTCGATCATGCCCAGCTCGACCAGGGTGCGCACGGCGGGGCCCGAGCCCTGGGCATAGTCGCGGCCCACGCTGAACTGCACGCCGTAGCTGCCGATGCGGCCCGCCAGGTCCAGTCCCTGGCTGCCATTGCCGATGACGACCTCGTTGGCCGAATCCAGGCCCGGGATGATGGTGCGGGTGCGGAAGTCGCCCAGGTGCAGCTCCATGCCGAGCACGGTGGCATTGCGGCTCTTGCTGTAGCCGGTCTCCAGGCGCGACGCGCTGGTTCCCACATCCAGGTTGCTGTGCAGCACGCTCTGGTCCACGAAGGAAACGGCCCCAGACACGTACAGGGCAGGGCGCTGCAGCTGGATCTGGTTGTTGTTGAGCAAGATGGTCGTGAGGTTCTGCACCGTGTCCTGGCGCGCGATGTCCACCTCGTAGTCCACGTAGCGGAAGGCGCTGCTGACGCGTGACATCTGCGACAGCGCGGTGACCACCATTTCCTTGGCGGCCACGGCCACGCGGCCCGAGTAGTCGGGCAACTGCTTGCTGGTGATCAGCACCGTGGGCATGTGGCTGTTGCGGAACATGCGGTCCATGCACATCAGCGAATCGGAGAAGCTGGAGATGGAGCGCACGGGTCGCACCACGGGCCGGTCGGCCGCATAGGCCTGGTCCAGGTATTTGGCGTCCTTGCGGGCATCCAGCGGCGCGCAGCCCGACAGCGCCAGCAGCGCGGCGGCGACGGTGCCCGTGATCAGGTGCCGGCGCATCTGTGCGCCCAGCCATCGCCTGCGCAGGTCCGTGCTGGAGTCCGCGGTGCCGCTGCACGCCGGCTGCAAAGCGGCGTCGAAGCGGGGAAGTCCTGGCGATGGAAAGCTGGTGCGCATGATGGACCTCTGCTGGAAACGGCGGGCCAGGGCCGGGGCGCGGCCAGGCGCCGGAGCCGGGAGTCGGAAAACGAGGGGGCGGGCGATGCAGCGGCCGCCAGTGTGTGCCGCCTAGCGGCAGACGTTGACCAGGTCGCCCTTGAGGACCACGATCTGGTCCTTGGTCGTCGAGGGGCCGTAGCGGTTGAAGGCACTGGCATTGGTGTTGCTGGCAATGTCCTGCACGCAGGTGCGGGTCATGCCCGTGCTGCTGACCGTGTTGGTCGTCACGACGTCTGCATCCGTGGAGACGCCCGGGGCGCCAGCCATGGCCTTGGCTTCGTAGCGCGCGATTTTTGCCTTGACATCGACGGGGATGTCGCTCACGGCATTCAAGCCGGCCGAGGCGGCAGGCTTGGCCGTCGGCAGCCGCAGGTAGTCCACGGGTTTGGACAGCACCACGGGGTCCTCGCCCGGGGCGCCGGCGTGGGCGGCGCCCGTGCCCAGGGTGGACCATGCCATCAGGGCAGCCGAGCAGAGATGTGCGGCGGTGTTCATGGTGGGCTCTCCTGGTGCAATGTCGGTGCGCGGTCGGTGCGCGGTCGGTGCGCGGTCGGTGCCGGGAAGGTGCTGCCGGGCGGCCTGGGCCGCACGGCAGCTTCCTTCATCCGGCAGCCGTGGTCAGTTGTTGCTGTTGCAGGTCACGCAGCCGTTGTTGCTGGAGATGTTCTGCACGGCCTTGGAGTTGGCATTGGCGAGGTTGTAGACGCCGGAGTTCTTGGCCATCACCACCTGCACCGACTTGTCGTTCACCGTGACATCGCCATAGTTGGATGCCAGGTTGCTGACAGCCACGGCATTGGCGCCATCGGCCTTGTTCCAGATACCGCTGCTCTTGGCGGACACGGTCTGCATCGAGTTGTCGTTGATGGTCACCTTGCCTGCATTGCTGGCCAAGTTCTGGGTGGCCTGGCCGCCACCGTTGGCGGTATTGCCCACGCCGGTGTTGTCCAGCGAGGTGATCTGCGTGCTCGGGGCATTGATCACGATCGCAGAGCCGCTGGAGGGGCCGCCGCTGCCGCCGCCACCGCCGCCACCACCACCGTATCCGCCACCTGCCATGGCAGCTGTTGCGATCAGGCTCAGGGAAAGAATTGCAAGCGATTTCATGATGGCTCCTTCGGTTGGAACAGACTTTCAAGGATGAAGGGTGGGCAAGCACCCGCCGGGCAGACAGTGGGCCAAGGTGGCAGGTGACTGGCCTTGGCGTCTTGTCTGGACTCCAATGTGCTTGGGGCAGGCGCACGATTCCATCTCTTGTCCGGGGTAGCCATGAGCACAGAGCCGGGCACTGCGTGTTTACCCTGTGCAAGGCCGGCTCCGCCTGATGCATCGCATTAAAGCCAAGCCACTGCACGCGCTGTGGAGATGGGTAGTTTCAAATTGCAACAAGCGCAATGGGCAAAAGGCAATCGGTGCCGCATTGGGGCGGGACGGCCGGGCAAGCCGTTTTTCTGCAACCCGGCGTATCCAAGTGCACATGCGCCCCACAGGCGCAGGCTGGCCCGGCAATCCCTCGCAGCCGCGGCATGCGGCGGGGCCCCGGCAAGCCAGGGGCGGGGATGCCCTGGCCGCCGTTCCATACAAATGTGTTAATTTGCAAATAGAGCAATCTTTCTCGAACAACGTCAAAGTTTGTGGATATCGGGCACGATTTCTCTTAATGTGAGCGAGCCAGTCTGTGATCGGTTGCGCCATACACAAGGCGTGACACTTGAGGAGAGCAGCATGAATCCATCCGATGTTCCCGCCGTTGCCAGCTCCGTGATCGCGGAATCTCCGCGGGCCCAGGCCATGCTGGGGGCGGGCCTGGACACCAAGATGTGGCCCGACTACCTGGCGGGCCAGCCCGACAAGCCGGTGCGCGTGCTGCTGGTCGATGACGACGCCCACATCCGCATGGTGATCGCCCAGGAGATCATGGGCGATCCGCGCACCCTGGTCGTGGCCCAGGCGGGCAGCGTGCGCGAGGGCCGCAAGGCCATACGCCAGCATGAGTTCGACGTGATGCTGGTCGACCTGAACCTGGGCGATGGCGAAGGCTTCGAGCTGCTGGACATGATGAAGACCGTGCGCCCCACGGCCGAGGCCGTCATCGTTTCGGTCATGGAAAACGATGAACAGGTCCTGCGCGCCTTCGAACTTGGCGCCACGGGCTACCTTGTCAAGAACTCCTGGTTCGGCAACTATCCCCAGGCCGTGCTGCAGGTGGCCAATGGCGGCGCCTCCGTCACGCCCAGCCTGGCCCGCCGTCTGCTGCAGCGCTTCGACAAGACACAGGGCGCCGAGCCCAAGCGCCGCACGCCCGACGAGGCCGACCGCCTGTCCACGCGCGAGCGCGAGGTGCTGCGCATGGTGGCCAGCGGCTACACCAGCGCCGAGATCGGCGCGCGGCTGCTGATCAGCAGCATGACCGTGAACACGCACATCAAGAACATCTACCGCAAGCTGCAGGTGCGCACGCGCGCCCAGGCGGTGCGCTTCGCCTCGCTGCGGGGCCTGTTCTGAGGCGCTGTGCCGGCGGGCGCCGGCCCCCGGGCATCGGGGGGCGGTCCGGTCCGCAGGGGCGCGCTCCGATCCGACGCCATGGAAAACGTTCGAACCCTGGCCTGGTGCCTGGCCGTGGGCCTGCTGCAGATGCTGCTGCTGGGCGTGTGGCTGTGGCAGTCCGCAGCCCGGGCGCCGTGGTGGCTGTGGCTTGCCAGCGCGCTTGTGCTGGCGGCATCGGCGCTGCTGTGCGCCCTGGGCGCGGCACGCCTGCACCGGCTGCTGCTGTGGCGCCGCCGCCGCAGCGAGAGGCCCTCGCGCGCGGTGCAGGCCGAGCGCAGGCGCATCTCGGGTGATCTGCACGACGGCGTGGGCGCGCTGCTCGTCAATGCCATCGCCTTGCTGCAGCCTCAGGACGCACGGGACCGGCAGGTCCAGGGACTGCTGGAGCAGGCCCTGCTGGATCTGCGCCTGATGGTCGATTCCATGGATGCCATGGACGACGTGCTGACCGTGCGGCTGGCGCGCCTGCGCCATAGGCTGCAGCCCGTGCTGGAGCGGCGCGGCATGCAGATGCACTGGCAGGTGGCCGAGCTGCAGGCTGGCGGCGATGCGGGCGGGGCGCCAGGGCTGCCGCGCGGTGCGGCGGCCCACCATCTGCTGGCCATCGCGCAGGAGGCGGTGAGCAATGCGCTGCAGCATGCGCAGGCGCGCAGCCTGTGGCTGGTGCTGGCACCGCTCGACGGCAGCGAGGGCCGGCAGGGACCGGCCGGCTGGGAGTTGCGCATCGAAGACGATGGCTGCGGCATCGCGCATCGCCATGGCGAGGTCCCGGGCACGCCACCCTCCAGGGGCATGGGGCTTGACAGCATGCACCGGCGCGCCCTGTCCATGGGCGCCACGCTGCAGGTGCGGCCGCGCCAGGGCGGTGGCACCTGCGTCTGCGTGCAGTGGAGCGGCCCGCAGCAGGCGCAGGCGGGCGCGCCGCGCTAGCGGCCGGCGCCTGGCTCCGCGCTGCGGCCTGGAAGGTGGCGCTCCCCAGATTGCGCTTCCCGCTGACAGGCAGGCTGCTGCCTGCGCTGTGCAATGCCTGGGATGTGGGCGCCATGCCGGCCGCCCCGCGATGACTTGTCCCATGACCCACGCTTCCGATACGAATGCGCCTGCCGCCGCGCAGCGCGATGCGGTGCAGTCGCCACCCTGCGTTGCGGCCGACGCGGCACTGGCGCGCGGCATGCGCTCGGCCATGCCGGGACTGGCCCAGCTGGCCGACATGGTGCCTGCGCTGCGCCTGCTCACGGGGCTGCTGGTGTCGGCCCTGGTCATCGCGGGGCTGTACTTCGGCAGCGGGCTGCTGATTCCGCTGGCCCTGGCCCTGCTGCTGGGCTTCTTGCTGGACCCGGCCGTCTCGCGGCTCAAGCGCTGGGGCCTGCCGCGCATGGCGGCCACCTTGCTGGTGGTCGCCATGGCGCTGGCGGCGCTGGGCGGGCTGGGTACCTACCTGGGCATGCAGGTGCAGCAGCTCAGCGCCGATCTGCCCACCTACCAGAACACCATACGCGCCAAGCTGCGCGCCCTGCGCCAGAGTGCCCACATGCCCAGCGCCTGGGACGGCGCCCTCAAGACCTACGACACGGTGGAGCGCGAGATATCGCGCGGCGCCGCGGCCACGCCCCGCGTCCAGAAGGTCGAGATCCAGGCGCCCGAGCAGCGGCCCACGGCGCGCATGCTGCAGTGGCTGGCCCGCGTGGCCGAACCCGTGACCACGGCCGGCATCGTGCTGCTGTTCGTCATCCTCATCCTGCTGGACCGCGACGATCTGCGCGACCGGCTGCTGCGCCTGATGGGCGGCAACCTGCATGTGGCCACCGATGCGCTGGACGAGGCCTCGCAGCGCATCGGCAAGTACCTGCGCATGCAGTTCATCGTCAACATCAGCTATGGCCTGCCCATGGCGGCGGGCCTGTGGCTGATCGGCGTGCCGGGAGCCATGCTGTGGGGAGCGCTGGCGGCCATCATGCGCTTCGTGCCCTATGTGGGGGCCATGATCTCGGCCGTCTTTCCGCTGGCGCTGGCCTTCGCCGTGGACCCGGGCTGGCAGATGCTGCTGCTGGCGCTGGCACTGATTCTTGCGCTGGAGCTGGTGAGCAACAACCTGATCGAGCCCTGGCTCTACGGCAGCAGCACCGGGCTGTCGACGCTGTCCATCATTGCCGCGGCGACGTTCTGGACCGCGCTGTGGGGGCCGATCGGCCTGCTCCTGTCCACGCCGCTGACGGTGTGCCTGCTGGTGCTGGGCCGCTACATTCCGGCGCTGCAGTTCATGGAGGTGCTGCTGGGCAGCGAGCCTGTGCTGGGGCCGCCGCAGCGCCTGTACCAGCGTTTGCTGGCCGATGATGTGGAAGATGCGGTGGCGCTGGCCCACGAGGCCGTGGAGTCGCGCCTGCCCGCGCGGCCAGGCGCCCCGGACCGTGCCGCGGCGGTCACGGGCTTCTATGACGAGGTGGCCATCCCGGCGCTGAGGCTGGCTACCCAGCAGCACCTGGAGTCGGCCACGGCCGAACACCGGCTGCGGCTGTCCAGCGGCATGGGGGCGCTGATCGAGGAGCTGGCCGAACAATACCCGGCCCAGCCGCCGCAGGCCGACAGGCCCGGCGGCCTGCGCATCCATTGCGCGGGCGCGCGCTGGGAAGTCGATGCGCTGGCCGCCGCCATGGTGTCGCACAGCGAGGCCTTGCGGGGGCACGCCCTGAGCTGCTCGGACTGGGCGCTGGCCGCAGACCCCCAATGGCGCATGTCGGGGCAGGGGCCGGGCCTGCCCGCAGAGCCCGCGGTGGCCCGGGCCATGGCCGAGGCGCAGCTGCTGGTGGTGACGGTATTCAGCGCGCAGCCGCAAACCGTCGCGCGCCAGATGCTGCGGCGCATACGCCGGCACTGGCCGCACCTGCGTGTCGTGCTGGCGCTGTGGAATGCGCCCGCGGCCCTGGCCGATACGGGCTTTGCGCAGCGCTGCGGTGCGGACGCCTGCGTGGGCAGCCTGCGCGAACTGCAGCTGTGGGTCGATGCGTTGTGCCAGCCGCTGGGGCAGGGCGGGGGCCTGGCGGCGCCGATTCCGCCGGACGATGAAGAGCGCGTGCGCCAGCTGCACGAAAGCGGCGTGCTCACGCCGGCGCGGCCGGCCATCTTCCACGAAGCGGTCCAGCAGGCCGCCAATGCCTTCGACGTGAAATGGGCCCAGGTCTCCTGGGTGGACGCCGACCGGGTGCATGCGCCGGGCAGCCTGCTGGTGGCCGGCGCCCAGGGCCAGGCCGGCATGCCCCGGCGGGACGCCATCTGCTCCTATGTCGTGCATGGCGGCCAGGCACTGGTGGTGCCGGACCTGGCGCGCGACCCGCGCTTCGTGGGCAATCCCGCGCTGCAGGAGCCGGGGCTGCGCTTTTACGCGGGCGTGCCCATCAGAAACCGGCAGGGCACGGTGCTGGGCAGCTTCTGCATCATGGACGACGCGCCGCGCGACGTCTCGGCCGCCGACCTGGAACTGCTGGCCGGCATGGCCGAGCAACTGATGCAGGCGCTGGAGGACAGGCGCGCGCCCGAGCAGGGCGCCCCCGGCATGCCGCCTACAGCGATTGCGTGAGCATGTCGGCGTAGTCCTGCCGGCTGGCCACGCGCGGATTGGTGGCATGGCAGTGGTCCTTGAGCGCGCCGTCGATCACGGCCTCGAACTGCGCACGGTCCACGCCCATGGCCGCCAGTCCCGTGGGCAGGCCCAGCCGGGCATTCATGTCGCGGATGGCCTCGGCGATGTCGTCGCCCGAGGCCAGTCCCATGGCATGCGCCATGCGCTGCAGGCGCCGTTCGCGCTGCACGCTGTCGGCGCCGGCATTGAAGCGCACGACCGCAGGCAGGAACATGGCGTTCAGCGTGCCGTGGTGCAGGCGCGGATTCACGCCGCCCAGGCTGTGGCTGAGGCTGTGCACGCAGCCCAGGCCTTTCTGGAAGGCCATGGCGCCTTGCATGCTGGCGCTCATGAGCTGGCGGCGCGCCTCGGCGTCCTGGCCATTGCGCGTGGCGCGCTCGATGTGCGCCCAGCCGCGAGTGAGGCCGTCGAGCGCGATCCCGTCGGCGGGCGGGTTGAAGGCGGCGGCCATGAAGGTTTCCATGCAGTGGGCGATGGCGTCCATGCCGGTGGCGGCCGTCAGCAGGGCCGGCAGGCCATAGGTCAGCTCGGGGTCGCAGATGGCAGCGCGCGGCACCAGGTGCCAGCTGTGAAAGCCCAGCTTGCGGTGGTCGTCCACGATGATGATGGCGCCGCGCGCCACCTCGCTGCCGGTGCCGCTGGTGGTCGGCACGGCGATCAGCGGGGCGACGCGCTCGCTGATGCGCGGCGAGCCTCCTTCGATGGTGGCGTAGTGCGACAGCGGGCCCTCGTGCGTGGCAGCGATGGCCACGCCCTTGGCGCAGTCGATGGCGCTGCCGCCGCCCACCGCGATCAGGCCGTCGCAGCGCTGCTGCCTGTACAGCGATGCCGCCGCGCGCACGGCCGCCTCGGTGGGGTTGGAAGGCGTCTGGTCGAACACCGCATGCGGCATCTCGCCCAGCGCATCCAGCGCCTTGTGCAGCACGCCGGCTGCCTTGACGCCCTGGTCGGTGACGACCAGCGGCCGCGTGATGCCCACGCGCTGGCACTCCTGGCGCAGCAGCCGCACGGCGCCGAAGTCGAACTGGATCTGGGTGACGTAGTTGATGAAAGCCATGGTCTGTGGGTCGTGGGCAGGCCGCCGGGGGCCGTTGCGGGCCATGGCGGACCATTGGGAAATCGCGGGTGTGCGCCGAATCTAGACTGCGCGTGCTGCACTGCAAACAAAGCAAACCCTGAGAACCTGCCCCGGCCGTCGCGGGGGCGACAGCGCGGGCAGCCTTCGCAGGCAGGTGGCTGCCAGGGTCCCGGACACGCGGCACAATGCCTGCTGCGCGCAGGCGCCTTACCAGATCGATTCCATTGAACGTGTCCCAGTCCGAACCCCCCCTCCATGCCACGCCGCTGCCGGCGTCCCTGACCCCCCAGATGCGCGACGTGCTGC
The DNA here is from genome assembly GCA_041984925.1 of Comamonas sp. GTDB lineage: Bacteria > Pseudomonadota > Gammaproteobacteria > Burkholderiales > Burkholderiaceae_C > Comamonas. The sequence goes on from JBHIXF010000003.1 coordinate 129,775, forward strand.
GGCGCATGGAGCGCGCCGCGCGCACGCCTTTGCACCAGTTGGGCGCCGAAGGCGCACGTGCCGCCTACGAGGCCGGCTCCGGCGTGCTGGAAATTCCCAGGCCGGCCCTGCCGCGCGTCGAGGAGCTGCGGATTCCCGCGCGTGACGGCGCCCTTTTGCCCGCACGGCTGTACGCGCCCGTGGAGGCTGCGCAGGCGCCGGCCCCGGGCCTGCCCTTGCTGCTGTACCTGCACGGTGGCGGCTTCACCGTCGGCAGCGTGGCCACGCACGATGTGCTGTGCCGCCAGCTGGCCCATCTGTCGGGGGCCATGGTGGTTTCGCTGGATTACCGGCGCGCGCCCGAGCACAAGTTCCCCACGGCCCACAACGACGCCTGGGATGCACTGCAGTGGCTGGCGGGGCAGGCCGCCTCGCTGGGCGCGGATCCCGCGCGCCTGGCCGTGGGCGGCGACAGCGCGGGCGGCACCCTGGCCGCCGCATGCGCCATCCACGCGCGCGATGCGGGCCTGGCGCTGGCCCTGCAACTGCTGATCTATCCAGGTACCACGGCGAACCAGGACACGGACTCGCACCGCCGCTTCGCCCATGGCCTGGTCATCGACGAGCCGGCCATCACCTGGTTCTTTGCCCAGTACCTGAACGGGCCCGGCGACCGCGAGGACTGGCGCTTCGCGCCACTGCTGGCCTGCGATGTCGAGGGGGTGGCGCCGGCCTGGATCGGCCTGGCCGAATGCGATCCGCTGGTGGATGAAGGCGTGGAGTACGCCGACAAGCTGCGCATGTCCGGCGTGCCCGTGGACCTGGAGATCTACCGCGGCGTGACCCATGAATTCGTCAAGATGGGCCGCGCCATCCCCGAGGCGCGCCGCGCCCATGCCGACATGGCACAGGCCCTGGGCCAGGCTTTCGGCCTGCGCTGAACGGGCCCTGGAACACAGGAGAGAAAACCCATGCAACGCCAAGATTTCCGCAGCCTGCAGCGCATCGAGGTGCGCTGGTCCGAGGTGGATGCCCAGAAGATCGTCTTCAACGCCCATTACCTGATGTATGCCGACGTGGCTGTCACCGACTACTGGCGCCAGCTGGGCCTGCCCTACGAGTCTTGCTTCGCGGCCCTGGGCGGCGAACTGTTCGTGAAGAAGGCCACCACCACCTACCATGCGCCGGCCACGCTGGGCGACGTGCTGCACGTGGGCATACGCTGCGCCAGGCAGGGCAATACCTCGCTGCTGTTCGAGGCCGGCATCTTCCGCGGCCTGGAACTGCTCAACACGGTGGAGCTGGTCTATGTGTTCGCAGATGCCGCCACGCGCCAGCCGCTGCCCGTGCCGCAGGCGCTGCGCGATGTGCTGACGGCCTACGAGGCCGGCGAAAGCGTGGTGCGCGTGCAATCGGGCAGCTGGAACGATCTGGGGCGCGATGCCGAGCGCCTGCGCCTGGCCGTGTTCGTGCACGAGCAAGGCGTGCCGCGCGAGATCGAGATCGATGAGCTCGATCCCGTGGCCCGCCACGCCGTGGTCTACAACGGCCTGGGCCAACCGATTGCCACGGGCCGCCTGGTCAGCGACAGCCCGGGCCAGGGTCCGGTCGGCAGGATCGGCCGCATGGCCGTGGACCGTGGCGTGCGCGGCGGCCGCTGGGGCCGTATCGTGCTCGACAGCCTGGTCGAGGCCGCGCGCCAGCGCGGCGACCGCGAGGTCGTGCTGCACGCACAGCGCCATGCCGAATCCTTCTACCTGCGCGCCGGGTTCACGCCCGAAGGCGAGCCCTACGAAGAAGCAGGCATTCCCCACATCACCATGAGGAAGACGCTCACGGCCTGAGGGCCCGGGCCGCGGGCGCGGCCCTTTGCCAGGGCTCAGATATCGTCGCGCAGCGCGTAGGGCAGGGGCATGGGCTGCAGCGCCACGGACCGGGCGGCATCGGCCTGCCCGCCTTGCTCCAGGGCCGGGTGGGCCAGCAGGGGCTGGCCGGCCGAGGCGGTCTGCATGGAGATGATGGCGTCCCAGCCGCCGCTGGGTGCTTCGGCGGCCTGGACCACGGTGCCCGTGGCCTGCTCCAGGTCATCGGGCGTGAACACTTCCATGCCCGCCGCCAGCGGCTGCTGCGCATGGACGATATAGGCGCGGCGCTTGAGCGTGCCGCGGAACTGGCTGCGCGCCACGACTTCCTGGCCCGGATAGCAGCCCTTCTTGAAGTTCACGCCTTCGACCGATTCGTAGTTGAGCATCTGCGGCACGAAGGCGTCGGCCACGGGCGCCGACAGCGTCGCCACGCCGCTGGCGACTTCGCTCCAGAGCCATAGGGCCTCGCCGAGCGCCGCTGCCTCGGGCGCTGCCGAGCCGGCCGGTGCGACGCGCAGCGCGCGCGGCTGGCCAGCGGCCGGGTACAGGCCGATGGTGCTGGCCTCGCCATCCTGCCGGAGCGCCCATGGCGCAAGGCCGGCCGCGGCATCGCCGGCCAGCCCGTGCAGCGTGAAGTCGGCCGTGGCATCGCTGAGGCGGCACTTGGCGCGCAGCACGAACATGGACAGGCGTTTGAGCGTGGGCGCCAGCAGGCTGCGGTCGCAGATCAGCAGGATCTCGTCCTGGCTGCGCTTGAAGCCGATGAAGCTGGCCAGCATGCGGCCCTTGGCCGTGCAAAAGGCCGCCAGGCGGGCATGCTGCAGGTCCAGCAGCGCGAAGTCGTTGGTCAACTGGCCGTGCAGGAACTGGGCGGCGTCTTCGCCTAGGGCGCGTATCACGCCGAGATGGGAGATGGGGGCAATGCCGTTCAGGAGGGGCTGGGTCATGGCTGAATTATGATCAGCCGCTTTATTGCTTGCTTGGACCGTGGTTGTGCGCTTCATTTTCCGCGCTTTGATGACTTTGCTGCTGCTGGCGGCCGTGCTGGCGGGCGCCGGCTGGTGGTGGCTGCACCAGCCGCTGGCACTGGCCCAGCCCACGCTGGAGCTGGAGGTCGAGCCGGGCACCACGCCGCGTGGCGTTGCCCGCGAGGCGGTCAAGGCCGGCGTGCACACCGATGCGCGCCTTCTCTATGCCTGGTTCCGCATCTCCGGCAAGGACCGCCTGATCAAGGCCGGCAATTACGAGCTGACCACGGGCCTGACGCCGTACTCGCTGCTGCAGAAGCTGGCGCGCGGCGAGGAGTCGCTCAGGGCGCTGACCCTGGTCGAAGGCTGGAACTGGCGCCAGGTGCGCGCCGCGCTGGCGCGCGAGGAATTCCTGCGCCAGGATGCCGCGCCGCTCGACGATGTGGCGCTGATGCAGACGCTGGGCCGGCCCGGCGTGGCGCCGGAAGGCCGCTTCTTCCCCGATACCTATACCTATGCCAAGGGCAGCTCCGACATCGCCCTGCTGCGCCGGGCCATGCAAGCCATGGACCGGCGCCTGGGCGAGGCCTGGGCGCTGCGCGCCTCGGACACGCCGCTCAAGAGCGCCGACGAAGCCCTGATCCTGGCCAGCATCGTCGAGAAGGAGACCGGGCGCGCGGCCGACCGGGCCCGTATCGCGGGCGTGTTCAGCAACCGGCTGCGCATCGGCATGATGCTGCAGACGGACCCCACCGTCATCTACGGGCTGGGCGAGAAATTCGACGGCAACCTGCGCCGCCGCGACCTGCAGACCGACACGCCCTGGAATACCTATACCCGCGCAGGCCTGCCGCCCACGCCCATCGCCATGCCCGGCAAGGCTGCCCTCATGGCCGCCGTGCAGCCCGAGCAGACGCGCGCCCTGTACTTCGTCGCGCGCGGCGACGGCACCAGCCACTTCAGCGCCACGCTGGACGAGCACAATAGGGCCGTCAACCGCTACCAGCGTGGCCAGCAGCCCTGAGCGGCCTTGCGGCGCGGCCCGTGTTGCGGGCGCCGCTGTCCCTTTTGCTTTCTATGACCACTGAAAATTCCGCCGGCCTGTTCATCAGCTTCGAAGGCATCGATGGCGCCGGCAAGTCCTCGCATATCGCGGCCCTGGCCCAGGCTTTCCAGGCCCAGGGCCGCATGGTCACGCTCACGCGCGAACCCGGCGGCACGCCGCTGGCCGAGAAGCTGCGGGCGCTCATGCTGCACGACGCCATGGACCCGCTGACCGAGGCGCTGATCGCCTTCGCGGCCCGGCGCGACCATCTGGTGCAGGTGATCGAGCCGGCACTGGCGCGCGGCGAGGTCGTGCTGTGCGACCGCTTCACCGATGCCACCTTCGCCTACCAGGGCGCGGGCCGCGGCTTCGACCTCGGCCAGCTGTCCACGCTGGAGCGCATGGTGCAGACCGGCACAGCCCCCCAGGCGGACCTGTTGCGCGAGCCCCATCTGACACTGTGGTTCGACCTGCCGGCGCAGGTGGCTGCCGAGCGCCTGGCGTCGGCGCGGGTGCCCGACCGCTTCGAATCAGAGCCGGGCAGCTTCTTCGCGCGCGTGGCCTCGGGCTACGCGGCACGCGCCGCTGCGGCGCCCGCACGCTTTGCGCGCATCGACTCCGGCACTTCGCGCGAAGCCGTCTGGCAGCAGGTCGCCGCCGCCATGGTGCAGCGCGGCTGGCTGGCGGAGGCGCCAGGGCAGGAGGGCGGCGCATGAGCGAGATCCTCGTCCCCGCAGAAACCTCGGCCCCCTGGATCGCGGCGCAGCGTGGACGCCTGCTGGCCCAGCGCGGCCATGCCTGGCTGCTGCAGGGGCCTTCGGGCCTGGGCCAGTACGCGCTGGCCTTGTCCCTGGCACGCGCCTGGCTGTGCGAGGCGGCCACGCCGCAGGGCGCCTGCGGCCGGTGCGGCAGCTGCCACGCCATCGATGTGCGTGCCCATGCCGACCTGTGCGTGCTCATGCCCGAAGTGCAGATGATGGCGCTGGGCTGGCCCCTGCCCGAAAAGGCCCAGGCCGACATCGATGACAAGAAGCGCAAGCCCAGCCGCGAGATCCGCGTCGAGGCCATGCGCGATGCGGTGGAGTTCTGCCAGCGCACCAGCGCGCGCGGACGCGGCAAGGCGGTGCTCGTCTATCCCGCAGAGCAGATGAATGCCATCACGGCCAATGCCCTGCTCAAGACGCTGGAGGAGCCGCCCGGCGATGCCCGTTTCGTGCTGGCCAGCGAGGCCGCCCACCAGCTGCTGCCCACCATCCGCAGCCGCTGCCTGATCCACACCATGGCCTGGCCGGGGCAGGAGCAGGCACTGCAGTGGCTGCAGGCCCAGGGCGTGGAGCCCGATGCGGGCGCCGTGGCGCTGCGCGCCGCAGGCGGGCGACCCGGCGACGCCCTGGCCATGGCAGGCCCGGCCGGCAAGGGTGGCGATGCCATGGCATCGTGGCCGCGCCTGCCGCGGGCGCTGGCCAAGGGCGATGTGGCGGCGCTGGCCGCCTATGCCCCGGCCGAGGCCGTGGCCGTGCTGCAAAAGATCTGCCATGACCTGATGGCATTGGCCGGTGGCGGCGCGCCGCGCTATTTCACGCCGGCGGACCTGCCCTCCAGCCCGTTGTCCATGCAGTTGCTGGCCCAGTGGTCGCACGACCTGGCGCAGGCCGCGCGCACGGCCGACCACCCCTTCAACCCCGGCCTGATGACCGAGGCGCTGGCCGCCGAGGCGCGGCGCGTGCTGCTGTCGGGCAAGGCCGCGCGTGCGCGCGGCAACTCTGACTGAAGGGGCGCGCGTGCGCGGCATTTCCCCCGCAGCGCGGCGGGCCTGTTAACCTATGGGGCCTGGGCGCCGCGACGGCGCCGAACCATCTTGCGCAAATTCCCATGAGCACAGCACCCACCACACCCCGCCCCAGCGTGATGCAGCTGGCGATCAAGGAAAAGGCCGCCCTGTATGCCGCCTACATTCCGCTGTTCGCCGAAGGCGGGGTCTTCGTGCCCACCCAGCGCGATTACCGGCTGGGCGATGACGTCTATGTGCTGCTGACCCTGCCCGACGAGCCGCAGCGCTATCCCGTGGCCGGCCGCGTGGCCTGGGTCACCCCGGCGCGTGCGCCCGGCAATCGCACGCAGGGCATAGGCATCCAGTTTCCCAAGGACGAGAAGTCCGTCCAGCTCAAGGCCAAGATCGAGAGCATCCTGGGGTCGGCGCTGGCCTCGGACAAGGCGACCCAGACCATTTGATGCCCGGGCGGCCCGCGAGGGGCTGCCCCGGGCCGTCCCGCATGCCGGCAGGAAAGCGCGCTTTCGGGTCGGCATGGCTGTTTCCGACCTGCGAGATTCCATGTTCACCGATTCCCACTGCCACCTGAACTTCCCCGAGCTGCACAGCCGCCTGCCCGAGATCCGCGAGGCCATGGCCGCGGCGCAGGTCACGCGCGCGCTGTGCATCTGCACGACCATGGAGGAGTTCGGCGACGTGCATGGCCTGGCAACGCGCTACGACAACTTCTGGGCGACGGTGGGCGTGCATCCCGACACCGAGCACATGACCGAGCCCGGCGTGGCAGACCTCGTCGAGCGCGCGGCGCTGCCCCGCGTCGTGGCCATCGGCGAGACCGGGCTGGATTACTACGGCATGCAGGAGCGCAAGGGCGGGCGCTCCATCGCCGACCTGGAGTGGCAGCGCGAGCGCTTTCGCGTCCACATCCGCGCTGCGCGCCAGACGCAAAAGCCGCTGGTCATCCACACGCGCAGCGCCTCGGACGATACGCTGGCCATCCTGCGTGAGGAAGGCGAGGACGGCTCGCCGGGCCAGGCCGGCGGGGTCTTCCACTGCTTCACCGAAACCATGGAGGTGGCGCGTGCGGCGCTGGACCTGGGCTACTACATCTCCATGTCGGGCATCGTCACCTTCAAAAGCGCGCAGCACCTGCGCGACGTCGCAGCCTTCGTGCCCCTGGACCGCCTGCTGATCGAGACCGACAGCCCTTACCTGGCGCCCGTGCCCTACCGGGGCAAGACGAACAATCCTTCCTATGTGCCCTACGTGGCCCGGCAGATCGCCCAGGTGCGCGGCATGGCCGTGCAGGAGGTGGCAGCGGCGACCAGCGCCAATTTCGACCGGCTGTTCAAGGAGGTCGCCGCATGACGCCGCATGCCTTCCCGCACAGCCGCCGGCTGTGGCTGTCCCGTGCCGGCAAGGCCTGGGCGTGCGCCATGGCGCTGTCGGGCGCGGGGTGGGCAAGGGCCAGCAATTACGATGACTATGTGCGCGCCATCATCAGCGACAACGAGCGTGCCATGGTCAATCTGATCTTTCGCGGCTTCGATCCCAACACGCGCGACGAGCGCGGCCGGCCCGGACTCGTCGCCGCGCTGCACCAGGGATCGCTGGGCGTGTTCGACGTGCTGCTCAAGTCGCCGGGCATACGCGTCAACGAGGCTTCCCGCCAGGGCGAGACGGCGCTCATGATGGCCTGCATCAAGGGCCATCTGGCATTGGCGAAAGAGCTGATCCTGCGCGGCGCGGACATCAACCGCGAAGGCTGGGCGCCGCTGCACTATGCGGCCTCCGCCGATACGCCCCAGACGGTGGACATCATCCGCCTGCTGCTGGACAACAGCGCCTACATCGATGCCGAGTCACCCAACGGCACGACGCCGCTGATGCTGGCCGCCCAGTACAGCAGCGAGGCCGTGGTGGACCTGCTGCTCAAGGAAGGCGCCGACATTGCGCTGCGCAACCAGCGCGGCTTCACGGCCGTGGATTTCGCGCAGCAGGCGGACCGCCAGTTCATGGTCGAGCGCCTGTCCAAGGTGCTCAGGGCCGAGCGCCGCAGCCAGCCCCCGCGCGGCGGCTGGTAGGCCCGCCTGGCGCTCAGGCGCCCGTGCCGCCGGCGGATGCGGCAGGGCGCGATTGCGCATGCAGCCGGGCGTAGAGTCCGTCGCGCGCCAGCAGCTGCGCATGCGTGCCTTGCTCCACGATGCGGCCGCGCTCCATCACGACCACGCGGTCCGCATGCTCGATGGTCGACAGCCGGTGGGCAATGACCAGCGTGGTGCGGCCCTGCATCAGGCGCGTCAACGCCTCCTGCACCAGGCGCTCGGATTCGTTGTCCAGCGCCGAAGTCGCCTCATCGAGGATCAGGATCGGCGCATCCTTGTAGAGTGCCCGGGCAATCGCCAGGCGCTGGCGCTGGCCGCCCGACAACTGGCTGGCGTTGTGGCCGACCACGGTGCGCAGGCCGTCGGGAAGGCTGCGCACGTGGGCGCCGAGGTTGGCCGCGTCGATGGCCGCCCACAGGCGCGCCTCATCCTCCTGCCCGCCCAGCGCCACATTGGCTGCGATGCTGTCGTTGAACATCACCACATCCTGGCTGACCATGGCGAACTGCTGGCGCAGCGCGCCCAGCTCCCAGTCGGGCAGCGCAATGCCGTCGAGCAGCAGCCGGCCCTGCGTAGGCGCAAGAAAGCGCGGCAGCAGATTGACCAGCGTGGTCTTGCCGGCCCCCGAAGGACCGACCAGGGCCACCACCTCGCCGGGCCGCACGCTCAGATCCACATGCGACAGCGCGGGTGCCTTGTCATCGCCGAACTGCACCGAGACATCGCGCAGTTCGATGGCGCCATGCGCCTTGCCCGGCGCCAGCGTGCCACCGGTTTCGTTGCCCGAGCCTTCGAGCAGATGCAGTCCGCGCTCCAGCGCGGCCACGCCGCGGGTGATCGGGTTGGCCACATCGGCCAGGCGGCGGATCGGCGCGATCAGCATCAGCATGGCCGTGATGAAGGCGGCGAAGCTGCCCACCGTGACTTCCTGCACGTTGGCTGCGACGGCGCCCGTGCCCCGGCTTTGCCACAGCGCGATGCAGATCACCGCCGACAGCGCAGCCGCGGCCAGCAGCTGCGTCAGCGGCGTCATGGCGGCCGAGGCGATGGTGGCCTTGATGGCCAGGCGGCGCAGCCGGTCGCTGAGCCCGCCGAAGCGTGCCTGCTGCCCCTGCTGGGCGCCGTGCAGGCGCACCATGCGGTGGGCCAGCACGTTTTCCTCGACCACATAGGCCAGGGCATCCGTGGCCTCCTGGCTGGACTTGGTGATGTGGTACAGGCGCCGCGACAGCGTCTTCATGATCCAGGCCACGCCCGGCACCACGGCGGCCACCACCAGGGTCAGCTGCCAGTTCAAGTACAGCAGATAGCCCAGCAGGGCGACCAGGGTGAAGCCATCGCGCGAAATGCCCAGCATGGCCTGCACCAGCAGCGTGGAGCCGGTCTGCACCTCATAGACCACGGTGTTGGACAGGGACGAGGCCGACTGGCGCGAGAACAGCGCCATGTCGGCCGCCAGCAGCCGCTCGAACAGGCGGTGGCGCAGCGCCAGCATGCCCTCGTTGGCAATGCGCGCCAGCGCATACTGCCCCACGAACTGGGCCAGGCCGCGCACCAGGAACACCCCGACGATGGCCAGGGGCACCGACCACAGAGGCAATGTGCCCTCGGTGAAGCCGCTGTCCAGCAGCGGCTGCAGCAGCGCGGGAATCAGCGGCTCGGTCACGGCACCCACCAGGGTGGCGGCCACGGCCAGGCTCCAGGCCAGGCGCTGGCCGCCGAAAAAAGGCGCCAGGCGCCTGAGCCGCTGCGACAGGGTCAGGCTTTTCGCGGGATCTGCCGCCGGCGCGGCGGGTGATTGCGGGGGAGAGGAGGGTGCTTGCGGTGCTTGCATGAGGCGCGGATTTTATGACGGCATGCCAGGCCGGCGTGCGCCTTGCCGCGCAAGGTGCGGCCCCCGGCGCTTTTTGCCTTGCGGCAGCCAGGCGGCAAAAATCCGGCCCTGACAGACCCTATAGCGCACGTTCTTACATCGTGATGCATCCAGTGTGTGTAACATTCGCTTCTGTGCTCGTACCGGGGTCTTCCCGTAGATATTGATGAATGCCAATGACTATTGACCGACTCCCCTTGTCCTCTTGTCTGGCGGCAACGCCACGTCCCTCGCGCCGCACTCTGCTGGCTGCACTGGCCAGCACTCCCGCACTTCCCGCTCTGGCGCAGTTCCGCGTCGAAGTGACCGGCGTGGGCCTGACGCAGCTGCCCATCGCCATTGCGGCATTCAAGGGAGAAGGCCAGGCGCCCCAGAAGATCTCGGCCATCATCCAGGCCGACCTGGAGCGCAGCGGTCAGTTCCGCGCGGTCGACACGGCAGGCGCACAGCTCGACGAGACCTCGCGCCCCGACCTCGCCGCGTGGCGCCAAAAGAGTGCAGATTCCCTGGCCGTGGGCAGCATCGCCCGCCTGGCCGACGGCCGATATGACGTGCGCTTTCGCCTGTGGGACGTGGTCAAGGGCCAGGACCTGGGCGGGCAGGGATTCGCGGTTGCCACGGGCGATCTGCGCTTGGTGGCGCACCGCATCTCCGACTACATCTATGAAAAGCTCACGGGCGAGAAAGGCGTGTTCTCCACGCGCATCGCCTACGTGACCAAGTCCGGGCCCAGCTACCGCCTGTGGGTGGCCGATGCCGACGGCGAAAACGCCCAGTCGGCGCTGTCCAGTCCCGAACCCATCATCTCTCCGGCCTGGTCCCCCTCGGGCACGCAGCTGGCCTATGTCTCCTTCGAATCGCGCAAGCCCGTGGTCTACGTGCATGACGTGGCCAGCGGCCGGCGCCGACTGGTGGCCAACTTCCGCGGCTCCAACAGCGCGCCTGCCTGGTCGCCCGACGGCAAAAACCTGGCCGTGACCCTGAGCCGCGACGGCGGCTCCCAGCTTTACATGATCAGCGCGGAGGGCGGCGAGCCGCGCCGCCTCATGCAAAGCAGCGGGATCGACACCGAGCCCAATTTCTCCAGCGACGGCCGATTCATCTACTTCGTGAGCGATCGCGGCGGCGCGCCGCAGATCTACAAGGTGCCGGCCTCCGGTGGCAGCGCCGAGCGCGTGACCTTCACGGGCAGCTACAACATCTCGCCGAGCGTCAGCCCCGACGGAAAGTGGCTGGCCTACATCTCGCGCGTGGGCGCAGGCTTCAAGCTGCACGTCATGGACCTGGGCACCGGCACCGTGAATGCCGTCACGGACACGACGGCAGACGAAAGCCCCAGCTTCGCACCCAACAGCCGCCTGATCGTGTACGCGACCCTGCAGCAGGGCCGCGAAGCCCTGATGACGACCACGCTGGACGGCAAGATCAAGGCGCGGCTGGCAGGCCAGGGCGGAGACATCCGCGAGCCCGACTGGGGCCCTTTCCAGCGCCAATGATTCACCGGTTTCCTTTCTAGTCAACTCAGTACGAAGTCCAACAGGACAAACGGAGATTTTTCATGATCACCATCAAGCGACTTTCCCTGGCCCTTGCCGTCACCGCCCTCGTGGCCGGCTGCAGCTCGGGCGTCAAACTCGACGAAAAGCCCGTGACCGATGCGGGCGCCACAGCCGCTGGCCAGGGCGGCGCAGGCGCGGGCGGCACCACGCAAAGCGGTGTCTCGGGTGTCGACCTGAGCGGCTCGGCTGCCGACAAGGCCGGGCCTCAGGGCGTGAGCCGCATCGTCTACTTCGACTTCGACAGCTACGTCGTCAAGGCCGAGGCCCAGCCCCAGATCGAAGCCCACGCGCGCTTCCTGAAGGCATCCTCCGCACGCAAGGTGCAGATCGAAGGCCATACCGATGAGCGCGGTGGCCGCGAGTACAACCTGGCCCTGGGCCAAAAGCGCGCCGAAGCCGTGCGCCGCTCGCTGAGCCTGCTGGGCGTCAGCGACGCGCAGATGGAAGCCGTGAGCTACGGCAAGGAAAAGCCCGCTGCCGAAGGCCATAGCGAAGACGCCTACGCCCAGAATCGCCGCGCTGAACTGTCCTACCGCTGATGACCATGCTGCGCTCCCCGATCCTGCACCGCAGCGCGCTGCGCACGCTGCTCGTGGCCGGCCTGATGGCCGGCTATGCGGCCAGCGGCCATGCCGCGCTGTTCGGCGACGACGAGGCGCGCCGAGCCATCCTTGAAATGCGCCAGCGCGTCGATGCCATGCAGCAGGCGCAGCAGCGCATGAGCGAAGAAAGCTCGCAGACGCGCCGCAGCCTGCTGGAGCTGCAATCGCAGATCGAGCAACTCAAGTCCGAGCAGGCCAAGCTGCGCGGGCAAAACGAGCAGCTGCTGCGCGACGTCTCCGAGCTGCAGCGCGGCCAGCGCGACATCGCCAAGGGGGTGGACGAGCGCCTGCGCCAGTTCGAGCCCGTGACGGTGAATGTGGACGGCCAGGAGTTCTCTGCCGATCCGGCCGAAAAGCGCGACTTCGAGGCAGCGCTGGCCAAGTTCCGAAGCGGGGCTTTCCCTGAATCGGCGACGGCGTTCGCCTCCTTCCTGGGCCAATGGCCCAAGAGCGGTTATGCGCCGTCGGCACGCTTTTGGCTGGGCAATGCCCAATATGCCGCGCGCAGCTACAAGGAGGCCATTGCCAACTTCCGCGTCATCCTCACCAGCACGCCCATGCATGCACGCGCGCCGGAGGCTGCGCTGTCGATCGCCAACTGCCAGATCGAGCTGAAGGACACCAAGGCGGCCCGCAAGACGCTGGAAGACCTGATCAAGGCATATCCCAACGCCGAGGCTGCAGCCGCAGCCAAGAGCCGCCTGGCCAGCCTCAAGTGACATGAGCCCCACCTTCTTGTCCCCACCGGGCCAGGAACAGACAGCGCCTGAGACAGGCGCTGTTTTTTCTGATGCCGATCTGCAGCGCCGCTTCGGCGGGCTGGAGCGCCTGTACGGCGTGCAGGGCGCGGCGCGCATCCGCGCGGCGCATGTGGTCGTCGTGGGCATCGGCGGCGTGGGCTCGTGGACTGCCGAGGCCCTGGCGCGCAGCGGCGTGGGACAGCTCACGCTCATCGACATGGACCATGTCGCGGAATCCAACATCAATCGCCAGATCCATGCGCTCACGGCCACCGTGGGTCAGGCCAAGGTCCAGGCCATGCGCGAACGCATCGCCGAAATCAACCCTGCCTGCCGCGTGCACTGCATCGATGACTTCGTCGATGCAGACAACTGGCCCGGCCTGCTTGCGCAGGGCGTGGATGCGGTGGTCGATGCCTGCGACCAGGTCCAGGCCAAGACGGCGATGGCGGCCCATGCCCGGGCCACGCGCCAGTGCTTCATCAGCGTGGGTGCTGCAGGGGGCAAGCGGCAGGCGCACAAGGTCGACATCGACGACCTCAGTGCCACCACGCATGACCCGCTGCTGGCCCAGCTGCGCTATCGCCTGCGCCGCCAGCATGGCGCGCCCAAGCAGGGCAAGCGCATAGGCATCGCCTGCGTCTTCAGCCGGGAGGCCGTGGCCCCGCCCGACGCTTCCTGCGCCATCGAGGGCGACGGCAGCCTGAACTGCCATGGCTACGGCTCGGTGGTCGCCGTGACGGCCACCTTCGGCCAATGCGCCGCAGGATGGGTGATCGACCAGATCAGCCATGGCAAAAAATAGAACCGGTATTTTTGGTGTTAGAATATGAGTCTTCGCTGAGCAAGCTTTGATGCATGTGAGGCGTGGTTCGGGTCTTTAGCTCAGTCGGTAGAGCAGCGGACTTTTAATCCGTTGGTCGCGAGTTCGAATCTCGCAGGACCCACCAGATATCACAAGGCCCCGTAGCGATACGGGGCCTTTTTCTTTTGCTATCGAAGAGGTGGCAAGCCAGGCGTTCAGGCCGCTTTCCTCCTGGCTGTTGTGCGGGTTTTTTGTCGACCAACGCAACCGCGTAAGAGGGCCGTGCAGGCAGGAGTTGGCGGATCAGCGGCTTGCTCGGACTGCGGCGCTCTCCGTCGAGGGGAGCTGGGCCAGCTTTTTCGAGCAGTCGCTGCAGACATGGCAAGCGTGGAAGCGGCGGGCGCCCGCGGCCGGCTTTTCCTGGTCGCATTGGATGCAATGGATGGCGTTGGCCAGATCCTGGAGCCTGATCGGCTCGCGGCCTTTCTTGGAACTGCGCATAACTCTCCTTTGTGGGTTTTCCTGCAACGCCATTTGGCGCTGAAAGCGGCAGGCGCCGCGTCGGCTGGGGGCCCTGGGCGCTGCGGAATGTGGCGCGTCAGGGAGTGGGTGCCCGACTGACAGACGGTGTCTTACGGCTGTGACGCGGATGTGACGGCCTGCGCGCATCATGTGCCCCATAGGGGGAGCGCCGCCTTGTGCGGTGCGGGGGGCGTCGGCATGTGCCAACAGCCACGAAAGCCGCTTGCGGGTCGCCCAAGGCAACGTGTGGGCTCGTGTTCCCGCGTCACGCACCGCTCATGGATCCTGCTCTCTGAGCATCTCTTCAAGGACCTGAATCGTTCCGTCGATGCGGCCCAGTGCAATCTCGAGTTCAGCACGCTGCGCGTCGAGGGCCCGAAGCTGTTGCTCGGCTTGGGTTTTTTCGGCGCGCAACTGTTGCAGGCGTTCTTCGATGGCATCGATGTCAGGGGCGCTCATGGGAGGATCCTCCTCGGCCGAATGTAGCAGGGCTTTTGGAGCAAACCGCTGTATTGAGAGAAAGTGTGTGAAGCTGCTCCAATCCCGCATCAGGATATGTGGATTGGGCGTTTGCGGCCGTCCAGACAGAAATCGTTTGAATATAAATCTGCTTATTGATGGATTCAGAATGTCGCATTGATCAGCGGGTTTGAAATGGTGGCGAATGCAAAAGTGGCAGCAGACAGGGCAGACCAGAGAAATGCGATGAGTAGATGTTTCAAGGGGACTCCAATACAGAATGGACAATCGATGAGGGTCTTGGCCCAAGCGATCACACTGCCCTGAGGGTGGGTTGCGCAGCCTTGTTCCAAATCGGTTCACCAATTACAAATCTTGCGTTCTTACTTGGGGTGACATTTGTTGCCAGATGTTCTGTAGGACGCACAAGGGCTGGGGCGAACGCATGCTCCTACGCTCTGCAGGATCGCCCGGCCGTCCATTGCAGGCCTGCTTGAACTTGCATTTGCCTGTCGGCCACCCCATCGGCAGCCACCGCACGCCGGCGGTGCGCGTGCAGGTCATAAAATCACAAGCTACTGTCTTTCCTCCCCACACCCTGTCTTTTCCCCCATGTCCAATCTCATCGTCCACGGTGGCACGCCCTTGCGTGGCCGCGTTGTTCCGTCCGCCAACAAAAATGCGGTGCTGCCCGTGCTGTGCGCCACGCTGCTGACCGACCAGCCTTTGAAGCTGCATGGCGTGCCGGACATCACGGACGTGCGCAAGATCCTTGACATCTTCCGCACATTGGGAAGCGAAGTCCGCCTGGACGAGTCCACGCGCACGCTGGAGTTGCACCATCGAAATACGCAGTTCGACGCCGCCTCCCACCGCCTTCCGGAAGAAATGCGCTCATCCATCATGCTGGTGCCGCCTTTGCTGGCACGCTTCGGCGTGGCACGCCTGGAAGACAACGTCAAGGGCTGCACGCTGGGGGTGCGCGAGATCGACCCGCACGTCGATATCTTCCGTTCCTTCGGTGGCCAGGTGCAGCGTGAAAGCGGCTCGCTCCTGGTGCGCAGCCCTGGTGCGCTCAGGTCGGTGCACCATTGGCTGGACTATGCGTCGGTGACGGCGACGGAGAATTTCGTGCTGTGCGCGGCTGCGGCGCAAGGCGAGTCTGTGCTGACCAATGCAGCCTGCGAGCCGCATGTGCAGGAATTTTGCCGCTTCATGGCCATGATGGGGGCGGACATCGACGGCATCGGAACTTCGCGCCTCACGGTGCGTGGCGGCGTGCCGCTGGCCGGGGGCGAGTTCACATTCGAGGAGGATTTCCACGAGATCACGACCTTTCTCGCGCTCGGCGCCATCACCGGCGGCGAAGTGCAGGTGCGAAACAGCACGCCCGGCAATTTCCCGTTGATCGACCGTACCTTTGCCAAGTTCGGTGTGCAGGTGGAGCATGCCGATGGCTGGTCGCGTGCGCTGAGAACAGGTCCGCTCAAAGTGCAGACGCCGTTTACCAGCAATGTGTTGACCAAGGTGGAGGCGGCGCCGTGGCCCTATTTTCCCGTTGACCTGCTGCCCATCTTCATCGCCCTGGGGGTGCATGCCCAGGGCAATGCGCTTTTCTGGAACAAGATCTACGACGGCGCGCTGGGCTGGACCAGCGAGCTGTCGAAGTTCGGGGCCCATGTGTTCTCCTCCGACCCGCACCGCGTGGTCACCTTTGGCGGCAGCCCGTTGGCGCCTGCCGTGGTTGAAAGCCCCTACATCATTCGCGTGGCCATTGCGCTGTTCATGGTGGCCAGCAGCATTGAAGGGCGTTCCGAGATCCGCAATGCCACGCCGATTCGCCGCGCGCATCCACGCTTCGTCGAGAACCTGCGCAGCCTGGGGGCACAGGTGGAGTGGACGCACGAGGACTGACGCCGGGCGCGATGTGCGATGGCCTGGCGCGGCCGCCGTGCCGGCCGGCAGTCCGCCCCCGTGTCCTCGGTGCGGAACAAGGCTTCATCGAGGCGCCGGGGTACTCGCCGGCGGCGCAACGATGATGGTCTTTTCAGGATCCTGAAGCAGTTGCATCTGGGTGCCGCAACTGGCATTGACGCGCCCGATGGCCGCATTCATGCGCGCGCGCCGCTCCGAGTCCGACAGCGTGCGGATGCTCGATACGAAATCCAGGTCCTTGCGTGAATTTGCGCATTCCTGGGTGGCGGCAGGGCTTGGGTTTGCGGCCGCCGGGCGCGCAGCCTGCTGGTCGAGCATGCGTTGCTGGGTTTCCAGCTGGCGCTGCTGCGCCTCCTGCACTTGCTGGCGATACTTGCGTTCATTGGCTTCGGCCGCTTCCATGCGGTCCCTCTGGATTTCAGCCTGCGAACGTTCGCGCTCTATCAACTGTTGCGAAGCGGAGCCGGGGCAGGCGCGGTCCGAGTAACTGAGCTTGCCAGTGGCGTCCTTGCACTGATAGACCTGGGCCGCAGCGGGCAAGGCAAAGGACAGCATCAGCAACGAGGCGGAAAGCATGCGCATGATCGAGATTTCTCCAGGTCTTTTGACTTGCGACCCGACAATTGGAAGGCCATGGGCAAAGCCATGCATCGGCATCGCGGCTCATGATAGCCGGCCATGCGAATGATGGCATTGCCCCATGCATTCAGTTGGCAGCGAATGGATCGGCGAGGCAAATGGAGCAACTGCCAGCATCTCGAAAGATGCCTTAGCTTTCCCTCAAGGCCGATGCGAGCAATGTGCGACGCCCTCGCCGTACAAAGATGCTGAGACACAGCTGCACGGCAGTGCGGTGCGGCCCCTTTGCCAGTCACCGCCGTAGCGCGGCGCTGTCCTGCCCGGCCGTCATCCCGCCTGTCTTGCGGCAGCAGTGGCACGCATTTCGCACGGTCCTGTGCAGAGCTGCTGCAGTTGTGCCCGTGCGCGTTTCCAGGTCAGTCGCACGTCGGTTTTTTCTGCTGGGCGATATACAAAGTCGCTTGCCAGCAGGCCACCGCCGCTGGGAAGGGCGGGCCGGCGCGAAGAGGTTGGCAGCGATTGATGCATACGATCCTCCATCCATCCTGGGGCGCTGGCTTGCAAGTGCGCCCGTGCCAGACCACAAGATACACCGCGCGGGCGGGCTGCGATCTTCCGGATTTCCCGGTCTTGCTGTCAGAGTTGGCTGTCGGCAGCGGCGGGCAGGGCAAGAAGACCGCACGTGAAAATCTGCTGTGAAAAAAGCCCGGCCATGACACAGATAGCCCAGGATCAGGCATGTGGGTGTTGCATGTGCCCGCCAGGTGCCATCGAGGCCGATGAGGCGTTCTATCACCGAACCTGCTGCCACAGCCATCTTGGCGTCGCCGATCCCGAGGCGTTTGAACGTGCTTCGGCTTGAGGTTGGGGCTTGTCTGCTAGACCGGGAGCATTCCGGAGCGCTGGATTGCGATGTTGGAGCGGGTGATGGGAATCGATCCAATCATTCAACCCATTGATTAATAACGGGTTTCCCAAGTTCGGATGTCCGGTTTGGGCCGTAAATGATACCAGTTTTGCCCTCCTGATGGATAGATGCATCCACTGCGGTCTTAGGGCAGCCACTGACAGCCACTGAGTTGTGTGCCCAGCGGCCTGCTCCTAAGCGAAGCGGCATCAGGCGCCCTGAGCTTGTGCTACATGCAGAGCTCTGCTCTCGAATCGCACGGAAACAGAGTTCGCTTGCCCCTGGGGCCTATGCAGGTGCGTCACGATCTCGTAGGGGCCGTCGTCCAGGGGGCGCATGCTGACTCCCCATCCATGGGCGTGCTTGATGCGCGATTGCGCGGATAGCCCGACACCGTAGCCGGCAGAAACCCATAGCGCCATCATCTCGAAAGACGTCACGTATTGAAGTTTTTGCGGGTCGGCGGACGGGAGCGAGAGCAGCCGATGGTCCAGTGAAGAACAGGCCTCAGCCTGCAAGCGAAAGATCGGGTAGTTCTGTAGGTCAGCGATGGTGAGCGATGCCTGATCCAGCAATGGAAACCGCAGCGGCATCGCAACGGCCATGCTCTCAACCCACAAGGGCTGGGTTTGGATGACCGGATCGCTCGCCTCTTGAAGCGACACCCCTACGTCGTAGCGGCCTTCACGAAGTCCATCAAGCAACTCGTCACCTGCAACCTCAAAGAACCCGATGCTGACCTCTGGTTCTTGCGCACGTTGCAGCGCGAGCAGCGCCGAAAGCCGAGATGACGATACGCCTGGCGCTATCGCAAACCTGAGGTGGGCGGGCTGGCTGGTGATGTTGTCCATGGAGAACCCACAGAAGCGACAAAGCAGGTCAAGGGCAAACCAGCATCATAGTAAAGAGAGAACTTTAACGTCTATATATTTAACGTGGTTAATTTAAGAGGATTGTTTGACGCTTCTGCCGATGCAGAAGCTTACTATTCAGCCAGGTCGTCCACCTGGCACACCCACCTATGAATCCGAACCAGCATTAGCTTTCGGGCGGGCCGTGCGCGCGGCCCGCGTCGCGCACGGCGTCGCTCAAGACGACTTTGCATTTCAGGCTGGAATATCGCGTTCACACATGGGCAAGATCGAACGCGGGGAGCATGTGCCGACGCTTCCCCTGATACTGAAAATTGCCGCCGCGCTCGGGATCAGCGCCAGCGAGTTGATGGCGGCGACTGAAAAGAACCTCAACTCTGGCAGTGAGCCGCAAGACTCGCCATAAACAGCCGCGAACTTCAGTTACAGCTCGTGCCGCCGCATCAATCGCCCGAGTGCTCGCGCAGGCGCGCAATGAACCGCTCCACCGATACCGGCAAATCCTCGCTGACGGGCCGCAGCAAGTAGGTCGTGATGATCGCGGAATCCATAGCCAGGGGACGGATTACCACATCGGGGCGCGGGCTCGCCGCGACCCTGGTTGCCGTGATGAAGCCAACGCCGTAGCCAGCACCGACCAGGGTGAGCATCATATCCAGCGAGGACACATGCTCGACAACGTCGGGCTCACGCTCCAACGGCCGCAGCAGCCGCGTCAGTTCGCGGTAGCAGCCTTCGCATGTCTGCGGGTCGCATAAGACCAGTGGGTAGCTCGCAAGCTGGTGCAGCGGAACGGCCTTGTGTGAAAGCAAAGGGTGCCGGGCAGGTACGGCGACCACCAGCGAGTCGTGCCAGAGCGGCTCGGTCACGATGTCATCGCCGACCTCCGCCGTGTGCGCGAACCCGATCGAGAAGTCGCCCGAGCGTAGCCCGCGCAACTGCTCGGCCAACGGCACTTCGGACAGACGAATCTCGATCTCCGGCTCTTCCTCGCGGCAACGGGCCAGGAGGGCTGACAGCCGGGGATCGATGGCGCCGTCGGACACTGCAATGCGAAGGCTTCCGCTCAGGCCCGAGGCGACCGCCTGGACGTTCTCCTGAGCCTGCTTCAGCGCGGCGAACACCCTGCGCACGTCTTGCAGGAAAGTTGCGCCCGCCTCGGTAAGCACCGTACCTCGGCGGTTGCGCACGAAGAGCACTGCACCCAGGTCGTCCTCAAGCTCCTTGATGGCGCGGGACAAGGGTGGTTGTTCGATATGTAGGCGCTCGGCGGCCCGTGTGAAGTGCAGCTCCTCTGCGAGAGCCACAAAGCAGCGAAGGTGTCGCAGTTCCATGGGCCGTGCTCCTGCTCCCTATCAAGGATCTATTCGCACCAGTCTTCGTCCGCGATGGCCTGCTGGATGCACCCCATTCCACGCCGATCCTGGTGCGCTCCGCTGGGCTGATTGCCTACTCGTCCACATCAGATCTCTCATTTGCGCCTTAAAAAATGGTTATCATAATGCAGCATACTAGCAAATCAACTTAGATTTATAGACGTCTTTTCAAGCAGCTCATATACTTTCTGCAGAAACCCGCATAAGCATTCGTTATTCCGAACGAGTCAACCAGAATGCCCCACGAACAACTTACCGATCTAACCCAGCCACAACGCGACCGCCTCGCGTTCGTGGAGTTGCGCCTGCGCTTCATGGGGGAGATGCGCCGCCAGGATCTGGTCACGCGCTTTGCTATCCAGTCCGCTGCTGCGTCCAGGGATCTGGCGCTGTACAAGGAGCTTGCCCCGGGCAACATCGACTACGACGGCAAAGGCAAGTGCTACGTCCTTGGGCCGAGCTTCCAGCCGATCTTCACCTTCCCGCCCGAGCGGGCGTTGTCGTGGCTGACGCAGGGGTTTGGCGACGGTGAACCAATGCACATCAAGGCGTGGGTGGCCAGCGAGAGCCCGTCCCGGCTCACCCATCCTGACCTGGACATCCTGGCGAGCGTGACTCGTGCCATCCACCACGAATGCCCGCTGGGTATCGAGTACCACTCCATCTCCAGTGGCCGCACCACACGCGAGATCGTCCCGTTCGCGTTGATCGACAACGGCCTGCGCTGGCACGTCCGCGCCTTCGACCGCAAATCGCAGGAGTTCCGGGATTTCGTCATCACCCGCATCAAGCGCCCTGTGGTGCGCAAGGGGCAGCCCGTGGCGCCCCACGAAATGAACGATCAGGACATTCAGTGGACACGGATTGTCGAGCTGGAGCTGGTTCCTCACCCGGATCAGCCCCGGCCAGAAATCACCGAAATGGACTACGGCATGCAGGGCGGCGTGTTGCACATGAAGCTACGCGCCGCCACCGCCGGCTACATCCTGCGCAAATGGAGTGTGGACTGCTCCCCCGACCATAGCCTGCGCGGCCCTGAGTACCGGCTTTGGTTGAGGAACCACCTCGCCATCTATGGTGTGCGCAGTGCGGTGCTGGCGCCGGGTTATCGCTCCCCTGATCAACACCGGCTCGAAGCCGAGACAGACTGATTGGATGAGCATGCTCGCAAAACTGGAACGACTCATCGGCGAAATCGGCGACCTCAACAGCAAGTTGATCCTGCTGGTCGGCCCCAGCCGCAGTGGCAAGACCCAACTGCTGCGCCAGCTCAGCGCCAAGCTCAACATCGAGCCGCTCAACGTTGGCCTGGAGCTGGGGCGCCGGCTGGCCGCCACGCCGAACAACAAGCGCAGCTTCTCGGCAGGCGAACTGCTGCGCGAGATCGCGCTGCTTGAACAATTCGGGGAACGAACCGAAACCCCGCTGCTGCTCGACAACCTGGAGTTGCTGTTCGAGCCCAGCTTGCAGATCAACCCGCTTGACCTCGTCAGGCGGCTGGCTCACTCCAAGCGCGTCGTGGCCGTCTGGCCTGGCGAGCTGCGCGGTGATCGGCTGATCTACGCCGACATGAGCCATCCAGAACATCGTGACTACAGCCAGGACGGTGTGGTCGTACTCGAAATTTGACCGAATTTACGAAAACTGCGGGAAGAGAGAAACCTATGGGCACGAACATGAAATACGGAGATTTGATCCAGTTCGAGCAGATCGAGTCAGTCATTCAACTGCTCGATGCCGGACGCCCGGACGAAGCCAAGAAGCTCGTCGCCACCTATGTCATCTCCGACGACATGGCCGAGCGGATCTCCAAGCTCATGGTTCCCCAGCTCAGTTTCGAGGATTCGGTCGATCACAAGGGCGTGCTGATCGTCGGCAACTACGGCACCGGTAAATCGCACTTGATGTCGGTGCTGTCGCTGGTGGCAGAAGACGCCGCTTATGCGCCGATGATTCGCCACCCCAAGGTCGCCGAGGCGGTTGCCTCCATCGCCGGAAAATTCAAGGTTCTTCGCATCGAGGTGGGCGGTCTGGAAATGCCGCTGCGCCAGGTCATCACCCAGCAGCTTGAGCGCTTCCTCGACAAACTGGGCGTCAGCTACAGCTTCCCGCCGGCAGATCAAGAACTCAACAACAAAGAGTCTCTTGAAGAAATGATGGCGGCCTTCCATGAGGTCTACCCAGACCAGGGCCTGCTGCTGGTGGTCGATGAGTTCCTGGAATACCTGCAATCGCGCAAAGACAACGAACTGATTCGCGACTTGGCAATCCTCCGTCAGATCGGCGAAGTCACCAAACATCTCAAGTTCCGCTTCGTGGCCGGCGTGCAGGAAGCCATCTTCGACAGCGTGCGCTTCCAGCACGTCGCCGACAGCATGCGCCGAGTCAACGAGCGCTTCACCCAAATCCTCATCGACCGCCAGGACGTCAGCTTCGTCGTCTCCGCGCGCCTGCTCAAGAAGACGGCTGACCAGCAGAACAAGATCCGCGAATACCTCACGCCGTTCGCCAAGTTCTACGGCTCCATGAACGAGCGCATGGACGAGTACGTGCGGCTGTTCCCGGTGCACCCGGACTACCTGAAGACCTTTGAGCAGATCCACTTCACCGAGAAGCGCGGTGCACTCAAGACCATCGAGGCCGCCATGCTGGCCATCCTCGACCAGGAAGTGCCCGCCGACAAGCCGCTGTTCATCAGCTACGAGAGTTTCTGGAACACCATCAAGGCCAACTCTGTCTTGCGCGCCGACCCGAACATCAAGGAAGTGATGCGCGTGTCCGAAGTGCTGGAGTCCCGCGTGCAGCAGGCTTTCACGCGCCCGGCCTACAAGCCGATGGCACTGCGCGTCATCAATGCGTTGGCCGTCCACCGCTTGACCACCGGTGGCGACATCCACATCCCCATCGGCCCCACCGCAGCCGAACTGCGCGACGCCCTGTGTCTGTTCCAGCCTGGCGTGGAGGACATGCCCGGCGACCCGGCCGAGAACCTGCTGTCGATGGTGCAAACCGTGATGCGGGAAGTGCTGAAGACCGTCAACGGCCAGTTCATCTCCAAGGCGCCGGACACCGAGCAGTACTACCTCGATCTCAAGAAAGACATCGACTACGACGCGCAGATCGAAAAACGCGCCGAAGCCTTGTCCGACGACGCGCTGGATCGCGCCTACTACAGCGCCATCAAGGCGCTGATGGAGTGCAGCGACGACCTACGCTACCCCGGTTTCCAGATCTGGCAGTACCAGGTCGAATGGCAAGAACGTCGCGTCGAGCGCATGGGCTACCTGTTCTTTGGCGCGCCGAACGACCGGCCCACGGCACAGCCTGAGCGTGACTTCTACATTTACTTCATCCAGCCATTCGACAGGCCGAAGTTCAGCGATGCCAACCTGGCGGACGAGGTGTTCTTCCGTCTGAAGTCACCCGACGAAGACTACAAACGCTATCTGTCGCAATACGCTGCGGCACTGGACCTGGCATCCACCGCCAGCGGCGGCGCGAAGGCCGTCTACCTATCCAAAGCCCAGGACTCGCTGCGGTCCATGAGCAAGTGGCTGCAAGAAAAGCAGATGACCGCGTTCGAGGTCACCTACCAAGGCAAGACCAAGACGCTACAGGACTGGGCCAAGGGCGTGTCCCTGCGCGAGCGGGCACGCCTGGGTCCGGAAGAACGCATCAACTTCCGCGACGTGGTGAACATAGTCTCTGGCTTGGCACTGGGCCAGCGCTTTGCTGACATCGCGCCTGAATACCCCACGTTCTCGGTGCTGGTCACCGAAGCCAACCGCAAGCAATTGGTGGGCAACGCACTGCGCGCACTGGCAGGTGGAACGCGAACCAAGGATGCCGTTGCCATTCTCGATGCGCTGGAACTGCTCGATGGCGACCGCGTTGATCCCGCCAACTCCCGCTACGCGAAAGAGGTGCTGAGCTGCCTCAAGGCTAAAGGCCACGGCCAGGTGCTCAACCGCAACGAACTGCTGTCTGGCTCGTCCGACATCGAGTATTTCGCGCCGATCAAGTACCGGCTGGAGCCCGACCTGCTGGTCACCGTGCTGGGCGGCCTGGTCTATTCCGGTGACCTCGTGCTGTCCATCACTGGCGACAAGATCGACTCCGGCAAGCTGGCGCAACTCGCAGAGCGCTCGCTGGAAGAACTCAAGCAGTTCAAGCATGTCGAGGCCCCCAAGGAGATCAACCTCGCCGTGCTACGCGCCTTGTTCGAGCTGTTCGACCTGCCATCCGGCCTGGCTCAGAAGGCCAGCCAAGGCGATACCGAACCCGTCATCAAGCTGCAAGAGAAGGTCAGCGCGCAGGTAGCCCGGATGCTCAAGGCCGGTTCCGACCTGCAGCAAGGCAAGCTCGGCTTCTGGGGCCAGAACCTGCTGCGCGAAGAAGAAGCCAAAGACTGGTACGCCCGACTCGACTCGCTGAAAAAGTTCACCGAGTCGCTGACGCCGTACAACACCGTCGGCAAGCTCAAGAACCTGCGCGTGACGCTGGATGATCTGGATAGCCAGAAGAAGAATCTGGAGATTCTCGCCGCCGTTGAGCGCCTGCTCGAATTGGTCGCGGATCTGGGTGGCACGGCGTCTTACCTCTCCCAGGCCGAGATGGTGCTGCCCACCGAGCATCCGTGGGTGAAGCAAGCCGAGGCAGCCCGCAAAGCCCTACAAGACAAGCTGAGCCAGGACCGCACGGCTGAGCACGCTTCTGAGTACCGGCAAACCCTGGGCCAGCTCAAGAAGGACTACATCGCTGCTTACATCGCCAGCCACAGCAAGGCACGGCTTGGCGTGGCCGAAGACAAGACCCGCAATGCCCTGCGTCGCGACGAGCGCCTGCTGGCACTGCGCGTATTGGCCGGCGTGTCGTTGATGCCCACTAGCCAACTCACCGCGTTCGAGGAATCCCTCAATGGCCTGAAGAGCTGCTCGTCGCTGGATGAGCCGACGCTGGTCACGACCGCCGTCTGCCCGCACTGCCAGTTCCGCCCGTCCGCTGAGCAACTGGAACTGCTGCCCGCCGCCAACCGCCTGCACAAGCTGGACGACGATCTGGACGAATTGCTGGCCAACTGGCAGCAAACCCTGCTGGAGAACCTGGAAGACCCGTTCACCCAGGAGAGCCTGGGCCTGTTGCCCACCGCCAGCAAAAAGCTGATCGACGCCTTCCTAGCCTCACGCACGCTGCCGGCCCCATTGACCCAAGAGTTCGCCAACGCCGTGCAAGAGGCGCTGTCGGGATTGGAGAAGATCGAAGTCAAGAGCGACGAGATCAAGCAGGCGCTGCTGCAAGGCGGCTCACCCGCCACGCCGGACGACCTGCGCAAACGCTTTGATGCACTGATCAGTGACCGTAGCAAAGGCAAAGATGCCACCAAGCTGCGCTTCGTGATCGAGTGAAGGAGAACAGCATGCTGCTCAAATCACTGAAACTGACCAATTTCCTGAGCTTTGGCGAGTCCGCGCAGGTGCTAGAACTGCGCCCGCTCAATGTGGTGATCGGCCCCAATGGGTCGGGCAAATCCAACTTGATCGAAGCCATCGACCTGATTCGCTCCACGCCAAGCACCTCGGAGAAATCCAACCTGCTGGCGGCCATCCGCGATGGCGGTGGTGTGCGTGACTGGTTGTGGAAAGGCGCAATCAAAACACCACACGCAACCATTGATGCGGTATTCGACAACCCAAGAGCGTCCCAAAATTTGCGCTATGTGTTGAGTTTTTCTGAAGTGGGGCAACGCTTTGAGATCCTAGATGAGCGTGTCGAACACGAGCAGCCGGACTATGGACATACCAACCCCTATTTTTACTACCGTTTCCAGAACGGTCATGGTGTGCTCAACATCAAAGGCAATGAGCGACGCTTGCAGCACGAAGACATTGACTCCACCGCGTCAATTTTGTCTCAGCGCAAAGACCCCGATCAGTATCCAGAACTGACTTGGCTAGGTAATTCTTTCGGAAAGATGCGGCTCTACCGCGAGTGGACCTTTGGGCGCTACACCACACCAAGACTGCCGCAAAAGGCTGACTTGCCAAACGACCTGCTGGAGCCGGACGCCAGCAATCTGGGCTTGGTGCTCAACCGGCTGCGCCGCGATCCAGAGGTCAAAAAGAAGCTGCTCGACGCACTGCGCGCGCTGTACGACGGTATCGACGACTTCGATGTGCAGATCGAAGGTGGAACGGTGCAGGTGTTCTTTCAGGAAGGCAAGTACATCGTCCCCGCCACACGGCTTTCGGACGGTACCCTGCGTTACCTGTGCTTGCTGGCCATCCTTTGCCACCCCAATCCGCCGCCACTGATCTGTATTGAAGAACCCGAGTTGGGCCTGCACCCCGACGTTCTGCCAACGCTGGCCGACCTGCTCAAAGATGCGTCAGATCGCACCCAACTGATCGTCACCACCCATTCTGATGTGCTTGTCGATGCCCTGACAGACCAACCAGAAGCGGTCATCGTTGCTGAGCGCGGCCCGCAGGGAACCACACTGACCCGACTCGATGCCGACAAGTTAAAACCTTGGCTGGAAAAATACCGGCTGGGCCAACTGTGGACACGCGGCGAGATTGGGGGGACGAGATGGTGAAGTTGTACGTCGAAGGTGGCGGTGATACGGCAGCATTGAAAACTGCCTGCCGCGAAGGATTTACGACATTCGTCACCAAGGCCGGATTGAAGAACCGCCCACGAATCGTGGCATGCGGGAGCAGACGCGATGCGTTCGATTCCTTTTGCACAGCAATTGCCAGTGGCGAAGAAGCTTTTCTGCTCGTGGACAGTGAAGATCTCGTCAATGCTCAACACCAGCAAGGACAGCCGGATACCTGGCAACCATGGGCACACCTGAAAACCAGGCAGGGAGACGGCTGGGACAAACCGCAGCATTCCGCCGACACGGATTGTCACCTCATGGTGAAAATCATGGAAAGCTGGTTCCTCGCGGACAGGGATGCACTCAAAGCATTTTTCGGACAGGGTTTCAAGGAAAACGCCTTGCCTGCTGCCGACAACGCCATCGAAGGCATCGCGAAGCAGCAGGTCTATAGATCCCTGGAGCAGGCCACCAGTAACTGCAAGACCAAAGCCGTTTACGGCAAGGGCGAGCACTCGTTCAAGCTGCTGACGAAGATCGACCCGGCCAAAGTAATTCAGGCATCGCCATGGGCCAAGCGGTTCGTAGATGAATTGCGCAAGAAAATGGATGTTTGAGGTGCAACCTATGCCTATGACAACGAATGCAACCAGTAACTTGCTAGATCTGGCTGAGCAATTGGTTCATCGCTGCCGGCTCGCCGCACCCAGTCAAGCGGAAATTGGCAAGGAAGACGGCAATGGATATTGAAACCGCTGGGGCCATCAGGCTGTTTTTCCCCAACCCATCATTGACCTTGGTTTATTTCGAGGCGCTAGCCAATGCGCTGGATGCGGGTGCGACCGATGTGTCCATCGATATTGATGTACAGGCATTTGACAAGCCAGACACACTGAAAATTACGGTATCAGACAACGGCGATGGATTCACGGACGAGAACTTTGAGCGCTTTAGAAAACTGCTAAGGCCAAGAGATAAGTTCCATAAAGGCATCGGCCGCCTGGTATTCCTCAACTACTTTAGCCGGGTAGAGGTCAACAGCACCCGCGACAAGTGGCGCAGGAGCTTTATCTTCAAAGATGGATTCGATGGCAATGCACCACTTGAAATCCTGAAAGATGAGCAGCCCGCCAAAACAGCTTTGGCCTTCAATGGCTTTGCAAAAGATCGCGTCAAGTCCTATGACGATTTGAAACCTGACGCACTCAAGCCACTCTTGATCGAGCAATTCCTGCCGACGCTGGATGCGCGCAAGCGCGACGGTACGGCATTCAAAATTTCGATCAACTTGAACACCAAAGAAAGCAACGTCCAAAAAGAGTTCTTCCCACACGAAACGGTCATTACAGCAGATGACTTGCCATCAATGACAAAAATCACGATCCAGGATGATTCTCTGGATGCGATTTCGGCTATTGATATGTACTACCACATTGAGTCTGTGGCGGGAAAAGGCAGCGCTCTAACGGCATTCAGCATCGACGGACGCACGATTCCGGCCAACCTGATACCTCCGGCATCATTTCCGGCGGGCTATCTATGTGTTTTTCTATTTGAATCTGAAATTTTCCACTCCAATGCCGATAGCTCGCGTCAGAAGTTGGTGTTGCCCGAAGGGGTTCAAGAGGCACGGCTCTTCCGAGTGCTGCGTCGTGAGCTTGGAAAAGTACTTGCTCAGAAAATTCCGCAGATCACCGAAAGAAACGGAAAAATAAAAGAAAAGTTCGAAGAGCAGTTTCCTCATTTGCTTGGATTTTTTGAAAACGATACCGTCGGCCTGATTGATCGGGACGATGCTCTAGCGATCGCCCAGCAACGATTCTTCCGGGTCCAAAAAGAGATCCTTCAGAGTGAGAAGTTGAGTGAGACTGCTTATGAAAAATCTATGGAGCTTTCTTCTCGGACTTTGACAGAGTACATCCTGTATCGCGACAAGATCATTGGCCGGATGAAGGAGATGACGGCCGATAATGCCGAGGCTGAGATACACAACCTGATCGTCCCGAGGTTTAAGGAGTTTTCCCAAGATACCTTGTCTACCGAGATTTACCAGAACAATGCTTGGTTGCTGGACGACAAGTTCATGGTTTTTCGCACGATACTGAGCGAGAAAAGTATGGATGCTGTCATCAATGCCATCCGCCTGGATGACGAAAGCGTGGGAGATACTGGCCGGCCAGACATTGCCATGATCTTCTCAGCCGATCCGAGTGACGCTGCGCCGGTCGATGTCGTGGTAGTTGAAATAAAGAAGAAGACCGACGAAGAAAAAGATAATTTTTATGCGGTAAATCAACTGCTTGATCGCGCTGGAAAACTGGTGGCTTACTGCCCGAATATCCAACGGGTTTGGTATTACGCAATCATGGATATCAATGACACCACTGCCTTTCGGCTGCGGCAATTCAAGTGGACGCCCTTTTTCTCCAAAGGCAAAGTCTACTATCAGGAATTCGAAACCCCACATCCCGATGGGAGAATCATTCCCACGCCAACGTTTGTGGTGTCCTTTGATGCGATTGTTGCGGATGCCGAGTGCAGAAATCACACATTCCTTGAGATTCTGCGTGATGGTATGAAGAAATATGCCGAACAGCACGCCACGGGTTCGGAAGGAGAGCCGCTATGAGCACCTTCGCGGCTCAAGGCCTGACGGACATAGATTCTCTGGCGCTGGTTGTGCGCGACCCCGAGTCAAAACGGCTGATTGGCGAGGCTCTGTCAGCTTATCGCGGCGGAGCGTTTCGTTCCGCCATCGTTTCCACATGGATCGCTGTCGACTACGACATCATCGCCAAGGCCAAGGAGTTGGCTGCGCATGGCGATGCCGCAGCCATCGCGTTCGTGCGGGAAGTCGAGCAAGCGATACAGAACAGCGATGTGAAAAAGATGCAGGCTATAGAGTCTGCTGTCCTGGCTACGGCAAATGAAAAGCTCCAACTATTCGCTCCACACGAGTTTGAAGATTTGAATCGTTTGCAGAGGGATCGGCACCTGTGCGCGCATCCTGCCTTTGCCACGGAAGACTCCCTGTTTCAGCCGACACCAGAACTGGTGCGGACCCACATCACCCATGCACTGAAGCACCTGCTGATCAACGCGCCGCTTCAAGGCAAGAGCGCGATTGAGCGGTTCCACACCGATCTGCTGAGTCCTTCTTTCCCCGTGGATGGCGACAGTATCGGCACATTCGTTCGCACCAAGTATCTTGACCGAGCGAAAGATGTGATGGTCGTCAACTTGATCAAGTCCCTGATGAGTGCACCTTTCGGCGCTGAGTCTGCCCAATATATCGGGCAACTTCGTCAAGTTGCCCGAACGCTGCGGGAAGTTGCCAAAGCTAAGACAGCAATTTACGACGTAACAGCTAGGGATCACATCGCACGTAAATTCGATGCGATTCCAGACGCACTGCTGCTCAGCATCAGCGCTTTTGTTGAGTGCGATTCCCGCGTTTGGGACTGGCTCGCGGAGCCGACCCGAATTAGATTTAAGCAGTTGCTTGGGATTGCCGATGCTGAAACCCTCAAAGCGCATTCTGCCTTCGAGGTGTTTGGCATTCCCGAACTGGCTAATATTCTGTTGGCACGATTCGATTCTTTTGAACAAGATGTTCAGATTGGAATTATTTCCCAAATTCCAAGGCGCGAGTTTATTTCGCAGGCCATCCGCATCTATGGTGAGTCTAGTGGCTGGCGAAGCGCAGAGCATCGTGGGCGAGCATTGATGATTCCACTTGCACATTTAATGGGTGTGGATGATGTGCGTTCCATGCTTGAAGCTGTGCAGGGGAATGGCCAAATATGGGGTGCAAGCGGAACATCTACGATCCTGGATGCCGTATTCGACGCCACACGAAATCTTCTGCCTGGGTCTCATCCTCATTGGCAAGCATTTATAGATGCTCGGATCGCTGATAGTAGGGATGCCTCCGATCACTATGCATATCCCTCGCTTCAACAGCGACTCAAAGCAATAGAAACAGAATAAGGCAAAAGTATGATGAGTGATTTTTTCCAAACAAATGACGCCTTGGCAGGCCCCGTCGAATGCCTCGGCCAGACCTTCGCCAGCGACGACGCACGCCGCACGCATTTTCTTGGGCTGCTGGCCGACAAGTTGAAAGACCCGGCATTCCGCAAGCAGGAAGGTTTCCCGCAGGGCTCGGACGAAGCCATCCTCGCCATGTCCGACCCGCCGTACTACACCGCCTGCCCGAATCCATGGCTGGCGGAGTTTGTGGCGCATTACGGCAAGCCCTATGACCCGGCGGTGAAGTACAGCCGCGAGCCTCTGGCGATTGATGTGAGCGTGGGCAAGACCGACGCCATCTACAAGGCGCACAGTTACCACACCAAGGTGCCGCACCTGGCCATCGTGCCATCTATCCTGCATTACACCCAGCCGGGCGATGTGGTGCTGGACGGGTTTTCTGGCTCGGGCATGACTGGCGTGGCTGCACAGTGGTGCGGTACGGCACCCACCAATTACCGGTTTGAGCTGGAGCAGGCGTGGAAGAAGGAAGGCCGCGCAGCGCCCAAGTGGGGCGCGCGCCGCGTGGTGCTCAACGATCTGTCGCCTGCCGCCACCTTCATTGGTGCGAACTACAACATTCCCTTCGATGTGGATGCCTTCGCCAAGGCGGGCAAGCAATTGCTCAAGGAGGTTGAACAGGACATCGGCTGGATGTACGAAACGCTGCACAGTGATGGCAAGACCAAGGGCCGTATCGAATACACGGTGTGGAGCGAGGTGTTCAGTTGCCCGGAATGCGCAGGGGAAGTGAATTTTCTGGACGAAGCCTTGGATGAGGAATCTAAGCGCGTCAAAGATGAGTTTCCGTGCCCGCACTGCAATGCCGGATTGACTAAGAAAAAGCTGGAGAGGCTATACACCACCAAGCTGGACAGTGCCACGGGCAATACGCTGCAAGCACCCAAGCGCGTGCCCAGCCTGATTTCGTATCGCGTTGGAAAAGCCAGATACGAGAAGAAGCCGGACGCTAATGATCTTGAAATTCTTGGATGCATTGAACAGCAACCTTTCTCAACGGCTATTCCGACTGATCGCATGATGCACGCTCCATTGGAGCAAGACAGTTGGGGTGACAAATGGCGCGCTGGTACTGCGTCTTTCACTCATGTTCATCATTTGTATTTGCCACGAGCAGCGCAAGCGATGGGCGCGCTGTGGGCAAAAGCTGGAGCGCATCCTGATGTGAGGATTCGCGGTATTCTCATATTTATGGTGGAGCAGGCGATTTGGGGGTTGTCTGTTCTTGCTCGCTATACGCCAACGCATTTCTCTCAGGTAAACCAGTACTTGACTGGCGTGTATTACGTCGCTTCGCAGCACGCCGAATGCAGCCCCTGGTACATCCTTGATGGCAAGCTGGACAGACTGGTCAAAGCCTTCGGAAATTTCCAAGTGGGAGCCGCTGGAGCGGCAATCAACACTGGCACAGCGGCACGTTTGCCGGTGCCGGACGGCAGCATCGACTACATCTTCACAGACCCGCCGTTTGGCGAAAACCTCGCCTACTCAGAGCTGAATTTTCTGGTTGAGGCTTTTCATGGCGTATTCACCGAACAAAAGCCAGAAGCCATCGTTAGTAATGCGCAATCCAAGGACTTGCTTGGTTATCACGACTTGATGCGGCAGTGTTTTCAGGAGTACCAACGCGTGCTCAAACCAGGTCGCTGGATGACGGTAGTGTTCTCCAATACATCCGCTGCCGTCTGGAACGGGATTCAAACTGCCATGCAGCAAGCAGGTTTTGTTATTGCCAATGTTTCTGCGCTGAATAAAGTCCAAGGCAGTTTCAATGCCGTTACCAACACTACTTCAGTCAAACAGGATTTGGTGATTTCCGCCTACAAACCCAACGGCGGGCTGGAGCAGCGGTTCGCGGAGCGTGGCGCAACGCCGGAATCAGCATGGGACTTTGTGCAGACCCACTTGAAGCAGCTTCCAGTCGTGAAAGTCAGAGGTGGCGAACTGGAATTCGTCGCCGAACGTGACCCGCGCATCCTGTTCGACCGGATGGTGGCGTGGTTCGTGCGGCACAGCGCACCCGTGCCGCTTTCCAGCCAAGAGTTTCAGGACGGCTTGCGCAGCCGCTTCCCTGACCGCGACGGCATGGTCTTCCTGCCTGAGCAGGTCACCGAATACGACAAGAAGCGCGCCCAGACCGCACAAGCGCCGCAGATGGAGTTGTTCGTCTCCGACGAGCGCAGCGCCATCGACTGGGCAGCGGACTACCTCAAGGCGCGGCCTTCCACCTATCAGGACATCCACCCAGAATTCATCAAGCAACTGGGCGCGGGCTGGAAGAAGCATGAAACCCGCCCGGAACTGTCCGCGCTGCTGGAAGCCAACTTCCTGCGCTTTGAAGGCACCGGCGAAGTGCCCAGCCAGATTCACCGTTACCTCTCCACTAACTACCACGACCTGCGCGGGCTGGAGAAGAACGATCCGCGCCTGATCGCCAAGGCGCAAGACCGCTGGTATGTGCCCGATCCGAACAAGGCGCAGGACTTGGAGAAGAAGCGCGAAAAGTCACTGCTCAAGGAGTTTGAGCAGTACAAGACTTTTACGGGCCGCAAGATCAAGGAGTCGCGGTTGGAAGTGCTGCGCGCCGGTTTCCGCGATGCGTGGGCGGCCAAGGACTACGCCACCATCCTGCGCGTCGCTGACAAGCTGCCAGAAGCCACGCTGCAAGAGGATGAAAAGCTTCTCACCCTGTACGACATGGCGCTGACGCGCAGTGAGGACGGCATCTGATGACCCCACTCGGAGCCGCTCGATGAATCAGGATGAACTGCTGGCACGACTCAACGGCATCGAATGGAACGATTTCGAGTGCAAAAAGGCGCAGCGCGCCGTGCCGGAAGATGCCTACAAAACCGTTTCGGCCTTTGCCAATACGGCAGGCGGCTGGCTGGTGTTTGGTGTCAGCGAGGCCAATGGCCGGTTGGAAGTAACCGGCGTTGAAGAGCCGGACAAAGTTCAGAATGATTTTCTGGCGGTGCTGCGTGGTGGGCAGAAACTCAATCGGGTGATCAGGGTTACGCCCCATCGCTTTGAACTGGACGGCAAGCATGTGTTTGCCTTCCACATCCCGGAAATGCCGCGCCTGGAGAAGCCGGTTTACCTCAAGGGCGACCCGCGCCAGAGTTATTTGCGACGTGGTGCGGGCGATGAACAGTTCACCCAAAGTGAACTGGAGCGTTTTTTACGTGACGCGGCGCAAGAGCGGTATGACGGCACGGTGCTGACCGAGCTTGCTGCAGATGCCTGCTTCGATCTGGATACCGTCAAGTGGTATCAGGCCCAGTTTGCCCGGCGGAACCCTGAACATGCCGAGATCACCGACCCGATCGCCTTCCTGCTGAACTGGAACTTCGTGGTCGAGCAAGGCGGCAAGCTGCACCCCACCCGCGCGGGTGTGCTGCTGTTTGGCACGGGCCGTTTTGTCCGCCAGATTCTGCCTAGGCCGGTGCTGGACTATCAGCGTATCGACACGGCTTTTGACCAATGGTCTGCTGAACAGCGCTGGCATGACCGCTATGTGTTTGAGGAGAACATTTTTCAGACCTGGCAGGGCCTGGTGGCGCGCTACATGCGCATTGCCGAGCATCCGTTCTCGCTCGACCCGACGACGCTGCGCCGCAATGATGATCCGCCGGATTATGTTGCCTTCCGTGAGGCAGCTATCAACCTGCTGATCCACCAGGACTATGGTGACCACGGGCGCAAGGCCTCCATCAAGTTGTTTACCGACCGCACGGTGTTCTGGAACCCCGGCGATGCCTTCGCGACCGAAGCTGAGCTGCTGGATCCCACCGAAAAGGAAGTGCGCAACCCGGCCATTGTGAAAGCGTTTCGCCGCATTGGTTTGTCGGATCAGGCGGGCACCGGCATTCGCGCCATTTTCCGCAACTGGCACGAGCTGGGGCGCACCCCGCCCCAGTTGAAGAACGACAAGGCGCGCAAGGATTTTGAGCTGGTGCTGATCAACAAGCCCCTGGTCACCGAAGCCATGCAGCGCTTGCGCCAAACGCTGGGGGCGAACCTGACGCCCGAGCAGGCGGGTGTGCTGGCGTTGGCGCTGTCGCTGCCCGATAACGAGCCGCTCACTCTCACGGCGATCCGCGGTCTGGGTATCAGTACCACCCAGCAGGCCCGCGCAGTGGCTGACCATCTGGTGCGGCAGCAGTTGCTCGACCCGCTCAGCGAGACCCAGTTTCAGGCCCGCGAGGCGATTCGTCAGCGCTTTGCCCAAGAGGCGCAAGCGCAGGCCGGGGACCCAGCGGGGGCCAAGTCGGGATCAAGTCGGGACCAAGTCGGGCCTAAGTCGGGACTCAGTGCCGAGCAGCAAGCGTTGTTGGCTCAGATGACCGATGAACATGATGTTGCCACCTTGATGCAGTGGGTTGGCCGCAGCAACAGGAGCAAGTTTCGGGAGGTGGTGTTGACGCCGTTGCTGGGATTGGCACTCGTCGAAATGACCATCCCTGACAAGCCCAACAGCAGCAAACAGCGCTATCGCCTGACTGTACAAGGCAGAGCGCTGCGCGGCGAGGTGGGCCAATGACGCAAACCGAGCGCAGTTTTTCTATTGGCGATTGGTGCTGGTTCACTCGGCAGGCGTCGCCGTGCCGTGTGATTGAGCGGCAGGATGTGTGGGGCGAGGTGGCCTACCGCGTGTGGTTGCCCGCCAAGGACGCGGTGGTGCGTGCCCGAGCGTTGGATTTGGCCTCACTGGAAAGCGTGCGGCCGAGTGTGGAGCAGATTCTGCACAGCACGGCGGCCGCCAAACTGCTGGATGCACTGGAAGACAACCTGCTGCTGGCGCCCATCCAGTCCAGCGTGGTGCCGCTGCCGCATCAGCTTTATGCGCTGAACCGCGCCATCAGCCGCGATCGCATCCGCTACCTGCTGGCCGACGAGGTGGGCTTGGGCAAAACCATTGAGGCCGGCTTGGTGCTGCGTGAATTGAAGCTGCGTGGCCGGGTGAAGCGCATTCTGGTGGTGGCGCCCAAGGGACTGGTGCGCCAGTGGCAGGCGGAAATGCGCCTGCACTTTGGTGAGACGTTTCAGTTCATCGAACCATCCGAGCTGGCGGCTTTCCGCCAGTGGCGCAGCGGCGGCGCGGGCGAGGAAGAGAACCTGTGGCGTATGCACGACCAGGTGATCTGCTCGCTGGATTCCGTGAAGCCCATGGAAAGTCGACGTGGCTGGAGCCTGGAGCAACTGAACACCTACAACCGTGAGCGCTTCGAGGACCTGATCTCGGCATCGTGGGATCTGGTCATCATCGACGAGGCCCACCGCATGGGCGGTAGCACCGAGCAGGTGGCACGCTACAAACTCGGTGCTGCGCTTGCTGAAGCTTCGCCCTATCTCTTGTTGCTGTCGGCCACGCCGCACCAGGGCAAGACCGATCAGTTCATGCGGCTGATGCAGTTGCTAGACCGGGAAGCGTTCCCAGATGAAGGCAGCGTCAATCGTGAGCGCGTGCGGCCTTTCGTGATCCGCACAGAAAAGCGTGCATCGATCAACGCCGAGGGCCAGCCGCTGTTCAAGCCTCGTGTGACCCGGTTGCAGGCGGTGGCCTGGCAGGCGCGACACGGCGCACAGCACCGCCTGTACGAGGCAGTGACCGACTATGTGCGCCATGGCTACAACCAGGCATTGGCCGCCAAGCAGCGCCACATCGGTTTCTTGATGATCCTGATGCAGCGGCTGGTCACATCCAGTACGGCGGCCATTCGTACCACACTGGAAAAGCGCCAAGCGCTGCTTGATGCGCCGCAGCCCCAGGCAAATCTGTTCGAGAACACCAGTACCGACGAATGGGCGGACCTGGATGGCCAGTCACAGGTGGATCTGGCCATGCAGTTCAGCGGTTGGGAGATGGAAAAGTCTGAAGTCGAGATGTTGTTGGAACTGGCGCGGGAAACTGAGGCCGCCGGTACCGATGCCAAGGCTGAGGCGCTGCTGGAGCTGATCTACAAGCTGCAGCAGGAAGAAGGCGACCCGGCGCTGAAGGTGCTGATCTTTACCGAGTTCGTGCCCACGCAAGCGATGCTGGCCGATTTCCTGGAGAGCCGTGGCTTCTCGGTGACGACGCTCAACGGCAGTATGGATCTGGAAACCCGCACCCGTGCGCAGCAGGCGTTCTCCAAGGATGTGCGCGTGCTGATTTCGACGGATGCGGGTGGCGAAGGTTTGAACCTGCAGTTTTGCCATGTCATCGTCAACTTCGACATGCCGTGGAACCCTATGCGGATCGAGCAGCGCATTGGCCGGGTGGATCGTATCGGCCAGAAGCATGTGGTGCGTGCCATCAACTTCGTGCTTGAAGACACCGTCGAGCATCGCGTGCGTCAGGTGCTGGAGGAAAAGCTGGAAGTCATCGCGCAGGAGTTCGGCGTCGATAAGGCGGCCGATGTGATGGATTCGGTCGAGGCCGACCCGATTTTCGACGAACTTTTCGTGCGCGGTTTGCAGAACCCGAACGCCATCGAGCAGGAGTGCGATGACGCGGTGTCTCAGTTGCGATCTACGTTGGCGGACTCAAAGAAGTCCTCCGACTTGCTCACCACCGAACACGATCTGGATGCCGATGATGCCCGCAAATGGCGCGGTCACCCGGCGCAATTCTGGCTGGAACGTGCCATCACCAGCGGGCTGGCTGTTCGCGGTGGCTCCGCAGCGAAGGTTGGCAAGGCGTGGCGGGTGAAATGGACGGACGGCAGCGAGTCAGCGCAGGCCTGCTTTGACGCCCGCACAGCCGATGAGAACCCGGAGCTGGAATGGGTCACCATGGAAGACCCGCGCGCCCGGGCGGTGATCAGCGAGCTGCCGCGCTTTGTCGCCGGGCAGCCGCTGCCGGCGATTCGCGTCACCGGCTTGCCGGATTCGGTGCGCGGCATCTGGTCGCTGTGGGAGATTAGCCTGGCGGCTGAGGGCTTGAGCCGCAAGCGCTTTTTGCCCGTGTTCATCAATGAGGAAGGCCGCTCTTTTGTGCCGACCGCCAAGCGCGTGTGGGATTTGCTGCTGACTGAAACGGTGGACGTGCATGCGGTGACCGGCACCGAGGCGTCGGCGAAGTGGTTTGAGGCATCCCATGCGGCGGCCAATGTCCAGGGGGAACGGATCTTCACCGAATTGCTGACCGAACACCGCGCCCGCTTGAAGGAAGAGCGGGAACGTGCTGTGTATGCGTTCGAGGCACGAGGACAGGCCATTGGGCGAATCGGCTTGCCTGCCGTGCGGGAACACCGCCGCAAGCGGCTGCAACAGGAACACGAGGCCCGCATGGCCACCTTGGACGACATGGAGGCCAGCGTGCCGGATTTGAATGCCGTGATGATGGTGCGCGTTGGAGGTGAGGCATGAGCCTGTGGACGGAACGCATCCTGAGTCATTTCACCGCCGACCTCACCCGGCTGTGGGTGGCGTGTGACCCTGACGATGTATTGCTGGACGAAAAGCTGCTGTCCGAGCTGCGCAGCCGGGGCTTTGAGCTGATGCTGTACGAAGACCCGTTCGCCTTCCGTGCGGAGTACGAAGAGCGCTATCGCGCAGCATGGGATCGGGGTGAGCCAGGGCCTGCACCATCGCTGGTTTTGCATCTGCGCAGCGCGGACGCGAATGCCTTGCCCTGGGACATCGTGCATCACGGGCGTGTGGTTCGGCTCAGCCTTGCTGATCTATTTCCCAAGCTGGCGTACAGCGCGGTACAGCAAGTCGAGCCAGAGCGTTTTGCCGAGCTGTTTCATGCTCATCAGACTGAGTTGCAGTCGGCTCGGGGTGAAAGCGAGTCGAAGGAGTTCATCCTTGAACACGTCTACCAGCTTGCGCCCCGATCCATCCGTAACCCGGTGGACTTTTGGCGCGAGCTGCTGCGAATGCACTTCGCCAACCGTTCTTTGCCACCCATGTTCGCCCAGCACGCGGCAAGCATCATTCAGGGCAAGGGCTTGTTCGCGGATTTTCCCGTTGCCACATGGCTGACGTCCAAGAGTGCGCTGCTGCGCGTAGTGCAGGACGCGTGGTATCGCTACCTGTCGAAATTGGGGTTGGATGGCACCCGTATAGGGGAGCCGCCACCACCTGACTATGTGGCCAGGATCGAGATTCCGTTCGACCACTCTGATGTGCAGGTGCTGGTCGACTCCATGTTTCTCGATGGCAGCTTGCATCCGCTGGCGGTTCACAGCGTTCCCGCAGGGATGCCGAGTTGGGTCAAGGCTGGGGTCATCCAGGACCCGACGGCATTGCAGGCATTGGTGCTCAAAGGCATCAACGGCCTGATCGAGACAGCGCCAACGGCAGCCTCTTCGCACAAAGATTGGAGCGAGTTCGCCAAGCGCTACGGTGAGATCCTTGCCCGTACGCACGGTCTGCCAGGCAAGGAAGTCAGCGAGCATCTCACGGTAATTCGAAATCGCATTAAGACCCTGCAGGCGAAGTCAGACGACCATCTGCAAGCCTGGGTGGCAGCCAAGCATTACGCTGACCTGTTTCTGCAACCAGTGACCAAAGGCCCGGCGATGGTGCATCACGTACCGCGCTTTTTGCGTCATCGGCGATCCGCCGGGGAAACCAAGCTGGCTTTGCTGGTTTTTGACGGGTTGGCCTTTGACCAGTGGGTGCAGATTCGCGAGCACCTAAGCGCCAACGCAAAGCGATTCGCATTTGACGAGGGCGCTGCGTTTGCATGGTTGCCGACAGTGACATCGGTATCACGCCAGGCATTGTTCTCTGGCCTGAAGCCGCGCGAGTTCGAGGATTCCATCGACCGAACGGACAAAGAGGAATCCTTGTGGAAGATGTTCTGGCAGAACGAGGGTGTCAACTCTAATGAGGTGATGTACCGCCGTGCGCTGCGCCAGATTGATCAACTGGACGCGCTTGAGGCGGATTTGAACGACCGTCATCCGAAGGTGGTAGGCCTGGTCATCGATGAGGTGGATGAGCGGCTCCATAAGGAGCGATCCAAGCAAGATGTAGCAATGTGGATCGGCAACTGGCTGACGACCGGTTTTGTTGACCGGCTGTTTTCGATGTTGCTCGACAAGGGCTACCACATCTACCTCACCGCGGATCACGGTAACGTGGAGGCCACTGGCGTTGGCAGGCCCAACCAGGGCGTCATCGCCGAAACGCGCGGTGAGCGCGTAAGGGTGTATCGAAGCGAAGCCTTACGCGTCGATTCAGCAACGGCTTATCCCGGCACGCTCAGTCTGGACATCGCAGGACTACCCGCGAACTTCATGCCGCTATTTGCAGGCGGGCGAACAGCCTTTGTGCCGGAGGGCGACCAAGTGGTCGTCCACGGCGGGGTGTCGGTCGAAGAGTTGATCGTGCCCTTTGTGAAAGTCCATTATTCAGGAGATGTGGCATGACCACAAAGGTGCCACTTATTGGCTTTGATCGGTATGTAGACATTGAATGGTGTCGAATAGCACTTGATGCAGCCGTGACCCAAAGCTCTATCGAAGTTGTCAGGGATCAGGTTGCCACAATGCTGCCGGGCATCGAGTCCCAGCGAAAAACACTGGATGTTCTCAAGCGTTTGAGCACCAAGCCCTTTGAGCACTTGGCTGATTTCATCAGCAGAGGGATTGCTATCTACAAGAGGCAGGGGCAATACGTTGTGCTGCCGCTGGTCTGGGGCGCTTCCATAGCCAGCTATCCATTCTTCGGGAAAACCTCTGAAACAACAGGCCGACTGCTTGCGTTGCAAGGAGATTGTTCGATCAAAGAGCTTCAGCGCCGTATGGCAGAGCAGTACGGCGATCGCAGTGGGATCGAGAGGGCGGTAGCTAGAGTGCTTCAGACTCAGGAAAGCTGGCAAGTATTAACACGAGATGAGACGGCTAAGCGTGTCATCAAACGTCAAGCGGTGTTGATTGATGATGACGAACTCACAGCCTGGTTGATCGAGGCCGCCGTGCGCCACGCTGGCAAGCCCGTTTCAGTGCCCAGCCTGCAGTCGCTGCCAGTGCTGTTCCCGTTCACCCTGACGCAGCCACTGGGCTACGTGGTGTCGAACAGTGCGAGCCTGAGTCTTCGTGCGGAAGGACCGAGTAACCAGTTCGTCGCGCTACGGAGCATGTGATGGAGATAAAAGATTTACTTGAGGGTCGGCAGGGATTCATGTAAAAAACCGCAGAAACAAGCTTAAGTCCCTGTCCCCGTTGACTTTTTTGACTCTCGCTTGACTGATCGCTGGGCCACTTCATCCGGGTTATTCACCGCCAACCCAAGAGCAGGTGCCGTCGCACTGAATCGCTCCAACATGCTGGCCACGACCTGCTCTTGCGCCGTGACGGATGACCAGGCCGTCGCCAGCGCCAGTTCCAACTGCTGCTTCGCAGTGAGCAGTCCATCGACCTTGGCCTGCAACTGCTCGTTCGTGGTGCTGAGCTGCTGGACGGCCGCATCCTGCTCCACCAGGCGCCGCCCCAACTCCTCGGTGCGCCTTTGTGTGTTGAATCACGAGCAAAACTGAGCCACTAAAGGGCATCCGTCACGCCCAATTTTGAGCCACGTTATCCACCTACCCTGCTGTTTTTTGCAGCAGTGGGGTGCAG